>CAZVKC010000027.1:68150-92487 GCA_964627455.1 uncultured Solibacteraceae bacterium | reverse complement strand
TTTGCCCGTTTCCGTTACCGAAGTCAAGCGGGGGGTGTAAGGTTGGCTTCTATTTAGGAGCATTGATATAGTTGGCACGGCCAGTCTCGCCGTTGACAAGGCCATCTAGTGGGACCTCAAGGGCACCTACACAAGAGTTGCCCATACCATCTCCATCTGTACGTCAACGAGCATGGGCTCAAATGCAACAACCGAGAGTACGCAGACTACTTGCGGGAACTCACTGACATATCGTGGACTGACCGGGATATCTGCTCTATAGATAGCGGCCACTTGTCTTCAACGACCACGGAATGATAAAGATAGCTATACTCCCGGGGTGGAGTACTGCGCATCTATTCTTTTCGCCCTGAACTTAGGCGAATCCTTGAACACTTATCGAACCTGAGGATCTAGAAACGATGTCTTCTCACATAGAAGGTGAGATCCGGAATCTCAGAAACATCCCCTCACCGGCCTCGGATGTCAGTGTAAATGTGACGTATTCTCCGCCGCTCCGCACAAGTAGATGCTTGGACTACCTGAAGACCGACAAGCGGTGGTTGGTTGAACTCCGTTTCAACAGCAACTATGAGATTGCACTGTTTGAGCGATTCATCATTGGCACTCCAATTCGGCTTGCTGAGTACCAAGGCAAGCATGACCAATCGCCACGCTACTTTTACATTGATTCTCGAATACCTAATGAGGCCACCCAAGAGGAGGTCACGAGGAGGATCAGTGAAGAACTTCCAAGCATTGGGGCCGCGATGGCCATCCAGTTCCCCATGTTCTTGCCGCCCATCGTTCGATGCATCATTGATGTGGAAGCGACTCTCAAGGGCGAGGGACCATGGACTGAAGGTGGACCGACGTTGATTCTTGGGACGGATAGCACCCCAGTCATAAAGAAACTATTGGCTGACAGGACCGATCTGCTCTCACCTTATCTGGACAAATGCTCCTCTGATCCTGACTTTCTTGAAGCCGCTATGTACTGTGGTCAGGCACTTGGGTTCAGGGGTGGAAATCCATGGACAAGCCTATACAGGGCGTTCGAGATTGTAAGGAGCCGCTTCGGTGGCGACGATGGGATTGTTATCAAGCTGAGGTGCTGTTCGAAGAACCGGATAAGTTCATTTACTAGAACCATCAACCATCAAAGAGCGATTGGGAAATACTCTCGCCACGCGCGACTCCCAGATGCGCCACCGAATTGCCCGATGACTTTTCAAGAAGCAGTTGAGTTCACATTGAGCTTATTGAAAGCATGGCGAGAGTACAGTGTTGAAGGTGAAACTGAGAATGCCTAGAGAGTCTTCTACTATAGGAGTGCTTTATCCTCGTTCGCCTGTTCAACTTGCATTGGTTCCTGCTTGTTCCGGGTTCTTCTTGCTCCTGACTCCTACATCCAGCCGGAACATGGCATCCGTGCACTCCGAATATTGCGCTCCGAAGCCGTTCGCATGCCCACAGTTTGAACTTCACCAGATCGCGTGAGTCCCCTTCAGGGAGACACCATCCTATGTCTTCATGGCCTGAGTTTAGAGCCCGCGCAGTATACGTGTATCAAATACCATCAAGGCCCTATTTAGCGAGGTCGCGTTCGATGGCGGCGGCCAGTTGCGATTGCCCGCGCGCAACGGCTTTTTCGCGCGCCGCCTGCAACAGGGCTTTCGTCTTTGCGGCGTCGCCCGTGCGCGCTGTGACTGCCGCGAGAGCGTACAGATAGGTCGGGGTCTGGTCGTCTTCTGGCGGCGCGGCGGCGCGTTCGAGCTGTGCGATCGCGTCTGCGTTGCGGCGGGCGTTCGCGTACAGGCGGCCGAGTTGAAAACGCGAATTGCGTGCGCCGGGATCGAGTTCCACTGCCCGTTCGAATTCCTTTTGGGCCGCGACAAGCTGGCCTTGCTGCTGAAAGATCGCGCCGAGGTTGTGGTGGGCGGCCGCGTGGCGAGGGTCGACGGCGATTGCCTTTTCGAAGGCACGTTTGGCTTCGGCGAGATTGGGTGCAACTGAGGTCAGAAGAAGGACGCCGTAGTTGTAGTGGGCTTCGCCGAGGTCGGGCTGCATGGCGATTGCGGATTTGTAGGCTTCCGCTGCGAGTTGGGGCTGGTTGACGCGGGCGTACAGGGAAATGAGGTTGACGTGCGCCTGCACCATCTTGGGATCGAGTTCGAGAGCTTTGCGGTGGAGATCGATGGCGGATGGCAGGTCGCCTTGCGCGGCCGCGGCCTGGGCCTTGCGGATCAGCGTGGAGGCGCCGG
The DNA here is from genome assembly GCA_964627455.1 of uncultured Solibacteraceae bacterium. GTDB lineage: Bacteria > Acidobacteriota > Terriglobia > Bryobacterales > Bryobacteraceae > F-183. Next base: position 90,244 of record CAZVKC010000027.1, on the reverse strand, counting down.
CGTTGAGGTCCGCGACGGCGTCCATGAGGGGATCGGCGATGGGAGGTCCAACGGTTTTGTAGCGATCGTAGTTGGCGAGGAGTTCTTTGGCTCGCGCGGCATCGCCGGAACGCTGCAGGGCTTGCGCGAGGGCAAACATCGCGGCGCCGTAGTTGGGGAAGAGTTCGAGCGCCTTTTCGTATTCAGCGGTGTTGCGCGTGGCGCGGCCGAGGCCGAAGTGGGCGGCGGGATTGTTGGGTTCCGACTGGAGGATCTTGCGGTAGAGCCTTTCGGCTTTGGTTGCGTTACCGGCGGCGAGCCAGGCGTCAGCGGCTTTGAGGGTCGCGGCGGTGGAGTTCTGGACGGATTCGAGTAGGGGCGCGGCTTCGGCGGCCTTGCTGGCGGCGAGGAGTGCGACGCCGCGGTAGTAGGTCCAGTTGTGGCTGGTGTTGCTCGGGTCGAGGAGTTCGGCGCGGCGGTAGGCTTGTTCGGCTGCGGCGAATTGATCGTGTGCGTGGAGGGTCATGCCGTAGCGGCCGACCGCTTGTGCATCGTCTGGCTTGGCTTTCGCAGCGGATGCAGCTTCATCGATGACGGTTTTGATTGCGGGTGAGAAGCCGGAGGTCGGGACCTCAGGGAGTGGGGGCGGGGGCGCTTTGGTGGCGCATCCGAAATGAAGGATGAGGGCTATGAGAATGACGCTGCTTCGCATCGATTGGCAGGTTCAATTCTAACAGCGGGGGTTTGTTGTAGGGCGGGACTGAAGTCCCGCGCGGGCTGAAGCCCGCCCCACGATTCGCGCTAGAAGGTGAAGCGGGTTTGGAGTTCGAGGCGGCGGTTGTTGGCGGCTTCGGAGAAGGATCCAATGGCGACTGCGCCGCCGGCCGGTTGGTTGGCCTGTCCAAATAGAGGCGAGGTGATGTTGCCGATGATCGGTCCGGGGTTAGTGTGATTGAGAAGATTGCGGATCGACATCGAGATGGTGATGTTGTAACGGCGGCTGGTTTTGGCGGGTCCCGATGAGGAGGTTGGAGAGAAGACGCCGGCATCCGAACGGCGCGTCATGCCTCCGCCGGGGATGTTGGTGGGAGCTTCGTGGCCTTCTCCAAAACCGAAGGAAAATGTTTTACCGATGCGGAGGTTGAGCATTACAGAGCCGGGTCCACGGCCGAAATTGCGGGGGACGAGTGGCTGGCCCGGCGACGGATTGGGATCGAGGAGCCCGTAAGTGGTGGCGATGAGACCGGTCTTCGATGGATCGGTGGCAAAGCCGGGACGCGCGTTGAAGAGCGTCGTGCCGTAGAGGTCGCGGCCTGCGGTGATGTCGAAGGGCGGACCGGAATCGAGCACGAAGAGCGGGTTCAGACGGATGTCCCACTTGGCCGTGAGCGTTCCGCCGATCGTCGCGCGATTGTGGACGTCGGTGGAGGCGGGGCCGTATTCGCCTACGAAACTGTAGGGTTTCGACGGGAAGGTCCCGGGACCGTCGGTGTTGCTGCGCGCGCGGTTCCAGATATAGGAGCCGAAGAGGGAAACATTCTTGTTCACCTTCGTGTTGACGTTGGTGATGATCTGGTTCTGGTTGTAGAGCCCTGCGGATTGGACTTCGAAGATCGGATTGGCCGGCGCGTTGATGTTCTGCGAGCGCAGCATGTGCAGGCCGTGCGTGTTCGCGTAGGTCACGGCGACGCTGGTCTGGAACGGCAGGGAACGTTCGAAGCTCAGCGCGGATTGCATGACGTAGGGAGCGCGGAGGTCCGCGGCGACGCGCTGGATCGTTTGCTGGCTCGCGCTGTTTTGCAGGACATTGAGCGGCGGGATGATGGGGAAGAAATCCGGATTGGTGATCACGAACTGCTGTTGGCGAACGCCGTTGTAACGCAGCGCGTTGATGGTTTGCGAAAGCGCAAAACGATCGTAGAACATACCAAATCCCGCGCGGATGACGCTTTTCGGCTTGGTCTTGGCTCCGGCGCGTCCGGGCGCCCACGCCATCGCGAAACGGGGCGCGAAATCGCGGCGATCGTGGATGTTGGTTTGCGTTTCGTAGCGGAGGCCGGTGCTGATGGTGAGGTTCGGACGAAGGCGCCAGTCGTCGGCGATGAAGAGTCCGGCGTCGGTCTGGCCGGCGTTGATGAACGGGTCGCCGGCGTTGAGAGTGAATTGCGAAGCGCCGCCTCCGGCCGCGCGAATCTGCGCGGGCGCGTAACCAAGACGCCCGAAGTAGAGCGTGCGGCGGTAGCGTTCGAGAGAGTCGACGACGCCTGCGATGCCTGGCGCGGGTCCACCGGCGAAGGTGAAGGTCCCGCCGAAATTCACCGGCGCGATGCTGTCGAGCGCTTCACCGCGCAGGCGGATGCCGAAGCGAAGAGAGTGGCGTCCGCGCATAATCGACGTATTGTTCTGCAGTTCGTAGCTGTTCGAAAGTTGCGTCGACTGTCCGAGTTGCGAGCCTCCGCCGTTGAAAGAGCCGATGACTTGAAGAGAAGGGCTCGAGTCATTGGCAAGGTTCGCAGTGTCGACGCGGAAGAACTGGAAGCGGGTTTCGTTGACGGCGTGGGTCCCGATGATGGCGGTTTCGGTGAGTTGCAGGACGTGGCTGTCGTTCGATGCGTGCACGCCGCGTGACACAAGGTTGAAGGCCCCGATTCCTGAATCTGCGATGTCGGTATTGGTGAACGAATAGCGTGCAGTGAGGGTGTGGTTCGCGCTCAACTGATAGTCGATGCGCGGCGTAATGGCGAGGCGCTTTTGCGGGACGAGGGAAGTCGAGGTGTATGGACTGACGACCGCGAGCGTCGCAGGATCGAGAACGGCGCCGTTGATGATTGCGCCGTTGCCGATGTCGTCGCGGCGGAGGTCGAGGAAGAACGAGGCGCGTTTGCCGACGGGTCCGCTGAGGCTGCCTCCATATTCATAGAGGCGGAATGGGGCTTTCTGCGCGGCGTACGGATTGCGCGAATTCCAGAAGTCATCGGCGAAGTTGTAGTAGATCGACCCTTTGAACTTGTCTGAGCCGGGCTTGGTGAAGATCTCGATGCGTCCGAAGCCGAGCTTGTCGTACTCGGAAGAGAACGGGTTCTGGTTGATGCGGATCTCGCGAATGGCTTCCTTCGAGGGCATCTCGCCACCGCTGAAACCATCGATAAAGATCGCGCCGCCGTTGGGACCGGCAGCGGGACCGGCGAGAGCCTGCAGGTCCGCGGCGAGGTCGTTGGGATCGTCGGCGAGGGCGTCGAGGTCCTTGCCTTTGATGACGACGGAACTGGCGTTTTCGCTGGCCTCGGTGGAGACGGTGGGGCCGTTCGCTGGTGTTTCGCCGACGGTGATCTGTTCTTTTTGCGTGGCGACCTGGAGTTGGATGGCGAGGGTGCGCGGGGAGGCGCCGCCGGCGCGCAGAGTGATGCGGATGGGTTTCGGCAAGGCGAGTCCCGGGGCGGAGGCCTGAACGGTGTAGTCGCCGGGCTTCAGGCCGGTGAACGTGTAGACGCCGTCGTTATTGGCTTTGGTGGAGGTTCCTGGCGAGAGGGTGACGGTCGCGCCCGGAACGATTGCGCCGGAAGGATCGGTGACGGTTCCCCGCAGCGTGGCGCTCTGCGGTGGTTGCGAAAGAGCAACCAGGCACACGAATCCGACGGCGAGATAACGCAGCACGATTGCAGGGTATCCAACTTGGACTGTACGCCGCACTCCCGTCCACAGGGGATGCCGTCCGTCCTCTTCGTTGGCTGTAAGCTCTTAGTAACGACTGGAGCGATTGCGCGTGAGATACCTAATTGCGGCTGTGGTTTTGGGGACCGGATTATTCGGACAGGTGATTGATGTGTCACCGCAGGGGCCGGTGCGCACCCTGCAGGAGGCTCGCGATGCGGCCCGCGCGGTGAAGCGCTCGTCAGGGGATGTGGTCACGATCCGGATTCATGATGGGACCTACTATCTGCCGGAGACGCTGGTGCTGACTCCGGAAGATTCCAACACGCTGTGGACCGCGGCCCCGGGCGCGCGACCGGTGGTGAGCGGCGGGCGCGTACTGACAGGGTGGAAGAAAGCGGCGAAAGGTCCGATCTGGACAGCGCCGGTGGCGGCGGGCACGCAGTTCCGGCAGTTGTTCATCAGCGGCCGGAGGGCGCAGCGGGCGCGGACTCCCAACTTCGGCTTCTACCGGATCGACGGGGCGAGTCCGACGGACAAGCCGCTGCGGCTGCATTATCGGGGCAACGATATCAGGAAGGCATGGGCCGATGCGGGCGACGTCGAAGCCGTGGGACTGCTTGCGTGGGCGGATTTCCGAATGCCGATCGTGAGCGTCGATGAAGCGGCGCGGATCGCGACGTTGACGCTGGATCCGCGGCCGTCTAATAAAGAGGCCGACGCGCGCTACTTCATCGAGAATGCTCCCGATGGCTTGGACATGGCGGGCGAATGGCGCCTGGATCGCAAGGCCGGCACGGTTTCCTACTGGCCGGTGGCGGGCGAGAACATGGAATCGGAAACGGTGATCGCGCCCGCGCTCACGCAACTGGTGCGATTGGAGGGCAAGCCGGAAGCGGGCGCACTGGTCCGCAACGTGACGTTCCGCGGCTTGCAGTTCGCGCATGCGGATTGGTCGATGGACGACAAGGGATACGCCGACACGCAGGCGGCGATGCACGCGCCAGCAGTGATCGAGGGGATCGGCGCAGTGGATTGCACGATCGAAAAGTCGACGATTGCACATTCCGGCGGATACGGCGTGTTCTTCGGGCGGGGATCCAAGCGGAACAAGGTCCTGGCGAGCGAGTTGTTCGATCTCGGCGGGGGCGGCGTGAAACTCGGCGAGCCGCGGCAATTCGAAAACGACGCAGAGCAGAATTACGAGAACGTGGTGGCAGATAATCACCTGCACGATTTGGGAGTCGTGTATCCGCCGGCCGTGGGCGTGTGGGTGCTGCAAAGCGGGCGGAACGAGATCGTCCACAACCATATTCACGACCTTTTCTATACGGCAATTTCGGTGGGATGGACGTGGGGGTATGGTCCCAATCAGTCGAAGGCGAACATCATCGAGTACAACCATCTGCACGATATCGGCAAAGAGATGCTGAGCGATATGGGCGGCATTTACACGCTGGGGATTCAGCCGGGAACCCGCATTCGCAACAACCTCATTCACGGCGTCGCGTCGTTCACGTATGGCGGCTGGGGGATTTATCCGGACGAAGGGTCGACCGGGATGCTGATCGAGAACAACATCGTGTACAACTGCAAGAGCGCGGGGTTCCACCAGCATTATGGGCGCGACAATATCGTACGCAACAACATCTGGGCGTTCAACCGCGAGAATCAACTGATGCGGACGCGCGCGGAACAGCATGTGTCGTTCCGGTTCGAGGGCAACATCGTGTACTTCAACCAGGGACGGTTGCTCGGCAGTAACTGGACGGGCGACAAGTTCATGATGAAGGGGAACGTGTATTTCGACGCGCGAGGGAAAGAGATCCGGTTTGCCGGGAAATCGTTTGCCGAGTGGACCGCGAGCGGGCAGGATGCGGGATCGGTGATTGCGGATCCGCTGTTCGTGAATGCGAGCAATTATGATTTCCGGCTGCGGCCGGAATCGCCCGCGCTACAGATGGGGTTCCGTCAGATCGACATGAGCACGGTGGGTCCACGGGCGCCGGCGGGGCAGTAGTCAAATTCCAATCCGCCGTTGCACCCGATTTCGAGCTAGTATCGGGAATAGGCCGCCGGGTTTCCGTACAACGTCTTTGGTTTGTTTGGAGCGCCAGTAGATTCCCGCCAGTCAAATACAACCCCAAACCGGCGCGTTTTTTCACTGGCTTTGGAGCGGGAGACGCGCTTTGCGGATTTCTTACTTTTTCGTTGCTTTTGTTGGTTCTGTTGCTGCCGCGAGTGCTACGGCGGGCGGCCCACTCCCCAAACCTGGACTGATTTTCGAGGAGAACCGGGGCCAATCGGCATCTGAAGTTCGCTATCTGGCGCGGACCCGCCAGGCGACCGTTTTCCTCACTGAAAAAGAGACCGTGTTTCACGTGCGAAACACGGGCGCTGCAGCGAGCAAGGGCGCCGTGGTCCGGATGAGTATCGCAGGCCAGCCGGCGACGCGTTTGCAGCCTCCGGCGGGAGAGCGCCCGGCGCTGCAAATCGATTCGTATGTCGGCGCGCAATCCCGCTGGAAGACGGGCGTGCCCGGGTATCGCAGCGTCGAGCAGCGGGGCATCCTGCCTGGCGTGGACATGGTGTATCACGGCGGCGTGGACGGGGATGCGAAACAACTCGAGTACGATTTCCTGGTGCATCCCGGCGCCGATCCGGCAAAGATCCGGATGCGGTTTCGCGGGGCGAAGCGCGTATCGATTACCAACGGCGGAGATCTGCGTATCGAGACGGAGAACGGCGGCGAGATCGTGCACCGGAAGCCGGTGATCCAGCAGGGGACGACACGCATTGCCGGCGGATACAAGCGGATTTCCGCAAACGAGGTTGGATTCGCGGTCGGACCTTACGACAAACGACAGGATCTGGTAATTGATCCGGTGGTCACGTTCGCGAAATACTACGGCGGCGCCGGAGACGATGTATTTACGGCCGTGTCTGGCCTGGCAATCGCGGGATACACAAATTCGCCGGAGTTCCCTCAGGCGGGCGCGCCGCCGGCAGGCGGGTACGATGCGTTCGTACTCATCACAGGACCCAGCATGCGAGTCATCTATGTCGGAGGCGCGGGCGATGACAAGGCGCTGGCGGTCACGATGCAGTCGCTGGGCGGGGAACAATCGATTGTGGCCGTGGGCGGCGAGACAACGTCTGATAACTTCCCACAGATGTGGCTCGGGCGAACCCCGTCCACCTCCGAGACATCTCCGCTGCGGTTTGCGAAACCGGGTGGAAAGGCCGATGCATTCGTCCTGTTCACGGACCCGAGCAACGATCCGTACCTGAGTTGTCTGCGGGCCGGGGGATCCGGTGACGACCGGATCCTCGGCATCAGTCTGAGTTTTCGAAGCCCGGTGGCAGTGGGCGAAACCGATTCCCGGGACTTGCCAGCGTACGCCTTCGCGTTCCAACAGCAACCCGGGGGCGGGATGGATGGCTTGATTTGGTCCGGCGGCAACTATTACAGTTCGCCGATGCTGAGCTATTTCGGAGGCGCTGGAAACGACCGGCTCACGACGGTAAACGGGACCACTGGACTCATGGGCGGCTCGACGGATTCGGAGGATCTGCCCCTGGCGTCGCCATTCCAGGTTGAAAGGCGCGGGGGACAGGACGCTCTACTGGTGCGGGGCGAGCCAGGCGCACTGGCGCAGCGCCGGCCAACTCTGGCCGGCTTCCTGAGTGGTTCCGGCAACGAGGAGATCACCGCGTTGACGTTCATCGGGCTGACCGCTTATGCAGCGGGCGTGACGACTTCGCCGGACCTCCCCGGCCGGGGTGAGTCGCAGTTCCGGGGAGGCGCCTCGGACGGTTTCATCGCGCAACTCAGTTGGGACAACGTGAATGCCTTGTCCGAAAGAATGCGGCTCGATCAACTCATCTATGTGGGAGGCTCAGGAACCGACCGCATTGCGGGCATCCAAAATTTCGGGAACGAATTATGGGCCGGAGGCACGACGAATTCCGCCGATCTCCCGACGCTCGACGCAGTGCAGCCGAACTATGGCGGAGGCGATTCCGACGCGTTTCTTGCCGTGTTCCAGGCGCCTGCGCTGCAGCCGATCATGCTGACCTATTTCGGCGGCAGCGGGGCGGAAACGGCGGCGGGCGTGGGGTTGGACAGTTCCACGGGGCAGGTGTATCTCGCAGGAACGACGTGGTCGGCTTCCCTGCCCTCTTTTGAAGGGGCGGCCAGGAATCCAGGATCCGATGGATTCGTGGCCGGCGTATCCTCTCCGCGCCTGAACGTTTCCGTGCCGGCCCTGATGGGCAAAGACAGCCTGTCCTCGTTCTCGGTGTTCGCCGCGCGTTTGGCGCAACCCTCCGTCCGCCTCACGGTCCGCAGTTCGGACCCGGGAAAACTTCTCATCGCGGACGGGGATCAGGGCGTTGCCGAAAGGACATTCAACTGGACTGGAAACGGATTGATCCTCGCCGTGTACCCGCTTTCCGACTCGGGCGACGCGGAAATCATCGTCACGGCGGAAGGATACCCTGAGGTTCGCGCGAGAACGTCACTTGGTCCGGTGATCCCGGTCATGACGTTGAGCGCGGCCGGCGCGAGGTATACCGGAAGCGCGACGATCCGGCCATACAATCCATCCCTCATCTCGCTCGAACTCAGCTTCGTGGTTCAGACCGCTTCCGGGACAACTCAAATCGTGTCCTATCCGCGGCCGGGCATTGGCGAGCCTGCGATCACGTTCGAGTCTTCGAATCCCCGCGTGGCGACAGCCACTCTCGCGTACCCGCAAGTGCGATACGGTTACCTGAACGCGGTTGCGCCGGGACAGACACGCATCACAGCGGTGATATCCGGTTTGTCTCCCGCTCCGTCCAATCCTTTTATCGACGTGACGGTCGCGTCGCCGGAACTCAAGGTCCAGGGAGCGGCGGTTGCGGGATTGCGGACCTCACTGTCTCTCAACGCCACCGCACCTGAGATCCCCGGCGCCTTCGGCACGGTGACCATCGTGGAGGCCGCTCCAGGCGTCGCATTTGTAAACGATGCGGGTAGAGCCTCGCGAACGGTTGCCTTTTCGGGCTATGCGAGTCTGAGCGCAACCCGCGCGGGCTCCACCGTCAAATTGCGGTTCGACCTGCAGGACCGAGTGCTCGATTCGGAAATACCGGTAGTTCCGGGATACATCGGATTCTCGCCGTCCACCGGGGTTCGTCAGGTTGGGACCGGAACACAGCCCAGCGTGGGCATGCGACTGGGGAATCGCGAAGCATTGCTGGACCAGTTTCAACCGTACCCGATCAGCGTCACGGGCAGGCTCGCCAGGCCATTGACGGTCCGGCTGACATCCAGCAACCCGTCGGTGATTGCCGTACCGGACTCGATCACATTCGACGCAGGCACGGAGAACCCCAATATCCTCGTACGGGCGGGTCAGCCGGGGCGTGCAACCATCCGTGTCGAGAGCCTCGACTACGACATTCTGACGCGAGACGGATTCGAGACCACCGAGATCGAGGTCACTCCGGCGCCACCCGCCGAACCGCAGCAACTCACCGTGCGCCTCGGATCCAGTTCGATCGGCAAGGATCTGATCGGGTTCCTGTCCGGCACGGCGAAGTTCAGCGACCGCACTACGGTGACGTTCAAGAGTGCGGATCCGTCGAAACTATTGATCTCCACCGATTCTGCTCCGGGCGCCGGGAGCGCGACATTCTCCAGCACCGGGGTTTTCGGGTGTTCGTTGTACGCACTGGCCGATTCCGGTTCGGTCGATGTGGTGGTCTCCGCTCCGGGATTCGATCCGGTCACAGTGGCGGTTCCGCTCGTGCGGTCCTTTGTCGCATTCGTGAACCCGGGGGAGCGGGAAGGCGTTTGGAAGGTCCCGCAGTCCGTTGCGGTACGCATTGTTCGGGCCTCGGATAACGCATCATCCTTTGGGCCCAGTGAGACGCCGCGGCCCGGACTGGCGCTTCCCGCATTTCGGATCGTCAACCGAAACCCGGAAGCCGGAACGTTGAACCTGTCGGTCTTTCCTCCGACTTTCGAGCCTTCGCGGGAAGGAGTGGCGGTGATCGCACTCGAGTCGGATACATTTCCGGTGCTGCCTGCAGCGAGCACGCTCACGGTTCGAACCAGGCAGCCTCAAATCCCCATCTACAACGGGTATTCGCCGGCCATTCTGGGAAAGGGGCTTCAGTTTCAACTCCTCGCGAATACCCGCGGCGTGCCGATCCACGCAGAAAGTTCAAATCCGGAACTCGTGCGGGTCTCCGCCTCCCGGGACAAGATTGGCTCCGGCGAGGTGGACAGCATGACCGAAACGGGAGTCATGGTGCAGGCGATGGCGGATTCGGGCAGGGCCACGATCACCGTCACGGCGCCGGGATTCGACACGTTCCGCACGGAGGTTCGCCTGTCGCCCACTGCGGTGCGGATTGACGCCAGCACTTCGCAGCGTGACGCCTTCGTACCCTTGGGGCAAAACAACATCATATTGATGGCGTCGCTTGTTCCCCATGTGGCGGGTGGAACTTCGGGCATCGTATACGGCACGTTCCGGCTGCCTGGATCGGAACCGCTCACGATCCCGATCGTTTCCAGCAACCCGGGCTTAATCGAGTGGTCCGCAACTGAGTTCCGTTTCGACGAAGAATCGACTCGCGCTATAACCGAGGTGCGGGGAACGGTGAAAAACGTGGGCGAAACCACGGTGGAGATCCAGCCTCCGGCCGCCCTCGATTCGGGACTCCCCAGCAAGAACCGGCTGAAGTTCCGCGTAGCGCCGCGAACCGCAGCCTTTACGCCCCTCGCCATCAGCAGGAACATGCAGGTGCTGATTTCGCTGCCCGAGCCTTCCGACGGGAACGCTACTGTGACAAGCCCTGATCCGTCGCGTATTCTGGTCGCGTTGCCGAGCCAGACCAACGAGTCGATCGCGAGCGGACCCGGCCAGTCGAGCATCACGATTCCGGCGGGACGAATCCGCTTTCTGGTTCAAGCGCTCGCCGATAACGGCCAGGTCCAGGTGGAGGTGCGAATACCGGGATATGAAGCGTCGAAGCTGAACGTCCGGCTTACGCCGCTGCGGCTGACTCTTGGCTCGCCATTCAACCTTCCGGCGGCCCTCACGCCCGGTCAAACACTGGCTCTGCCCATTCTCCCGATCGGTGGCCAGAATCATTCCTACCGGACCGGAGCGCCGTCCATCGAACTGCGGCTGGTCTCGGATAATCCGGGTGTGGCCGTTCCGACTGAAACCAGTTTCCAGTATCCGGAGCAAGCCTCGGCCAGCCTGCGGGCCCAGGGGCCTGGCACAGCAACCTTCACGCTGACCGGCCCGACGGACGTGGATCTGTCCGAAGCACAGTATCCGGTCACTGTGGTGCTCCCGGCGATCAAGCTACAGCAGGATCGAGTCACGCTCGGCCGGGACCTGATGACCAGTGTTTACATGAGCACATCCGACAACTCAGTCCCGGAAATCACGATCACGTCAACCGACCCCAGCCGCTTGCTGCTCTCGAGCGCGCCGGACTTGTTGGGCGAAGCGTCTATCCGATTGCGCCCTGGAAACCAACTCATGCTGCAGGCGCTCGCCAACAGCGGCACGGTGGAGGTGGGATTCACCGCGCCCGGCTACACACCCGCGGTTCTCGAAGTGCAACTCATCCCGTCCGCCGTTGTCTTTACGAACGGCGGCGACCGGGTGTCGGTCACCCGTGAAACCAGCTTCTACGGCGGGTTGGTGCAGGTCGATCCCGCAAGCGGGATTCCGTCGGGTTATGACTACTATGGCCTGCGGCCGGGCGCCCAACTGGAGGTGGAGGTAGCGAACAGCAATGAAAGCGCTGGGATCGTGCAAGGCAAGCTGTTGATTAACCGTTCGAGTTCGCGGCCGATTCAATTCATCCCGAAGGCGGGAGGCGTCACTACGCTGACGATCATCCAACCGCCGGGCTACGTCGAACCGCGTTCGAACAACCGGATCACGCTGGATGTCGCCGGACCGCCGAAATCGTTCCAGTGGACGCCGCCCGCATCGCTCCCCTGGGCGACGCAATACGTGAGCAGCCTCGTGTTTCCCGCGGGCAGCGCGCCGCCGGCGGGAGCAATTGCGCGAATCACAGCGTCCAATACGCTGGTGTCCGTCGGAGGATCCACCTGTGTCCGTCCGCAAAACGGGCCTTCCACGATCAGCATCCCGGCAACCGGATCCTTCTGCCTGGTAAGCGGAGGCAACCTTGGAACCACCACCATCGAGATCGCGATCGAAGGGTATCAACCGTTGACCGCCACGGTCAGGCTCTCGCCGACGGCCATCGTATTCCTGCCGGACACGGCGGAGGTGGCGGCCGGGAGTTCGACCAGGGTCAAGGTGCAAACGGTGGGCCTCGACGCCTCCCTGCGACAGATTCCAGGAGATCTGGCCATTTCACCAGTGTATGGGGATCTGATGGTCAGCGTGGAATCCAGCGACGAGGGAGTGGTGCGGGCCTCGCCGGTTTCGTTCCCGGTGGGCAACGGCACAAACTACGTCTCGATCGAGGGGCTGAAAGGCGGCACAGCTACGGTGCGGGTCACGGGACCATTCAACCCGGTATCGGTAGGCAGCACGCTACGCGTGACGGTAACAGCACAGAGCGGCAAATTCAACGTCTCGGGGAATTTCGTCGCGCCGAGGACGCTCGGCACGCAGATCGCATTCACGGCAACCCCGTTCCCCGCCAACAACCTGAATGTAACGGTGGCGCTGCTGGATCCGGCGAAAGGGCAATTGAGCAAGAGCTCATTCTGGGCTCCGGCGCCGTCGCTCACATTCCCCGCCTCACAGTCGCTTTCGTTTTATCTGAACCCGATTGCGGCAGCGGGCGACACCGTACAAATCCGCGTCTCGGCGGACGGATACGAAACGGCAATTCTGTCCGTTACCGTGGCGCAACCGGCGATTCTGTTTTCGGTCAATTCACTCACGATCACCGTGGGATCCAGCCAGAACGTGTTCCTGCGGTACGGCTATATTTCCGGAGGGTTGGCGCTCCCCGTTCCATCCTCGACCATCGCGCCAAACGCTGGAGCGATCCGTCTGTTCACGGAATCGGCGAGCATTGCGACCCCACAGTTCGATTCGTTCGCAATTGCCACGGGCGACTCCAGCCCGGTGCAAATCCCGATTCGAGGGATTGCAAGGGGAACGACGCTTTTGCGGTACACCGCGCCGGCCGGCTTTGCGACCGGTGTCGGACGGGACTTCATTCCGGTGACGGTGCAATGATGCGACCTGTCTGGTCCGTACTCATTGGCGTTGCGGCGTCGATTGCAGGGCTCGCGGGCTCGCCGGAACTCCCGTATTTCTTCGAGCACAACAGCGGACAGGCCGACGCTAGCGTGCAGTTTCTGGCGAGACGGCCCGGCGCGACCGCGTTGTTCGCAAAAGACCGCATGGTGCTGCGCGGCCAGGATGGCAAGACGCTGAGCTGGCGGTTTCCAGGCAGCAACACGGCAGCGAACTGGGAAAGCGCGGGAGAGCCGCCGAAACTGCGGGTCCATTCTTTCGTGGGCGATCGATCGCGCTGGCGTCAGAACGTGCCCCTTGCATCGCGCATCGTGCGGCGCGGCCTGTATCCGGGTGTGGATATCGTCGCATACGGCAAAGACGGGCGATCCCAGGCGTTCGAATACGACCTCATCGTTGCGCCGCGGGCTTCGCTCGATCCGATCCGGTTCGAAGCGGACGGCGCGGACCATCTGCAACTGGACCCCGCAACCGGCGATCTCGTGGCCGGCGGTTTCCGACACCGCAAGCCCATCGCATATCAGGAAGGCGCCGGCGGCAAGCGGCAGAACGTGGAGGTTCGATACCGGAAGGCCGGTCCGAACCGGTTCGGGTTCGAGGCAGGACCATACGACCGCGAGCGGCCGCTGATCATCGATCCGGTCGTGGTGAAGCAGAGCACCTATTTCGGCGGCGCGCTGGATGACGCCGTGACCTATTCGGACGGTTACTATCTGTGCGGCTATACGCTCTCTCCCGACCTGCCGGAATCACCGGCATCGGGGCGGACGGGAGTCGATGCGTTTGCCGCACGAACCATTGAAGGCGGCATCGGAGCCCTGGTTTATCTGGGCGGATCCGGAGACGACCGGGCGTTTGCCGCCACACTCCCCTACAATCGCAACTACAGCGGACTGGCGATCGTGGGAGAAACGTCATCCCGCGATTTCCCCACCGGTGGATGGAACCCGCAGGATGCGGCCGTCCCAGTGCGGGAACCGCGTCCCAATCTGCAGATGGAGTATGGCGGCGGCGCGAGCGACGGGTTCGTTTTCATCCTCGACTTCTCGGCGCCGGACCGCTATCTGTCGGGCTATTTCGGAGGCAGCGGCACAGATCGGATCACCACACTTCGACCGGCCATCGACCGCATGGTGGTCGGCGGAGAAACCGATTCGCCGGAATTCGCAGGCGAGGCGGCCGGCGGCCTGGATGGTTTTGCGATGATTCTGTCGTACCGTTTGAACCGGATGCAAACCATTCGCTTCGGTGGCGCGGGCGAGGACCGGCTGGGCGCGTTGACGCCGCACTCCCTGGGCGACCGCACAACGGCACAGACGCATTGGGCAATCGCCGGCACAACCGAAACGTCCGATGGAAACCAGGACGCTTATGTGCAGTTGCGGCGCGTGGAGGATCTGTCGCTGGCATCGACGATCCGCTATGGCGGATCCGGCCAGGAACGCGTGCTCGGCTCGACGGTCATCGGCGACGAATTGGCCGTTTTCGGATCGACCGCCTCCCGCGATCTCCCACTCGCCAATCCGGTCCAGGCGCAGCATGGGGGCGGAAACACCGACGGGTTCTTCGCGATCTGGAACCTGCGAACCGGCGCGCTGCGCCGAGCCTCGTATTGGGGCGGGTCAGGGGACGACGAGATCAATGGCGCAACGGGTACGGATCGCGCTTCCGGACTCTGGGTCGTAGGGACGACCTCTTCGCGCGACCTCACTTTGCGGGATCCCGTGCAGGCTGCTTACGGCGGTGGGCCCAGTGACGGCTTCGTAGCCGCTATCGACATGAGCGCCACGCCTTACTTCTCGACCTATCTGGGCGGCCCGGGAGAGGAGCGGATGGTGACCGCCACGCCGGGCTACGACACCGTCACCGTCATCGGCGTGACCGATACAGATTTCCTTGCCGAACCGGCCACGCTGGAGGCCGCGCAGCAAAGACGCTCCTTCGCAGGCGGCCGCGATACGTTTCTGATCAACCTGCGGCCTCCCATCACCGAGACGATGATCGTCGCGAAGAACATGGCGGGCAGGAGCAACAGCCGTGACTACCGGGGTATGCGAGTCCGGGTTTCCAATCCCGAGAAGCTCGCCATCCGGTACAGCAACGACCAACCCTGGTCCTCGTCGCTCACCACCAGTTCCTCGAGCTATGGATCCCTGGAAATTGGCGCGCTGGCAGACTCCGGGACGGAGTACGTCGAGATCACGCCGATCGACGAAAGCACCCCGTCGACCCGGATCCTGGTGAAGCTGGTTCCCGTTTCGATCACTCTCGGCGACCCCAGGCGCCGGCTCGATCCAGCGCCTGCAAGGTTTCCGTCCCGGCCTTCGACGACTTCCACCCGGGCGTACTTCCGGGGAGTCGATCCCGAAACGGGGGATCCATCGAACGACCTGACCCCGATGAAGCCGTTGAATACGAATACTCCATTCGTTGTGGAATCCCAGGACTCTTCCGTTCTAACCGTTCGCGAAGCAGACGGGTACGGGAACCTGCAATTGCAGATCAGCCGTCCCGGCGCCACCAAACTGGTCTGGAGTCCCATTCCAGGCCTTACCGAGACAGACCTGACGGTGGACGTCGCGGTTGAACTACCTTCGTTCATTCCGCCCTGCCCGGCCATCGGCAAGAATGTCGTGACGCCCTATTATTTCGGCACTCAGTGGCTGGCGGCCAATGAAAGCATGGACATCCAATTCGAAGTCTCGCCAGCGGGCGCAGTCGAATTCAGACCGTCTACGGTTCGAATTACAGGACCCAACGGCTCGGTCACAACGGTGGCCGGCCTGCAGGCGGGCGGAAAGTACCGTATCACGGCTTCAGGCGCCGGAATCCAGACCGCATCCGCGGATTGCGAGATCAGGGGCGTCGGACTGCAGGTCAGCCCGCAATTCCCTCAGTCCGTGACGGCAGGAAGCAAATTCGACTTCCAACTGCGGCCTGTCTTTCTGGATGCGGACGGGATCCCGGATTATTACGCACAACCCTTCATCGGCATCGATACGCCGGTGACCCTGGAATACGAAGGGTCGATTACGGGTCCCAGCCAGGCCACTCTGCGCGGAACCGGGCAGGTGTTGCCGTTCCAGGCAGGAGAACCAGGCTCGGGAAAAGTAACCTTCCGGCTTCCCGAAGGATTTCGGGATGCCTACCCGTCCACTACGCAGCGATACGAGGTGCGCAGCGCCGCACCGGCCGTAACCGTCGGGACCAGTGCTCCGAAAGCGGGCTTCGTGACGGCTGCAAGGGTTTCCGTTTCCGGGACCGCCGTGGCCGGCGTATTCCGGATCACCAGCAGCGACCCATCCCGGCTCTTATTGAGCACGACTGCGACCGACGAGGGACGGACGGAAATCGTGATGCCGGGTTCCGCGAACAATTACCGGGATTTCTATGTGCAGGGAATCTCGCCGGGTGAGGCGACGATCCAGGCGACGTTTGAAGGGGCGCCGCCAAACGCCGCCAGCGCCGAGCCGGCTAAAGTGACACTACAGGTTGAGGCAGCTACCGCGTATCTTGTCGACACTTCAATGTCCGACTACGCGGTGACCGCCTGGCATCCCGCGGGAATCATCAAGGTGGGCTTCGGACTGCCGGCGCGTCCTGGTTTCACACCTGCGGCCACGCTATCGATCTCCGATTCCAAGGTCGGACGGGTGGAGCCTGCCGGTCTTTCAGACGACCGGCAAAGCCTGCTGTTCCGGATCACGCCCGGCAAGCCCGGGTTGGCGACGCTGACGCTCGAGAGCAGCGATGCGATCGTGGGGACAACGAGCCGGAAGTTCAGATACCGGGTGATACCGCCTTCGATCACGACCACGGCGCCACCGGCTGTCGGATTCCAACTCGCCGCACCGATCCGGATCCAGCCCGCCTCGCCATCCAATTCCGACCTGGGGCCTGTCGATGTCCGGGTGCGCAGTTCCGATCCCTCGAAGCTTTTGCTTGCGGCGCAAGCCGGAGCGCCAGGCGTATCCGAGATCATCGTTCCCTTGCGGTTCAGCGGTACAAGTCAGGAGTTCTTCGTTCACGCGCTCGGCAGCCAGGGATTCGCGTTGATGGAACTGGAGGCGGACGGCTATACGTTTCCACCCGTGCGCGTGCCTCTGACCGGAAGCGGATTCGTCTTCGACTCTCCGCCCATCTACGAGGATCGGCCGTGGTTGCCGCATCCCACCGCGCCGACGCCGCTCGTGGCGGCAATCCGGCTCGCAGTGCCCGGCGACGAGCAGAAGTTCTCTCAGGATCAGAGCCAGCAGATCCGGCCCGGCGCCAACTTCACGGTCGGGGCCGAGATCACGAGCATCGCCAGTTCCGTCCGCTTGTCACCGGCGTCGTTCGTATTTCCGCCCGCATCGATTACAGCGCAGGTTACCGCGACACCGACGGGCAGCACGGAGGACACGCTGATCCGTCTGGTTCCGCCGCCGGGTTTCCAGGATTTTGGGGCTGCATCCCGGCGACAGTTCCGGAAACCCGAGCCAAGCCTGCCGGAGTTTTCGACCGATTTCACGGGGACGTTCCCTCTGGGCCAGCAGCAGGAGTCCTCGATTTTCTTGCGGTCCAGGGGCCCCGTTCCGGTGGATGTCCGGATCCGCGCGGTCAGTTCCGATCCCAGTAAGCTGACGCTTTCCGCAACCGCCTCGAACCAATCGCCTCAGGGAACGATCGACTTCGTTTTGCGCAGCGGGAACAGTGGATTCAATCTGTACCTGCAATCGATGGGACCTGCCGGGGAGGCGACGGTTACGATCACGGTGGGCGAAACGGCAACATACAAGGTCCCGGTGTCGATTGCGAGATCGTGGCTGGTCATCGCCGCGAATCGCCAGGTCACTATGGGTTCGAGAGTGGAACTTGGCGCGACACTCGTCCTGGATATCGACGGCGCAACCAGCGAAGACGCGCGCAGGCGGCCCTGGAATCCGCGAGCCGGATACGCGGCGCCTTCCTCCATTCCCGTCACGATGGCCCCGAGCGGCTTGCTGACCGACCCCGGCGCGGTGTCGATGAGATACCCGTACACGCAAGTCACCGCGCTTGCGCCGGGCCGTGTCACGGTGTCGATTCCCAATCAGCCGCCAGGATTGACAGAACCGGCAGGAGGATCGAAGACCGAAATCGAGGTCGTGCGCGAGAAGCTGCAGTTTTCCGTAGACGGTGTGGGCAAGGATTCGATGGTTTCCGCCACGATCTATAGTCCGTTCTCAAGACTCCTTACGGTTCGCTCGTCGGATCCGAGCCGGTTACTCTTGTCCCTGACGGCGACAAGTCCGGCGGTAGCGGCGATTGAACTGAGCAATACGGGCAGTTTCTATCGGGAGTTCTATCTGCATGGTCTGGCCTCGAGCGGCCAGGCGACACTCACGATCACGGGCGATGCGGCGGATCCCCTGACCGTCGCCGTACCGATGTGGCCGAGCGGGTTCGTGTTCAACAATGTGCCCGTCAGCATGACGCTGGCCGCTAACCAGACCGCGCAAGTGGCGTTGAACGCCTACAATCCCCAGAATCCCAACAACAGCCGGACTGTCTCACTACGATCGGGACTGGCGTCCGTTCGAGTGCCCGTGCAGAGTTCGGATCCTTCCGTCCTTCGAATCGCGGAAGCCGAGGCGGTGGTCACGCCTGCCGCGCCGGGCAAGATTACTCTGCAGGGATTGAAGACGGGAACGGCAACGCTCTCTCTCACGCAGCCTGCCGGATTCGGAGCGCCGGATCTGGCGGGAGAAACCCGTCGCGAGGTCCGAGTGTCGGATGCATTCTTCGGCATGACAGTTCCGCGCGTGGCTGCGAACATGCGAAGCCGTGCGCAGTTGAATCTGCAATCGAATGGGGTGATTCCGAATTCCACGCAAGTCACCATCACGTCACTGCGTCCGGACCTGCTGCAATTTGCGGCGCAGGCCCAGGCAGACCCGGCGGCCTCCGTGGTTCTCGATGCAGTCGCGACTCAGTTGACGTTGTACCTCGACGGCATGCCGGGCGCCGGCGGAGGGCAAGCGAGATTCCGTATCGAAGCGCCTGGGTTCCGAACAGCGGAACTCGACGTGACCATCAATCCGTCGGGCTTCCACTTCGAGGCGGCGGCCGTCAGCGTCGCGCGCCAGCAGGCGTGGCCAACCGCCATCCGGATCAGCCCGCTGAGCGTTGCGACGCGTCAACCGTTGTCGTATGAGTTCGGCGCCATGTTCCTTCGACCGGGTGGCGACGTGGTGCGCATCGAGGTCCAGGCGAGCAACGCGGATACGGGCTTCAGTGGAAGTCCGGTGTTGATGCCGGGCGGGATTGCATCGTTGACGCCTGGGTTCGTGTTTCAGAACGCCGGATCGACGACGCTGCGGATCGTTCCACCGGAGGGATTTGCGGAGGCTTCGGTGAATGGTTCGATCGCGGTTACCGTGCGGTAACGGTTTGGCAGGCGAAGTTCGCGGCCTCGTCCGTGCTGCCGGAGCCTTTGTAGAGGGCGACCTGCGGATACGCGCAGATGGGGCGCGTGCGGAGGACGCCTCCGGCAGGCTTGCCGCGCGTCTTGTACCTGGCGCCGATGATCGTACCAGGGGCAGTTCCCTTCTCGATCCAGCGATACATCGACTCGGCCATGCCCTGTTGTGCATAGGGACCCGAGCCGGGTCCCGCGCCGAATTCGTCGGTCCCCGGACCGCCGGTGCAGTGCAGCACGCCGGGGATCATGTAGAGGCGCACGAAGCGATCGGCTTGCGAAGCGCCCATCTTCTGGCGGACTTCGTTGTAGTAGCGGATCGCGTTGGCCGGCGGGATCCCCGGGTCGCACCAGCCGTGATAGAGGATCAGCTTGCCTCCGCGCGCGGCGAATGCAGATAGGTCTGGGCTGTTGGAATCGAGGATCGCTTCGGCTTTGGCCCGCGCGGCAGCGTAGTCGCGATCGAGTTGGAAGGTGCGGTAATTCCAATTGGGATCCGCGTAGACGACGTATTTGAAGAACGTATTGGCGTAGGCGTGGATCGCGCTGGCCTCGGGTTTGGCGCCGGTGATCCATTCGCTCCAACCTCCGCTCGCGGCTTCGGCGCCGGGGGAGAAGC
The DNA here is from genome assembly GCA_964627455.1 of uncultured Solibacteraceae bacterium. Classification (GTDB taxonomy): domain Bacteria; phylum Acidobacteriota; class Terriglobia; order Bryobacterales; family Bryobacteraceae; genus F-183. Next base: position 70,293 of record CAZVKC010000027.1, on the reverse strand, counting down.
CGGGATACAGCAGGTTGCCTTTGTCGTCGCGGAGTCCATCGTAGAGCTTGTGCAGCGCGGCGATTTGCGGTTCGGTGAGGCAGCCTGTACTCACGCCGGGCTTGCAGAGGAGCAAAGCTTTGAGATCAGGATGGCAGGCTTCGGGATTTCCGATCACGCCGTCTTTGACGCCGTCCTTCGCGTCGCAGGCAGCATTCATCGCGTTTTCGATCACCGGCAACAGAGATGGTGGAATGTACGATTCCGGCTTGCCCGTAGTGGCGAGCGCGTTGGCGCCGCGATTGGTGTAGTGGACGGTCCACGCGTTGGCGGGCGCGCCGGCGATGATGCCGTCGTAATCGGCGGGGAAGCGCTGGGCTTCCATCAGCGCCTGGCGTCCACCGTTCGAACACGAGAAGAAGTACGATTTGCGCGGCGCGGATCCATAATAGGATTTCACGATCGCCTTGCCCTGCACCGTCATCTCGTGGATCGCACGATAGCCGAAGTCGATGAGCTTTTCGGGATGTCCCATGGCCCAGCTTGCATCGCGCGCGTCGCCCGTGTGTCCGGTGTCGGTGCCCGCTGCGGCAGCGCCCGTGCGGATCGCGTCAGCGAGCGAGCGGATGGGCATGGATCCGGCCCAGCCGCCGTTGCCGACACCATGAAAACGGCCGTTGGCGTTGCGCGCCGGCATCCAGACCTCGATGCGGATATCCGAATCGGAAGATGGACGGATGACGCCGGTCACGCGGCAGAATTCCGGGAGATCCTTGTTGCCCTGGAACTCGCCGGCGGGGACGACGGCGGCGCTGGTGATCTCGGTGGCCGGCAGTTTGAGGTTCATCAGCGAACTGCAATCGGCGGCGTAGGAAAGGGCGGTGACCGAGGCGAGGATCCACAAGCGCATGTTTGTCATCATATGATGCCTAGTGCATGGCTGCTCCTTCGATTTCCCGCCGGGATTTGCTGCTGCAGAGTTCCGCACTGGCGTTTGGCGCGTCGCAGCGCCGCGACCGGTTGCCGAACATCGTCTTTTTTCTCGCCGATGATTTCGGATATGGCGATGCAGGCTTCCTGAATCCGCAGAGCCGGATCCCGACGCCGCACCTGGACCGGCTTGCGAAACAGGGCATGCACTTCACCGATGCGCATGATCCAAGCGCGGTGTGCACGCCGACACGCTACGGGATCCTCACCGGGCGCTACTGCTGGCGCACCCGATTGAAGGCGAATGTGCTCGGGCAGTGGGCTCCGCCGCTGATCGACGAGTCGCGGCTGACGGTTCCCTCAATGCTGCGTTCGCGCGGGTACACGACGGCGGCGTTCGGCAAATGGCACCTCGGCTTCGACTGGCCGACACTCGACGGCAAGCCCGCAAGCTTCGTCAACGATCAGAGCAACGTCGATTACGACAAGCCGTTGGGTGGCGGTCCGGTGTCGCGGGGCTTCGACTATTTCTTCGGCATGGATTGCCCGAACTACGGCCCGTATTGCTTTATCGAGAACGACCGGTTTCAGGGCAAGCCGAGCGAGGTGTTCGCGGGCGGCGATATGAAGCAGGGTCCGAACCCGGTGTTTGGACCGATCGACAGCCGCAGGGGTCCAGCGCTGGCGGGGTGGAAGCAGGAGGACGTGTTGCCGGAACTGACGCGGCGCGCGGCGGCGTACATCGAGCAACAGCGCGGCAAGGAGAAGCCGTTCTTTTTGTATTTCGCGAGTACGGGTCCGCACACGCCGGTCGTGCCGTCGAAGGAGTTTCAGGGCAAGACGCAGGTGGGTCCGTATGGGGATTTCGTGCATCAGGTGGATCATTCGCTGGGACAATTACTGGCGGCGCTCGACCGGGCGAAGCTCGCCGACAACACACTCGTGATTTTCACCAGCGACAACGGTCCCGAGATTCATGCGTACGAACGGGCGCAGCGGTTCCGGCATTATTCGATGGGCTCGTGGCGAGGAGTGAAGCGGGATTCGTGGGAAGGCGGCCATCGCGTGCCGTATGTCGCGCGCTGGCCTGCGCGGATCAAGGCGGGTTCATCGAGTTCCGAGGTGATTTGCCAGACGGACCTGATGTCCACACTCGCAGCGTTGACGGGCTACCGGCTGCCTGCTGAAGATGCGGCGGAGGACAGTTACAACATCCTGCCTGTGCTGCTGGGGG
>CAZVKC010000027.1:47392-68050 GCA_964627455.1 uncultured Solibacteraceae bacterium | reverse complement strand
CCTGCTGAAGATGCGGCGGAGGACAGTTACAACATCCTGCCTGTGCTGCTGGGGGAGAAGCTGCGTGAACCCGTGCGTCCGGCAACGGTGCTGCATAGCGCGCGCGGATACTTTGCGTTGCGGCAGGGTCCGTGGGTATTCATCGACTACAAGACCGGCGACAACAACACGGAGCCCGAGTGGCTGAAGAAAGAGCGCGGCTATGAGGCGCACACGCAGCCGGGCGAGGTGTATCACCTGGGCCGGGATCCCGGGCAGAAGCGCAACGTATACGCCGAGAATCCGGAGGTCGTGGCACAGATGAAGGCGTTGCTCGAGAAGTACAAGCGCGAAGGCCGGAGCCGCGCGTAGCCGTCAGTCAATCAGCCAATCAAACCCTGACCGAATCTTGACACTCTCCTGACACGGAAGACATGGGCCCACTGCCGCGCGGACAGGAACTGTCGGACGCACGGCAGCGGGCCCACCGACGGGATTCCAGGCCCCCCGGTGCGTTTATCCCAGCAGCTCTTTGTAGGTCGTTTCGTCGAAGCCGACGATGAGCGTCTTACCCTTGCGCAGAGTTGGCGCTCGCAGGTTGCCGGTCGGACCCAACATCAACGCGACCACCTCTTCGAGATCCGGCTTGTCTTTCTTCAGGTCGACGTGCACGACCTTCTTGCCTTTCGCCGCATAGAGACGGTCGGCGCCTTTCAGCAGCGCGAGCGCGTCTTCGCGCCCCATGGTGCGCTTCTTCGCGTCGATCTGTTCTGAAACAGCGACGCCTGTTTTCGCAAGAAACTCCTGCGTTTTGCCGCAGGTGGTTCAACCGGGGCGGTGGTAGCCCCAATCCACTTTGTGTGACATAACAATACCAGGATGCCTTGAAGAGGCTCCCGGATTCTATACTGAAAGAGCAAACATGCAGTTCTTTTCACTCGAAAACCAAACCGCCATCGTCACCGGCGGCGCCACCGGCATCGGGGAAGCGATCGCCCGCCGACTCGCCAAAGCCGGCGCCCAGGTGGTGATCGCGGACATCGACCTTGCCGCCGCGGAAGAGACCGCGAAGACCATCCCCGGAGCCTATGCTCTCAAAGTAGACATCACGGACCCGAAGTCCACCGACGCCGCCACCGCTGAAATCCTGAAGCGTTCGGGACGCATCGACGTGCTCGTCAACAACGCCGGCATCGCGGGCAAAGCCGCGCCGCTGTGGGACCAGTCGCTCGACGACTGGCACAAGTGCATCGCCGTGAACATGGACGGCGTGTTCAACTTCTGCAAGTCCGTTATCGTGCACATGAAGGAGCGCAACTACGGCCGCATCGTGAACATCGCGTCGATCGCCGGCAAGGAAGGCAATCCGAACATGGTGGCCTACTCGGCGACCAAGGCCGCGGTGATCGGCTTCACCAAGAGCATCGGCAAGGAAGTCGCGACGATGGGCATCTGCGTGAACGCCGTGGCGCCTGCCGTCGTGCAGACGAAGATCCTCGACCAGCTCAGCCCCGAGCAGGTGGGCTACATGACCGCGAAGATCCCGATGGGCCGCACTGGAAAGCCCGATGAGATCGCCGCTGTCGTGCACTTCCTCTCAAGCCCCGACTGCTCGTTCGTGACTGGACAATGCTATGACGCAAGCGGCGGACGCGCTACCTACTAACCTGTTTCCCACACCAGATACTTTCGGCGACTTTTCGGTCCACGACCTGTTGCTGGCCGCCTCGCACGGCCGCATCGGCGTGGACCAGCGCCTCGTGCGTTCCATCATGAACCGCGATCGCGACACCGCGATTGCGGATCTCGTGCGGTTCGCCAACATCGCGGGCGATCAGCCGCTCGACCTGCGCGCGGATCTGATCGAGATCTTCCGCCGTTACAAAACGACGGAAGCGATCCCGTTCTATCTCGACATCATGCGCGAGTACGGCGACGATTATCCGGATGAACTCATCGAAGCCGTGGTCGAGCAGGGCGCTGCGATGGTGGAGCCTTTGCTGGCGCTGTATGAAGAACTCGGCGAAGAACAGGGGAGTCCGGCGGCGTTCCTGCTGGCCGGCCTGCAGATCCTGGATGAACGCATCCTGAAGTTGCTGCTCGAGGAGTTCGAGTACGACACGTGGGAAGGCGCGTTCCATCTGGGGATGTACGGCGATCCGGCTGCGAAACCCGCAATCGAGAAGCGCCTCTCGGAACCCGGCCTCGACGAGGAGATGCAGTTGCATCTCAAGAACACGCTGGCCGAGATCGACGATGGTGAAGCCCGGCGCGCGATCGTGATCGAGCCTCCGGATATCTACGAGATGTTCGATGAGACAGCGGGTCCGGACTTCGACGTACTGCCTTCGGAGGATGTCGCGGAACTACTGCATTCGACGGATGCGTCGTATCGTTCGGAAGCCCTGGAATCGCTGGCGCCAGACGATGTCGAGCAACCGGCGATCGACAAGCGCGTGCGGGAACTGGCGGAATCGGATCCCGATCCGAGCGTCCGCGGACGCGCATGGGAAGCGCTGGCAAGCCGCGTCGAAGAGGACGAGAAGCTGCTCGCGTCGATGAAGGCCGTGGCGAACGATGCGTCGCGTGCGGCGAGCGAACGTTCCGGCGCCATCGTCGCGCTGGCGACGGCCACCGACGGCAGCGAGGAACTCACCAACGCGATCAAGGAAATGTACGCGGTCGAAAGCGAGCGCAAACATATTCTCAAAGCGATGTGGCGTTCGATGGACCGCTCGTTTGCGAGTTACATGCAATTCCATCTCGACGATCCGGATCCGGAAGTCTGCGAACAGGCAATTTTCGGCACTGGATACCTGGGGATCACGAGCGAGGCTAACCGGCTCGAGAAGTTCTTCGAGCACGAACGGTTGCGGTCGCCGGCGTTGTTCAACTACGCGATGATCGTGCCGGGTCCGAAAGACCGGATGGGCGTGAAGTCGATCCTGACCAAGATCGAGAAGGTCGCGAAGGGGTTGAACTCCGATGAACGCGAGATCGTCAAGGTCGCGCTGGACCGGAGGCTCGAGATGAAGGGGATGAAACCCGTCTTCCACGAAGAGCACTACCACGACGAGGACGAAGAAGAAGACGAGTAGGGATTGCGGCGCGTTCGAGTCCCAGCCAGCGGGCGAGCGCGTGGAGTTCCTGCGGTAGCAGTTCGAAGAGGGCGTCCGATGCCTGTGCCTGCGGTTCGATGTGAATCGAGAGGACGGCGAGGACGCCCTCTTTGCGTTCCGCCTTGGCGTCGACGCGGGCGACGAGTTGGTCGCCCAGCAGGATGGGCAGGCAGAAACATCCCCAGCGGCGCTTCGCTTCGGGAACGAAGATTTCGAGGCGGTATTCGAAGTCGAAGAGGCGCTGCGTGCGTTTGCGGAACCAGACGAGCGGATCGAAGGGCGAGAGGATGCGCAGTTCTTCGGAGGGTTTGCCCGCGGGATGATTCGACGCGGCCAGGTAAGCGGTTTCCTTCCAGCCCTCGATACGCACGGGTTCGAGGATTCCCTGCTCGACGAGTTCCGGGATGCGCGGCTTCACCAGGCTGGCGGGCATGCGGAAGTAGTCGGCGAGATCGGCCGCTGTGGCGACGCCCGAAGCGCGCGCGGCGACGGTGAGGAGTTCGCGATGCTGTTCCGCGTGGGTCATGCGGCGGGCGCGGTGAACCTCGGGGACGATGCGGTGGCTGAGGTCATAGCGGCGTGCGAAGTCGGGTTCGCGGGAGGCGATGGCGAGGTCGCCGGAGCCGAATAGGGCCTCAAGGGCGATGCGCTGAATGGTGCGGTACCAGGTTTCGCTGAGGCGTTCCGGGGATCCTTTGGGCGGGGCAAGTTCGTCGGCGCGGAGGGGTCCACGCTTCTCGACTTCGCGTTTGACGCGGCGGAGGTAGGCAGGGGTGAAATGCTCTTCGAATCCCCACGGACGGACGCGGTGGGTTTCCCGGCGGTAGGCGAGGGCGGGCCAAAGGTCCACGGGCACAATGCTGGCTTCGTGGGCCCAGTGTTCGAGGAACTGCCGGTCGGTGTAGACCACGCGGTCGAGGGCGGATTTGTCATACGAACCGAGGCGGGAATAGAGGACCAGGTAGTGTGAGGGCGTGACGATGTTCACGAAGTCGATCTGCAACAGGCCCATCCGGCGAATGGCCGAGGCGGGATCGAGGTGAGGTCCGCGCGGGAGGTCTAGGCCCTGGCTGCTGACGGCAATACGCCGCCCTTCGGCGATGGATAAGGTTCGCAGCTGCAAAACACGACAGTACCAGAAACTGTTTCGTACCGCGACCGGGAAATATGTCTAACCGCAGAACGAACTAAGGTTCCCGGACATTGCTGCCGATAGTCCCAATGGCTGCATGCGTGCCCTTCTCCAGTTCCTTGCTCATTCGAGGTCCAGGTCCCGGCCTGATCTTCTGGCCAAGGTTGACACCGATCTTGCGCACCGCGCAAGGCCGGGTATGTGGACTTCGCTCGGGCTCCTTCCGATCCTTGTCTTTGCAACGAATTACGGGAACACCCACCCTGCAGTGCTGAGTGTCTTCGGCGTACTGATCCTGGTGTTGACGGGAGCGCGCCTGATGCTCGTTCAACGGCAACCCCGGATGGAACCCAAGCAGTGGCGCCATCTTCTGTCCGTCGTATTCTGTATGACGGGCCTGACGTGGGGAGCCTTCGTCCCGGTCACATTTTACATTTACGGCCACAATGGCATCGAAGGGCTTCTGAGCCTGATCTGGCTGGCCGGTATCTGCCCGTCGATGATCTCGATCCTGGCGCCGTATCTGCTGCCGTTGCGCCTGTTCCTGTTCGCGGCAGTGTTGCCGGGGATCTTCGGGGAACTGTTCCTGATCTTCGACACTCAGCCGGCCGTGGCGATCCTGCTGGGCGTGTTCCTGCTCTATATGCTGGAACTCAGCCAGGAAGCGCATGCCTCGTACTGGAAAAACCTGGAAGATACGGAACTGCTGAAGTCCAAAGCGGCTGAACTGGAAACCGCCATGGCCGCGGCGGAAGAGGCGAACCGTGCGAAGAGCGAGCTGCTGGCCAAGGTGACGGAAGAGATCCGGCACCCGTTGTATGACATCATCGGGCTGTCGGCCGGGCTGCTGGATGCCGAGGAGTTGCCGCCGGAGCCGATCGACCAGCTGCGCAGCGTGAAGTTTTCAGCCGATGCGCTGTTGCATCGTGTGACAGATCTTCATGACTATGCGCTGCTGGAAAGCGGCGAAGCGGAATTCGAGAAAGCGTCGTTCCATTTGCAGGAAGCCGTCGGCATGGCGCTGCGATCCCTGATGCCGGCCGCGGAAATGAAGGGCTTGGCATTCCACGCGCAGATCGACGAGGAAGTTCCCCGGAAGGTGATCGGAGATCCGTGGCGTTTGCAGCAACTGGTTTCGAACCTGGTGAGCAACGCCATCAAGTTCACCGACGAGGGCGAGGTGACGATCGACGTCCGGCTCGATTCGCGCCATGATAACGATATCGTGGTGCTGTTTGTGGTGACGGACACGGGTCCCGGCATCGCGGTCAGTGATCAGGAGCGGATCTTCCAGGCCTTCGCCCGCAACGCCGACGGAGAACATGCGACGGGGTCCGGTCTGGGACTGCCGATCGCCTCCCGCATCGCCCGTTCAACAGGCGGCCGCGTCTGGATCGAAAGCGACGCGGGTTGCGGCACCAAGATCTACGCGACCGTGCGGTTAGAGGCCGATGAGGTGATGCCGGGAGGCCGGTTCCGCACCGTTCCCGTGATCGCGTAGACTGCAGGAACTCAAAAGCGAAAGGGCTGCCCGGCGGAACGAGCAGCCCTTTTCAGTTTCAGATCCTCAGCGTGGGTTTAGTGTCCGCCGCCACCGGCGGGCTTGAGCGGAGCCGCCTTCAACGGGAACTGCGCGCCCTGCGGGATTTGCGTCAGCATCTGTTCCTTGCGATAAATCAGAGTCGACGTATTGTAGCTGGCGATCTCGAAGCCGTGGCCGTGCGTGATGGCGTCGGTCGGACAGGCTTCGACGCAATAGCCGCAGAAGATGCAGCGGTTGTAATCGATGTTGTAAACCTTGGCGTAGCGCTCACCGCCGCTGATGCGAAGCTGGTCGGTGTTCTCGGCCGCTTCGATGTAGATGCAGTCCGACGGGCAGGCTGCGGCACAGAGGAAGCATCCGACACACTTCTCGAGGCCGTGCTCGTCACGCTGCAACACGTGCACGCCACGGTAACGCTCCTGGAAATTCGGAGGCGCGTCCGGATACTCTTCCGTGATCGCAGGCTGCATCATCTCCTTGAAGGTAATGCCCATGCCCTTGGCGATCGCAGCGGCGCCCTGCAGAACTTCAGTGATTTTTCCGGCCATGTGGTTTAAATAATAGCTTACCGTGAGTTTTGGCCCTGTGTCCAAGCGATGATCCGGCTACTGGGGGCGCAACCGGAGTTCGACGAAAGCACCGGGCAATCGGGGAGGCCGACCGGCCTACCGGTTGTTCGCTCCTCAACCCGGGCGATAGACAGGGATCTTTTCATTCGGAAGGAAAGGCGCGACTCCGGCGAGGCGTCCCCATTCCTCGAATGCCTGCTTTGAGAATCCCGTCTCGCTCATGAGCACACGCTGCTGTTGGAGATCGACCAGAAACATCGAAGGGACATTGGAGATCCGATAAGCATTGCTTGCGGGGTAGCTGTGGCGGCCGTCCAGCAGGGTTGGAATCGTGATGCCGAGTTCCTGATGGAACTCGCTGGTTCCCGCGGCGTCATCCTGCGACACTGCGACGACAGGCAGCGCGCCTTTCGACAAGCGTTCGAGGAATGGAAACGAATACTGGCAGATGGGACAACTGATCTTGAAGAAGACCAGCAGAACCGACGTCTGTCCGTTTGCCAAGGAGTCCAGGCTCGCGGTTTGTCCTGGCTCGCCGCCAAACAGCGGGAGGGTAATCTGAGGCGCTTGATCGCCAGTTTGCAGCATTTGCTTCCAGTATAGGGCGAAGGATCCGGAACTATTCGCGTGCCGCAAGTGTTTAGATGAAGGATATGCGCCGCCGTTGTGGTTTGGAACGTTCCCCGCAGATACTGATCCCGTTTTTCGCCGTTGGAGCCCTGCTGCTGTTCGCACAACCGCCGACAGCGCCGGTTGTCAGTCCACGGGGAATCGTGAATGCGTACTCGCTCGTGCCGGCGCCCTCGCAGGTTTCGCCGGGCGGCATCATCTGGATCAATGGATTCAACCTCGGCCCCGTTGAGGGCGCGAAGGCCACCGAGTTGCCGCTTCCCCTCGAACTGGCAGGCGTGCAGGTAACGATCAACAATCGCCGCGCTCCGATATTCTCGGTGTCGCCGAACCGCATCGAGGCGCAGGTTCCGCTCGAGGTCCCGCAAGGAACCGCCACCGTGATTGTGCGGCGAGGCAGTGACTCCAGCCGGCCGGCGCGAATCAACATTGTCCAACTGGCGCCGGCGCTGCGCTCAACCGGCGATGCGGGCTATGGCGAAGCGGCGGTTACGAAGAAAGACGGCAACACCATCACTCTGGCGGCTACTGGACTTGGCGTGACGGATCCGCGGCTCGAAACCGGCGCAGCGCCGCCGGACGGCGCGACCCTCGTCAATTCGGTGCGGGCGTATGTCGGCGGCCTCGCGGCTGCCTCGACGGCAACGCCATCGACGACGAGGCCCGGCGAGTTCGACATCTCGATCACGGTTCCCGACGGAGCCGCAGCGGGCGACCTGGTGAACATCGCAGCAGGCCCCGGCGGAATTGCCGCCACACCGCGCCGTCTCTACCAGGCCGCGACACAGCCTGAGATGAAATTTCTTCCGGTTTCCGGCAATCCCGATATCCGGGCACTGGCCGGGTCCGACCTGCGTGGGCCCTTTGCGATGGCGGCAGGCCCGCGCGCCGATACCGGCTGTTATCCCGCCTATCGCATCGACTTCAATGCGATGAAGTTCGACGCTCTGAGCACTTGTGTGACAGCGGGAAACCGGAACCAGCCGAATCCCTTCGTGGCGGCGATCGAAGGCAACGCAATCGCTGCGCTGGCGGGTCCGCCGGAAGGAGAGTTGCCGAACGGAGTCAGCTCGAAGGTGGCGCTGTTTGCACCGGGATCCGCCGATGTGACGACAGTCGAGTTGCCGGCCCTTGCGTTGAATATCGCCAGCCAGAACGGCAACTTTCGCGCGAATCTGCTGAACGCGCCTGCTGTACTGATCAATGCGGATACGCAGGAAGTGAGCGAAGCTCCGGCGGGTGGTGGCGGCGGCGGCGGGTTTGGAGGAGGAGGTGGCGGACTCCCTGGTGGGGGCGCCGGAGCCAACGCAGGGTGTCTGAATCCCAATCTCACGATTGACCTCGGCGACGGACTGAACAAGATCATTTCCTGCGCGCAGGCGGGCCAGGGGTTTGTCTCCGTGATCGCGGACAACGAAGACGCGCCGAAGAAGGCCAAACTGGCAACCTTGACCCCACAGGGCCAGGTACAGAACTCCTTCGATTTCCCGGCAGGTTATCTACCGGTGGTGCTTCCGGCTTTGCAGGTGCAAGTCCCGCCGGGCGGCGGACCCGGAGGAGGAGGAGGAGGAGGCGGCGGCGGCGCAGTGGGAGGCCTGGTCAACCGGCTTCGGGCTGTGACCATCCCCGACGGCCAGGCCGTGTACGTCATCGTCCGCGCGACCAACGGCAAAGGCGATGCGCTCGCTGCGTTCGCCAACCAGCAGGTCACCGCGATTCCCTTCCCTGACGGCTGGTTTGCCGCGTCCTGCACGCCCAACCTGCGGATCTTCAACCTCGATCTCGCGCGTCAGATCGGCTTTCCTGCCACGAAGACCGCGGAAAACACGGCAAAGCAGAATTGTCCCGCTTACGGCTTCGTGTTGCTCGATCGCGACGCGCGCCGGGTGTCGATTTCGGAATCCCCGGGGAGCGAGGGATTCAACGCGGCGTCGCAAGCAGGCGATGTCGCCGACTTCATCTACACCGTGAGCACGAATCCGCAGCGCGTGAACGTGGCGGAATCCCTCTACGTGCTCGACAGCACGACAGGCAGTTCCTTCCGTTTGGATCTTCCGCCGGGTGTTGCCGGATTCGGGCAGGTCCGGGAAGAGTTGGCGCTCTTTTCCATCCTCGCGCCCGCGAACGCCACGCAAAACGGCAACGGTGACGCGGGTATCGCGGTCTTTGATCTCGACAGCGCCACGGCGAGCTTGTTACCGACGCCGGACGGCTTCGCCGCAGTCCAGATCCTGGGCATTTTCGATTCAACCAGAAAGGTGGTGGCTCGCGGCAACCGGGCGGGCAACGCCGGATCCTCCATCCTCATCTACGACCTGGTGAGCGGCGATCTGTTCGTACCGAATGTGCCGGCATCGTGCACGTTCGCAGGAGTTCTGCCGGGAGCGGCGCCGGGCCAGGGTGGAGGAGGCGGCGGCGGACAGCAGGCCGTCAACCTGACGCTCTTGAATCCCAAGGCAAACGCCGTCGTCGCTGGGTGTTTTGATACGAGTCGCCGGCTGACGGGATTTCTCTACATCCGCTCGAATTAACGGCGGGTTACGGGACCGTGATCAGCAAAGACATGCGTCCCGTCGCGGGGGCCTCCTTCGACAGGCGGAGGTCGGTGCGTCCCAGGGACAGATGCGCCGCGGAAAACAGGACAATCGCCATCAAGGCGGTCGATACCTCGAGATCGATCACCGCGCCGTTGCCCGGCACGAAGGGGCGGCGTAAAGACATCGAAAGGGTTTTCAGCAGACTGCGCAAATGCGTCTTGCGATCTTCGTGCGGACGGGCGTGCAAAGAGTGCAGGACGAACCGGAAGACATCCACGCGCTCATCAAAACGCTTCGCCAAACCCATGCGCAGCAGGCAATCGGAGATGCGGCGGGCAATGTCGATCGCCGCATGGGGCGACCTCGCTTGCGAGACTTCATCGAGAAACTGCGTCAGCATGCGCTCCATCGCGTTGTCGCGAGGATAAGCTTCATTCACCACTCCCCGTTCCGTCAGGGGCAACAGGCGAACCGCCTGCGCGTGCTGAAGCGGCTTTCGCTGTTCCAGAAGACTGATCAGCCCGTCGGTAAACGGAGCGGAAATCGCATGCCACTGGCCATTCAATGCGCAGACGTCCGGCTGATCCCAATTGAGAACGATGTCGGCGCTCAGGGCGCTGCCCTGCCGTGCAAGGAGAGTCCAATCGCTCCATTTCCCTTTCCAGCCATCGTAGACGCGCACCCATCCGCCCGCTGCATCCGACGGCGCCTCGCGCCACATGGATTGGAAGCGGCCGGAAAGGTCCGTATCGGTGCGAAACACCGTGGCAGGCTTCGCCGGATCACCGACGCCGAGGAACACGGATGTATGCGCGACCCGCTTGCCGGAGAGGTAAGAGACAGTTCCGTCGAACTGCCAAGTGGGCATGGAGTACTCCCTACTTCAAGTTAGCGCGGAAACAGGGCAAACTAGTTCACGATTTTCACAGTTAGTTTCGATCCGGCAGGCCCACCCCGGTAAACTCGCTGGGTCGCCTTCACGAAGTCCGTCGAAAGCGCCTTGGGGATCTCCATGAACTTTTGCGGATTGCGATCGGTGAGCGGGAACCACGAACTCTGGATCTGCACCATGATCCGGTGGCCCGAACGGAACGTGTGTGCGACGTCCGGCATGCGGAACGCGATGCGATCGGGCTTGCCGGGTTCGAACGCCACCGGCTTCTCGAATCCCTTGCGGAACTTGCCCCGGAACGGCTCGCCGCGCACCAGTTGCTGGTAACCGCCCATGCGGACGGTATTGGCCGGTTCCGCGCGCGGGGTCGTTCCCGGAGCGGCCGGCGGCGCGTTGTAATTGGGCGCGTCGCCCGGATAGACGTCGATCAGCTTGACCACGAAGTCCGAGTCGGTTCCGGTGGTGGAAACTTTCAGGTCCACTTCGATGGGACCCATCACCGTAACGTCGTTGTCGAGCAGTTCGGTTTCGTACACGAGCACGTCGGGACGCGCCGCGGCGAAGCGCTGGTCTTCGGTCATGTAATCGCCGCGCATGCCGTTCACGACGTGGCCGATATAGGGGACGGGCTTATTGGGATCCGACAGGTATTCGTCGAAGGACTCGGTGTTTTCGGCCGGATTCCAGGCGAGCTTGCCGCCCGCAGCCAGGTGGATCGTGCGCGGCTGCGCGTTGCGCGGCGGCCAGGCGTCGAACTTATGCCACAGATTGCGGCCGGTTTCGAAGATCCACGCCTTGGGGAACTTGCCGTCGCCCTTGCCTTTCAGCATGTAGAGGAAGAACGGGAACTCGATCTTCTCGCGATAAAACGCGCCGGTCCTGGCGCCGAAGTTGAGATTGCCGATGCGGTCGCCATCGCCCCGCGCCCAACTGCCGTGGGTCCACGGACCTTCGACGATCATGTTCACCGGAGGCGGGGAGTTCTTTTCCATGAAGTCATGGGTCCGCAGCGGACCCTGCACGTCCTCGGCGTCGAACCAGCCGCCGACGGTCATCACGGCAGGCTTGATCGACTTCAGATGCTTCCAGATCGCGCGCGAAGACCAGACATCGTTGTAGGTGGTGTTCTCGACGTTGAGGGTCCAGAAGGGATGCCGGTGTTTGAAGTATTTCTCGTCGGCGTTGGCGAGCGATCCCATTCGCAGGAAGAACTCGTAGGCGTCGGGTGTCCCCATGTTGAACGGGACGATGGTCTTGGGCGGCTCGGGCTCGCCGCTTTCGCGCTGCCGGAAATTCATGTAGAAATTGAAGCGGTGCGCCAGCATGAACGCGCCGTTGTGATAGACGTCGTCGCCGAGATAGTAGTCCGTCACCGGAGCCTGCGGCGAGGCGGCGACATGCGCCGGATGGGTGTCGATCATGCCCGCGCTGGTATAGAAGCCGGGCGCGGAAATCCCCCAGGTTCCGACCTTCGGAATCACGCCGGGCACGTTGCGCACCACCCACTCGATGGTGTCGTAGTTATCGGTGCTTTCGTCGGTGTCTTTCGGACCCGACTTCACCGGCTTGTGCGGGCGCACGGGGGTGAAGACGCCCTCACTCATGTAGCGTCCACGCACGTCCTGGTAGACGAAGATGAACTTCTCGCGCATGAAGTGTTCGCTCGGCCCGAGGTTTTCGCGATACTGATCGGCGCCGTAGGGACGCACGCTGTACGGGGTACGGCTCATCATCACCGGGTACGTCTTACCGTCGGTGAAAACGTCCTTCGGGACATACACCGAAGTGAAGAGCTTCACGCCGTCCCGCATGGGGATTTTGTATTCAAACTTGGTGTAATTGTCGCGGACAAAAGCGAGATTGGCTCCAGCGGACGCGGCGGCTTGCGGCGCTTGCTGCTGGAGCAGCGGCGCCTGCGCCAGCAACAACGGCACGGTGAGAACGAAGGAAAAAAGCGAGCCCATGATGCGTGTAGCTTACCATGAAGGGACATGCACACTCGCGCAACTAAAATCGTCGCCACCTGCGGTCCATCGACCAATGGACAGGGGATGATGGAACAGCTTCTGGAAGCGGGCGTCAACGTGTTCCGCCTGAATGCGTCTCACGGGTCCAGTCCCGAGCGGATCGAGCGAATCCGCCAGATTCGCGCGGCGTCGGAAAAGACCGGCAAACGGTGCGCCATCCTGCTCGACCTGCAGGGACCGAAGATCCGCCTGGGCCGTTTCGAAGGCGGCAAATGCGAACTGGCGACGGGCTCGACATTCACCATCACGACCCGCGAGGTGCTGGGCAACGCCTCGATCGCATCGACCATTTATGCGAACTTCGCCAGGGACGTCAAACCGGGCGATCGTGTGCTGCTGGCCGACGGCGCCGTGACGCTGCGTGTGGAATCGACCGATGGCGTTTCGGCCGTTTGCGAGGTCGTATCCGGCGGACCCGTCGGGGACCGCAAAGGCATCAATCTGCCCGGCGTCCAGGTGAGCACGCCTTCGCTCACAGAACAGGATAGACAGAATCTCGACGACGCGCTGGTTGAAGGGATCGACATGGTGGCGTTGTCGTTCGTACGCAACGCAGTCGATGTCACCGAGTTGAAGGACTACCTGCGCGCGAAGAACGCGGCAGCCATTCCGGTGATCGCCAAGATCGAGAAACCGGAGGCGTGCGCGGCGATCTCCGGCATCATCCGCGAGGCGGACGGCATCATGGTGGCGCGCGGCGATCTGGGCGTGGAACTGGCTCTCGAGAAGGTCCCCGCCGTGCAGAAGCTCGCGATCGAGAAAACGCGCACGGCCGGCAAGTTCGTCATCACGGCGACGCAGATGCTCGAATCGATGATCGAGAATCCCTACCCGACGCGGGCGGAAGTCAGCGATGTCGCAAACGCGATTTACGACGGCACCGACGCGGTGATGTTGTCGGCGGAAACCTCCGCGGGCGCCTATCCGCTGGAGGCGGTGAAGACAATGGCGCGGATCGCCGAAGAGACGGACGAGCAGGTACAGTCGCAAGGCTACCGCCCGATGTCGGTGACGACGGCGTCGGATTACGCGACGATCATCGCGGAATCGGCATATCGCGCGGCGCGGGCGTCTGCGGCGTCAGGCATCGCGGTGTTCACGACGTCCGGCTACTCGGCGCGGCGGATCGCGAGTTTCCGGCCGCCGGTG
The DNA here is from genome assembly GCA_964627455.1 of uncultured Solibacteraceae bacterium. Taxonomy (GTDB): domain Bacteria; phylum Acidobacteriota; class Terriglobia; order Bryobacterales; family Bryobacteraceae; genus F-183. The sequence goes on along the minus strand of CAZVKC010000027.1, from coordinate 54,473 downwards.
CCGGTGTACGCGTTCACGCAAAATGAGGATGTCGCGCGGCAACTGGTGGCGATTTGGGGCGTCCAGCCGGTCTATGCGCCGCTGGTTCCATCGACCGACAAGATGCTGGAACAGGTGGATGCGCTGTTGAGCGTCCAGGCGGGACTGGAGCCCGGCGACACGATCGTGTTCGTAGCCGGACAGCCGATCGGCCAGCGCGGCACGACGAACCTGATGAAGCTGCACCATGTCGGCGAACTCGCGCCGAAGGCCTGGCTGGATTACTAATTAGCGGATGGAACCTGCGGACGCCAGCACCGCGGGCGAAAGCGCAGCAGCACGAGCCACGAAGTGATCCGGATGCTCATCGGCGCGCACCTCGGTGGCGGCTGCGGTCAACTGCACGTCCGCATGCAGGACCTCGGTCCCGACGTACAACCGGTAGTCGCCGGACAGCCAGGCCGAAATCTCTTCGGCGCGCGATTCCGCAACCGCCAGCGTGCAATCGAAGAAGAGCAGCACGAACGTGTTGGGATCCCACTGGGCGATCAAGTCCCGTGGACGCACCTGGTCGCACAGCTTATCGGCTGCGGCCTTGCGCAGTTGTTCCTGCGCCTCGTCGCCGTACTGCTCGGCAAGCCCCGAGAATTCGTGGATCCCCAGTTTGAGAACGCAGAACTGGCGCCCGAGAGACAGCGCATCGCGCATGCGGCTTTCGATTTCCTGGCGGGTCAGGAAGCCGGTCAGGGCATCCACAACGGATTGTTCTTCGGCGCTCTTGCGGCGCTGCTCGAAACCGGCGAGTTCGCGGCGGGCCCGCAGTTGCGAAAGCACATGGTCATCCTGGAAGGTCTCGGTAAGCTGAGTGAGCGCCACGGCGACGGCATTGGTTTGCGGATCGCCCATTACTGCGAGGTCCTGCAACTTCCGCGTGAGGTCCCGGAGGCGTTCCAGGTGCGCGCGATCCCTCGCAGCGTAGAGGTCCGCCATGCGCGTCGCTGTGTCGAAAACTCCATTGAGTTCGGAGGTGACCTGACTGCTGCGTTCCCGGCTGCGGCTGCCGAAATCGCGCATCGTGGCGTGAACCGCGTCGTGCGCGTCCTGGAGGTCCTGCACCTCGGAACGGTAGGTCAGCCGGCGGCGCAACCGCAAAAGCGTTTCCTGCGCGGCGCGGCCTTCCTGCGGGCATAGTTCGCCTGCCTGCCTGCCCATCAGAAGGAGAGAATCGAGGTAAAGATTCTCCAGTGTTGTTTCTCTGTCACCCGGCTGGTCAGGCCGGCGGCCTTTTTTGTCGAGATCCATTTGGCCTTGTATCCAAGTTCATTATCGGTCCGCTGGATTCGGTTTCCTATCGGAGAAAACCTTAGAGCCGGACCGAAGCTCTCGCACGCCTCCCGAAACCTTAGTACTGCCCCCTCTACTTGGGGCCGTCTTTGAGGCAGAGGTAGAAGTCGCGAATCTCGTAGTCCGAGTGACTCAGGCGTTCATCGACTTCGGCGGCGGTCTTCGGCGGCGGAACCACGACCTTCTCGCCGGGCTTCCAGTTCACGGGAAGCGCGCAACCATGCGTATCCGCCGTTTGCAGAGCCTGCATCAACCGGTGGATCTCCTCGACGTTGCGGCCGGCGTTCATCGGGTAATACACGATCGCGCGAATCACCCGCTTGGGATCGATGAAGAAGACTGCGCGAACCGTCGCCGTCGCGCTCGCGCCCGGATGGATCATGCCGAAAAGCGACGCGACCTTCATGTCGATGTCGGCAATCATCGGGTACGGGATTTTGACGCCCATCTTCTCCTTCATGTTCTGCAGCCAGGCGACATGGGAGTGGATGGAATCGACGCTCAGCCCGATGAGCTTGGTATTCAACTTCTGGAAGGCCGTCGACTTCTTGGCGAACTCGGCTAATTCCGTCGTGCAGACCGGCGTGAAGTCCGCGGGATGGGAAAACAGGATGACCCAGGAGTCCCCCTGCCACTCGCTGAACTTCATCCCGGCGCTATGCGTGGTGACGGCCGTAAAATCCGGCGCCACGTCGCCGATGCGCGGCATCGGGTACGAGGGTCCGTTTGCGGCTTGAGGTTGCATGGGTCAAAACTCCTTGTTCGGGTTCTAGTCGGAGAGACGTTTGAGGGCGGCGATCTGTCCGGCGTGATAGATGTTATGCGCCACGATGCCGTGCAACATGAAATAGTAGTTGAATTCCTTTTCGGGAACAAGCTCCTCGAGACGTTCCACGGGGAATTCGCGCACGGCCGCCACCAGCGCGGCGTTCACGTCGCCGAGCGCCTGCAGATCCTGCTGCCAGTCGGCCTCGGTCGTGCCGGACACCGCCGGCCAGTCTCCGGCTTCGGTCAGCGCGGCGTAGCCGTTGCCGCGAACGGCGTCGAGCGCGACCTGCTGCCAGGCGGTGATGTGCTTCACCAGTTCCCAGATCGAATGCACTTCCGGACCTGCGTGCCGCGAGGCCTTGGCGGCCGTCACGCCCGCGAGTGTTTCCATCACGGAAGGTCCATGCCAGCAGACTCCGCTGTGCGATCTGCCGATCAGTCCGGCGACGAGGCGGTTTTCAGGCTTCATGATGAGGTGGGTCTACGCTTTCCTGCGGATTCGATAATCTTCGATGGCCGGCATCTTGATGATCTTGCACATCTCGAACAGCCGGGATCGCGCGCGCATGCCGATTCGTTCGGCGAGCGTGATGCGCGTGGAATAGCCGCTCGGCGCGCCCATCGCTTTTTCCTGCAGGACGCCGCCCGCGTCGGGATCCGGCAGATTCGTCGTCGCGATCAGCGGCTTCCGGTTGTTGCAGCGATGCGTGATGATCGACGTGACGGTGTCTTCTACCCAGTCGGTGACGCGATGCGCGCCGAGGTCGTCGAGCAGCAGGATCTCGCAGTCGAGCGCGTTGCGCAGGGCCTCGCGATCGACGGATTCGGAACTCTTGTCGTAACCGGAACGGATCTGTTCGAGCAGGCCCTGGTAATCGTAAAACAGCCCGTCGTAGCCGCGAGCGATGAGGGCGCGCATGACGGCTACGGCGAGGTGCGTCTTGCCGGTGCCGGGATCCCCGACAAACAGCAGTCCAGCCTTGTCGGTGACCGGAAACTCACGCACGAACGCGCGCACCTGCAGCAGGACGCTGCCGAGCGCATTGCGGGCGATCGGGTTGTCGTTCGGCAGGACGAAATTTTCGGTCGATGCGTTGCGGTACAGCGGCGGGATTCCCGCGGCGTTCTCGATGCGCTGGCTCCGGCCTATGCTGACGCATTCGCAGCGGGCCGCGGCCGTGATTCCGTCGCGCTCGATAATGCGGAACCCGGTTCCGCCGCACTTGGAACAGGTGTCGGCCATCTGGTAACCAGTGTAGTTCGAATCGCTAGACGAACAGCGCGCTGACGGATCCGTCTTCGTGGATGCTCTGGATCGCGTGGGCGAGCAGGCTGGCCACCGAAAGGACCTTGATGCGGCTGCATTCCATCGCCTTGTTCGCCAGCGGGATGGAGTCGGTGACCACGACTTCGGTGATCGAACTGGATTCGATGCGCTCGATGGCGGGTCCAGAGAAAACGGCGTGCGTGGCGACGGCGCGGACGCTCTTTGCGCCCTGCGACATCAGCGCTTCCGCGCCCTTGACCAGCGTGCCGGCTGTATCGATGAGGTCATCGACCATAAAGCAGTGCTTGCCGTGGATATCGCCGATGATGTGCATCACTTCGGCGACGTTCACTTCGGTGCGGCGCTTGTCGATGATCGCGAGCGGCAGTTCGAGGCGCTTGGCGAAGGCGCGGGCGCGTTCCACACCGCCGGCGTCGGGGGACACGACCACGGCGTCGGGCGTCGCCAGCGACTTGAAGTAGTCGATGAACACCGGGGTCGCGAACATGTGGTCAACCGGGATTTCGAAAAAGCCCTGGATCTGCGCGGCATGCAGGTCGAGCGCGAGGATGCGGTGTGCGCCGGCCGTTTCGAGCAGGCTCGCCACCAGCTTCGCGGAAATCGGCATGCGCGGGCGATCTTTGCGGTCCTGGCGGGCGTAACCGTAATAAGGCAACACCGCGGTGATGCGCTGCGCGGAGGCGCGTTTCAACGCGTCCATCATCAGCAGGACTTCCATCAGGTTGCGATCCACCGGAGAACAGGTCGGCTGCACGACGAACACGTCGGCGCCGCGAACATTCTCGAGCAATTGCAGGTGAGTCTCGCCGTCCGAGAAGGTTTTGACGGAAGCTTCGCCGAGAGACGTGCCGAGTTCACGGCAAATCGCCTTGGCCAGGGCGGGGTTGGCCGACCCGGTAAAAACCTTCAGTCTGTCGAATCTCATTGCGCGTACCGGCTCCTGGGAGGCCATAGTGTTCCTGCAGTGTGCTCCTTGAGTTGCCGCATCCACATCGAGCGGTAGTCGCGGCGGGAAATCGTTTCAATCTCGTGAACCGTGCAATGTTCCAGGATACTTCGTTTGAGGCCGGCGCCGTCAAAGCGCGGTGCGTGTCCCTCGTCGACAAACGAGAAGATCGAAGATCCGGAACCGGACATCCGCACGAAGTTCGCGCCGGGCGCTTTGGCGAGCGCGCTGTGCAGGCGGCGCATGGCGGGATGCAGGCGGTACACGGAGGTTTCAAAGTCGTTGCGGCAGCGCGACAGGTCGCCCGCGCTCGCGAGCGCCCAGACGGCTTCGCGGAAGTCCGCGGGTTCGGTTGTGGGCCCTTCGACCACGGGACGCGCGAGTCCGCGGAAAGCGCCGCCGGTCGAGACATGGATGCCCGGCGCGACCAGCAGTCCGCGCTTTTTCTTCGGGAAATCCGGCAGCGGATAGAGTTCCGTGCCGCGGCCGAGTCCCAGCGCCGTGCCGCCGTACAAGAAGAAGTTAATGTCGCTGCCGAGGCTTTTGGCAATCTCGTCGAGTTTGGCTTGCGGTAGATCGCGGCCGAGAAGGACGGGCAGCCCGAGCAGCACAGCCGCTGCGTTCGAGGATCCGCCGCCGAGGCCGCCGCCCATCGGAATCTGCTTGTGCAGTTTGAACCGCACTGCGCCTTTGGCGCGCGCCGCAGCCATCACCTTTTCGGCAGCGGTCACGATCAGATTGCCGGGGATGTCGACGTTGCCTTCAATCGCAATCGAAGTCGTGCGCGCAGACGGATCGTAAGCGATCTCGATGCGGTCGGCAAGCGAGATCGTCTGGAACACCGTGCGCAACTCGTGATAGCCATCCGCGCGCTTGTGCAGCACCCGGAGGTCGAGATTGACTTTGGCGAGCGAGCGGAGGCGGGCGACGCGAACAGCAGCAGACATCAGTAGTGCAGGAGCGAGTAGATGTTTTGGCCCTGCAGGCGATCACGTCCCTGGAGGAAATCGAGTTCCAGCACGAAGGCGAGCGCCGAGACGTTGCCGCCCAAACGGGACACCAGCGACGCGACGGCCGCCGCGGTGCCGCCCGTCGCGAGCACGTCGTCGACGATCAGCACGTTCTGCCCGGGTTCGATGGCGTCCTTATGGATTTCGAGAACGTCCGTGCCGTATTCGAGCGCGTACTCGACGCGTTCCGTCTCGGCGGGCAGTTTCTTCGGCTTGCGCACGGGAATGAAGCCCGCGCCGATCGAGTAGGCGACCGCCGGAGCAAAGAAGTATCCGCGCGCTTCGATGCCAACCACCTGGTGGATGTCCTTGCCTTCGTACTGGTCGCGGAAGGCGTCGAGGACGGCTTTGAGGCCGTGCGGCTGCTTGAGCAGCGTCGTGATGTCGAAGAAGTTGATGCCGGGCTTCGGGAAGTCCGGAACTTCGCGGATCAAAGCTTTGAGGTGGTCCATGCGAGACGGTGGGAACCTTGATTTTAGCACGCACGTCTATTCGTACAATCAAAGAAACCATGACATGGATTGCAGTCGCAGCCGCCTTCGCTCTGGCCTTTTCCGCGTTCGGGCAGACGCCGGCGCCCGCGCGTAAGAAGTCCGCCCCGGCCAGAACCGCGCCGGCAGCGAAACCCAAACCGGCAGCCGCCCCGGCGGTGGATCCGCGCGCCGTGCCGCTTGCCGAAGTGAAGATCACGGGCAACCGGAACTACAAACCCGAAGCCATCATTGCGGCTTCGGGACTGCGCATAGGGCAGTTGATGAAAGAGTCCGATTTCGAGCCCGCGCGCGAACGCCTGATGGCGACCGGCGGCTTTGAAACGATCGGCTACCGGTACGCGCCATCGCCTGATGGCAAGGGCTATTCGCTGACATTCGAGGTGCTGGAAATCGAGCGCACGCTGCCGGTGAAGTTCGAGGACCTGCCCGGCGCCGAAGCCGAACTCCGCAAGGCGATTGCCGACAAGGAACCGCTGTTCGGAGGCGAGCAGGCGCCCGGACATCAGGCCGTGCTCGATCGCATGGCGAGCGAACTCGGCGCGTATTTGCAGGCGGCCAAAGGATACAAAGAGCCGGTCGCGGCGCGCGTATCAGCGGATGTCCCCGGCGAACTCTACGTCCTCTTCCGCCCGGCGAAAGGCCGCATGCGCATCGCGCAGATTGCGTTCGACGGCAACCAGCTACTCGATTCCGGATTCCTCGGCAACGCGTTCGGCATCGTCGCGGTGGGCGTCGAGTTCAAAGAGGACCACGTGCGCAAACTGCTCGACACTGCCGTGCGCCCGCACTATGAAGCCCGCGGGTATCTCGGCGTGCAGTTCCCGAAACTGACAGTGACGCCGATGAAGGATGTCGAAGGCGTCGCGCTGACCGTGCAGGTGATCGAAGGCAAGCCGTACAAGTACGCGGACCTGCGCGCCACCGGAACCGGCCTGAGTTCGAAGGAGACGCTGTCGATTGCGGGGCTCAAGGCCGGAGACATCGCCAATTTCGACACCGTCAAAGAGGTCGCAACCAAGCTGGTCGCGCGGATGCAGCGCGACGGCTATATGCGGTCCAAAGCGAGCTTCGAACGCAAGGTGAACGACGCCGCACTGACTGTCGATATCGTATTCAAGACGGAACCGGGTCCGCAGTATCTCTTCGGCAAGCTCGATATCAAAGGACTCGACCTTATCGGCGAACCGGCTGTCCGCAAGATCTGGGGACTCAAAGCGGGCAGGCCCTTCAACATCGAATATCCGCAGCGTTT
>CAZVKC010000027.1:0-47292 GCA_964627455.1 uncultured Solibacteraceae bacterium | reverse complement strand
CCGCCGGGAATGATGACGCCGTCATAATCCGAAGCCTGCACGCCGATGTAGGAATGTTTGCTTTTCACCGGATAGCCGAGTTTGCTGGTGTAGGTCTTGCCGGCTTCCGTCGCAATCACATCGACCGATGCGCCCGCTTCTTCCAGCCGGTACAGCGGGTACCACAATTCCATTTCCTGATACAGGTTGTCGGCGAGGATCGCGATGCGCTTGTCCTGAAGTTCCAAAGTCATCACGTTCATCGTACCCCGCGGTTCCCGTACGAATTCGCGCCGCCGATGCTGTCGTAGTATTCGAAGATCATCTTCGCCAGTGGAAAGACGGGATTCTCTTCGCCCTTCAGATAGCTGCTGTAGATGCTGACCACGAACGGCCGCTTGGGATGCAGGACGATCGCGGTTTCGCATTTGACGCCGACGAGATCGCCGGTCTTGGACGCGACTTCGATGTTCGCCGGCACAGCCGCGCGGATGTCGCCGCGTACGAGTTTCAGGATCCGCAGCATCTCGGCTGTGTCTTCAGCCGTGCCCGCCTTGCTGCGAAAGATGAGTTCCATCAGGCGCGACATCTCCATCGGCGTTGAAACATTTTCCATGCCTTTTGTCGCAGCCTCGGAATCGAGCATGATGCGGCGTAAGCGGGTCTGCGCGAGGCCCAGTTCCTGCGTGCGGCGGTTGACGCGGTCCATCTTCACGATCTGGATCGCGCGATTGGTCGCCGTGTTGTCGGAGTGTTCAATCATCGCCGTCAACAGTTCGAGTATGGTGAGACTCACCGGTCCCTTCTTGAGAGAATGCTGCAGTTCACCGCTGCCGCCGACGGTTTCTGCGGGATCGAGCGTGATGCGGTCCTGCATCTTGAACTCGCCCGCGCGCGCCTGCCGGAACATTTCGATGAGGATCGGCACTTTGATCGTGCTGGCCGTCGGGAAGATCGTGTCGGCGTTGTGCGTGAAGGTGCGGCCCGTCGTGAGGTCGATCGCCGCGACGCCCAGCGCGCCGTCGAGGTTCCGGTCGAAGGTACGGATTCGCTCGCGCAGCTTTTGCTCCAGCAGTTCCGCTGGCAGGTTCTGCCCCGCAAGCGTCAGCGCCAATAAAGCAGGAATAAAAAGCTGTCGGGTTACCATGCTGACATTATGAGCGATCCCCGTTACCCCATTGGAAAATTCACGTTCCCCGAGTCGGTTTCGGATGCACAGGCGGCAGCGTATATCGACGATATCGCCGCAGCGCCAGCGCAGTTGCGAGCCGCCGTTGCGGGACTTTCTGACGAGCAACTGGAAACGCCCTATCGCGAAGGCGGCTGGACCCTGCGCCAGGTGGTCCACCATGTCGCCGACAGTCACATCAACAGTTACGTTCGCTTCAAACTCGGCGCCACGGAAAACGACCCGCTCATCTGTTCGTACGAAGAGCAGTTGTGGGCCGAATTGCCGGACGGAAAGTCGCTGCCGGTGGAGATTTCGCTGGACTTATTGGATCGCCTGCATCAACGCTGGGTTCTGTTCCTGCGCTCGCTCGACGCGGACGGACTGCAGCGGACCTTCCGGCATCCCGCGCTCGGGTCCGTGACGCTTGCACGCAATCTCGCGCTCTATTCGTGGCACGGACGCCATCACATCGCCCACATCACGGCGCTGCGCGCGGCGAAGGGCTGGTAGGTCCGGCCGCCGACAGCCAGGCAACCAGGTTCAACAGCAGCCGGTGGTTGTGTTCCGCCTTCGGGTGGTTCATGCCCACCGGCTGTTTGTTTGGACCCGCCAGTTGCGCCGAGAACATCGCCGCTTCTCCGAAGATCGCGACCCGCCCCTTGCCGTGGGAGAACACGGCGCCCTGCAGCCAGCCGCCCACAGGTTCCTTCGGCGTATTGGGATCCGCCCGGCCGATCACCTTCGGTTTGACCGAAACAAACTGCGGACCCAACACCAGAATTGGTGCGCCGTTATGTCCTGGCAAAAAGCGGAATGCCGATCCCGTGAAGGTTCCGACCGATGGGATACCGGCAGTGACTTCGTGATCGCGCAACGATCCATCCTCACGCGTGAACAGATCCGGGCGAACCGGCTGCGACGGATCATTCACATAGCCGTCATTGAACTCGACACCGAGCGCCTTGCCAAGATCCGCGGCCGCCCCGGCGAACGGCATGTGATCGGCAATGAGAAAGAGTGAGCCGCCGTCATCGCGGATCCACGACGTGAGTTCGCTAATCTCCTGCGTCGTGAATGCAGATTGACGGGGCAGGTTCCAGTCCTTTGCGTTCTCCGCGTGCAGTGCGTTAGCGATGAGCAGGACTCTAGCACCGGCGAGGTTCTTTCGCGTGAATGGCAGCTTGTTTGGATCCACGATGTAGCCGTCGCGGCGCAACAGTTTCGCGCAGGCGAGATAGCGGCCATCGGCCGTATGAAAGTTGAAATGCGCCTCGTCGAGCAGGATGCGCGGCCCCGCCGCGGCCTTGTATTTGGGTTCGCGCCCCAGCGGTGGCTCAAACGAGGGATCCGCCACCTGCTGCGCCGGCGCAACGGCACAACACAACAAGAGCCAGACAAGGAACTTCACGAGCCCGAAGTTACCATAGTGGTTCAACGAGCGCCATGAGCAAGGCATTCACCAAGGACAACGACGACGCACCGGAAGAGAGCATCACGCGGGTCAACGAACTGCCGCTCACGGCCAAGAACTACGTCACGCCGCGGGGATACGCGATGCTGCAGTCCGAACTGAAATCCCTCGCCGACACGGAACGGGCCGAAGTCGCACGGCAACTGAGCATCGCGCTGGCGGCGAGCCTCGATCTCGAAGTGGCGCCGCTAAAAAAGCGCCAACGCGACATCGAAGCCCGCATCGCGTATCTCACTGAACGCATCCGCATGTCGGAAATCGTGGATCCGGCGAAACGGCCGCCAACCGATCGCGTGTACTTCGGCGCGACCGTCCGCTTTGCGAATCGCAAGGGCGACGAGCGAACCATCCGTATCGTCGGCGTCGATGAAGTGGACATCGCGGCGGGCGCGATCAGTTTCGTGTCGCCGCTCGCCAAAGCGCTGCTTGGCTCGTCCGAAGGGGACAGCGTTCCGTTCGCCGCCCCCGGAGGCAAAGACGAGCTCGAGATCCTCGAAGTCCGCTACGAGTAGTTACTGCGAAGCGCGCGCCAGGCGGATCGGCTCGAACTCCAACGCGTCGCGTACGATCGCGTCGAGGTCCGAACGCACCGGCTTCCAGCCGAGTTCCGTGCGCAGGCGCGTCGAATCCGCCACCAGCGTTGCGGGATCCCCGGCGCGGCGCGGACCAATCGAATGCGGCACGGGTTTCCCCACCGCCTTTTCCACCGCGCGGATCACTTCGAGCACCGTGTATCCATTTCCCGTGCCGCAGTTGAACTGGCGCGTGGCGCCGCCGTCGAGCAAGTGATCCAGTGCGAGCGCGTGCGCTTCGGCGAGGTCCATCACGTGGATGTAGTCGCGTTCGCAACTGCCGTCGCGAGTCGGGTAATCGGCGCCGAACACCGTCACGGGCTTGCCCACGCCCGTCGCCGCGCGCAGCACCAGCGGGATCAAATGCGTTTCGGGAATGTGCTCTTCGCCGAGCCCGGCTTTGGGCTCCGCGCCGCAGGCGTTGAAGTACCGCAGGCAGACGCTGCGAAGTCCGACGCATTGATCGTGCCACTGCAGCGCCTTTTCGACCATCACCTTCGTCTCGCCATACGGACTCTCGGGATGATACGGCATGTCCTCCGTGATCGGGGACTTCGCGGGCGTCCCATACACGGCAGCAGTCGAGGAAAACACGATCTTCTTCACGCCGGTCTCGATCATCGCCTCAAGCAGCGAGAAGCTTCCCGAAACATTGTTCGTGAAGTACCGCTGCGGGACCTGCGTCGATTCGCCGACCGCAATCGACGCCGCAAAGTGGATCACTGCGTCGAACCTGCCGGCTTCCAGCAATTGCCGCACCGCATCCTTGTCATGCAGCGACACCACCTGCAATCGTTCCGCCGCCACGTTGTGCCGGTAACCGGTCACCAGGCTGTCGGCCACGATGCAATCATGCCCGCGCCGCAACAGCGAATAGGTCGTGTGCGATCCGATATATCCGGCCCCGCCAACAATCAGAATCTTCGCCAAAGTTCATGCACCTTTCTTCGGATTCGAAATCATCACGGCCGCCAGTTCCTTGAGGATCTTGGCCGCCGTCATGGCCGTCATCTTTGCTTCAACGGCCGGGTTGAATTCGACAATATCCGCCGCAACAACTGGCGCCGTGGTCGACTGGATCACACGAAGCGCCTGGCGTGTCGTCATGCCGCCCGGTTCCCAGTGCGAGACGCCGGGTGCGCATGCGGGGTCCAGTACATCGATATCAAAAGAGACATACACCGGCACGTCACCGCGGAACGAAGGCCGCCATGCATCGGTGAAGTCTTTCATCTCGAGCATCTCGACGCCGAAGCGCCGCGCCTGTTCGCGCTGATGCCCGTGAGCTGTACGGATTCCCACCTGCGTTAGCCGTACCGCCAGCCCTTCCTCCATGATGCGCGCAAACGGGCACGCGTGGGAAAAGCGGTTGCCCTCAAACACGTCGTATAGATCGGGATGGGCGTCGAAATGCAGGATCTCGACAGGCCCAAAGCGCTCGTGAATCGCCTGCACGAGCGGGTAAGTGATCGAGTGATCGCCGCCGAGAAAGATGGTTTGCTCGCCGGGCGCCACGCTGCCACGAATCTCTTCGTACCCGGCCGGCGTGATGTCGCCGGCATCGTCGAAAACGCCTGCGAGATCGAGGCCATTCTCCGCCCAGTAGTTCGCGGAATCCGAATGCAGCGCCGCGCGAATCAAAGGTGGCGCATCCGCGGCGCCGCGCAGGTACGACGATTGCGCGTCGTAGCGCACGCCCTGCAAACGGATCATGACGACATGCCGAGCGTGCGGCCGGCGATGCCGGATCCGCCGTCGCAGTTGTACACCGAACCGGTCATGTACGATGCAGCGGGGGAACAGAGGAACAGCGCGAGATCCGCGAGTTCGTCCTTCGTGCCATAGCGGCCAAGCGGGACATTGCGGGTCGTGCGGGCGCGCGCTTCTTCGGTCGGCGCCAGACGCCGCATGCCTTCGGTATCGTCCGTCGGACCCGGCGTGATGCAGTTGCAGCGGATCCCTTCGGATCCCCATTCGAGCGCGAGTGTCTTGATGAGGAGTTCCACGCCGGCCTTGCCCGCGCAAACGTGCGCCTGCATCGGAATCGGCACGAACGCATGCGATGCGGAAATCGCAATGATCGAGGCGCCGGGCTTGCGCAGGTACGCATGCGACGCGCGGCAGGTATTGAACGTGCCGTTGAGGTCGATGTCGATTACGGCCTTGAAACCGTTGGCCGACATGCCGAGAACAGGGGCCGGGAAGTTCCCCGCGGCCCCCGCAATCACGATATCGATCGGCCCGTAGGCCTCGAACGTCTGCTGCAACGCGGCGTCCACCGCGTCGTACTGACGGACGTCCGCCTGGCAACCCATTGCCGTCCAGCCGCGATCCGTCATGCGCTGCACCGCCGCCGCGAGTTTCTCGGGATTGCGCCCGAGGATCGCGACCTTGGCGCCGTGCTCGGCGAAGCGTTCCGCCATCGCCTGGCAGATGCCGCTGGATCCGCCGGTGACAAACGCAGTCTTGCCGGCAAGCAGATTGGGTTGAAAGATCGACATGGTTTTCAATTACCGCAACAGGTCTTCGAGCTGGATCTTGGTGTCGGTTTTGGAGTCGCGATACTTCACGATCACCGGAGTGTAGAGAGAGATGCCCCAGTCCTTGCCGGGACCCTTGCTGATCGGCCGCGAACCCGCCACCACGACGGCTTCTTCCGGGATGACGAGGGGTTCGTCGTCGGTGGCGCTGTAGACTTCGCCGCGCACGAGATCGTAGACCGGCGTGGAACGGTTGAGGATCGTGCCTGTGCCGAGCACCGCGCGCTTCTTCACGACCGTGCCTTCGTACACGCCGCAATTGCCGCCGATCAGCACGTCGTCCTCGATGATCACCGGCAGCGCGCCGACAGGTTCGAGTACACCGCCAATCTGAGACGCCGCAGAGATGTGGCAATTCCTGCCGATCTGCGCGCAGGATCCGATGAGCGCGTGCGAGTCGACCATCGTACCGTCGCCGACGTAGGATCCGGTGTTGATGTACATCGGCGGCATGCAAGTCACGCCCTTGCCGATGAAGCAGCCGTCACGAATCGAGGATCCGCCGGGGACGATGCGAACGCCGTCCTGCGCGGTCATGGTGCGCACCGGGTAAGTCGCCTTATCGAAGAACGGCAGCCGGGTCGGACTCGCCGACATATCGACCACCGAGCCGATGCGGAAGCCGATGAGCACGCCCTTCTTCACCCACGCGTTGACGCGCCATCCGCTCTTCGTCGTGGGATCCGGTTCCGCCGAACGCACCTGGCCGGCATTGAGAGCGGCCTTGAAATCCGCAAAGAGCCGGAAATGTTCTTCCGTGTAAGTCGACGGTTTCTCGTCGAACAGTTTTTCGATAGCAGTCTGCATGTGCAAAGATCCATGATAACGTCTGGCTTTCTGGCGATACCCCCTGCAGGCAACACCCCGGGAAATCCCCGCAGGGCAGAAGGGGTAATGGAAGGGACACTCCGGAGTGTCCCCTTGGCCTCGGCTACTTGCGGGGGAAGTAACCGCCGACCGAACGCATGATCTTGCCCCATAGCGCCTTGCCGAGTTCCGGCATTTCGTCCATGCGCACGGGGATCACCTGGATGTGCAGGCCCGCCATCTCGTCGGTGGCGTCGGGTCCCCATTCGACGGGCTTCGGCGGACGCGACGGGTTCCGCGGATTCGCCGCCGAGTTGTCGTAGGAAAACTCCATCTCGACCTTCGTGCCCGCCGGCAGGCGGAGCGGCTTGCGATATCGGTATTGCTCCTGCCAGTTGAAGTCCCAGTCGTTGATGCGGATCAGCGTGATGCGGCGGCCGTTCGGGAGCGTCGCCCAACCATGCATGCGTTTGCAGATGTAGTGCGCGTGCGGAATGACGCCGATCGCGTCCACATCAATGGGGATCGTGAAATAGTCGCGGACCCGATAATCCGCGTCGCCCGCGGCAATCTGAATGTCCCGCACCACCAACCCAACGTCGACGATCTTCTTCGGAGGCTTCTCCCTGGCGAAGTAGATCCCGATGCGGCTGCGATCGGCTTCCGGCTTGCCGCTCGGATGATAGTGCAACTGCATCACAAGGTCGTGGCCGGATTGCAGGGTGGACGCAGTGCCCTCGGGCGACGTGAACGGTGCGAATCCCGGCGACCAGCCGCCGAGGCTGCCTGAGGGCAGGAATCCGGGGACGCCGAAGCACGAGTACGTTCCGTTGACGCCGGCGCGTTTGCGTGCACCCTTCGATCCGTCGGTGAAGAACAACGCGTGATGCACGACGTTACGTGCGCCGGGTTGGAACTCCCAGGCGCGCACGTAACGGTCGGACCCCGGCGGCAGCGGGATCACGAAGCATTGGTACAAGTCGTTGCCGTCGGCGGGAACGGTGAACGGCTGCGGCATTTCCAGGACGAGGTCGGGTTCGCCCAAACGCCATCCTGACGGGAACTCCGGAGCCGGCGGTTCGTGCGAACCCGGTTTCATCACCGCGCCGGCCTTCACCCAATCGAGGATCACCTTTCGTTCCGCCGCCGTCAGCGCCCGCGAACCCTCGAAATCCCCTTCGACCGCTTTCCACGGCGGCATCAATCCCTGCGTCAAAACCGCCGCAATCTGGCGCGCATGTTTCGACGCTTCCGCGTAATTGCGCAGCGGAAACGGCGCAACCTCGCCGGGACGGTGGCACGGCGTGCACTTGGCGTGGATCACCGGCGCAACTTTGGTCGCGAAATCCGGCCCGGCCGCGGCTAAATACAAAACGAACCCAAACGCGACAATCACTTCTGCATCCCGTACTGCCCTGCCCCGAACAGCCGCTTATCCATTCGATTCAGCCGCTTCATCACCGCCGGCGGCGCAATCGGCGAATGCGCGACCCCGCACAAATACGTCGGGATCTCCCACATCTCGCCGTCAACCGTCATCCAGTTCAGCCGGTCGAACTGCCTTAAATTGATCGGGCGCGAGAACCCGCGCAACGACTTCTCGCCGCGCAAATTGTAGTACTGGTCGAAGTACGACATCACCAGTTCGCGAACCGTCTTGTACACCGGCTCGCGCAGCCGCAAACCTGAGTAATTGGATTTCGCCACCGAACCCCAGCGCCCGTGCGACCGGTACACCGCGATCACGTGATCGTCGTCGCGAACGGCCTCGAGATCCACCACCAGCGGCGGATGCCCGTTCATCCGCAAAGCCGCCGCCGCGAACATCGCGCCTTCCATGCAATGCGCCGTCTCGTGCCGGATCACCGCCCGCGGCGCATAGCAAGTAGCTTTCTTGTTGTAACCGATCCCCTCGTCGAGATACCGCTGGATCAGGAACGGATTCTTCAAGGAACGGTACAGTTTTCGCTCGGCGGGCGTCAGATCCATACTGTCCCCATGCTACCTTGGCGGTTTGCATGAGTCTGATCGAACGCTACGTGCGCTGCGGTTGTTGCGGCGAGGTATCCACCCAGTTTGCGAGTCCCGCAGTGACGGCCGGGCATCTGCCGCCGGACCTCGACACACGGCCCAATGGACCCGTCCGCGACACGATCCGCACCTGGATGCAGCGTTGCGAACACTGCGGCTATTGCGCGGCTGACATCACGTCGATCCACGAGCATGCCGGCGACCTCATCGAGTCGCTCGACTATCAGCGGTACCTGACGGATTCGCGCTTCCCTGAAATGGCCCGCCCGTTTCTCTGCCACGCGCTGATCCTCGCGCGGGTCGGCCAGTACGCCGACGCCGGCTGGACCTGCCTCCACGCCGCCTGGGCCTGCGACGACGCGGCCGACGCCAACACCGAGGCGGCATCCATCGCCCGGGGCATGGCGCTCGAACACTGGCACCGCGCCAAACAGTCCGGGCAGGACTTCGGGGAACCCGGCCTCGAAGACGCACTCGTCACCGATTTGCTGCGCCGCATGGGCCGTTTCGAGGACGCGCTCATCACCTGCAGCCAGGCGCTCGACGCCGCTACCGACGAAGGCGCGGAGGTCCCCGCGCTGATCGAACACCTGCTGCGGTTCGAGAAGACGCTCATCCAGAAGCGGGACGCCGGCGTGTACCGGTTGAACGATTTACCGGCGTTTCGCGTATGAGTCTATATAATAGGGGTTAGCCTGACGAACGCATTCCAAAGAAGAGTCGTGGACGACGCAGAATCGATTACCGGCGCATCGAGCGTGTACTCATCGAGTCACCTCAGCTTCCGGCGCGATCTGATCGAACCACTCGCCGACACCGACCTGTTCGAAGTCTCGACGCCCGCCGGCCGTTTCCGGATGACGCGCGCGGACTTCTACGCCACGTTCCCCGAAGTCGTGTCGTCTTCGAGCTACCGGGACCTCGGCCACTACCACTACCCGATGATCCCGTACAAGGCGTTTCGATTCCTGGTGCGCGAAACCAAGTCAGTGTTGCCGGATCAGCAGCCGGGTGGCGAGGCTTAGCACCGGATTCAGGAACGGCGCCGCCAGAAACCAGGCAATCCAGATCCCGAACATCGCAAGGAATCCACTGCGGGTGATCTCCCGGAACCGCGCCGCCAACCCTGCGGGCATGATCAGCGTGATCGCCGAATTGCCGTCGAGCGGCGGCACCGGCAGCAGGTTGAAGAACGCCAGAATGATGTTCTGCACGAACATCAGCGACAGGAACATCTCCCAACCCATCGCCATCGAGCCCGAAGGACCACCGGAGCGCGGGAAGATGCCCGCTGCGCCGAACGCGTTCAACAGCATGGCGGCGATGATCGCGAGAATCACGTTCGCCACCGGACCGGCCAGCGCCATCCAGGCCGCACGGCGCGGATAGCGCTGTTCCCAATACGGATCGTAAGGCGCGGATCCCCAGCCCATGAGCATCCCGCCCATCACCATGCTGAGGATCGGCATCACGACCATTCCCCAGGGTTCCCGCTGGATGTGCGGCATCGGATTGAGGGTGACCTGGCCGGCCTGGTAAGCGGTCAGGTCACCACCCCATTTGGCGGCGAGCGCGTGGGCGGCCTCGTGGCATGTCACCGACAAAAGGAACACGACATACCACATCGGAAATGTTGCTAGGAATTCAGTATCCATGAAGACGATTCCCTTTCAGGATAGAACGCCCACGCATCCTCACGCCGCTTCTTCATCCGATTCGACCGCGCGATGCGGACTGATCCGCAATCCCGAGCCGTCCTTTTCGACCTCCACGGTGACGCGGGATCCGGCTTCGATCCGCCCGGCCGCCATCAATCCGGCCAGCGGTTGCGTGAGGCTGCGCAGGATCGTCCGCTTGAGTTCGCGGGCGCCGTACTCGATGCTCGTCCCCTTACGCAGCAGGAACTGCCGGGCGGACTTCGAGATCGCAACGCGGAACGCACGCGCACCCAGGCGCCGGATGATGTGCTGCTGCAGTTCCGCAAGCTGCATGTCGAGGATCGATCCCATCACCTCGTCCGACAGCGGGCGGTAGGTCAACACGGCGTCCAGGCGGTTCACGAATTCCGGCGAGAACTTGCGGCGCACCGCGGCCATGCCGATGCGGCGCAGGCGGACTTCGGCATCCTCTACGTCTTCGTCGCCGTTCGGCTGCGCGATGGCCTCGAATCCGAACCAGGGCTTCAACTGGCGGGCCATCGCCTCCGCACCGAGATTGCTGGTGAGAAAGATCAGGCTCTTCTCGAAGTTCACCGTGTTGTTGTCGCCGAGACGCAAAGTCGCCTTGTCGAGGACCCCCAAAAGCAGGCGAGCCAGACTCCCGGCGGCCTTTTCGACCTCGTCGAACAGGACGATCGACAGGTTCGAGTACTCACTCGTGGCGGCGTTCAGCTTGGCCTGCGTCAGCATCGGCTGCGTTTCGCGATGTCCCAGATACCCGGGAGGCGCGCCGATCAGTTTCGCGACCTCGTGCTCCATCTGGTATTCCCCGCAGTCGATCCGGACCATCGCCTTTTCGCTGCCGTGCAGGGCTTCGGCGAGGGCCTCGACGGTGCGGGTCTTACCCGTGCCTGTGGGTCCCATCAGGAGGAATACGCCCACGGGGCGATTCTCCGGGGCCAGGCCGGCCTGGTGCATCTCGACGTACGGCACGATCTCTCGCACAGCGCTCGGCTGCCCGACGACTCGCTGTTCCAACTGGGATTTCAGGTCGACGCCCGAACCCGTGGAGGCCGGCAAAAGAGCGTCCCAACGGCGCTGCCGGATCGATTGAATGTTGCTTCTCATGCGCACTACATTCCCCTTCGCCCACGAGTGTAGCGGCCGCCCCCCGGCAAAACCAAATTCCGGCCTCGAAAACAGGCCGTTTTTACAAATTTTTATGAATTTTTATTTCCTTAGGAATGAACGGATTAGATCCGAAATTCGGCCGCTGGCGAGGCCATCTCCGTAAGGGTTGTGAACGCGGCTCATGGCCGAGTGCGAATTCGCGTTTTCGAGCAGGTCGACAGCGGCGTTCCAGATGCGTTCTTCGCTCGCGCCGACCAACCGGACGGTGCCGGCTTCGACCGCTTCGGGACGCTCGGTCTTGTCGCGCATGACGAGGATCGGCTTGCCGAGCGACGGACCCTCTTCCTGGACCCCGCCGGAATCCGTCAGCAGGAAATACGAGCGCCGCATGAGATCCACGAATTCGGTGTAGCCGAGAGGTTCGAGCAGCAGGATATTGGGCTTGTCTGTGAGATGCCGGTTCACCGGTCCCATGACGTTGGGATTGGGGTGGACCGGGAAGACGATCTGCACATCGCCGCGGGCGGCCAGGCGGCCGACCGCCGAGCAGATTTGTTCGAATCCCTCGCCGAAGCTTTCGCGCCGGTGCGCGGTGACCACGATCAGCTTTTTGCCGGGGTCGAGCGGCCAGGATTTCAACGGGATGCGGCCGGCTTCGAGGCCGTCGCGGACATACAGCACCGCGTCGATGCCGGTATTGCCGGTGACGAAGATCCGCTGGGGATCCACGTGTTCGCGCAGCAGATTTTCGGCGGCGCCCCGGGTTGCCGCAAAATGCAGGTCCGCGAGGCGGCCCGTGACGACCCGGTTCATTTCCTCGGGAAAGGGCTGCGCCATGTCGCCGGTGCGTAGCCCGGCTTCGATGTGTCCGACAGGGATGCGCTGGTAGAACGCGGCCAGCGCGCCGGCGAGGGTAGTCGTCGTATCACCCTGCACCAGCACGATATCCGGCTTCTCAACGGCGATCACGCCCTCGAGAGCGGACAGAATCCGGCTCATGCTTTGGGTAAGGGTCTGCCCCTGTTGCATGACGTCGAGGTCGTGGTCCGGGCGGACGTCGAAAACCTCGAGAACCTGATCCAACAGGCGGCGGTGCTGTCCCGTGACGCACACGCGTACGTCGAACTCCCCACCGGGAGCCTGGCGCATGCAATGAACCACCGGGCACAGCTTAATCGCTTCAGGTCGGGTTCCGAAAACAATCAGAACCTTGATCCTGCCGGCGGGAGCGGCGTTTGGCAGCACTCGAATTACTTGTGTCGGTAGGTGATGCGGCCCTTGGTGAGATCGTAGGGCGACATTTCCAGCGTCACCCGGTCTCCGGCCAGCACGCGAATACGGTTGCGGCGCAGCTTACCGGCCAAGTGGGCGAGAATGGTGCGGTCCTGGTCCAACTGGACGCTGAACAAACCGCTGGGGAACTTTTCCACGACGGTGCCAGTTACTTCGATCGAATCTTCTTTGCTCATCTGCCTCCTAAGAGTTTGTATCCAAGTAAATTATAGCCCAAAGAACGCGGCCGTTTCGCTCCAAAGCGTCTCGGTGACGTCGGTCAGTTGATGATCGGAGTCGAGCAGCAGCAGTCTGGAGTTGGGATGCGCGGCGCAGAAGGTTTCGGACAGCGACGGGGGCACGACGACATCTTTGCGGCCATGGATGACCAGCGCAGGCTGCTGGACCAGCGGGTAATCCGGGTAATCGGCGGAGTCGGAAATCAGCTCAAAGCCGAGGGTCCGCTCTTCGTTGAATCCGTAATGGAAGATCTGGCGTTTGCCCGTGAGTTGCCAGTCGCGCATGGCCTCGGCGCCGAGTTCGCGCGGGTACAGGGTTCCGAAGCAGAAGGCCGGCGCCAGCAGCACGACGCGGTCGGTTTCCGGATGCCGAGACGCGTAGAGCGCGGCAAGATAACCGCCCAGGCTCGATCCGATGAGACGGACGGGCTGCCCCTGCGCCTCCTGCTCGATGACGCGCAGTTGGCCGGTGATGGTGAGATGGGAAAAATCCCCGCCATCGAGTTGGGGAACGGCGCACTCGACGCCCATCTGGCGGAACCGCTCCGCGAAGAACTGCGCTTTGCTCGACTGTGGGCTCGATGCGAACCCGTGCAAGTAGATGACTTTCATTTCTTTTTGTTCAAAGCAGCAAATGTTTTGTAAGCTGCGTATTCGTACCGGTTCTCGACGCGCAGTGCGCCATTCACATATTCGCGGTGCAGCGCGGATACAGGCATCACGCAACCTGCGGGCCACCAGGCGTAATCCACGATCAGGTCCTGGCGAGCGAGCAACTTCTTTTCCGCAGGCACGTGGGTATGAAGCGCCACGCGCAGCAGCCGGTAATTCTTCTCATCGACCCAAACCTCGCCGGTCAACTTCGGTTTTTGCACGGCGCCGTCTTTGAAGACGGTCATCGAACCGGGTCCGTCGATCTGGCTGTACGCAAACACCAGCACCGGCGCGGTTCCCACGAACCGGCGGGCCTGAAACCGGAACTCGTAGTTGACGATGCCTTCCGGCGAAAACAGGAGCAACAACTGGCCGAGGTCCGTCGCGACCGTTTTGATGCCGAAACGCTCCCACTGCTCGAGGAGCTTCAACTTTTCCTTGTCGGATCCGGCGGCAACGGCTGACGCAACGGCCTCGAGTCCGCGATTGTTCTTCAGAGGCTTGCCATCGACCGCCTGCACCTGGCGGATCTCCCGCACGGCACGCGATTCCTCGCGCGGGGACGCAAACGAGTACTGCGAGACCACCGTGTGACGCTTCCACTCGCCGTGTTCATCGCGGGTGGCATGCTGCAGGGTTTCTTCGGATACCAGCCGCGTCGAAACCTGCAGGAAGTTGCGAACATCCTCACCGAGCGCCTGGATCAGGCGTGGGACGCGCGCATCCGCATCCGCGGCGGCAGCGAGTGTCAAGGCAGGGATGAAAAGGGCGCCAAGCATCCTAAGCGGGTACGGCTTTGTGCTGCGCGGTGTAGGCCTTCGTGAATGCGGTAAACGCCTCACGCACCTGCAGCGTCACGGGACCAACCGGCTTCATACCGATGTCTTCGATGTAGGTGACCGGCAGCACTTCGCGGGTGGTCGACGTGATGAACACTTCGTCTGCCGATTCGAGATCCGACAGCAGCAGGATGTGTTCTGCAGCATCGACATTCAGATCGTTGAGGATCACGTCGCGCGTGATGCCGGCCAGGCATCCGGAGGTCGCAAGGGCAGGCGTCAGAATGCGTCCGCCATGCACGGTGAAGATGTTCGCCGAAGTGCACTCGCTCACTTCGTTGCGTTCGTTGAGCAGCACCACTTCGTCGAGGCCCAGTTCGTGCGCGCGCTCGTACCAGGTGAGGTTCTGCGCCCACGACAGCACCTTGGTTCCCGCGAATTCGTTGCCGGCATGGCGCGCCTGTGGCACGATGCCGAGTTTCACGCTCTCGCCCCAGTTGTTGACGTTGCGCGTGAAGGCGATCACGTCATAATCCGTCTGCACCCCGGGACCTTCGAACATGCCGCCACGGTTGCGCACCACGCACACACGCAGGGTCGAGTTCCAGGCCTGGTTGCCTTCAATGAGCTTGCGCAACTGCGCTTCGAGGTCCTGCTGCGAGGGCATCGGGACCCGCATTTTCTTTGCGTCCCGCGCCATCCGGTCGAAATGCCGCTGCCAGGCGAACATCACGCCGTCATAAACACGAATCGTGCTGAAAACACCCCACCCGTTCAACAAACCGACCTGGCCGGGGGATACGAAATTGTCCCGCGTATCGCGCAGTTCGCCGTTGTGAAGCAGAAGGGGGTGCATATTTACATTATCGACGCTTCACGGCAGCATCGAGACTCTCGACGCGCAAGTCGCGAAATTCGACTGAGGCGTCCTCGCTGTGGATCTGGAAACCGATCTGCCCGGCCTCGAGGACCTTGAGCGCATCAGTTTGTGCGACGAGTTCACCATCCAGGCGAACCGTGCAGCGGCTGCCTTCGACGCGGATCTGCATCAGGAACCAGCGTTCCTCGAATTCGACGCGCGACGTGCTGCGGGCGATCGAGTAGACGCTGCCGGTGGGATAGACGGCTTCGACCGGCGAATAGATCTGGACCTCGACTCCGCGCGGCTTCGGCTCATCCGGCGATCCGCGCAGGAAGATGCCGCCGTTGACGTGCTGATGCGAGCGCACGAGCGCGGTGAGTTCGAAGTCCCCGAACACCTGTTGTGCATACAGAATCCCGTGGCCGTTGGCGCCGGTGATGACGCCGTCGCCGTAAGACCAGTTCCCCGCCCCGCGGAGCTTCCAGCCATCGAGCGCCGTGAACTTCGTGGCCCCGCCGAGATCCTCGATGCGGATGTTGCGCAGTGCGTAGGCATACCCGAGGTCCGGAAAGCCGATGAATCCTCGCTTCAGGCGATGTTTCAGTTCCGGATGAGCGGCGACATCGACGTGCTGCACGACCGTGCCGTCGATTTCCGCATGCAGGATGTTTTTCTCGATCGAGACCGACACCCGATGCCACTGTTCGTACGATTCCGGCTGCGGGCGCGCGGGCGGCAGGACCCCGGCGATGGCGCCGGTCACCTGTTTCGAAACCTGTTTGTGGAAGTCGTGCGCGAAGACCAGTGCGATGCCGGCGGTCCCCGGACGCCCGGCCCGAGGCGCGCGCAGGTACAC
This sequence comes from uncultured Solibacteraceae bacterium, assembly GCA_964627455.1. Lineage (GTDB taxonomy): Bacteria > Acidobacteriota > Terriglobia > Bryobacterales > Bryobacteraceae > F-183. Next base: position 31,270 of record CAZVKC010000027.1, on the reverse strand, counting down.
CGCGGCCTCGGCCCATTGGGACAATTTGTATTCGAAGGTGAGCCGGAAGTCCTCGTATTCCTGCTTCGTGTGGACCCAATTCGGCGTGTGCCCGCGGCCCGAAGTCGACAGTTGGTCCGGCTGGATCTGGAAGGTCGCCCGAGGTCCCTCCTGCTGCCATTCCACCGCGGTGGACAACAGAACGAAGAGGGCTGGAACGAGCATTAGTTGGACTCGGCGTCGAGAATCACGGCAACTGCGTGGATGACCGAAGCGATGCGGATGGCGGCGAGAACCGTTTCTTCCGAAAGCCCTTTTTCGCGGACCACGCGATCGTGTGACGCAATGCAGGCGCCGCAGCCGTTGATCGCAGAAACCGCTTCGCAGAACAGTTCGAAGTCCACGGCCGAAGTGCCGTGCATGCGCAGCATGTTCATGCGCAGGCCCGCTCGGATTTCAGAGTACTTCGGGTGTTCGACGAGATGCAGAAAACGGTAGTAGACGTTGTTCATGCCCATGATGGCGGAGGCAGCCTTGGCCGCCTCCACCACCTGGGGTTCAATCGCCTTGCCCGCTTCTTCGAGAATCACGTTGCGCAGCGTGGCATTGCGCGAGGCAATGGCGCAGGCAACCGCGGTTCCCCAAATCTGGTTGGGGGTGAGTTCCGGCTGCCGCAGGACCGCGCCGAGGTTCAGCTTCAGGTCCTTTGCGTAGGCCGGCAATGACTCCAGCAAGGCTTCGAGGGACATTAGACGTGCAGCGTCTCCTCGCCCTTCTTCCAGTTGCAGGGGCAGAGTTCGTCGGTCTGCAGCGCGTCGAGCACGCGCAGAACTTCCTGCGGGTTGCGGCCGACCGAGAGATCGTTGACCGACACGAAGCGGATCACGCCCTGCGGGTCGACGATGAAGGTGGCGCGCTGGGCGACGCCCGCGTTCGGATCGAGGATGCCGAGCGCCTTGCACAGTTCGTGCTTGATGTCCGCCAGCATCGGGAACGGCAGGTTCTTGAGGTCGGCGTGGTGGGTGCGCCAGGCGTGGTGCACGAACTCGGAGTCGGTGCTGCCGCCGAGGACCTGCGCGTCACGGTCGGCGAACTCGCCGTTCAGCTTGCCGAATGCAGCGATTTCGGTCGGGCAGACGAAGGTGAAGTCCTTCGGCCAGAAGAAGTAGACCTTCCACTTGCCCTCGTAGCTGTTGTTCGTGATCGACTGGAATTCCTTGCCCTTGTCGAGGCTCACGGTCGCCGTGAGATTGAATTCCGGAAATTTCTGACCTACACCTAACATGTGATGGATTCCTTATTCCTGGATGGAGTGCTGTTTCTGATTCTTGTGTTTGGATGACTTCGCGCCTCGGCACGATGCACACAAACCTACGATTTCGACGCTGAAACGCAGGGCTTCGAACCCTTCCGGCAACTGTCCTTTCAGACGCACCGGCGCGACGTTTTTTTCCTCGAGATCGAAGATCGACTTGCAGCGCGAGCACACCAGATGATGATGCGGCGTCATGTTCGCTTCGAGCCGCAGCGAACCATGATGCAGGCTGACTTCCTTGAGTAGCCCGGCGTCGAGAAACGTTTTCACGTTCTTGTATACGGTGCCGAGCGAGATGGAGGGGATGCGTCCCCTCACCTCTTCATATATGTTTTCCGGCGTTGGGTGCGCTTTGGAGTCCAGCACCGCCTCGTAGATCACCTGGCGCTGGAAGGTGAAGGCCATGCCTTGTTCCTTGCAGCGCCGGCGCATATCGGCAAGCGCGGACTCGCGAGCGTGCGGAGTCATCACTTATTATTAAACGATAATTATTATCGTTTGTCAAAACCAGGCTAGCTCTTGAGGTACGCGTCGATTTCCGCGATCTCTTCGGGACTCAGGCGCCACTCAGCCGCGCCGGAGACGCCTTCGAGCTGCGCGGGAGAACGCAGGCCGACGATCGCGGCGGTGACGGCGGGATGGCGCAGGGTCCACGCGATGGCGGCTTCGCCCGGCGTCTTGCCGTGCTTGGCGCCGATCTTGCGCAGGATCTCGACGATGCCGAGGTTGCGGGTGAGAAGCGGTTCCTGGAAGTGCGGCGTGCGCGGGCGGTGGTCATCCGGCGGCAGCGACGCGATGCGTTCGCGCGTCATGCGGCCGCTCAGCAGGCCGGACTTCATCGGCGCGTAGACAATCGTCCCGATATTGTTTTCGAGGCAGTACGGCAGCACTTCTTTCTCGACATCCGGCACGGCCAGCGAATACTGCGGTTGCAGCGACGTGATCGGCGCGATCGCCTGCGCCCGCTTCAACTGCGACACGCTGAAGTTCGACACGCCGATCCAGCGGACCTTGCCTTCCTTCTGCAGCTTCGACAACTCGGTCCAGCCCTCTTCGACCTCTTCATCCGGCTCCGGCCAGTGGACCTGGTACAGGTCGATCGTGTCCACCTTCAACCGTCGCAGGCTCGCCTCGCATTCGCGGCGCACAGAATCCGCCTTCAGGCACTTGCCGATCTTGCCGTTCTCGTCCCAGATGCGCGCGCACTTGGTAAAGATGTACGGCCGTGGATTCAGTCCCTCGACGGCCTTCGCCACCACTTCCTCGGAATGTCCCAACCCGTACACAGCTGCGGTGTCGATCCAGTTCCAGCCGGCTTCCACCGCCGCGCGAATCGCCGCGATCGAATCCGCGTCATCCTGCGGACCCCAGGCAAAGGCCCAACCGCTGCCGCCCATCGCCCACGCCCCGATTCCGAGCGGAGTTATCTGCAGATCACTATTGCCAAGTTGTTTGGTTTGCATCGAAATCACAGCGTACAATACGTGAGTGGCTGCCTCCAACACCGCACCGCAGGAGAGCCCCGCGCTTTTACGCCAGCTTGGCGTGGTCAGCGCGACGGCCCTCGTCGTTTCGAACATTATCGGCGTCGGCATCTTCACGTCCACCGGATTTCTCGCGGCGGACCTCGGAGATCCGAAGCTCATCCTGTTGATCTGGGTTGCCGGCGCCCTCTGCGCCATGGCCGGCGCCTTCTGTTATTCCGAACTCGGCGTCAACTTCCCGAGTTCCGGCGGTGAATACGTGTACCTGACCCGGGCCTTCGGACCGACCTGGGGATTCATGACCGGCTGGCTCTCGTTCGTCGCCGGTTTCGCTGCGCCGATTGCCACGAACGCCCTCGCTTGCGCCGCATATTTGAGTTATTTCTTTCCAGCCTGGCGAGATCCAGCCAACCTCACGGTCATCGGTTCGGATCCCTTCGTGATCCGCGTCGGCGGACCCCAGCTTTTCTCGGTTTTGCTGGTGATCTTCTTCACCATCCTGAACATCGTCGGACTGCACTGGTCCGCGCGCGTGCAGAACGTCCTCACGGGCACGAAACTCGCGGTGATTTTCGGATTCATCGTCCTCGGCTTGACCCTCGGCAAGGGCGACTGGGGAAACTTCTCGCAGGTGATCGAGCGCTCGACGCCGTCCACCAGCGTCAGCGAGCAGTTCGCACTCAGCCTGTTCTGGATCTACGTTTCGTACAGCGGATGGAACGCGGCCACCTATGTCGCGGAAGAGTTGAAGAATCCCGCGCGCACACTGCCACTCGCTCTCGCTCTGGGCACGACGATCGCGGCGACGTTGTTCGTGATCCTCAACATCGTGTACATCTACGCGTCTCCGATGGCCACGATGAAGGGCGTGTTCGCGATCGGATCGCTGACAGCGGAACGCCTGTTCGGCCCGGAAGCGGCGGGCGTCTTCAGCGCGCTGATGGCGCTGGCGCTGCTCGCGAGCGTCAACTCCATGGTCACCATCGGACCTCGTGTCTACTACGCGATGGCGCGCAACGGCGCGTTTTTCGCGGGCGCGGGCAAGGTCCACCCGAAGTACCACACGCCGGTGAATTCCATCATCTGGCAGGGACTCATGACCATGGTCATGCTGCTCACCCCGTTCCGCGATCTGATGGATTACATCGGATTCACGCTCAACATCTCCGCCGTCATGGCCGTGTCGTCGCTCTTCTTTTTGCGTAAGCGGCCGGGCTGGCAGAAACTGAAAGTAGTCGATTTCCTCTTCCCGCTCGTGCCTGCGGTGTTCGTGCTCGTCGGCCTCTGGATCACCTATCAGGGCCTGACCAAGAAGCCTGTCGTTTCCTTCGCGGGACTCGGCACGGTCGCCATCGGCGCGGTGATTTATCACATGCGCATCAAGCAAAAGGGCGGCGGGGAAGCGGCAGCGTAAGGATCCTCGTTCATGGCACAGATACTCAGCGGCGTCGCGATTCGCGACCAGATTCTTTCCGAACTCAAGCCTCGCGTGGCGGCGCTCTCGCGTCCTCCGGGACTTGCCGTGATCCTCGTTGGCGATGATCCCGGATCGCAGGTGTACGTCCGCAACAAGATCAAGGCCTGCGCGGATCTCGGCATTTACAGCGAGAAGATCACGCCTCCCGACACGATCACGACCCAGGAGTTGCTGGCGATCGTCGCGGACCTGAACCAGCGTCCCGACATCGACGGCATTCTGGTGCAGATGCCTCTGCCGAAGCAGATCGATTCCCGCGCAGTGCTGGAAGCGGTGGCCGCGGATAAGGACGCGGACGGGTTTCATCCCACCAACGTCGGACACCTGGTTGCAGGACGTCCGGCGCCTCGCGCCTGCACTCCCGCCGGCATCATGGAAATGCTGCGGCGGTATGGGATCGAGGTGGCGGGGAAACATGCCGTCGTCATCGGACGCAGCGACATCGTCGGCAAGCCGATGAGCTTACTCTTGCTGCACGCGCACGCCACGGTCACGATCTGTCATTCGAAGACGCCGGATCTCGCTGAGACCTGCCGCCGCGCGGATATCCTGGTCGCGGCGATCGGCCGTCCCGCGATGGTGACACGGGATTACATCAAGCCCGGCGCGGTGGTGGTCGATGTGGGCATGAACCGCATTCCGGATCCTGAGAAGGGTACGCGCCTGATCGGCGACGTGGATCCGGCGGCGATGGCGGAAGTTTCGTCTGCCTATACGCCGGTGCCTGGAGGCGTGGGTCCTCTGACGATCGCCATGCTGATGACGAACACGGTCGAACTTTCCGAACGGCGGCAGCGTAGTTCTCAATAAGAATGCGGCGGCTTTTACGCGTCGGACTCACCGGCGGTCTTGCGAGCGGTAAATCCGTGGTCGGGCGCGAACTCGAACGCCTGGGATGCCACCGGATTGACGCCGACGCGTTGGGACACCAGGTCCTGCTGCCGGACGGCGAGGCGTTCGCGCCTGTCGTCGCGGAGTTCGGCCCGGGGATCCTCGATGAGAAGGGCCGCATCGACCGCAAACAATTAGGCGCGATTGTGTTTGATGCTCCCGAGCGCCTGGCGAAACTCAGCGCCATCGTGCATCCCGCCGTGCGCCGCCTCGCGGACGCGAAAACCGCGCAAATCCCCCATGGAATCCTGATTTACGAAGCTGCGATACTGGTAGAGACGGGCGGGTACAAGGATTTTGACCGGCTCATCGTCGCGGCCTGTCCTGAAGAATTGCAGATTGAGCGCGCGATGGCCCGCGATGGATCCAGCCGTGAAAGCGTCCTTGCCCGGTTGCGGCGGCAGGCGCCGCTGGCGGACAAGATCCGCCACGCGCACTACGTCATCGACACGTCCGGAACTCTGGAGCATACGCTCGAACAAACCCGAAACGTTTACCAGTCGCTGCTCGTCTACGGAGAGAACCTTGCATGAAAGCCCGAATCCTGTTCTTCACTGCCCTCCTGGCCGGCGGATTCATCTTCTTCACCTCGAAGGCGAATTGGAGTTTTAGCGGCCTGCGCCGCGCCATCTCGCAGGATGGTAGCCCCATCGCGGGCGGCGGCAGCGGCAGTCCGATCTGGAACGGACCGATTGTTGCCCAGGGCGCCGGGCTCAGTCCGGACGAAGTCAACAACATCGAGATTTACAAGATGGCCAACCAGGCGACGGTCAGCATCACGTCGACGGTCTACAAGCAGGACTGGTTCATGCAGGTGTACCCGGTGAAGGAAGCCGGGTCGGGATTCGTAATCTCCAAAGACGGCAAGATCGTGACCAACAATCACGTCATTTCCGGCAGCCAGCAGGTGGAGGTCACGATGGCGGATCATTCGAGCTACAAGGCCACGGTCCTCGCTCGCGATCCGCAGAACGATCTCGCACTGCTGCAGATCAAGCCCAAGAAGGACCTGCCGTTCCTGCGCCTCGGCGATTCCGACAAGCTGCAGGTCGGCCAGAAAGTCCTCGCCATCGGCAATCCCTTCCGGCTCGAAGGCACCCTCACCACCGGTATCGTGAGTTCGGTCGGCCGCTCGATCCAGAGCGAGAATCGCGTCCTCGAAGGCCTCGTGCAAACCGACGCCGCGATCAACCCCGGCAATTCGGGCGGACCGCTGCTGAATTCCACCGGCGACGTCATCGGCATCAACACCGCGATCTATGGTCCCGGCGGCAATATCGGGATCGGGTTCGCGATGCCCATCAACCGCGCCAAAGTGATGGTCGACGACTACCAGGCAGGACGCATTTACAAGAAGCCGCGCCTCGGCGTGGAGGTCGTGTACGTGGCCGGCGATTACGCCGAAGCCCTCGAACTGCCGCGCCAGGGCGGACTGCTCGTGCAGCGCGTGATTCGCGGCACGGCGGCGGCCGAAGCCGGGGTCCGCGGAGCGCGCGATTCCGCGGTGATCGGCAACTACGAGATCGGCATCGGCGGCGACTTCATCATGGCGATCGACGGCAAGCCCGTGGACCGGCAGGATGCGCTGTCACTCGTCCTCGCCCGCAAGCGCGCCGGCGACAATCTCGACCTGCTCGTCTATCGCGGCGGCAAGCAGTTGACCATCAAGGTCCGGCTGGGCGAGGCGTTAGAAGAGCGGTTCTAAGCGGCTTTAGGGATTCGCAATCAGCAAATCCAGCGGCGTGAGAAGCGGATCGCTCGACATTGCGCTGTCCGTTTCCGCCATCAATTCACCGACCTTGTGGCCTTTGTGGTTCAAGCCCAGGTGATGGCCAATCTCGTGAGCCAGGACCACCGCCGGATTCGGCCCGGCGTCGTCCTGGAAGAACGTCAGGCCCATTCCGGGAGGCGTGTTCGCCGTACCCAGCGTCGTGAGCGCCAGTTCGTCGCGCGCGCTGCCCTCCCATTGCAGGGCCCAAACGAGGAACAGGTTCAGGCCCACGCCCTCGATGGCCATCTTTGCCAGAGGATGTTCGGACAGGCCGCCCGGCCGGTTGGGTACGGTGACAATCCGGCCCAGATCGCCGGGAAACGGCAGGTCGCGAATCCCGTGGAGGATCACTTGCACGTTCGCGCGATTCAGCCAGATGCGATTGACCTCGCCGATCCACTTGGAGACTTCGGCCGCAGGCCGCCTGGTGGCGTGACCGGCTGAATCCTGAACGCGATGGGCGTAGATCCTGAGTTGCAGCTTCCGTTTCACGATGACCAGCATGTGGGCGTCCTGTGAAACAGGCACGCCGGAGGCACGGATGGTGGTGACGCCTTTGGAGAGCGCGCGAAGCCGGAAGAAGCGCACGGATACAGCCGCACCCGTGTTGTTCAAGCGAACCCCGGCCGGCAGGTCGGATTCCTTCACTTCCGATACCGTGCAGACGCGGGGCTGCGAAGTGGTCACGGTCAGTTTTTCACCATCCAGAAGCACGACAAAGCGCACTCCTTCGACGGAAATCACGTGATAGGAAGGATCGGCCGCGGTGAACCCGGAATCCTCGAAAACCTCTCTGAATAGTGCGCACATGCACTATCCTGAACGGAAAACCGCGGCCGTAGGGCTCAGCCGTTGGACTCAGAACGTAAACCGCAATCCCAGTTGGATCCTGCGGGGATCCGCGGCTGCCGTGTATCCGAGCGGCTGGCTCGGCGTGCGATCATCGCGCCCGGTCAGCGGACCCGACGGGATCACCGTGCCCACCGTGTTATTCACGCTCGCATAGTTCAGCCGGTTGAACATGTTGAACACCTCGAACAGGAACTCGAGGCTGCGGCGTTCGGCGAGCACAAAGCGTCTCGACACGCGCGCATCGAAAGCGTGGAACGTGGGTCCGATACCGATGTTGCGGCCGGCAAAGAACGGGCGATCCGTCGTGTTGTGGCGGTCGTTGTTGATCTCGGTCCCCGCCAGCAAATTGAACGGTCGCGCGCTGTTGTACTTGTAGATCGGCGTGAAGACCCAGTTCCGCATAAACCCCTTGGACGGCGTCTGCAGCAGCGCGTACACCACCACCTTGTGCCGCTGATCGAACGAGGACAGCGAACGCTCGCAGGCGCGGCAGGTCTGGTCGTTCGGCTGGAAGTCGCTGTTGTAGTCCACCGTCTCATCCATCGCCTTGCTGAACGTGTAATTCAGGGCGACCGTTGCGCGATCCGAGAAGCGGCGGTTGAGTTCCAGCATCATGCCGTGATACCAGGAGTTCGCGCCGGCCTCATACAGATTGTCCTGGAACAGCAGCGGATTGACGAAATACTTCGTACCCGTCGGATTATCGGCCGTCGGCCCCCAGTCGCGGATGCCGCGAGCCGGGTTCACCGGCGCAGGCAGCAGGTTCGCATCGAGCGACGTCGTCAGGTGGACGCCGCGGACTTGCACGTAGCTGACCGCAAGCGACAGGTCTTTCACAATCTCCCGGTCGATGCCGAAGCTCGCCTGATGCGCGTATGGGTTGCGATAGTTGGGATCCGCGCGGAACAGCACGGTCAACGGAGGCCGCGGACCCGTGTTGCTGATGTTGATCCCGAACTGCGTTAAGTTGCTCGCCTCGATCGGACGCTGCGGTGTCGGAACGCCGATGACGCCCTGCGCAGCAAGCGTCTTGAAGATGTTGATCGGCCCGTTGACGGCCAGCGGATTCGCGGCGTTCAACACCGAAAGCACCTGCGCGATCTGCCGGTAGCCGTTCACCTCGCCGAGCGCGTTGACCACGTAATCGATCTGGAAGTCGATCACCGACTGGTACATGCCGTAGCCTGCGCGGATCACGGTCTTGTGGTTGTCGAAAGGATCCCAGGCGATTCCGACGCGAGGTCCCCAGCCGAGTTTGCTGGTCGGCAACGGTTGCTTGCGGGTGTCGACCTCATAGCGCAATCCGTAGTTGACGGTGAGGTTTGTGGTGGGCTTCCACGTGTCCTGAATGTAGCCGGCATATAGCGGATACGTACCCTTGACGACGCCGTCGCCAAAGCCCTGCTGGTAGGACTGCGCGAGTCCCAGGTTGAAGGCCTGCAGGGCGTTGATGGTGGTGCTCGCGAGCGCCGCGTTGACGAAGGCGGCGGGCAGCGTCCCGAAGGTGAATCGACCGCTCATGAAGGTCTTCGAATCCGAGTGATTGTTGCGGACCAGCACATTGACTCCGGCCTTGATCGAGTGCTTCCCCTTGACCCAGAACACGGAATCGCTCAGGTCGAAACGGCGGGTAATGACGTCGCTGGGCAGGAAGCGGTCGCGGTTGAAGAATCCGTATCCGGCGATTTCGAGCGCGGGTCCGAAGGGGTCGTTGGTGGCGACCAGGGGATTGTTGTAGTTGAACTGAGCGCGAGCCTCATTGATGATCGAGGGGGTAAAACTGTAGGTCCAGTTGGCGACGCCGGTGGTGTCGAAGTTGTCGTTCACGTAGCCGCGGGACACGCCCACGAGGGCCGCGAGATTCTGATTGGTGTCGTAGGACTTGGTGGTGTTGAAACGAAGGCTGGCGAGGCTCTTGTCACTGAAGCGGTGATCCAGACGCAGCAGTCCCTGATACTGATCGGTCAGGAACGGAAAGATACCGCTGTTGCGTTTGAACATCTCGACCGTGGCGGGCGAAGCGGTGAGCGCTGCGCGAAGTCCCGCGGCCGCAGGGGCCGGAAGTTGTCCGAGGATCGCCTCCTGCGCGGGCGTCGGCTGGAAAATCGATGGATCCGTCAGCACGACCACAGCGTTGTTTTCGCGGCGGCGCAATTGCTCGTACGAGAGGAAGTAGAACGTCTTATCCTTGACGATCGGACCGCCGAAGGTCGCGCCGAACTGCTGCCGGTTCGAATCCGGTTTCACCCGGCTGACCCGGTTGTTGGCATCGAGGATATACGAGAAGGGATTCGTCGCATCGAGGCCGTCCTGGCGAAAGAAGGCGAAGAGGGATCCGCGAACCGTGTTGCTGCCGCCTTTGGTGACGATATTGATGACGCCTCCGCGGGCCTGCCCGTGTTCGGCGGAGTAGTTGGTGCGGTTCACCTGGAACTCCTGCACGGCTTCCTGGCTGACGGTGGGCCGAACGCCTCCGCCCGCGTCGTTGGATTCGCCGCCGTCGACGCTGACGTTGTTGCCGCGGCCGTTGGACCCATAGAACGAAAGTCCACTGTCGGGAGTCTGTTTGACCCGATAGCTGTTGGAATCGGCGAGTGCGCCGGAGTCCGAAACGCCGGGGGCCAGAAGAGCGAAGCTGAGGTAGTCGCGGCGGTTGATCGGGAGGTTGCGAACGGATTTCTCCGAAAGCGTGTTCGACTGCTGCGTACGTTCCGATTCGACGAGCGGGGCGTCGGCTTGGACCTCGACCACCTGGGTGCTGGCGCCGACGGTGAGGCGGAAGTCGAGGGCGGCGGCCTGTCCCACGGTGAACGTCACACCTTTGCTGATGGCGGATCCGAAGCCGGACTTCTCGACCTTGACGTCGTAGAGGCCGGGCGGCAGCAGCGGGATGCGGTACTCACCGCGTTCGTCGGACGTGGCCTCGGCGGTCACGCCGGTTTCGGTGTTGGTCAGCAGGATCCGGGCGCCCTGGATCCGGGCGTCGGTGGGATCGGTGATGGTTCCGGTCAGGCTGGCTGCGGTTTTGGATTGCCCGTAGGCGTTGATGCTGATCATCCACGCCAGCAAGGAGAAAACGACTGCAACATGGTGTCGTCGCTTCATGGAAACCTCCCGGGGACGGAACGTTCCGTCCATTTGGGAAGTCCTGAGCACTTGAAGGACCGAAGCGTACCCCTACCCTAGACATACCCCCACTACCCCCCAATAGTCGTCGGTAGGGACACTGTGGACTGTCACCACCGCTTGACTGTGGGATATGCCGCAGACGGCGCTCGAGGCGAAATGGTGAATACACCCAGCCCGGCGGATCACTGCCCCGGCAGCGGGACCGATGCCTTCACAACGTCAGCCACCACCTTCGGACACCCCGGCATCTTGTCGAGACGCGGCCAGAGATCTGGAAACATGTACGCGATACGGGCGCCGATCGGGAGGACCATAAACCTCAGTACTTCGGCACGGCCTTCAGCGCGACCTCGAGGACATCGCCGGGACAGGGTTGGATCAGGTCGAGCCGCGGCCATTTGTCGGGGAACATCCTCGCCAGCCGCGCGCCAATTCGAAAAACAAAGAACGTATAGTTGCCCGACACCTTCAGATTGCCGGACTCTCCACCCGGCACCGCGCTGACCTTGCCGTCCACGATCGGGTGGCCGATCGCCTGCTGATGCGCGGTAATCGCCCGGACCAGCGGATCGGAGTCCAGCCCGGTGCACGTCCCCGTGGTTTCAACCTGTTGATAGATCTGCCGCCGCTCCGGCGTGGTTTCGGGATTCGCCGCCGCCAGCTTGTAATACCACTGGATGTACTGGACGTCCGCCCGAATGCTGTTCTGCCCGCCCCTGCCAACAGAACAATCGAGAGCCCATTGGAAATTGTGTGCGTGTATGTAGGGTCGCATGGTGCGCCTCCTCCCGACCAGAAAGCGCAGAAACCTTCGCGCACATCTCACGGTTGCCGTTTTTGGACAACCTCGCCCGCAACGACACTCAGGGTTGAGGTCTCGCCACCCGGACCGCCGCCGTGCCAGGCCTTGAGGTCGAACACGCCACTCGTGCGATCCATCCGGATCACTTCGAGTCCCTCGAACGTGAGCGGCTGTTTCGCTTCGCACCGCGCGGGTTTGCGAGCCGGTCGTACGAAGAATGCCGACGCTTTGCCGGCCACCCGCCCCTTCCCGTCCGGATCCAGCAGCACGGCGGTAGCCTCGTCGATACCGAGTCCGCGAGGAGACGCCGAACGCCCGTCCTGCATCAACCGCGCCAGGAACACCGTCAACCGTCCCATGCGGTTACGGGCCGAAAAATGCGAATCCGTGATCAGGTTCTCGAGATGCGGGATCCGCAAAAAACAACAATCCACAGCCACACGCTTGTCATAAGGGTCCGCGAGCGCCTGCGGCGTCTGCACGGTGTCGAACTCCGCCGAGAAGAGGAACTGGCCGAGGATGGCGAGTCCCGCGCTGGTCCCGCCAACCGGCACGCCCGCATCGATCCGCTCCTGGATCGCCTTCTCGAGCGGCGTGCCCTTCCAGCGGCTGACATAGTTCCACTGGTCGCCACCGGCGAAGAAGATCGCCTCGGCTTTGCGCACCTTGTCGAGGACCTCGACATTCGACGACGCCTCGCGATTCCGCAGGATCAGCGTCGACGCCGAATGCGCGCCCCCAAGCTTCAGGACGTACGGATTGTAGGCGTTCGATCCCGTCGCGCGCAGCACCAGAAAGTCCCCGCCGCCGGAGCGTTCGATCAGGAACCGGAACGCCTCGTCGACGTCGCCTCCGCCGCCGATCAGCGCGTAACCCGGCTTCACCGGCCGGACCACATCGGCAGGATTCCCCTCGCGAATGTACTCGAAATCCGCTGCCGCACCCAGGGCCACACCAACCAACAACAAAGGAAGAAGCATCACTGCCTGACAAGGTAACCCGCGTCAGCATCCGCTGACCGTGATTCAATAGGCGTGTACAACACAACGCACACATGGACACTCGCGAAATCGCATCCACCGGACTGCACGTCACCCGCATGGGCCTGGGCTGCGCCACGCTCGGGGACCTCTGGGAAGTCATCCCCGACCGCCAGGCCTTCGACACCATCGACGCCAGCTACGACCTCGGCATCCGCTTCTACGACACCGCCCCCTGGTACGGCATGGGCAAGAGCGAACTTCGCCTCGGCTTCGGTGTCCGCGACAAGCGGGACGTCATCGTAGCAACAAAGGTCGGTCGCATCCTGCATCGTGGCGGGACCCTCGATTGGGCCTCGAAGTGGAAAGGCGCGCTGCCGTTCGACCTGACGTTCGACTACACGTATTCCGGCATCATGCGGTCGTTCGAAGACAGCCTGCAGCGGCTGGGGATGCCGCGAGTCCACGCGCTCGCCATCCACGATCTCGACCTGCTCTATCATCAGACGCCCGAGAACGTCTCGGCCCGCTTCGACGAACTCGACGGCGGCGGGGGCGTGCGCGCGCTCGAGGAACTCAAACGCACCAGCGAGGTGATGGCCATCGGCGCAGGCATCAACCGCACGGGACTCATCCCGCGCTTTCTCGATCGCTTCAAACTCGACTATTTCCTGGTCGCCATGCCGTATACGCTGCTCAGCCAGGAAGGGCTCGCGGAACTCGACCTCTGCCACAGCAAGGGCGTCTCGGTCATCATCGGCGCGCCGTTCGCCTCGGGCCTGCTCGTCACCGGATCCAAGCGTCCCGGCTCCTACGACTACGGCCAAAGCCCCAGCGAGATGATCCAAAAGACCCAGCGCATCGAAGCCTGCTGCGAACGCCACGGCGTCCCGCTGCCTGCCGCCGCTCTGCAGTTCGTCCTGAAGCATCCCGCAGTAGCGTCCGTCATCCCGGGACCCAACAATCCGGAACACGCCCGGCAGAACGTCGCGAACCTGCTGCATCCGATCCCCGAAGCCTTCTGGGCCGAGATCAAAGCCCAGGGACTCGTGGATCCGAACGCCCCGGTATAAGCTGGTATCCATATGAAGTTGCGCACTCTCGCGATCGCCGCCACCCTGCTTGCGGCGGCGCCATTCTCGGCATTCGGCCAGGAGCCGTCCGACTGGATCCAACTGTTCAACGGCAAGGACCTCACCGGCTGGACCCCGAAGATCACCGGCTATGCACTGGGCGACAACTTCGGCGACACCTTCCGGGTGCGCGACGGCATGATGACGGTGAACTACGAGAAGTACGACAAGTTCAACGAGCGCTTCGGCCACATCTTTTACAAAGACGCCTTCTCGCACTACATCATCGCGGTGGAGTATCGCTTCGTCGGCAACCAGGCGCCGCAGGGACCCGGCTGGGCGCTGCGCAACAGCGGCATCATGGTGCACTGCCAGGATCCCAAGACGATGACAAAAGATCAGGATTTCCCGATCTCGATCGAGGTCCAGTTGCTGGGCGGCGACGGGACCCACAACCGCACCACCGCCAATCTCTGCACGCCCGGCACCAACGTCGTGATGAACAACAAGCTGTTCACGCCGCATTGCATCAACTCGAAGTCGCAGACGTATCACGGCGAACAGTGGGTGCGGGTGGAAGCCGAGGTCCACGGGGATTCGGTGGTGACGCACCGGGTCAACGGCGAGACGGTGCTGACGTACGAGATGCCGCAGGTCGGCGGCGGCAACGTCAGCAAGCATGATCCGGCGGCGAAGAAGGACGGCATGCTGCTGCACAGCGGTTACATTTCGCTGCAAAGCGAGAGCCATCCCATCGAGTTCCGCAAGGTCGAATTGCTGAACCTCGCCGGGTGCATGGATTCGAAGGCGAAGAACTACCAGAAGTGGGTCATCAAGTCCGAACCCGGGGCCTGCAAGTATTGAGCGGATCGCAGTTTGGCAAGCGGCTTGCTTAACATTCCTGTTAAGTCATGGCTGTAGCAAAACTCAATCCAAGTCATCTGAAAACACCTGCTCCGAAAGGAAACGGTTCAGCTGCCGGCGCGAACCCGGAAGTTGCGCCGCGGCGTGCCCGTGCGGGCGACATCTCGACATCGCTGATCCCTGCGGGCATCGAGGATTTCGAGATCGGGCAATCGGCCGGTTCGGCGGTCGAGGCCAAGATCGCCGCCGTCGAAGACGCCATCGGACAGGTGGCGCGGGAAGAGGAAGGCAGCGAGCGCCAGGCGGAACTTCTGCAGCAGTTGGAGGCGCTGCTCAAAGGCGTCTCGAGCGACGACCTGCAGTTCATCCGTAAAGCGCTACGCAAGCAAAGCAAGCTGCTGCATCCGGCGGCATTACGTCGCGAAGACGAAGAGTTGTCGCACAACTGGCGCGACGGCGGATACCCCTACAAGAACCTGATGTCGCGCAAGAATTACGAGCGGCAGAAGTACCGTTTGCAGGTCGAATTGCTGAAACTGCAGGCGTGGGTCAAGAAAGAAGGGCAGAAACTCGTCATCCTCTTCGAGGGTCGCGATGCGGCCGGCAAGGGCGGCGCGATCAAGCGCTTCATGGAGCACCTGAATCCGCGCGGCGCTCGCGTGGTGGCGCTCGAAAAGCCGACCGATTCCGAGCGCGGACAGTGGTACTTCCAGCGGTATGTCGAACACCTGCCCACGGCCGGGGAAATCGTTATGTTCGACCGATCCTGGTACAACCGCGCCGGCGTCGAGCGAGTCATGAACTTCTGCAATGCCGACGAATACGCGGAATTCATGCGGCAGGCGCCGGAGTTCGAGCGCAACCTCTCACGCTCGGGGATCCACCTCATCAAGTTCTGGTTCTCGGTGAGCCAGGAAGAGCAGCGCCGGCGATTCAAGGAACGCAAGGTCCACCCGCTGAAGCAGTGGAAGCTGTCGCCCGTCGATCTCGCGTCGCTCGACAAGTGGTCCGAGTACACCAAGGCCAAGGAAGCGATGTTCTTCTATACCGACACCGCCGATGCGCCGTGGACCGTGATCAAGTCCGACTGCAAAAAGCGCGCGCGGCTGAATGCGATGCGGTATGTGCTGCACAAACTGCCGTACTCGAACAAGAACCTCGAATACATTGGTCCGCTGGATCCGCTGCTGGTGGGTCGCGCGCATGTCGTGTACGAACGCGGCGAACGCTCCAATCCGCTAATGTAAGCGACCAAATTCGATCAGGTTGCATCACATACTTCGTAGAGAAAAGACAGATGCAATCTTCGAAGTTATACAGCCCGATTTTGTTCGGATCCATTTCGCTTGGCCATCGCGTGGTGATGGCGCCGCTGACGCGCTTGCGTTCGAAACAGCCCGGCAACATCCCCTGGGACCTGAATGTCGAGTACTACCGGCAGCGGGCGTCGGAAGGCGGCCTCATCATTTCCGAGGCCAGTCAAATTGCGCCGCAAGGGCAAGGGTATCCGGCAAGTCCGGGGATCCACAGTGACGAGCAGGTGGAAGGCTGGCGCAAGGTGATCGATGCCGTGCATGCGCGCGGCGGCAAATTCGCGATCCAGTTGTGGCATGTCGGACGCGTGTCACACTCTTCGCTGCATCCGGAAGACGGCTTGCCGGTCGCGCCGTCCGCGATTGTTCCTGCGGGAAAGACATATACAGCCGACTGGCAACTGGTTCCCTACGAAACGCCGCGAGCGCTCGAAACTTCGGAACTCCCGGGCATCGTCGAAACCTATCGCCGGGCGGCGGAGAACGCCAAGCGCGCCGGAGCCGACGGCGTGGAGATCCACGGCGCGAACGGGTATCTGCTGGACCAGTTCCTGCAGGACAGTACGAACAAGCGAACTGACGAATACGGCGGCAGCATCGAGAATCGCGCGCGGCTCTTGTTGGAGGTCGTGGATGCGGTGAGTTCGGTGTGGGGCGCGGATCGGGTTGGGGTCCGCCTGTCGCCGTGGGGGACCTTCGGATCCATGGGCGACAGCGATCCGGTGGCGCTGTTTACCTACGTGATCGGCAAACTCAGCGATAAGGGAATCGCGTACCTGCACCTGATCGAGCCGCGCTCGAGCGGCGCAAGCCAGACGGGCGTATTGAATCCCGAAGCGGAGGATGCAGCCGCGGCATTTCGCCAGGCGTTTCGAGGAACCCTGCTATCCGCAGGCGGCTACACGCGCGAAGAAGCAGAGAACGCAGTCGACAGCAGCAAAGTGGATGCGGTCGCCTTCGGACGCCTGTTCATCGCGAACCCGGATCTGCCCAAGCGTCTGCAGACCAAAGCCCCGTTGAATCCGTACGACCGCAAAACCTTCTACGGCGGCGACGCCCGCGGCTACACCGACTATCCCTCGCTCAACGCGTAACTACTGGTAATACCACCCCATAGGCGTCGGTAGTGACAGTCTAGACTGTCACTACCGACGCGCGTTGCCGGAAGAGCTACTACCCCGGTTTCGAAGTGAGGATTAATCCTGCTCGATCGACTCGGGGACCAGCTCAATATTCTGGACCCCCGCGGCCTTCTGTTCCATGTACTTCTTCACCCAGGCGGCAAAGCTCTTGCCGTCCGCCATGTCACGGCCGGTAAACGTCAGGTCCGCGATATCGGCGTACGCGATCGCCACCTTCGCGCGGTCGGACTTCCGCATCAACTGAAGCTTCGATTCGCCGCGGTCGAACACATACCCTTCCACCTGCGAACCATCCTTCAATGTCAGCGTCACGTCGCCGCGATAGTCGAACGCCTGCTCGACCCCATCCTGCAGGAAATTCGAATCGCGCTCCACCCTCGTCCCCTGCAGCGTAGCCTTCGAACCCAGCCCCTCGATCTGCACCAGGATCGGCTGCGGCTTCTCGTCCTCAACCTGCCGCGCGGCTTCCGCATCCGGATACTTCGAGAACAGCATCGCCTTCACCGTCGCGAGAATACCCGCCGGTGTGAACGTGTAATGCACCGCCGAAGCCTCGTAGCCCGAATGCAGCATGCAGTTGCTGCACTTCGGATTCCCGGACTCGAACCCGTACTTCTTCCAATCGGTCGAATCCAGCAGTTCCTGGAAACTCTGCGCATACCCGTCCTGCAGCAGGTAACACGGCTTCTGCCAGCCGAAAATGTTGTAGGTCGGCATTCCCCAGGGCGTACATTCCAGATGCCGCTTGCCCATCAGGAACTCGAGGAACAGCGGCGACATGTTGAACTGCCACTTCGACGAGCGGTTGGACAAAATCTTGCGGAACATCGCGCGGCTGCGTTCGCGTCCCGTGAAGTGCTGCTGATCCGGCGCCTTCTCATACGAGTAGCCGGGCGACACCATCATGCCCTCGACGCCCGCATCCATCATCGTGTCGAAGAACGCGCGCACGGACTTCGAATCCACGCCGTCGAACAGCGTCGTATTAGTGGTCACGCGGAAGCCGCGCGAAACCGCCTCGCGAATCGCCTCGAGCGCGATCTCGTAGCCGCCTTCCTTGCAAACCGAGAAATCGTGATGGTCCTTGTCGCCGTCCATGTGGACCGAGAACGTCAAATACTTGCTCGGCTTGAACAGGTGCAGCTTTTCCTTGAGCAGCAGCGCGTTCGTGCACATGTAAACGTACTTCTTGCGCGCCACGAGCCCTTCGATGATCTTGTCGATTTCCGGATGCATCAGCGGTTCGCCGCCGGGGATCGCGACCGTCGGCACGCCCGCTTCCTCCACCGCGCGGAAGCACTCTTCCGGCGTCAGATGCTGTTTGAGAATATGCCCGGGATACTGGATCTTGCCGCATCCGGCGCAAGCGAGATTGCAGCGGAACAGCGGCTCCAACATGAGAACCAGCGGATACCGTTCGCGTCCCTTCAGCTTCTGCTTGACCACGTAACTGGCGACGGTCCACATCTGGGATGCAGGAATGGGCATATACTCAATGGTACACGAACGCGAATTCGGATTCGCGTTTCGCCCGACAAGATCCTACGATGACCACGCCCCCCGCCAGCAGCCGCCGGACCCCGCTGCAAAACCGCAGCAGCGGAACCGTTCAGTCCATCCTCGACGCCGCCGCCCGCCTCCTCACGCGTCTGCCGTTCGAACAGATCACCACCAGCCGCATCGCCGAAGAAGCCGGCATCTCGGTCGGCGCGCTCTACCGGTTCTTTTCCGACAAGCAGGAAATCTACGACGCCATCGCCGTCGCCGAACTGCAGCAGTTCCGCGAAATGGCGGAATCCGCTGTCACCGCGCGCAAGATCCTCTTCTCCCCGAAGAAGACCATCGGCGGCATCGTCGACTCGTACATCCGTTTTCTCGACGAACGCCCCCACTTCCGCGTGCTCGCCCTGGGACGCCACATCAGCGAGGCAACTCGTGAACAGCAGACCGACCCGGGCGAAGGTCCCGGAGGACTGCTGCAAAAGCTCCTGGGCGAAAAACTCGGCGGACGCGCCAGCCGCAAACTCGCGCTCAAGATCCGCGTGGCGTCCGAGACCGGCGACCGCCTCATCGCCTTTGCATACCAGCAACCCACGCCCGAAAGCCGCGAGGCCGTCCTCGGCGAACTCAAGGAAATGCTGCAGCGTTATCTCGTCGGCTGATTCCAGGCTCATGATAACCTGAGCTTTCCCGATAAGGGTTGCAGACTTGTGGGATCCCTTGTTCCCGGTACCGCCTGGATCGCTCTGACTCTGGCCGCTGTTGGTTCTGCTGAGCCAGTCGCGCCTTTGCACGACGTCAAACAGGTTCTCGACTACAAGTTTTCGGGCCCCACCGATCGCCCCCAAGTCGATATCCAGGCTCAGGTTACGTTCTGGTCCCCCACGATCTTCATCACCCTGGTGCAGCAGGGGCGCCACGGCATTTACGTCACCCATCTGCCGGAGCGTTACGAAACCCCTCCGGCGCCGCCGGCCGGAATCACGCCAGGGGACCTGGTTCGAATTCGGGGCATCGTCGCACCCGGTAATTACTCGCCGATCATTCGATTTACATCTCTCGAAAAGCTGGGAACCGCCCCCCTTCCGGAACCGCTGGCGATTTCAGTCGACGCAGCCATGAAGGATGACACCATCGAAAATGTCTGGGGCCGTGTCCGCGGAACGGTCGTCCGTGCCGTGCTTCGTCCCCATTTCGACAAACTCCCGCCGAATCTGTTCCTTGTGCTCGCTTCGTCAGGCCAACGCATCACGGTTGAGGAACCTTTCGGCGGCGTCGAAGTCCCCCCGCGCGACCTGATCGGAGCCACCGTGGAGGCCATCGGCGCCATCGGCGCGGAGTTGGATGGCCAGCGCCGTAAGACGGGCGTCCGGTTCTACGCGCACAACATCCGCGTCGAACAGCAGCGTCCCTTGATATGGACGGACCGCCCGGCCCCGATCGGGAGCATTATGACCCGCGGATCCAGCGCGCGCATCGACGACCTGGTGCATGTGGCGGGACGTGCGACCCTGGTTGAGGGTGAGCGGATCTGCGTGCAGGACGCCTCCGGCGGTATCTTTCTGAATCTGGCGATCCCGCCGGACCTTCGAGCGGGAGACGCCGTCGAGGCGCAGGGCTACCTGCGCCGGGATTCCGAAAGTGGATACCGGATCGACGATGCGGTCTTCCGAACGGTTCCGGGTACGAGAATACCTGCAATCCTTCCCGTGGACATCGGCGCGCAGCAGATCGACAACCCCGTCGATGGGGCGAAACTGGTGCGAGTCCGCGTGGGACTCGTCGGGTTTCATCGGGCAGGCCCGGTGGATGTGTTCGAGTTGCGCGTTGATGACCGGTCCTTCCATGGAGAACTGTCCCATCTCGGCCGCCCGGTGTCAGCCTACGGAGACTTGCACCCCGGCGACACCCTGAGTGTGACGGGAGTCGCCGCCTTCCGCCCGCGGGCGTTCGCGGACCCTGAATTTACGCTGCTGCTCCGGTCTCCGGATGACTTGCAGATCGTGTCGAGCCTGTCCTGGGTTCGCCGGGCTCCGTGGGCCGAGATCGCAGCCGGCGCCGGAGTCTTCCTCCTGATTGCGCTGGCGTGGGTGGTGTTTCTGCGCAGGCAGGTCGCCAGCCGCACCGCCGAACTCGCGCGCTCGAATGGGGAACTGGTGCGCATCTACAACGCGAAAACGCAGTTCCTTGCCGACATGAGCCATGAGATCCGCACCCCGATGAACGGCATCCTCGGGATGATCCGCATCTTGTTGGACAGCGATCTCACGCCCAAACAGAGGGAATGCGGAGAAACCGCGCATGCCTGCGGCGAAGGGCTGATCCGCGTCCTCAACGATGTCCTCGACTTCTCCAAAATCGAGGCGGGAAAGCTCACCATTGAGGCCCGGCCATTCGATCTTCCCGGCTTGCTCCGCAATCTGGTCGACCTCATGCGTCCCGTCGCCGCAGCGAAGGACCTCTCGCTCACTGCCGACATCCCGGCTGGCGCCCCAAGCATCTGCCGCGGGGACCCCGACCGCATCCGCCAGGTGGTTTCGAACTTCATCTCGAACAGCATCAAGTTCACGGACTCCGGCGAAGTCAAAATCCGGCTGGTCCTCCCGCCTCCGGACAATTGGGACGCGCCGGACGCCCGCTACCGGATCGAGGTCCACGATACGGGAATGGGCATCGACGAATCGCAACTGCGGCAGATCTTCCGGCGCTTCGAGCAGGCCAATGACTCGATTGCCCGCCGCTACGGCGGCACAGGCCTGGGACTCGCCATCAGCGGCAGGCTGGCCGAGTTGATGTCCGGCTCTGTCGGCGCCACCAGCACGCCCGGCCAGGGTTCCTGTTTTTGGCTGGATCTTCCCCTCCAGGTTGAGGAACGCCCCGCCAGTCAACCAGCGATCCAATCCACACCAGTTCCCGAGACCCATCTGGATGGATGCCGTGTCCTGTTGGCCGAGGACAACGCCGTCAACCAGCGTGTCGCGGCGACAATCCTGCGCAAAGCCGGCTGCGAGGTCGAAGTGGCCGCCAACGGCCAGGCCTGCCTGGACCTCGCGCTCGAAGGATCGCACGACATCATCCTCATGGACTGCCACATGCCGGAGATGGACGGCTACGAAGCGACCAGGAACCTGCGAGAACGTGGATTTCGCGGGCCGATTATCGCGCTCACCGCCGCAGTCACCACGGAAGAGCGGGATCGCTGCATCGAATCGGGCATGGATGATTATCTCGCCAAGCCGTTCCGCCCCGAAGAACTCACGCACATCATCTCCCGTTGGACCCGGACCAGAGACCTCACGACGGCGCCATAAACTGGTAGCGCCATGAAATCCGCCTCCGCCACGTTCACCCGCCGTGCCGCCCTGGCCCTTGGAACCGCCGCATTTGCCGCGCCCGCGAAAGCTGCGAATGATCGCCTCGTGCTCGCCGCCGTCGGCGTCGGAGGCGTCGGCGCGAGCTACCTCAAGGACCTCGAATCCGAAGACATCGCATTTCTCTGCGACGTTGATCACGACTACGCCGCCAAGACCTTCGCCAAGTACCCCAAGGCCAAAACCTATCGCGACTTCCGCAAAATGCTCGACGCCGAAAAGAGCATCGACGCCGTGGTCATCGCCACGCCCGACCATTCGCACGCCGTCATCGCCAAAGCCGCGATGGATCTCGGCAAGCACGTCTACTGCGCCAAGCCGATGACGCGCACGATCGCCGAAACCCGCGCGCTGATGGCCCTCGCCAGACAAAAGCGCGTCGCCACGCAAATGAGCGTGCAAACATGCCGTTCTGAGGACTCCTGCCTGACCATCGACTGGATCCGCGCCGGCGCCGCGGGCAAGGTTCGCGAAGTGCACATCTGGTCCGACCGCCCGGTCTGGCCGCAAGGCCTCGAACGCCCCGCGTCCACCGGCAACCCGCCCCCGGCGTCCCTCGACTGGGATCTCTGGCTGGGACCCGCCCCCTTCCGCCCCTATCACAAGGCGTATCACCCGTTCGCCTGGCGCGGCTGGTGCGACTTCGGAACCGGCGCCCTCGGCGACATGGGATGTCACGCCATGCACGTCGTCGTCACGGCTCTCGGGCTCGGCGCGCCCTTGCGCGTATCCGCCAGCGTCGCGGAGGTGCGTATCCCGCTGGGTCCCGGGGATCCGCCGCATTGGTCCGGTTCCCGCCGGGCGAATCTCAGCGACAGCTATCCCCACGCCTCGATCGTGACCTGGGAGTTCGCAGGCGGCGTTCGCGTCATCTGGTACGACGGCGGCTTGAAACCTGCCCGTCCCGCGGAAATGGGAGCCGCTGGACCTCCACTGCCTGGGTCCGGCATGCTGTTCGCCGGCGACCGCGGCGTCCTTTCCACCGGCTTCACCGGCGGCGAACACCGTCTCTATCCGGAATCGCGCGCCAGGGAGTTCACGCCCCCGCCCGCCACCATCGAACGGTCGAAAGGCCACTACCAGGAATGGGTGGCGGCCTGCAAAGGCGGCAAGCCCGCGTTCTGCGAATTCGGCTTCGGCGGCGCCCTCACCGAACTCGTATTGCTCGGCAATCTCGCGGTTCGCAGCCGCGGCAAGACGCTCGAGTGGGACGCAGCCGCCGGCCGCACCAACGACGCGGCAGCCAACGCCTGGATCTCCGAACCCTACCGGCCGGGCTGGTGACCGCCTGACAATTCGCAGACAAATCCTTTGCCGCACGGTGACCACGCGCGCCGCAATCCGCCTTACTGTGGAACCATGAAAGCTCTTTCGATCGGCTCACTCGGCGCGGCGCTCCTCTTGACGTCTGCCTGCGGACCCGCGCTGCACCCCTTCTACACGTCTGGTGATTTGTATGAAGAGCCCGTCATTGAAGGCTATTGGACCAACGGCGACGACACCTGGGAGGTCCGGCACGTCGCGGATTCCCGCTACACCATTGCCACTTGCGACCCCGAATGCAAGGATCGCGCCCCGGCGACTCTATTCCGCCTCGGTGGCGCTTTGTTTCTCGATTATCAGGAATCCGGCGCAGGCGACAAACTCGGTTCCGCGCTCTTTCCCCACGGCGTCCTCAAGCTGCGTTTGAACGGCAACGACGAGGTGGAAATCTCCTCCATCGAAGAGGACGCCCTCTCGGAAATGCTCGAACAAAAACGCGTCCAGGGACTCAGCTACACGCGCCTCGGCGAAAAGAACGGCCGTCTGATTCTCACGGCGTCCAGCCCGCGCCTGCAGCAGTTCCTCTCGCGCTATTCCGGGGATCCGCAGTTGTGGAGCGCCCCGCAGGTCTACCGCCGCACGACGGACGCCGCGGGAATCCAACCTTCGCCCACCGGCTTCTAATTCGAAGAGGCCTGCGCCGCCGGCAGCAGGATCCGCGCCAGGCCGTTCGTGATGTCCTGAATCCGCGCCTGCTCGAGGTTCGTCATCACCGCAATTACGAGTCCTTCGGGATACAGAACCAGGTGCGTGGTGACGCCCTGCTGACCTCCGGTGTGCCCGAAACGGCGATGTCCATCGACCGTTTCGACACCCCAGCCGAGCGCCCAGCCGCTCTGGGACCCATCCTTAAACCGCTGCGGCGTGAGCATCGTATTCACGGTGTCGCGCCGCAACAGCGCATTGGTTTGCACGCCGATGCCGAACCGCACCAGATCCTCCGCCCGCGCAATCAACCCGCCGCCGGGGACCTTGTAACTCGTATCGGCGAGTCCGCAGTTGGTCAGCACGCGGTCGTTGTTCAAGCGATAGCCGCGCGAACGGTTCGCAATGATCCGGAACGTGTCGTCCGAATCGATCGTCGCCATGCGCGCGGGCTTGAACACCTTCTCACGCAGGTATTCCATGAACGGCATGCCCGCCGCCGACTCGATCGCCGCGCCCAGCAGATTGAAGCCGTACGTCGTGTACTGATATTTCGTGCCGGGTTCGAACAGCAGCGGATCCTTGTCGAAAATTTCCAGCCCGCGCAGGATCGTCGAATAGTATTTCGTACTTTGGATCTCGTCCCCCTGATACGACCGGATCCCACCCTGATGCGCGAGCAAATGCCGGATCCGCAGCGGCCATTGCTTCAATGGAAACGACGGCACATACCGTTGCACCTCGACATCCAGCAACAACCGTCCCTGTTCGACCAACTGCATCGCCGCCACCGCCGTGATCGGCTTCGACAGCGACCCCGTACGGACCATCGTCGTGGTCTTCATCGGCACCAGGTTTTCCATGTCGGACAGCCCGTAGGCTGCAGTCCACTTCACCTCGCGCCCGACGCCGATGCCCACGCTCACGCCTGGAATACTCAACGCCGACATCCGCGACGAGATCACCTGCTCCATCAACCGGATCTTCTCCGGCGTGACTTCGATCGACGAACTCCCCACGTTCTGCGCGGCCACCGCAGCCACAGCGATTCCGCACAACGCAATCAAACTCCGAAACATTTCCCTACTTCCTCGTCAGCGGCGTGAGAGTCAGCTTGCGGAACTCCACCGCGCCGTGATCGCCTTGAATGCTGATCGGACCCGGCAGCGCCTCGTCGCAATCATTCGCGATCGCCGTCAATCCCGCGATCTCGCCGCGATCGATGATCTTCTGTCCATTCAATACAACCGTCACCGTGCGGCCGATCAAGCGAATATCAAACGTCTGCCATTCACCCGGAGCCTTCGCCGCGCTCACCTTCGGCGCGATGCGGCTGTACAAAGCGCCCATGCCGTGCATGCTCGGCGCCTGCCCGTAATCGTCAAAGATCTGCACTTCGTAACGCCCGCGCAGACCGATGCCGGAATTGCTTCCCTTCCCCAGCCGGAACTCCACGTGCAAATCGAAATTCCAGAACTTCGCGTCTGTCACCAGGTTGTTGGCGCCGGCCTTGTTGCTCAGCAATCCGTTGTTCACCCACCAGCC
Organism: uncultured Solibacteraceae bacterium; assembly: GCA_964627455.1. GTDB lineage: Bacteria > Acidobacteriota > Terriglobia > Bryobacterales > Bryobacteraceae > F-183. The sequence goes on along the minus strand of CAZVKC010000027.1, from coordinate 5,814 downwards.
GAGATCGACGCCTTTGACCATCGCGCGGAACCCCGTCAGATCCTTGCCGTTGAACAACTCGAGCGGAGTCCCCGGCTTCCACTTGCCGTCGTCCTTCTCGTCAATCTTCGGCGCGCGGACCCCTTCGAATCTGCGCATGCCTTCCGGAAATCCTTCCACCTCCAGAGCGCCCACCAGTTTCCCGTTCTCGATCTTCGCGTGGTATGTCCCCTTGCGCTCCTTCTCGCCCTTGCCAGGCTTGTAGCCGCGCGTGAACGACCATTCGAGCACGCCGTTGCGGATCGTCATCACCGGCACGGGATCCACCTGCCCGCCGGGAGCGCCCACGAACGAACCCTTCACCGCGGATCCGCCCGCGCCCTCCACTTCGAGCCACCACACGCGCGAGCGCGGCTCATTGAGGACCTTGATGTCCCAACGTCCATTGAAATCTTTATCCGCCGCAAACATCGCGGGAACCAGCAACACCGTCAACGCCAGAGTACGCATTCAGGCGTAGTATACTTCGTCGCATGCCGTTAGAGGTAAACAGCGTCTCGATCCAGGGCGATCGGCTGCGCGTCACCACCGCAGAAGGACTCGCCGGACTCGGCCCCCTCGGCGCCTTTCTGCATGCGGAATTCGATCAGGTGCGCCGCACGCTCGGGGCCGGATATCCCGCCACCGCATGGGCTGCTCTGCGGCTTCCCGAGAGTCTCGCCGGATCCATCACCACGGCGCTCCTCGACATCACGGCCAAGTACTCGCGCGCCCCGATCTATCAGGTGCTCGGCGGACCCACGCGCAACAAGGTCCGCGTGATGACCCGCACCTCGCTCGACGATCCCGCCGCGCTCAAGAAACTCTGGTCGCAGGGACATCGCGCCTTCGCCGTCCCCGTCGGATCCTCGGATCCCCGCACCGTCGCCGCGCGCATCACGAAACTGCGCGACGCACAACCCGACGCCGACTTCGTACTCGACGGCGCCGGAGCCAACCTCACGCCCGCCCAAGCCACCACCATCGCCGCGGAACTCGAACGCTTTCACCTGCTCTGGTTCAACGAACCCTGCGTCAGCTATCACCTCGACTCCATCCGCAAGATGTCCGATGAAACCGTGACGCCGCTCGGCTTCGGCGACATCGAATTCCAGGAGTTCCTCAAAGTGGGCGCCATCGACGTCGTGCGGCCGTCGCTGCGCAAACACGGGATCCCCGGATGCCGCAAGGTCGCCGCACTCGCGGAGGTCCACTATGTCGCCGTCGCGCCGCAAGCCGCAACCACGCACCTTGAAACCCTCGCCGCGCTGCACCTCGCCGCGTCGATCCCGAACTTCTTCATCCAGGAAATCCCGCCCGATTCGCCGCTGCCGGTGCGCGACGGTTACGTCGACCTGCCAACCAAGCCGGGACTCGGAGTAGACGCATGAAAATGAGACGCCGCAATTTCTTACTGCAACCTGCCGCGCTCGCCGCCGCGGCGTCATCCGCCCAGGCCCAACAACAGCAACCGCCGCAAGCGCAAGGCCGCCCGCTCGGAGCCGAAGCCTTCGACCGTGTCGGATCCAAAGTCCGCATCACGAACTTCAAGGTCTTCGGCGTACCCGTCCCCGGCGCTGCCGACCGCCCCTACGTCTTCATCAAAATCGAAACCAATCAACCGGGACTCATCGGCTGGGGCGAAGGCACGCTCGAAGGCAAAGCCGGCGCCGTGATGGCCTGCATCGAGGACTTCCGCGACTTCCTCATCGGCGCGGATCCAATGCTCGTCGAACACCACTGGCAGTCGATGTACGTGCACAGCTTCTATCGCGCGGGTCCGGTGATGGGCTCCGCGATCTCCGCCATCGATCAGGCGCTCTGGGACCTCCGCGGCAAGATCCTCAACCTGCCCGTGTACGCTCTCCTCGGCGGACCGCACGATACCCGCGGCGTCCGCGGCTACTATCACATCCGCGCGAGTTCGCCCGCGCAACTGCGCGAGATCCGCGCCCAGGCGGAATCGACGGGCGTCACGTGCTTCAAGACCGGCATCGCCGGCTGGTACGAGTTCATCGAGTCCAACAAGAAGATTTCCGCCGTCGTGAAACGCCTCGAAGAGACGCGCGACGCTCTCGGACCCAACATCGACATCGGCTGCGACTTCCACGCCAAGACCAGTCCGTCGGTCGCCACCATCATCTGCAAAGAGGTCGAACCCCTGAAGCTCCTCTTCATCGAAGAGCCCTGCCCGCCGGAAAACGTGAAAGCGATGGCACGCATTGCACGCCGCACCCGCACGCCGATTGCAACGGGCGAGCGGCTGATTGCGTCCTATGGTGTTACGGAACTCGTGGAAATGGGCGTTGCCGACATCATCCAAACGGACATCAACCACGTCGGCGGCATCACCGCATTGTGGAAGACCGCGGCGTTGTGCGAAGCCCATGCCGTGCAGATCGCGCCGCACGCCTGCGAAGGTCCGATCGGCGGCATGGCGACGCTGCACGTCGACGCTGCTGTGCCCAACTTCCTCGTGCAGGAAATCTGCTCCTACGTCGTGCCGGAAGCCAAGGAAAAGATCTGGGAAGAGTGGTTCGGCTTCCCTGCCATGCGCATGGTCAACGGCCGCTTCCCGCTGCCCACCAAGCCCGGACTCGGCTTCGACCTCGACGAGCGCGCCCTCACTAAGTATCCATTCCAGAAGACGATCCCGATGGCCCGCGTCTTCCACCCCGACGGGAGTGTCGCTGAGTGGTAGCTGGCGCCGCAATCCTCGAACGCCTCCGTGAAAGGATTGTCGCTTTCGCGGCATCCCGTATACAGAGAGACGCCGCCGAGGATTTGGCGCAGGAGGTGCTCGTGGTGCTACACGAAAAATACGGGCATGTCGACAGCCTGGAGGAACTGTTGCCCCTGTCGCTGCAAATCATGCGGTTCAAGATGATGGCGGCGCGGCGCAAGTCGTACCGGCACGGGGAACACTCGCAGGCGTCGGTGGACGAGATGCCGCTGGCGGATGGGGGTCCAGATCCGGCGGAGTCCGCGGAACGCAAGGAGCGGCTGGAAACGCTCGCAAAGGCCATGCAGCAACTGGGTGAACGCTGCCGCAAGATCCTGGCCTGGAAGCTGGAAGGAAAGTCGTTCGGGCAGATCCAGAAGCTGCTCGAGGCGGAATCGATCAACACGGTCTACACGTGGGATTTCCGCTGCCGCAAGCAGTTGCTCGAATTGATGGGTGGAAGTTGGGAGGGAAAACCGCGATGAGACGGGAAGACATCCGAAATCTTCTCGGCGGATACGCCGCGGGTACCCTCACGCCTGCAGAGCAGAAACTGCTGTTCGACGCTGCGCTCGAAGACCAGGAATTGTTCGACGCGCTCGCCGATGAGCAGGCGCTCAAAGAGATCCTCGACGATCCGCAATCGCGCGGATTCCTGCGCGCCGCGCTGGACGAAGTCGCGCCGCCAGTTCCAGAGAAACAGAAGGGTGGACTCTGGCCGCTGTCCTGGCAATGGACCTCGGGACTCGTCACCGCCGCAGCCGCGCTGACGATCGTCACCGTCATCAGCCTGCAGAAGACCACCGAAACGAAGCCCGCGGCGCAGGTCGCCGCCGTGAAATCGGAATCCTCCGCAGCGCCCGCGAAGACGAAAGAGCCGCCGGTGGAAGTCGCGGATGCCAGGGTCGCGAATCAACCGGCGCCCAAAGCCGCACCAAAACCAGCCGCCGCCCCGGCGCCGCCTCCCCCGGCCCCGGTTGTCGCCACCGAAGCACGGGGCGAAGAGTCGAAGTCCACGGACAAGAAGAAGGAAGCCGAAGCCCCCGCGCCACAACTCGCGGCAGCAGCAGCGCCACCGCAGCCGCAGGCGCCGGTGCTGGATACACAGCGTCTGCCGGCGCCAACGGCCAGCCAACTGTACCTCGCGCAATACCGTCAAACGCAGATGGAGCAGCAACAACAACAGCAGTTGCCCGGTGGACCCGCGCGAGCCGCCTTCTCGCAGATGGGACGCGTCGCGGAAAAAGACGCGCAACAACGGCGTGACCAGCCGGAACCGCCGCGCACGATGGCGAAGACACGAGCGGCAGAGAACACGGCCGGAGGCGCCGCCGCACCGCCGGCGGATGCGATCGCCCCAACGCGGTCGATCGCCCGGAACCCCGGCATCCGCTACGAGATCCTGCGCCGCAATTCGCAAGGCCAGTTCATCGCCACTCGCATCGATACGCGCTTTGAAGAAGGCGACGAAATCGTCATCGCCGTCAACAAAAACGCCGGCGGCATCGTCGCCATACTGCAAAAGCAGGGATCCGGCTGGCAGGCGCTTCCGCTCGCCTCGCAGACGCTCTTCGATGCCCGCACCGCGCCCCTGAAACTCACACGAGGCACGCTCGACCTCGTCGTCGTGCTCTCGGCGCAACAGGCCGCCAGCACGCCTCCGGCGCAAACGCGCAGCCAGGTCTCGGAAACGCTCGGCAACGCCGTATATGTCGTGACGCCGGGGCAACCCGAAGGTCCCGTCGCCGCGCAGTTGCGCATCACCGTCAATTGATTACAGCAGGCGGAAATTGACCTCCACCGTAATCGGAGCCGCCACGGGACGCCCGTTCAGCAGCGCGGGCCGGAACTTCCAGGTCGACACCGCATCCATTGCCTTCTCGTCGAGGCCCATGCCGAGTCCACGCACCACGCGTATGTTGCGCGGACGCCCGTCTGTACCGACATCGCACGCAAGCAATACGCTGCCCTGAAAGCGCGCTTTACGCGCGGGTTCCGAATACTCGGGCTCGATCTTCTGCACCAGTTGCGGCCAGCGCGACGGACGCGCGACCACGCCATCGCCCTCTCCGCCCGGACCTCCGTGCCCGCCCGGGCCCGGCCCCGGCCGCGGAACCCCGCCATTCCCCGGACCGCCGAAACCCCACAATCCCGGACCCGCGCCCGTCACGCCCACGCGTCCATTCGGATCCCCGCCCAGCGCGATTTTCGGCGCGTCTTCGAAGACCATCGGCATCACCATCTTCGACTCACGCGGCGCCGCCACAGGAGGCCGGAATGCGCGAGGCTCACCCTTGCGCACAGGCAGCGGCGACAGCGATCCGCCGCCCGGATTGCCGTGGCTCGGCGCCTCCTTCCGAGAGACGGGAGCGGGCGCATACAGCTTGGTTATTTTGCGGGGTTCGAGTGTGTTGGTCGCGATGAGTTGCGGAGGTTGAAACGCGCCTCGCCCGGCAACATGCAGCAGCAACACGATGCTGCCGAGAGCCGCGACGTGCAGTGCAATCGAGACTGCAAAGGATTCTGGACGCATACTGGCTGCACGGGATTGCAATCCGGGCGCCAGCGAAAAAAGCCCGGTTTTACGAGGTTCCGCGTGACCATTCGGTCGACACGTGTGAAATTTGTTCCCGCGCCGCGCGCTGTGCCAGCTCGTCACACCTGTTGTTGTCTTCGTGCGTGGCGTGGCCTTTGGTCCAGGCCCAGGTGGTCTTGTGGCGCGAGTTCAACTCATCGAGCAGCATCCACAGATCCTGGTTCGACACCGGCTTCTTGTCCTTGGTCTTCCAGCCGTTGCGCTTCCAGCCGTGGATCCACGTCGTGATGCCGTTCTTCATGTAGTTCGAGTCGGTGATGATCTCGACCTCGCATGTCTCTTTCAGCGCCTGCAGCCCTTCGACTGCCGCCTGCAACTCCATGCGGTTGTTCGTGGTGTGCGCCTCGCACCCATACATTTCTTTCTTGTATTGCTTGAACCGCAGGATGCAGGCCCATCCGCCCTTACCCGGGTTCCCCAGGCAGGAACCGTCGGTGATCAACTGTACTTGCTTCACGCTGCCGCCAATTCGTTGGAA
>CAZVKC010000026.1:84472-94568 GCA_964627455.1 uncultured Solibacteraceae bacterium | reverse complement strand
CCCAGTCACCTGGATCCGCTGCGCCTGCAGCAAGTTGCTGTACCGCGTGAACTGCATGTGCCCTGTCGATCCGTACACCAGCACCTGCATTCCGCCATGCGCGGCGCAATGACCACCTGCTCCACTCTCCGCCCGTCTACTCCGGGCGCTCCCTTGTTTCACAACACATTCAACAGCGCCAGCGCCAGATTACTCGCCGACGCCACTAACTCCAACGACCGTCTTGCGACGGCCATGCAAGTGGCAGGTTCCATCCGGCCGTTGCCCTTCGCAGTATGCACCAAGAATCGCTTTCCACTGGACTCGTCCTGTAAATCGCGCCCCTTGTCCCCTTGCGGGCTGTCGGCGAATACGAAGCTCAACTGCCGAGGTTCTGCGCTGTTCAATCCATCTCCCCCTTTGCTCCACTGGCTTTCACCAGCTTCAGCGCTACTACGAGGAGATCCGACTTCTCCTTGGGCGTTGGGCAGTCGTCTCTAATTCCTTCCCCCTACCGCTCTCGCGGATCCAAAGAGATCTCTTGGTGTCAATACCGGTTGAGAATTCCCCAAAGTTCCGGTCGAAAAATCCCCACACCAAAGTCACTCAAAACCTGCTTTCGGTGGACCCGTAAGGAGCGGAGCCCAGCGACGCCCTTGGGCGGAGCGACCGACGGGGCCACCGAAAGCGCGGCGCCCGCACCAGCCGCCGACGGCCGGCCCATCGCATCGAATCGCCGGCACACCACTTTCCCCGATCCGTTGTCGACCGATGGCAAACGCCTATTCACAATCATGTGCCACGATCCCAGAGCCAGTTCGTGAATCAAATCAACGATCTGACAACTCCCCACGAGACGATTGTTCGCCCGCATTTCGGAGCTCATCTGCGAGCGGCAGCATGCTGTGTTTTGTCCAGTATCCACGCGTCACAGCCCAATCAGTCCACGCAATAAGTGCAGGCAATTCTCTCCAGAAGGGTAGGCAACCGCGATGGAACATCCTATAGTTCCAAGTCCGAGCCGATTCATCGTCCCCCAAAAAACCCAGACCATAAAACTCATCCGGGTTTGTGATTGGCTTTCCGCACACCTCGCAATACTTCACCGGCTGGCTTCGCACCCGGTCGAACTCGTCCAGACGTCTCTTAAGGCGCTCAGCTTCAGGGTGCTCCCGAATGCAATGAGCATGGGCTGCAGCATCCGAGAGATCAAACAACGGGTCAGCTTCATTGCTTGTGAAATGGGGCAAGAGGATCAAAGAATCGTCAGATTCGATCCTTTCACCACAGATCGAACATGGCTGACCTGCTACGTACAGTGCCATAACTCATTTGCTTTTAAATGGAACCACTTGACCACGTTCAAGGATATACGACTTTCGTTGCCCCAGAGTACGCAGAGCCGATTGGTCGGCACTAGATGGAACTACCGGACCGGAGTTGCCATATGGATGAGTGTGACCGTAGATCCTCTTGACACCATCTAATCTGATGCCCCCTCGCCCACCAGACACGAGTGCTCGCTCACCATTCGCAAGCCTCACTGCCGCCACCTCGTTGCCAGTTTGAAAAGTGATTGCCTTTGCTCATTCGCTAGATCCGCAATGCTCTCACCTTTCTTTATCGCACGGATAATCTGCATCGACCCAATCTCGCCAGTTCCGCCGCTCGCAATTTCGACGGCCTTTGAAGCGGCGATTCTCGCGCCAATCCTTCCGATAAGCGGGGCAAGCACGAATCTCGATACAAGGCCCCCAACTGCCCCCCCCAGCATAGGTCATTACACCTTCCCGCACCGTCTCTCGAGCGTAGTGGTCCAGATGGACTTTCATCGAGGCGGAGAAAAGGTCTAGACGTTCAGCGTCCTTGTTAAAGAAGTAATGATAACCCTTGAAGAACAAACCGTCGCGCGTCAGTATCTGCCCTGATTCCTCCGTGCCGACAAACCGATAGCCCGCTTGCGCCAAGGATAGGGAATAGTTCAAGAAGTCAGGGTTGCTGTGGTTCCCGCAACCACCACCCCCACAAACCTGATAATCCTCCCCATCCGGATCCACCAGGGTCAGCGGCGAATTCCGCACATAGGCGTACCCATTCCAACTCTGCGGATCCTCCACCCGCCCAGCCGCGTTATCCGGATCCACGCCCAGGAACCGTCCATGCGCCGATCCGTAATACCGCGCCCCAAAGTAATCCAGCCCAGTCTCCGCATCCCGGACCTGCCCCGTGAACCGCACCTTCTCCCCAACCAGCGCATACTCGCTCCCGCGCCCATTCACCCCACTCCCGATCGCCTCGCCGAACGGCATGTAGTCATACCGCTTCGTCGAGTACCCCGTCCCAAACGTCATCCGCGTGGACCCCAGGTGATCCGCAACCAGATACTTCCGCCCCGCCGGCTCCGCATCCGCGGTCGAAGGCTTGCACGACGTCGCCGAGGTCCTCGCGCACACCGCCTTCCACACTCGCCGCCCCTCGCCGTCGTATCCGAATCCCGTCGTGGACCCGCCCACCACCATCCGCGTCGTCCGGTTCTCGGCACGCACCCATTTCAAATTATTTTCTGAATGGAATCAAAACTTTACCGGGAATCATTTGATGAACCGATAGGGTCGAATGATATCGTGAGACTGGAAAGAGACGTCTGCGCCGATTCCGCGATCACCGGAATCGACCCGCAGGCGTTTTTCGTTTCTGGAGACCACCGAAAACGGAAAGGAAACAACAGCATCATGCCGACCTTCTTCGAGGACCCCACCAAGTCCATGGACTCCGCCGCCATCCAGCGCGCCATCCAGGCCGCCCACGCACGCGCCAATACCACCAACAGGTCCACCGGGCCCCGCACGCCCGAAGGCAAAGCCGTCTCCTCGCGCAACGCCCTCAAGCACGGCTTCACCGCCGCCAACCCCGCCATCTCCAGCGAAGAACGCGAAGCCTGGGAAGCCCTCCTCGCGTCCTACCTGCAGGACTTCCTGCCCTCCACGCAAGCCGAAACCGACGCCATCCGTCGCGCCGCCCTCGCCATCTGGAAACTCGATCGCATCACCCGCATCGAGTCCGCCCTCTTCAACCTCGAACTCGAATACCACACCCCTGCCATCGACGCCTTCATGTCCGAGGACCTCACCCCCTTCGAACGCATGGCCGCCGCCTTCAAAGCCTCCGCCGGCGATCGCGCCTTCGAACTCTGCCATCGCTATTCGCAAGCCGCCTCCCGCGAGCACGACCGCTCCCTTCGGACCTTCTACTTCCTCCAATCCAAGCGTCTCGAGCAGACGGCTGCCGCCGCACCCCCGCAAACCTCTGAAAAAGCGCAGATACCAAACGAACTCCCCCAAAACGGCCTACGCAAGCCTGTTTTAGTGCCCGCGCGAACGGAAACGCCCCAAACCAAGACTCTGCAGCCCGTGAAACTGGAGGAAATCGCCTCATGACGCAACAAAAACCGCCGGCTCCGCCGGCCAATCTCAAATTCCGCTGGCTCGCATTGGCCTGGGAGAGGGAGCAGTGTGCCTCTGCGACCTCCAAGCCCGGCGGAGCCAAACCCAAGCGCTCGATCCTCGAGGACTACCCGGACCTCGTCGACCGCGCCATACGCCAGTTCCCGGAGGCCATTCTCGCCCTCCGTCAAGCCATCAAGGAGTGGTACGCCCGTGAAGACGCTACCGCATGACGCCGGACTCCGCTTCCGCTACGACGCCCCGGCCTTCGCTCGCGAGATCCTCGGCTGGACTCCCGACCCAAAGCAGCGCGAAGCTTTGGAACATCCCGGCAACCGCGTCGTCCTCAACTGGGCCCGCCAGTGCGGCAAGTCCACCGTCTGCGCGGCCAAGGCATTGCACACGGCCGCCAGCTACGACGGCAGCCTCACGCTCGTCCTCGGAGGCGTCGAGAGCCACTTGGGTGAGTTCTTCGCCAAGGTCGACGAGTTCCTCTACGGATCTCCAACCGGCGAGGACTGGGTCGGCGGCCCCGTCAAAGGGCAGCCCGGCAAACGCCTGGCCCGCCGTTTTCCCAACGGCTCGCGCATCGTCGGCGTCACCACCAATCGCGCCGTCCGTGGACACTCGGCCTCGCTCCTGATCCTCGACGAAGCCGGCTACATCGAAAACGCCGTCTGGGACGGGGTCCTGCCGACTCTTGCCGCGACGTCAGGAGCCATCTGGGTCGTCGGAACCCCCAACGGCTCCCGCGGCTGGTATTACGATCTCTGGAGCAAGCACGCGAATAACGGCCGCTGGTTCAAGAGCCTCTACAAGGCCTCCGACAACCCGCGCATCGAAGCCGGATTCCTCGAGGAAATGCGGACCACTCGCGGCTCCGCGTTCATGAAACAGGAGTTCGAGGGCGAGTTCCTCGACAACGGCCGCGCCCTGCTCCGGCGCGAAGATGTCGAAAGACTCTTCGGCATGAAACAGTAACCCATTCCCACACCGGGACCTCTTCGCCGCACGCGACAACGTGCGGGCGATCGGGCAAACAAACCCGCGTGAAGCGATTTTTGAAATCTGAACCGCCTGGCCTATGTAAAGAAGAAGGACGCCGTCGCCTGGCAATCGACATGGGGCGTGAGCCGCACCCAGTGCGCCGAAAACGCATCCGGAAAGATGTGCTTCGCGTACCCCTCAGCCGGGACCGACAGCCGTTCGTACCGGCTCCACGTCCCGTTTCCCATGAAGTCGATCTCGATGTCGAACGCCGCCGCGCGATCCGTCTGCACGTGCAGCATCTTCCGCGCAAAACCCGTCAACAGCATCGGATCCGACGCGGCGCCCTTCTTCACCGGCGACTTCCACCACGGCCCGCCCCAGCCCTGCGGCTTGCCCCAGGACCACAAATCGTCCGTCTTCCCGAACCACAGTCCCGACTGCGGTTGCCCCGACAGCGCATTGTTGTCGCGATTCGGCGTCGTCTGGTTCCCGCCCAACGCCAGCCGCCCGCGGAACGAGCAGAAGTCCGGAATGATCCGCAGATGCTGGCAGACGGGCTTCACGCCCCAGATGCGCCCCTCGAACGCAATCGGCTGCAACTCGTAAAACATCCCCTGGATGTCCATCAGGTAATGTTCGGTCTCCACCTCGCGAATCCGCATCCACTCGGTCTGCCACGCGTGGCTCATCGCGTGCGTCGCCTTCGGAAGCCGGTACCTCTGCCACTTCCCTTCCACCAGCGCCCACAACAACACCGACGCCTCGTCCCAACCCGTTGCGAATAGCACCGAACCCATGTCCTGCCGCGCCGCGACGTCCATGTGCGGCTTGTCCGATAGCCGCGTCCACGTCTTGCCGTCGTATTCGAACAGCCCCGCCTGCGTGTCGCCGAACTGATAGAAGCCATTGTTGGTGACCACCACGCGACCCTGCGCCGTGAATCCGCCCTTGAAATGCGGCCGCGAAGCGATCTTCATTTCCTTGACGAGATCGACAATCAACCGCGGCTTCAGATCGTGGACGTCCATCTCCAGGAACTCGCCTTCCATGCCCTGGTAATAGATACGGTTCGCAGGATCCGTCAGATGCCGCATCGTCGACGTCAGCCTGTAATTATCGAGTGCCGGAATATGCTTCCAGTTTCCCTTGGCGTCGATCACATAAGGCCCGATGAAGCATTGATCGGACTCCCTGTGAATCAGCCGGTTGGCATGCGTCCCGTCATGAAAATGCACCCGCTCGGACTTCAGGTCTTCGTCGATCCGAAACAACCCCAGCCCGCTTCCGGTGCCCTTCTTGTGACTGTTATAGGTAACCGCCCAAAGCGAATCCGCCCAAGGCATCAGCGCTCCGATGCCGGACTCGGAGCGCTGTGGAACGGTATCCGCCTTGAAGCCAATCGTCTGAGCTACCGCGCTCGTGACCGCGGGAACACCCGCGATGAGCGACAACAACCGTCGTCTATCCATAAAACGTGGGGCGGACTTGAGTCCGCGCGGGACTTCAGTCCCGCCCTACACAAACTTATAAACCCCAGGAACCGGCAGCGGCGGAACATCCATCTTCAGGTCGTAGTCGAACGCCTTCGGAGTCAGATCCTGCTGGGAGTTCATCATCATCTCCCAGGTAATCTTCTGTCCCGAATACGCCGCCTCGCGACCCATGATGCAAGTCATCGTGCTCTCTGCCACCGGCATCGCGTGATTGATATAAGGACCATCGCCGCGAATCGAGTTGATCATTGCCGTATGCTCCGCGACATAAGGACGCGTGCGAGCATTATCGGCCAAATCGTGTGCATTGCTCCGTCCCTTGGACCCCACGATCAACTCACTCACATTCGTCGCAATCCCGTTGGTCTTCGATGCCGGATACTGCCGGCAATACGACGACATGTGGACGCCGTTGGCATAAACGAAGTCCGCCGACACGTGATCGTAAATGCAGCCGTAGATCTCCTCGCGGGGCCGCCAAGCCGCGCCGCCTGAAGCCACGCATTCAACCGGATGCCCACCCATCACCCAGTTGCAGACATCGATGTTGTGCAAATGCTGTTCCACGATCTGATCGCCGCAGATCCACAGGAACGAATACCAGGCGCGATGCTGCCAGGTCATGTCGCCCCACTTCGGATCCCGCGCCTTCTGCTGGATCACCGGTGTGCCGACCCAATACGCATACGTCGCCACCACATCGCCGATCGCGCCGTTCTTGATCTTGTCGATCGTCGTCATGTAATTGGTGTCGAACCGCCGCTGCGCGCCGGACATGACCGTCAACTTCAGCTCTTCCGACTTCTTCGCCGCCGCCATGAACCGCCGCACGCCCACCGCATCCACGCCGAACGGCTTCTCGCAGAACACATGTTTCTTCGCGTTGATCGCCGCTTCGAAGTGCGCCGGACGATAGCCGGGAGGCGCGCACAGCATCACGATGTCGATATCGGCCTTGAGCACTTTCTCGATGGCGTCGAACCCGGTGAACCGCTTCTCGGGCGTCACCGCGATGCGGCTCTGGAACTTGCCGTAATCCGGATGCTTGGCAAGGTTCTTCAACGAACCTTCGAGCCGGTCTTCAAACAGGTCGCCCATCGACACGATGTCGACGTTCTCGGCGCCCTGCATCAGGTCGATGATCGCCTGCGTGCCTCTACCGCCACAGCCAACCAGGCCGGCCTTCAGTTTCTCCTTCGCCCATCCGCGGACCAACTGAGGCTTCATGATCATGAACGTGGTGGCAGCCGCGGCGGCCCCACTGCCCTTGGTGAAAAGATTCCGGCGGGATATAGTAGACACAATCACACTCTTTCTGCGCGTCGTGCTCTCAGGGATACGCGCTTCACATTCTATCGAAATGAAACCAACTGGAATTTACGTTGCCGCAGTGACGCCGCGCCGCCCGGGCACTGTCTCCATCGACACTGGCGCCGCCCTGGCCCTCATCGACTGGTTCTCTGAAAAAGGCGTCAGCGGCATCGTCCTCATGGGCTCCACCGGCGAGTTCCCGCACTTCGGCATCAAGCAGCGCATCGAGTACGCCCACACCGTTGTCCAACATTCGAAAATCCCCGTGCTCGTCAATGTTTCGCATTCGAGCTATCGCGGATCAATGATCCTCGCCAATGAAGCCAAGGCCATGGGCGCCGCGGGATCCGTGCTCATGCCGCCCTACTATTTCCGCTATTCGCAACAACAGTTGTTCGACTACTTTCAGAAATTCGGCGAAGAGTTCCAGGATGCCCCGCTGTATCTCTACAACATCCCGTTCTTCACCACGCCGCTCGATGTGTCCACCGCCGAGCGCCTGCTCGAAACCGGCCGGTTTTCAGGCATCAAGGATTCAAGCGGCAACGTCGACTACCTCGGACAACTGCTGCCCTATCGCAGCGCCGACACAGCCGTCTTCGTTGGCAACGACGTGGTCTTCACCAGAATGCGCACCGCAGGCGCCGATGGCGTCGTATCCGGCGTATCCTGCGCACTGCCGGAACTGATGGTCGCAATCGATCGCGCCGTCACCTCCGATCGTCACAAGCACGCCGAAAAGCTCGACGATCATCTGCAGGAATTCATTCGCCACATCGACGCCTTCCCCGCCCCCATCGGCGTCAAAGAAGCTGTCAAGGCTCGCGGACTCAGCGCGCACGGCCACTCGATTCCCTTCGGAACGCAAGTACAGGGACAGATCGACGACTTCCAGGCCTGGTTCCGCGAATGGCTGCCCGAAGTTCTGGAGGACTGCAAGGCATGAGCTTCGACATGCCGCCCGACGAGTTCCGCGAACAGGCCCATCAGGTTGTCGATTGGATCGCGGACTATCTCCGTGACATCCGCGATTATCCGGTGACTGCGCGCGTGAACCCGGGCGACCTGTCGGCGCAGTTGCCGTCATCGGGTCCCGAACAGGGTGAGCCGATGGAGAAGATCCTCGCGGACTTCAACCAGCAGATCATCCCCGCAGTCACGCATTGGAATCATCCTCGCTTCCACGGTTATTTCTCGGTGTCGGCCTCGGGACCCGGCATCCTCGGCGAGATGCTGATGACCGCACTCAACATCAACGGGATGTTGTGGAAGTCCTGCCCCGCGGCGACCGAACTCGAACAGGTGACGCTCGACTGGCTTCGCCAATGGATCGGCCTGCCGGATCCGGTGTTCGGCATCATCTATGACACGGCATCCATCGCGACCATGCATGCGATCGCGGCAGCGCGCGAGATGGCGGATCCGAAATGCCGCACCGAAGGCGCGTCGTCGAACCTCGTGATGTATTGTTCCGAGCACGCGCATTCGTCGAACGAAAAGGGCGCGATCAGCATCGGCGTCGGACAACACAACGTCCGCAAGATCGGACTCGACAGCGAGTTCCGCATGCGGGCGGATTTGTTACGTGCGGCTGTCGAAGCGGACATCGCGGCAGGCAAGAAGCCGTTCTGTGTTGTATCGGCGATCGGCACCACGGCGACGACCGCGTGCGATCCGACCGACGCCATCGCGGACATCGCGCAAGAGTTCGGCATGTGGCTGCATGTCGACGCCGCGTATGCGGGTCCAGCGGCGCTGGCCGAAGAGTTCCGGCCTTTGTTCCGCGGCTGGGAACGCGCCGATTCGATCGTGCTCAATCCCCACAAATGGATGGGGACTCCGATCGATCTATCCGTCTTCTATACGAAGCATCCGAACATCCTCAAGCGCGCCTATTCGCTGATTCCGGATTACCTGATCACCGCCGAGGACTCGAAGGTCGTCAACTACATGGATTACGGCGTGCAGTTGGGACGCCGGTTCCGCGCGCTGAAACTGTGGTTCGTGATGCGTCACTTCGGGCGCGAGCACTTGGCGAACATGATCCGCGCACATTGCCAGTGGGCTCGCGACCTTGCCGGCTGGGCCGAAGCAGACGGACGTTTCGAGATCGGCGCGCCCGTGCCGTTCTCTTTGGTCTGCGTGCGTATGAAAGGCACGGACGATCAAAACCGCGAACTGATGGATCGCGTCAATGCTTCAGGCGTCGCGTTCCTCTCGCCGACTTCGCTGCACGGCAAGCTGCATCTGCGAGTCGCAATCGGCGACATCAAGACCACACGCGAAGATATCGAAGCAACCTGGAACGCACTACAGACGGAGACAGCCGCTATCCTGAAGTGACCATGATGTGGTCACTGCTGTTGCTCGTCTCCGCCGCTGACTGGGATCCCAAGCTTGCGGCGCAGTATCTCGATGGCCGTCAAAAGGAGTGGCTCGCGTACAAGCCTGCGCAAGGTCCTGGCGGAACCTGCACTCCGTGTCACGGCAGCCTTTTGTATGCGATGGCTCGTCCGGCATTGCGCAAGGCGTTGGGCGAAGGCGCTGCTGCAAATGCGTTTGAACTCGAGATCTCGAACGGCTATCGCACGCGGCTCGAGCATCCCGAGATGGGCAGCATGTTCGCGGGCGACAAGCAGGAACCGAAGCCCTCTGTCGAAGCGGTGCTCTCTGCATTCCTGACGCCGGGCGACGAACGCACGTTGGACCGCCTGATCGCGCTGCAACTGCGCGACGGGCCGGACAAAGGCAGTTGGAAGTGGTTCAACCTGAACCTGGAGCCGTGGGAAGGGCCGTCATCAAAGTTCTTCGGCGCAGCGTTGGGCGCGATGGCGTTACAGTCAGCGCCGGCGTCGTACCGCAAGCGTCCCGAACCCGCAC
>CAZVKC010000026.1:64339-84372 GCA_964627455.1 uncultured Solibacteraceae bacterium | reverse complement strand
GCGATGGCGTTACAGTCAGCGCCGGCGTCGTACCGCAAGCGTCCCGAACCCGCACGTGCGTTGCGCGACGTGAACGAGTACTTGCTGAAGCAGCAGGCCTCCCAGCCGTTGCATCACCGGTTGCTGTTGCTCTGGTCTCGCGACCCTGAATTCAAGAAGACTGCCAAGGAGATTCTCACCGAAACGTGGAAGCAACAACAAGCGGATGGTTCGTGGACCAACGAGTCTCTGGGCCCCTGGCCGAAGAAACTGCACGATAGTTCCGCGGACTACGCGACGGCGTTCACCGCTTACAGTCTGCTGCGCAGCGGCAGCGTGTCGCGCAAGGATACGCGGCTGCAGCGTTCTCTCACCTGGCTCGCCTCACGGCAGGACCGGCAAAAAGGTCACTGGTCGTCGCAGTCCATGAACAAGGACCGGCCTCCGCAGTCGATGACCGGCCAGTTCATGAACGATTCCGCGACTGCTTTTGCGGTGCTCGCGCTGCTCGAAGCAAAATCCCGCTGAAGACTTTGACGGAATTCGGGGCCGAGTTCCGCATGAGTGGAGTGAACACCCATGTGGATCTGGATCCTCGCCATCGCCGCTGCCGGAGCGTTCATCCTCCAAGGATGCGCAAGCCGCGCCGAAGCGATCCCGCGCCGTCTTGAGAAGCGCACCCCCGTCGAGCGCCAGGGCTACACGCTGCACCGGTTCGATCGCGTCGCTTCCGGATTCCAGTACATGGGTTCGACTACGCCGATTCGCGAACGGCTCGTGATCGCAACCTGGACTCCCGCGTCGCGTGATGAAGCACGCCGTGAGGCAATCTTCGAAGCCCAGGATCGTATCCGCAAAATCGCCTGGCGCGACCCGAACACCGGCGAAGGGATCCACGAAGTCAACACGAATACGAACCCGGCCTGGGTGATCGTTGAAGAAGACACCGCTCGCGGATGGACCGCCGCGTACATGGCCTGGAAGAAAGACACATCGGACGACGCGGCCAAGGTCCACAAGGATGTCGCGAAGATGCTCGCGGGCTTCGTTGTCCCCGCAACGCCCCAACGGATCAACCGCCTCGAAGCCGCGGAAGCAACGCTGGCAAAGCAGGGCGTCACGCTGAAGCTCGACGCAGGACCCGTTCGAGCCGCCGCCGATGGCGCGATCTGTGAACTGTTTACTTCAAAGCGCCTGGATTCGAAGCGCGTGCTGGTGGTGCTGGTTCCTGTCGGCGAACTTCCAGCCCGCCAGTCGTACCGGCATCTGCGTCCGGCTCCTCCGCGCAAGATCGGCAACTGGCCGGATCTGCAATGGTTCAGCCGCGAGTTCGGACAGGGCGCGTTCGACGGCATGCTCGACCTGACCGAACGCCTCGTCGCGATGGCGTCATCGGAAGCAAGCGCGGGACATGCGAAGTTCTATGCGGCGCGCGTCGAGATCATCGACGATCCCGAGGCGCCCACGCAGGACTTCGACTTCCTTTGGGAAGTCCAACCCGCAATGTCGGAACTGTTTCGAAACCACAAACTCGTCCTGGAGGATGCAAGATGAACAACGCCAAAGCACTACCGCTCGAACGCTGCGTAGACTGCAGCTGCGAGGATTACCGGCTGGCGCAGCCGGTGCTGTTGTACAACCGCTGGGGCGAACAGCATGTTTACGCCTGTATGCGTTGCGGCGCTATCGAGTGCGTGCATCCGATGGGCGACGAACCGCGCGGTGGACGTCCTCCCAGTGGCGCCAACTTCGTCATGAACCTGACGCCGGAGGTCCGCGAGTGGCTGAATCTGTGGCCGCGCCTCCTGACGCTCGGTTGCCATTCGAATCAACCGCTGTGGTCGCCAGCGGATGTCCGGCTGGAGACATGGGCGGACATTCAGGACGCCATCAGCCGGGCAGAAGCAGAGCAAACCAGGATGTCGCCCGCCGAACGCCTGCTCGATTGTTTCGCCCTGCAGCGGGAACTCCCGACCGCCCCGCCTCCCGCGTCGCTGCCGGACTATCTGCGGATGTACCGCATGATCTGGAGCCAGATCATCGATCCCCGCGGCCTGGCCGAAATCCTCACCTTGTCCGGCTGTACCCGCTAGACAGGGTTTGACGCCGGGCAGTGGAAATCTATATACTGAGGTTTGGATGTGATCGCGTGGGCGCAGTCGTGTGCCTGCATTCACTCCAGCATCAAACTGGCCTCGCACGATGCGGAACTCCACGCTCCGCTGTTGTAAGCGCCGTGAAGAATCGCAGGTAATCCAAAGCAATGCCGAAGAGAACGTTTCAGCCGAATAATCGTAAGCGTGCGAAGACGCACGGGTTCCGCCAGCGGATGAAGTCCGTCGATGGCCGCGCGGTGTTGTCCCGCCGTCGCGCGCGCGGACGCTGGAAGCTCACCGTCAGCGACGAACGGGCTGTCCGCGCTGCCCATTAATACCAATTTCCCGCAACACCAGTCATCCGGGGACTTCTCGTTTCCGAAGAGTTCCCGGATACTGAAACCAAGTGACTACCGCAAAGTGTATGACCAGGGGAAGCGCATGACCTGTCCATACTTTGCGGCGTTTTGTTTTTCACCTCCCGATTTTGAAGGCGGTCCGCTGTTCGGATTCACCACGCCTCGCGCTTTGGGCAAGGCTGTGGTCCGCAACCGTCTCCGCCGCCGGGTGCGTGAAGCTGTGCGCCTCGAAAAGGCAGGGTTCGCCGCGTCGTGGATGGTCGTGTTCAATCCTCGCCGCGCCGCTTTGGATGCTCCCTTCGAGGTTTTACGCAAGGAAGTCGCCCGGGTGGCCAGCCGATGCAAATAGCGTTACTCGCCGTCCTGCGATTCTACAAACGCTGGATCTCCCCCTTTCTGCCGTCCGCCTGCAGGTTCCATCCGACGTGTTCCGTTTACATGATGGAAGCGATCGAATTGCATGGTCCCGCGCGGGGCGTCTGGTTGGGATTGAAGCGTCTGGGCCGTTGCCATCCGTTCCATGAGGGCGGACTGGACCCGGTCCCTCACCACACTCGTTCGCTACAGTAGAGAGTAATCCCCGAAATTATGGCCGAGTCCCCGAACCCGTTGAAGCCCCCAAAGAATGAGATGGAAAGCCAGATGCGCATGCTGGTCGTGTTTCTGGTGATCGGTCTCGGCTTGTACCTGTACCAGACCGTGTTCAATCCGGTGGTCCCGCAGAAGGCGCCGGAACAGGCGAAACAGCAACAGACGCCCGCCGCACCTGCCGAGACGAAGGCTCCGGAGAAACCCGCGACAGCCGCCCCGGCTGCCGCACCTGCTGCGAAGAAGGATGGCGATAAGTCCGCCGCAACTGCTGAAGCAGCGGCGCCCGTGCAGGCAACTGCCGAAGAGACCATCAAGATCAACACCGATCTTTACTCCGTCACGATGAGTAATCGCGGGGCGGTGGTGAAGAGCTGGATCCTCAAGAAGTATCTCGACGTCAACGACAAGCAGGTCGACCTGGTGAATCATGCCGGCGCCGGCAAGACGCCTCCGCCCTTCGTGCTGGAGTTCAAGAGCCAACAGCCGAGCCAGGATCTGAACCAGGCGCTGTGGGCAGTGAAGAAGTCCTCCGATGGACTCGGCATCGAGTTCGAATACGTGAATGGCGGCCTCAGCGCGAAGAAGTCCTTCCAGTTCGCGAAGGCCAGCTACCAGACCGGATTCGTTTCGCAGGTGACCAACAACGGCGTGATGCTGCCCCATCGTATCGTGTGGCGCGGCGGCTTCGGCGACTTTTCGGTACTCAAGTATTACGGCCAGCAGAAGAACCTGTACTGGAACAATAACGACGGCAAGCTGAAGCATGTCGAAGCAAGCGATGCGAAGAACGGCCCGGTGAGCGTTAGCGGACCGATGCTGTTCACCGGCATCAATGATCAATACTTCGTCGCGGCGTTCCTGCCCCGCAACCAGACGCAGTTTGAGATCACGACCTATGACGACAAGATGCAGGCGGCGAACGAGACCAGCGGCGAAGAGCCGCACATCGGCATCGGCGCGGGCGGCGAAGGCCTGAATTCGTTCGACTTCTTTGCGGGTCCGAAGGATTTCGAAGTGCTGCGCAAGGCGAATCCGAAGCTCGAACTGATCGTGGACTGGGGCTGGTTCGGCATCATCGCCAAGCCCGTGTTCCTGCTGCTGCGGTGGACCCACGACACGATCACGCAGAACTGGGGCTGGGCAATCGTGGTGCTGACCATCGCCATCAACCTGGCGCTCATGCCGCTGAAGTTCTCGAGCCTGAAGTCGGCGAAGAAGATGCAGGCGATCGCGCCTGAAGTACAGAAGATCAACGACAAGTACAAGGGCATGAGCATGCGCGATCCGCGCAAAGCCGACCAGAACCAGGAAGTGATGGAGTTGTACAAGAAGCATGGCGTCAACCCGCTGGGTGGATGCGTGCCGATGCTGGTGCAACTTCCGTTCTTCTTCGCGTTCTATACCGCCCTGCAGGTGACGATCGATTTGCGCGGCGCGCACTGGTTGTGGGTTCACGATTTGTCCCGCCCGGAAACGCTCGCGATTCGCGTGCTGCCGATCGTCATGATCGCGACGCAGTTCCTGATGCAGAAGATGACTCCGGCGTCGCCCGGCATGGATCCTTCGCAGCAGCGAATGATGCTGTTTATGCCGCTCGCACTGGGCTTCATGTTCTACTATCAGGCCTCGGGCTTGGTGTTATACTGGCTCACTGGTAACTTGGTTGGAATCGCTCAGCAATGGGCGACGAACCGTTTGACCAAGGCCCCTGCTCCTGCGGTGATCGACGTGAAAGCGGTACCATCTTCAAAAAAGAAGCGATAGCGTGAGCGAAGCCAAATACAGCGTTGCCGAAACCGGCCCGAAGGTCGAAAGTTTTCTCAAGCGGGTTTTGCCCCTTGCCGGACTCGACGTGACATTCGAGATCGTCTCCGGCGAGGCTGCGCACCAGGATTTTGAAACGCCTGATCTTCTGGTTCGCTTTTCCGGCCGCGATGTCGAGTGGCTTCTCGCCAACAAGGCCGAAGCGATGCTGGCGCTCGAGCAGCTCACCATGGAAATGCTGCGGATGGCGAGCGAAGAGCATTCGCGGATTTGCTTCGACGCCAATGATTACCGGCTGCTGCGGATCGAAGAGCTGCGCATGAGCGCGGCTTCGGCCGCCGAAAAAGTTCGCAAGACACGCGTGCCGTTCCAGTTCAATCCGATGAACAGCCGCGAACGGCGCATCATCCACCTCGTATTGCGCGACCACAAGGATCTTCGTAGCGAGAGCCTTGGACAGGGTCCTTACCGGCATGTGGTGATCCTGCCCGCGGACATGCCCTCTCTGCCCGAACCTCCCCGTCCCAGTGGACCGCCGATGCGGCGTCCCGGTGGACCCGGCGGTCCTCCTCGCGGCGACCGTCCGCCCTTCCGTGGCGGTGGCGGAGACCGGGGCGGCCGCGGTGGCGACCGTCGTGGCGGTGGTGGTGGTTTCAATCGCGGCGGCCCGGGCGGCGGAGATCGCCGTGGTGGCGGTGGTGGTCCACGCAGGGATCGCGGCGGCAATTCGTAACTTACTCCCCCGTACTGGAGTCCTTCTAACCATGCGCATTTCCCGCCTTGTGTTTGCCGGAGTGTTGACTCTGGCCTGCTGTGCTTTGGTCGCGATCGCTCAGGACGACCGCAACAAGCCCAATACCGGATATACCGATACGCCTGTGATCCCGGGGCAGAAGTGGACGGTCCACGACAGCCGCCGGCCTGTGCCTCCGCTGGTGACGCCGGGCGCGAAGCCGGGGGATCCGCCTTCGGATGCGATCGTGCTGTTCAACGGCAAGGATCTGTCGGCCTGGCAGACTCCCGGCAGGGGTCCGGACAAGGGCAAGATGCTGCCTCCGAAGTGGACCGTGAAGGACGGGTACATGTTCGCCGAGAAGCGTTCGGGCGATCTCGTATCGAAAGAGAAGTTCGGCGATTGTCAGATTCACGTCGAGTGGGCGGCGCCGGCGAAGGTTGAAGGCGCGTCGCAGTGGCGCGGCAATAGCGGCATCATCATCCAGAGCATGTACGAGATCCAAGTGCTGGATTCGTGGAACAATCCGACCTATCCCGACGGGCAGGCGGGTTCGATCTACGGGCAGTGGCCGCCGATGGTGAACCCCGCGCGCAAGCCGGGCGAGTGGCAGTATTACGACATCTTTTTCGAAGCTCCGAAGTGGGAAGGCGACAAGATGGTGAAGCCCCCGTTCGTGACCGTGATGCTGAACGGCGTCATGGTGCACCACCACCAGGAGATCATCGGACCCATGGCGCATCGCACGGTGCGCAAGTTCGAAAAGCACGGACCGGAAGAGCCGCTGATGCTGCAGGATCACGATACGCGGACGATGTTCCGCAATATCTGGGTTCGCAAGATCAAAGGCTACGACCAGAAGTAACGGCGAGCCGTAAGCGGCGCGCCTCTTCGAGCAATTCCCGCGCGGCCTCGAGTGAAGCTTGGGCTTCGTTCGAGGCCGTTGCCATTTGAGCCTTGTCGTCGGGATCGCCCAAGCCGGAGTCGCGGTATTGGCGCAGGCGTTCGAGGATGAGGTCGCGAATTTCGCGCGCGTTGCCGACACCGGCGAATTTGGCGGAGTTCGCGCCGGGACGCGCGTGCTTGCCGGCTTCCGCCGAGGCGCCGCCACCTCCCGCGCTGGTGACGGTGACGGTCGCGATGCCGAGGAGCTTCTGCAGCGGACCTTGCACGATGTTGATCTTCTGAATATTGGCGAAGGTCATGGTGACTTCCTGCACCGTCCATATGCCGTCCCGGATGCGCAGGCTGCGGTCTGTCACGATGTACCAGCGCAATTCAAAATCGAGGCGCTGCTTCCAATACGAAAAGGGCAGTTGCAGGAGAAACAGCGCGGCGGCCATCGACTCGCCGCCGGTGAGGATCCACTGCAGGATGGATGGCATCCGGTGTTGGATCCGCGCGAGCGCCACCAGCGCGGCAATCAGGAAGAGCGCCGTGATCAGCTGGAGCAGCGCCCAGTGGAAGAGGTTCCAATAGTAGAGATTCGGCGCTGCGCGGAAGACGCGGATCGAGCCCGGCGAGCCGGCCGGAGGATGCGGCTCCGGAGGCACGCGCATCCAGCGGAGGAAAACATCTCTCATGATGCGCTCCGGTTCCGCGTCTGCAACTCTTCGCGAATGCCGCGCAACTCGCCGGCGACTTCGCGCAGGACCCCGGCGAGATCATCGTGCGCGGTCAACGCTGGCTTGGACGCGGCCTCGACGTGCTGGTGGTGCGCGCCGCCGCGCATGCGCGAATAGAGGAAGTCGCGAACGGCTTCGACGTCCTCGAGTCCTTCGAGCGTCATCTGTTCGCCCGCGCCGCCGCCGGCGGTTTGCACTTCAATCTGCGCGAGTCCCAACAGGCGTTCGACGAAGTTGGAGCGAAGCTGGATGTCCTGGATGCGGGAGTAGTTCAGCACGATCTCGTGATGAAACAGGATTCCCCAGCTCATCGAGATGCCCTCTGCATCGAAACGATATCGCATGGTGTGAAAGCGGAAGTAGAGATAGACGCCCAGGAACGGCGCGCCGACGAGCGCAGTCAGCGCGACGAGCATGTAGTAGGTGAGCAGCGAGTCCTTGGGACGGGTGATTGCCAGGATCGCCTTCTCATCGAAAGCCATGGAGTTGAGGCTAGCAGAATCGCTCAGTTGCTGATCGCAAAGTTCTTCTGCAGCACGAGGGCAACGGTTCCGCGCAGACGGGCCATGCCGCCTTCGTGCGCTGCCAGCACCTGGGCCGGACGCGCGCCGGACAGCGTTTGTTCGCGGACCTCGGCTTCGATGATCGGACCAAAGCGCTGCCAGGACGAGGTGAGGTCACCGACGACGACGATGCGGTCCGGCGCAATTCCCGCGACGATCATGCGCATGCCGCGGCCGAGATAGTGCGCCATTCTTTCGAGGGCTTGCACGGCGGCGGAATCGCCGGCATCCGCGGCTGCCAGCAGTTCAGGGAAGGTGATCTGCGAGTGCTCTTGCCCGCTCAATTCGCGGTAATAGCGGAGCGCGGCGCGGTTGGAGGCGAAGACTTCCCAACAGCCGCGCCCCCCGCAACTGCATTCTGGACCCGAGGGATCGAGGGGGACGTGCCCGAATTCGCCGGCCATACCCTCGGATCCGCGCAACAGGCGTCCGTTGGTGTAGACTCCCGTGCCGATCCCTTCTGAGACGGTCACGACAACGACATCCTTCTGGTCGTTCTCGCGGTCAAACCAGACGGTCGACAACGCGCAGGCGTTGGCGGCGTTCTCGATATCGACGGGCAGGCCGGTCGCTCTGGAGATCGGCGTTTTGAGGTCAATATCCGCCCACTTGAGGTTCGGGGCGAAGAGGAGCCGTCCGGTATCGCGAGCCACTCGCCCGGCGACGCTGATGCCGATGCCCTCGATCGCTGTGCCATTCCGGTGGTCGAGCAGGCCCTGGATCTGACTGAGAATTTTGGCGATGCCCTCATCCGGATCAGCCGGCGTGGGGAACTCCAGTTTCTTGTGGAAGGTCCCGTTGATGTCGGCGAGCCCGATCGTGGTGTGGATGGGGCGGACGTCGACGGCGATGATGCCGCGGTTCTCATTGAGGCGCAAATAGGTCGGCCGGCGGCCCCTGGGGAGACGGCCGGTGGGTCCTTCGATGACCCATTGATCCGCGATTAACTCTTCTACAATCAACGAGATCGTGCTGCGCTGCAAACCCGACTGGCGTGCCAGATCCGCGCGTGAGATCGGTTGGCGCTGGCGAATCAGGTTGAGCACGATCCGGCGATTGAACGAGCGGACCGCTTCGGTGGAAGCGCCCTGACCCCGTTTCGGGTCCAAGTTGGTCACACCGTCATTATCATCTATCGACGGCATCGATTGGTACGAATCCACAACAATATCCCCGCCGATTTTTCTTGACTCGTATCGCAATCTGCAATATGCTTATCACAGATTGCAATATGAAGCTAGGCGAGAAACTC
This sequence comes from uncultured Solibacteraceae bacterium, assembly GCA_964627455.1. Taxonomy (GTDB): domain Bacteria; phylum Acidobacteriota; class Terriglobia; order Bryobacterales; family Bryobacteraceae; genus F-183. Next base: position 75,410 of record CAZVKC010000026.1, on the reverse strand, counting down.
CGGTACTTGCGGGAAGTGGAAGGCACGCTACGCGGCCTGGATCGCGAATTGACGCAGCAGGAAGTCGTTCGGGCGATGAAAACCGAGTTGCGGCAATCCATCAGCCAGTCGTACCTGTCACAAATTGAAAGCGGCGCCCGGCCGCATTTGACGAACGCGACGCGCCAGTTGCTGGCGAGCTTTTTCAAAGTGCATCCTGGCTATCTGGTGGATGATCCGGACGGGTTCCGCGAGGAACTGATTTCGGACCTGCGGACGGCCGAGGATCAGTTGGACCTCTGGCTGATCGAGGGCGCAGAACGGTTCAAGCGCGACCACGAGGTGAGCCGCGCACTGTTGCGCGTGGCGCGCCACGATGATTCGCGGAAATGTTTGAAGCTGCTGGGCGAGATCCTCGAGACGCCGGGCCTGATGGACCGGTTGTTGCAGGTGCTCGAGCCGCAGAAGAACGGCAAGGGGGCGTAACATGACTCCCGAAAAGTTGTACCTTTTGTGTTTCCTGGTTGGATTCCTGTTGAGCCTGCTGGCGATCCTGATGCATTCGGTGGACTTCCACATGCCGGGGCAGCAGGCGCACATCCCGCACGGGCACGGCGGGCATGGCCACGGTTTTTCGAAGTTCAACTTCACGACGTTATCGGCGTTTCTCGCCTGGTTCGGCGGGACCGGATACTTACTCGAGCGATATTCCAGTTTCGGCCTCATCCTTGCGCTCGGGTTGGCGATCGTGAGCGGCACCATCGGCGCTTCGATCGTCTTCTATCTGGTGGCGAAGGTCCTTCTGCGAAATGAGAAGGACCTCGATCCTGCGGATTTCGACATGATCGGCGTGTTGGGCCGCGTGTCGAGTTCGGTGCGCGAAAACGGCGGCATCGGCGAGATGATCTACTCGCAGAACGATTTCCGTAAGGCAGTGCCGATCCGCGCGGAGGATGGACAGGCGGCGATTCCGAGAAGCACGGAAGTCGTGGTGACACGCTACGAGAACGGGGTCGCGTATGTGCGCCGCTGGGATGAACTCAGCGGCTTGTCCGATTGAATTCCGGTGTTTGCAAACAGGCAATAAAGGAGAAACAAGCAAATGCAAATCCCACAGGACGTCCTCGTGATCTCGGGGTTGATGGTCGCGACGATACTGTTCCTACTCACTGTCATGGCCAAGCTCTATCGCAAGGCCGGACCCAACCAGGCGCTGATCATCTATGGTTTTCGCGGCACACGCATTGTGAAAGGTCACGGCACGGTGATCTTTCCGATGGTGGAGTCCGCGCGCGAGTTGTCGCTCGAATTGATGTCGTTTGATGTGGCGCCGCAACAGGATCTGTACACGCGCCAGGGCGTCGCGGTGACGGTCGAAGCCGTCGCGCAGATCAAAGTCCAAAGCGACCCCGTGTCGATCCAGACTGCGGCCGAGCAGTTTCTCACCAAGACCGACAATGATCGCCAGAACCTGATTCGCCTGGTGATGGAAGGCCACCTGCGCGGCATTATCGGCCAGTTGACGGTGGAAGAGATCGTGAAGCAGCCCGAGATGGTGGGCGACCGCATGCGGTCCACGTGCGCGGAAGAACTGTCGAAGATGGGCCTTGAGGTGATTTCGTTCACGATCAAGGAAGTCCGGGATAAGAACGAGTACATCGCGAACATGGGCCGTCCGGATATCGCGCGCATTCGCCGCGACGCCGACGTGGCAGCTGCGGAAGCCGAGCGCGATACGGCGATCAAACGCGCCGAAGCGCAGCGGGAAGCGGCTGTGGCGCGGGCGCAGGCGGACCAGGAGCGCGTGCTGGCCGAAGCGCTGTCACAGGCGCGGCAGGCAGAAGCGCAGCGCGACCTCGAAATCAAGAAAGCCGAATACCTCGAGATGGTGAAGCGGCAGCAGGCGCAGGCCGACAAGTCCTACGACATCCAGGCGAACATGATGCAGCAGAAGGTCGTGGCCGAGCAGGTCAAGATCCTGCAGGTGCAGAAGGAACAGGAAGTGAAGGTGCAGGAGGCGGAAATCCTGCGCCGCGAACGCGAACTGGTGGCGAACGTATTGAAGGCCGCGGAAATCGAGAAGCAGCGCATCGAAGCGATTGCGGCTGCAGACAAGAACCGCGTGATCCTCGAAGCGGAAGCCCGTGCGCAGACCGTGCGTACGCAGGGTGAGGCGGAAGCCGACATCATCCGCAAGCGCGGTGAAGCGGAAGCCGAGATCATCCTCAAGAAGGGTGAAGCGGAAGCCAAGGCGATGAATGTCAAGGCGGAAGCGTATCAGGAATGGAACCAGGCGGCGGTGGTCGACAAGCTGATCACCGGCATGCCGGAAGTGGTGCGGGCGCTGGCGGCTCCGCTGTCGCAGATCGACAAGATCACGATCGTGTCGACGGGCAACGGTTCCGACGCCGGCATGAACAAGATCACCGGCGACCTCACCAAGATCGCCGCGCAGGTGCCGGCGTTGTTCGAAACGCTGTCGGGCATGCAGATGTCCGAACTGCTCGGCAAGGTGAAGAACATCGGCGAGAACAAGAAGGACGAGTAACACGATATGTCACTACTGGAGCGAGTCACTACCCTGATCCGGGCCAATATCAACGACCTCATCGACAAGGCCGAAGATCCGGAGAAGATGATCAAGCAGGTGATCCTCGACATGCAGAATCAACTGCTGCAGTTGAAGACGCAGGTGGCGATCGCCATCGCCGATCATCACCTGCTGGTCAAGAAGAAGGACGAAAACGAAGCGCTCGCTGCGGACTGGGTTCGAAAGGCCCAGTTCGCAGTGGATCGCAATCAGGACGACCTCGGGCGTGTGGCGGCGGAGAAGTCGATCGCGTTCAAACGGACGGCGGCGAGCTTCGCGCAGCAGATCGAAGATCAGAATGCGCAGGTCGAGTTGCTGAAGTCGGCGCTCTCAAAGCTGCAGGTGAAGCTGGCTGAAACGCAGGCGCACGCGGAAGTGGTGATCGCGCAGCACCGGCGCAGCAAGGTGTTGAAGAAGGCCGCCGACGCACGGTGGAAGGTCGCGGAGTTGAAGGATACGGGCGCGTTTCAACGGATGAAGTCCAAGGTGCAGCAGACCGAGGCTGTGGGCCTGGCGAAGACGCAGATGCTCGATGAGGATCCTGCGGACCGTTTGGCGGCGCTGGAGCACGATGAAGAGGTCGAGAAGCTGTTGCAGGAGATTCGCGACAGCCGGAAGTCCGCTTGATCTGACACGCCCGAAACCCGTATAGTGAACTAGGGAATAAAGGGCGAAAGTTGGATATCCAGGAACAATTGGCCGCGCTACGCAAGCGCGTGGCGAGGATCGACGCGAAGTATGCGAATGGATCCCGCCCGGCGCTTGCCGTGGCGCGGCCAAAGCCTTCGCCTGCGCCGCAGTTGTTCGTTGAGGAGTACTTGTCTGGCGAGGAAGTCGAGAACACGCTGGGCAAGCATTTTCAGACGACGAAGCTGTACGAGCGGCACAAGCGGTACGGGTCGATCGATATTTCGGACCTCGAGGAATTGCCGCACGATTTGCTGGAAGCGATCACCAGCGGCGAGTCGGGCGCGGCGCCTCCGCAGCGCTGGGCGTTTCTGGACACGGAAACGACGGGGCTCGCGGGCGGTTCGGGGACTTACGCGTTTTTGATTGGCGTGGGGTCGATTGGGCCTGAAGGGTTCACGGTGCGGCAGTTCTTCATGCGGAACTACGACGAAGAGCCCAGCATGTTGCTTGCGCTTACGGAGTATCTGCAGCAGTTCGACATTCTGGTGACGTATAACGGCAAGTCGTATGATCAGCCGCTGCTCGAGACGCGCTATCGCATGTCGCGTTCGAAGCCGCCATTTGCGGGGATGCGGCATGTCGATCTGCTGTACGCCGCGCGCCGGCTGTGGAAGCTGCGGTTCGACAGTTGCCGGCTGGTGGAACTCGAGAATCGCATCCTGGGATTGGAGCGCCAGGGCGACCTGCCCGGCGAGATGATCCCGTATGTGTACTTCGAGTACATCCGCACGCAGGAGGCGTTTCGCGTCGTGCCGATCCTGCATCACAACGTGCTCGACATCGTGACGCTCGCGTGCTTGACGGCGATTGTGCCGTTCGCGTTCAAGTCGCCGGAAGAGTATCGCTTCGGGCACGGCGCGGAGATGCTGGGGCTTGCGCGCTGGATGCGACAGGCAGGGCAGGAGGATCAGGCAGCGGGCTTGTTCCGCGGCGCGATCGCGCGCGGTTTGCGGGATGATTTGCTGTTCCGCGCGATGTGGGATCTTGCGGCGTTAGAGAAAAAGCGCGGGCGCGAGGATGCGGCTGTCGCGGTCTTCACCGAACTCACGCAATCGCCGAATCCGTTCCGCACCGAGGCCTATGAAGAACTCGCGAAGTACTTCGAGCACAGCGAGAAGAACTACGTGATGGCACTCGAGATGACGCGCACGGCGCTGAACATCATCGACACGCCGGAGCTGCGCAAGCGCGAGGAACGGCTCGCGCGGCGGGCTTCATCGCGCAGGCTGCTCTAGCAGCGGATAAACTAACCCTTTGTGATCGTTTTCGAACCGGGATCGAAGCAGCGCCAGTGGCTGCCTGTGACGGCGGATGTCGCTTTGCCTGTGTTGTCTGCTTGCGGCAGTGCTAGCGGCGCGACGCTGGTGGTGACGGCCGGCGTGCATGGCGATGAGTACGAAGGCGTGCGGGCGATCCACGAGGTGTTTGCGGATTTGGATGTGCACGCGATGCGGGGTTCGTTGATGGCGGTTCCCGTGTTGAATCCTCCGGCGCATCGCGCGTGCAATCGCGTGAGTCCTGTGGACGGGGCGAATCTGGCGCGGGTGTTTCCCGGCAAGCCCGACGGGACTCTTTCTGAACGCATCGCGTGGACGTTCGATCACAACGTTTTAGCTCGCGCTTCGTTTTATCTGGATCTGCATAGCGGCGGGATTCGGTACGGCATGCCGTCGATGGTGGGGTACAACGAGTACGACCCGGAGGGCGTCGCGGCATCCGAAGTGTTCGGCGCGCCCGTGACCTGGGGGCATCCGGTGATCGAGGCAGGGCGTACGATTTCGTCGGCGCGGGATCGTGGGATTCCGTTTTTGTATACGGAAGCGTGGGGCGCGGCGCGTATCGCTGCGGCCGATCTCGAGATGATGAAACGCGGGATCCGCAATTTGCTTCGTTTTTTGGGGATTATCGAAGGTGAGATCGAGTTGCCCGTTGCGGCGCCGCGGAGGCTGCATGGCGTGGGCAATACCGATGAAGGGATTTCCGCGACGCGCCCTGGGTTCCTGATGCGCGACGTCGCGTTGCTCGATCGCGTCGCGAAAGGCCAGCGGCTGGGACGACTGGTCGACGATTTTGGAGAAACGATGGAAGAGTATTTCGCGCCGTTCGATGCGACGGTCGGGTTGACGCGTGAGATGCCGGTGGTGGAAGCCGGCGACACGCTGTTTCTGGTGGCGGTGGAATCATGATGCTTTCTTCGAATCGCGAAGCGTCGGTGCGCGCGAAGACTCCGAAGTCGCTGGCGTGTTACGAGCGTTCACAGAAGACGCTCGCGGGTGGAGTGTCGACAGCGCTGCGTCGCGCGGCGCAGCCGTATCCGCTGTTCTATACGCATGGCAAGGGTCCGCGGATCACGGATGTCGACGGAAACGAGTACGTCGACTACACGCTCGCGTGGGGACCGCTGATCTTAGGTCATGCGCCGGATGTAGTGAATGAGGCTGTGGCGCGGCAGTTGGCGTTGGGACATACGTTCGGCGCGCAGCACGCGCTCGAGTACGAAGCGTCCGAGGCGTTGTGCGCGGCGATTCCTTGTGCGGACAAAGTTGCGTTCGCCAATAGCGGCACGGAGATCGTGCAGGTGGCGCTGCGGCTGGCGCGCGGCGTGACGGGGCGGCCGCTGTACCTGAAGTTCGAGGGCCACTATCACGGCTGGGACGATTCGGTGCTGGTCGGATACAAGGTGACACCGGAGCAGTTCGATTCGCCTGTGCCTGCGCCGGTGGGGATGGGACAAAGGCCGTGGTCCGGCGCGGTGGTCGCGCGGTGGAACAACCGCGAGAGTGTAGAACGCGCGTTCGCTGCGCACGAAGGGCAGATTTCCGCGATCATCTGCGAGCCGCTGTTGTGCAATAGCGGCTGCATTCCGGCGGAGCCCGGATTCCTGCAGTTCCTGCGCGAGATTTCGACGCGGCATAGCGCGTTGTTGATCTTCGACGAGGTGATCACCGGGTTCCGGCTGGCGCTCGGGGGCGGGCAGCAGTATTACGGGGTGACGCCGGATCTTGCGACGTTCGCGAAGGCAGCGGCGGCGGGATTGCCGTTGTCTGTGCTGGCGGGTCGCGACGAGTACATGCGGCTGATCGCGGATGGCAAGGTGGTGCATGCGGGGACTCTGAATGGGAATCCGCTGGCGCTGGCGGCTTGCGTCGCGGCGCTGCGGGAGTTGAGTGGCGAGGGCGTGTATGAGCGGCTGCATCGACTGGGTTCGCGATTGCGCGAGGGGATGACGGCAATTCTGCGAGCGAAGGGTGTCGATGTCGTGGCGACGGGCGAGGGGCCTTGCTTTCAACTGCATTTCCAGAAGACGACCCCGGTGGAGTATCGCGACACGCTCGCGTGCAACAAGCCGCTGTATGCGCAGTTTTTGATGGGCTTGCTGGATGAAGGCGTGCTGGCGCTGCCGGACGGGCGCTGGTACATCAGTGCGGCGCATGATGATGCCGCGATCGACGCGACGCTTCGTGCCGTGGAGCGGCTGTGAGACGCTTTTCGCTTTTGCTGCTCTTCGTTGCGGTTGTGTATGCCGCGTCGAAGCTGCCGTTCGAGTACTTCGTTGCTCCGGCCGGCGAAGGGAACAATCGCAATTCCGAGGCGGACATGGTCGTGCTGCGCGATGGCCGCGTGCTGCTGGCCTGGATCGACTTCTACACGTCCGCCGGCAGCGACTGGGGCAGTGCGCGAATCTCCGCGAAGATTTCGAAGGATAAGGGCGAGACCTGGGGCGAGAAGTTCACGCTGCAGGAGAATATCGGCGAGATGAATGTGATGGAACCGGATCTGCTGCGGCTGAAGTCCGGCAAGATCCTGTTCCTGTTCTGCCGCAAGAACTCGCAGGCTGATTGCGCGCCGATGGTTCGGCTTTCGAGCGACGATGCGAAGACGTTTTCTGCGCCGAAGCCGATGGCGATTACGCCGTCGCCTTCGTATACAGGTTTCAATCACGATCGCGCGATCCAGTTGAAAAGCGGCCGTATTTTGATGCCGGTCTTTTACACGACCGACTATCGGGTGGATCCTCGCATTCGTTCGCGCGTGTACTATTCAGACGATGAGGGCGCCTCGTGGAAGCCGAGTGAGACGATCCTCGATCTGCCGCAGACCAAACACGGCGCGCAGGAACCGGGCGTCATCGAGTTGAAGGATGGACGCGTGATGCTGTGGGTCCGCACGGAGTTGGGACGGATCTACAAGTCGTATTCGAAGGATCGCGGCGTGACGTGGTCGGACCTGGAAGCGATGGCGAACCTCGATTCGCCGTTGTCGCCGCAGTCGATCAAGCGGCATCCGAAGACGGGCGATCTGGTGCTGATCTGGAACAACGCGCCGGGTCCAAAGCGGTGGCCGCTGACGGCGGCGGTGTCGAAGGACGAGGGTCTCACGTGGGCCCATGTGAAGAACGTCGATGAGACGGCCAATGCGACCTTCGCATATACGGGCATCGAATGGCTGAAGGATCGCGCTCTGTTGACGTACTATGTCGAGCAGCAGCCACGTGTGAAAGAGCCACGCTGGTCTTTGAAGTTGAAGGCCGTGCCGCTCGACTGGTTTTATCAATAACGCGATGCGCATACGTCCCTGGATCCGCATGGTGGGCAGCCGGCAGTTCGGACTGAGCAGTACGTACGACTGCCACGTGTATGCGCTGCGGTCTCATGCGGGGATCCTGCTCATCGACTCCGGCAGCGGGCTTGCGACATCGCGCATCATTGGGAACCTGCGTGAAGAGTTTGGGGAAGATCTGTCGTGCGGAGGAACGATTCTCGTGACGCACAAGCATCCGGATCACGCGGCGGGCGCGGCGGCGTTGTCGCGCGAATTGGGTTGGCCCGTGTGGGCCTCGGTGCATACGCGCGCGATTCTCGAATCCGGCGACGCGGAGGCTTCCGGGTTGCGTGACGCGCAGGCGGCGGGCGGGTATCCTTCTGCGATGGTGTACGAGGCGTGCGCGGTTGCGGGCACGTTCGATGACGGAGACATCCTGCGGCTGGAAGGTTTCGAACTACAGGCGATCCGCGTGCAGGGACATGCGTCGGATGCGTTTGCATTCGCTTGCGTGCAGGATGGCTTGCGATGCCTGTTCACCGCGGACATCGTGTTTTACGGTGGCGTCATTGGACTGATTCAATCAAGTGACTCAAATCTGCAGGATTACCGTCGCGATATCGGGAAACTCGCTGGCCTGCAGATTGACGCGCTGTTTCCCGGACACGGCTTGTTCACGCTCGAAGGCGGCCAGCAGCATATTGATCTTGCCGCTGCGGAATTGCGCAAGGGATTCGTGCCGCGCTGCGTCGGCCAGGGGGACCTGATATTTTGAGCATCCTTGGCGAAGGCAACACACCGTGCATCGCGAGTGCGCGTTGCAGCGGACTGCACTTCAAGCTCGAGCAATGCAATCCGACGGGATCGTACAAGGATCGCTTCATTGCACGCGAGTTGCAGGAATTGCCGGCCGGCACGAAGTTCGTGATCGCGACATCGTCGGGGAATACCGGAGCGTCACTGGCGGCTTACGCGGCGCGACTGGGGATCCGCTGCATGATCTTCGCCAACGCGGATGCGCCGGCGGGCAAGGTGATGCAGATGCGCGCGCATGGCGCGACCGTGGTGCGGATTCCGGGATTTGCGGTGGATCCTGCGATCACCGATGCGGTGTTCGCATCGCTGCGGGCGTCGGGTGTGCCGCTGATCGTGTCCGCATTTCGCTACTGCCCGCGCGGCATGGCGGGAGTCGAGACGATCTCGCACGAGCTCCGCACCGTGGCCCCGGATCATGTATTCGTACCCGTTGGCGGCGGTGGCTTGTATAGCGCGGTGGTGCAGGGATTCGAGAGAAAAGTAAAGGTCCACGCGGTGCAGCCTTCCGGGTGCGCGACGGTCGTTGGCGCCTGGAGCCAACAGCATCGAACCGCGGAGGCAGTTGCGAGTACGACTGCGATCAGCGGACTTTCCGTCCCGACCGACATCGACGCGACGCTTGCGCTGACACGGCTGTACGAATGTGGTGGCCGCGGCATCGCAGTGAACGACACGGAGGTGTTCGATGCGCAGCAGACGCTGTTGAGCAGCGAGGGGATTTACTGCGAACCTGCGGGTGCGACGGCGTTCGCTGGTTTTTTGCGTGCGAAAGCAGAGGGCTGGATTGGCGCCAGCGAGACCGCTGTGTGCCTCGTCACGGGGCATGGCTTCAAGGATCCTGCGTCGATCGAGAGGGCCGCGGCGGCGCACGAGTCGCCATTGATTGAGGCGGCGCAAGTCCGCGATCTGATTGAGGAGCATCGCCGGCATGCTGGATAATCGCGTGTACATCGTTACCGGAGGCGCTACGGGCATCGGCGCGGGGATCGTGCGAGTCCTTGAGATGTACGGCGCGCGGACTGCTATTTTCCAACCCGAGACCTGCGATGTACGGGATCCCGCAGCCGTCGAGCAGGGCGTTGCGCGGGTGGTGCGAGAGTTCGGCCGTCTCGATGGACTCGTCAACAACGCCGCAATCACCGGGATCGGCGCGGCCTCACCGTTCCTCGATGCGACGCCCGCGCATGTCGACGACATTCTCGCCGTGAACGTGAAGGGTCCCGTGTTTTGCTCGCAGGCTGTGGCGCGCCACGCGGTCGCGACGAAGGCGCCCGCGTCGATCGTGCACATCAGCAGCGTCGGCGCTTTCGCCGGGCAGGAACATGCGTCGATCTATTGCGCATCGAAGGCCGCGCTCACAACGCTGACCAAAGCGATGGCGCTGGAACTCGCGCCGCACAACATTCGAGTCAACGCGATCGCGCCCGGGGACATCGAAACGCGGGCATCCCGGAACATCGTCGCGGACCTGCACAGTGGCGGGGCCAGCGGCGCCTACATCCGGCGAACGCCGCTCGCGCGCCGCGGCACTCCTGAAGAGATTGGCGAGGCCGTCGCGTTTCTGTTGAGCGATCGTGCGAGCTTCATCACCGGCGCGACGTTGCTCGTCGACGGTGGATTCTTGAGTTACTAGTTACGAGGAGCATTCATGCAGTTTCTCGAAGTCGATCCGAACTTTCCCATCAGTTCCGCCGTGATCCACAATGGACGCGTGTTCGAAGCCGTGATCACCGGCATTCCAGACGACAGTTCGACGCCCGTGCCCGGCGGCGCGGCCGCTGAGATGCGCGAGATCTTCCGGCAACTCGACAAGCTGCTGGCCGAAGCCGGGATCACGAAAACCTCGATCTGTTCCGTCCGCTTGTACCTGCAGCACGTGAACCGCGACATCAAGGAAGTGAACGAAGTCTACAAAGAGTACTTCGGCACGCATCCGCCGAACCGGCGCGCCTATGGCGTGGACCTGCAAGCCGGCATGTTGATCGAAGCGGCGTTCGTCGCGGAGATGCCATCGCTATGAGCAAACGAGTTGGGATCCTCGCTTTTCTACACGAGTCGAACACGTTTCTGCCCGCGGCGACTACCTGGGAGGACTTCGCTTCAACTTCGATGACACAGGGCGAAGTCATGCGCGACCGGTGGATCAAGGCGCATCACGAGCTCGGCGGACTGCTGCAGGGTGCACTCGATGAAGGCTTCGAGATCGTTCCCGGCTTTGCGACCTTCGCCGTTCCAAGCGGGACGATCGAAGCGCCGGCGTTCGAACGCATCGCGACGTCGCTGGTCGATTCCGTGGACGCCAATGTCGACGCGCTGCTGGTGGCTTTGCACGGCGCGACGGTGAGCGCCGCGTATCCCGATGCCGATGGGGAGGTCCTGCGGCGGCTTCGCGTGCGGTTCGGCAGCGAGATTCCGATTGTCGTCACCTTGGATTTGCACGCGAATGTTTCCGAA
>CAZVKC010000026.1:0-64239 GCA_964627455.1 uncultured Solibacteraceae bacterium | reverse complement strand
CGGCAGCGAGATTCCGATTGTCGTCACCTTGGATTTGCACGCGAATGTTTCCGAAGCGATGGTTCAGCATGCAACGGCCATCGTTGCCTACCGGTCTAATCCGCATCTCGATCAACGTGAGCGCGGACTCGAAGCCTCGCGCATCCTGGCCCGGATTCTGCGACATGAGATCCGCCCGGTGATGGCTCTGGAGGCGCCTCCGATCGCGATTCCCATCGCCGCGCAACACACCGCCGCGGCCCCGGCGCGCGGCTTGTACGAGGACTTGGCTGAGGTCCTGGGCTGGCCCGGCATCGTGTCGGCGAGCGTGTGCCTGGGCTTTTATTACGCCGACGTCGCGGAGATGGGCACCACGTTCCTCGCGGTCGCGGATGGCGATGCGGACCTCGCGAGGCGCGCGGCGCAGTACATGGCGGAGCGCGCGTGGAACCGGCGAAACGAGTTCCTGCCGACGCTTCCCTCCCCTGCAGACGCCGTGCGCGATGCGATCGCGAGTCCTGTGAAGCCCGTAGTGCTGATGGACGTCGGCGACAACACGGGCGGCGGAAGTTCCGCGGCGTCGACGGTGCTGTTCGAAGAATGCCGCAGGCAGAACGCACGCAACGCGCTTGTGATCCTCTATGATCCGGCGGCTGTCGAAGCTTGCGTGCGCGCCGGCGTTCGCAACACCGTGCAGACGCCGCTCGTGACAGGGCGTGTGCGCACGCTGTCCGACGGATTGTTCACCGAGACGCAAGTGCGCCACGGCGGTTGGACCCATTGCGATCAGGGCGTCACGGCGGTCGTCGAAACCGAGGAGCATCACACGGTGGTCTTCACCAGCCGGCGCATGGCGCCGATGAGTCTCGAACAACTCATCAGCCTCGGCATTCGCCCCGAACGAAAGGACATCCTCATCGTGAAGGGCGTGATTGCGCCGCGCGCGGCTTATGAACCGGTGGCGGCGAAGATCGTGCTGGTGGATACGCCGGGTCCGACCGCAAATGACCCGCGGTCATTTACGTACCAGCATCGACGGACGCCGTTATTCCCGATTGAACGTTTTTAGTTCCTCGAGGACCGATTCGCCAGATCCGCCGCCGTCATGCCAGCGCCAGCGCTCGTGGAGGCGCACGCGACCGTCGGGCAGAAGTTCGGGCGTGGACTCGCAGGTCCCGCTGCGCATGTCACCCGCGTCGGTGACGTGTTGATAGAGGAAGCGCAGCGCGCCAGTCCGCAAATCCACGAACCCGGTGATGGATCCGTACCGAATTCCGCCGCCGCGATAGGCGCCGGTAAAGAGATCGTTTCCGTCGGGCTGGTCGTAGAGGAACAGCGTGTCGGAGTTCACCTGACCGCCTGACGAATTCGAAACCGGCCGGAAGCGCCGGCCGCGATAGTCAATTGCCGCCATTGCCATTCCCCAGTGAGTAGAATCGCCACGACGGTTGGAAGTCGCGCGAAAGCTTTTGCTTCGTCAACAGTGCGCGGACCATCTCGACCGGCATGCGATTCTCCATCAGGATGCGGTCGTGGAACTCACGCGCGGGCATTTTGCCGCTTGCGACCAGTTCGCGAGCCAGCGCGCGGAACTGCAGCGCGCCCAGCATGTACGCGGCCTGGTACAAGGGCGGATAGGTGTTCCCTTCGAACGATCGCCGGACCTCGGCCGATGCGTTGTCGGCCTCGTGCCCCACGCGATCCACCAGGAAGTCGACGCACTGCTGCGGGGTCCAAACGCCGAGGTGGAAGTTCAACGAGAAGATGATGCGCGCGCAGCGATGCATGCGCCAGAAGAGGAATCCGATGCGATCCTCAGGATTGGCCGGGAACTGCAGGTCCCACAGGACCATCTCCCAATACAACGCCCAGCCTTCGGTCCAGAAGGGCGTGCGGAACAGCCCGCGATAGGGCTTGTGGCGCGCGGTCATGAAGCCTTGCAAGTGATGGCCCGGGATCAGTTCGTGATGCACCGTCGCGCGAGAGAAGTGGATGTTGTTGCCGCGCAGGCTCATCAGCTTCGCTTCGTGCGGCATGGTTGCAGTGGGGAATGAAACCAGGATCCGCTCGCCGCCCAAGAAGAACGGATTCACCATCTGCGCTTCGGCAGACATCATGTCCATGCGCCACGTTTCTTTGGCGAGATCGGGGATGGTCACGAGTCCGCGTTTCTCCACGAAATCGATTGCTTCCTGCGCGAGGTCTCGGATCATGCGCGGCTGTGCGCCGGGCTCGACATGCAGGTTCTTGACGTGTTCGAGCGCCTTCTTCCAGTCGTCGCCGAAGCCGAGATCACGGGAGGCGCGCAGCATCTCGCGATCGCACCAGGCGAACTCGCGGTTCGCGATCTCCACCAGTTCCTCGGGCGTGTACGCGACCATTTCCGCCTTCAACTGTTCGAGCAGCAGGGCGCGTCCCGCGGGTTGGCCGACGATCGCGTATTTGTCGTCCGGCTTTAGTCCCACGAGTTTTTCGCGGATCGCTTTGGCGTACGCATCCAGCGCGCCATCGAGCCCCTTCCATGGATCCGACATCCACCAGGTGAACGACGGATCGTAGCTGTTGTAGCCGTCGTACCAGCCCTTCAAGGCGGTGCGGATCGCTTGCGTCAATCCGGCCGCGCGATATGCGGCGGTCTTCGAAGGCGCCGTGAGTTTGCCCGCTTGCACCACTTGACGCAAGCCGTCGACCTGTTTCCGGAAGTCGTTCAGCGCAGATGCCGTCTTGGGCGAGTCGACGGGCGCCAGGCGGCGGCGCGACTGTTCCAGTTCTGCGAGTCCATTGAGGAAGGGGACCAGTGGTTCAACCTCGGCCAGTTGCTGGGATTCGAGTTCGATTTCGCGGAGCTTGTAGCGCAGGTGGTTGCGGAGCAGCAGGTAGTCCACCTGACCGTCCAGGCTGAGTTTCGGGAAGTCGTATGTGCGCTCGAGCGTAGCCAGCGTGTCGGCGTAGAATCCGCGAAAGCGCGAACGCCGGGCAGGCGAGAATTCATGGGGGTAGAAGCGCTCGAGGTTCCCGCGATCCGACGTCACCCGTTCGATGAGCGGGCGCAGTTCGCTGGGCACGGAGGCATCGAGGGGTCCGCTGGCGCCCTGGGCAAGAGCGAGGATCCCGACGGAGAAGCTGAGAGCTGTCAGAGGCACGAAGATTCGGTTAGGCCGCACAAGCCCAAATCGTAGCAGGTTCGAAAAGAAGAACCCCGGGAGCGGCATGCCTTCTCCCGGGGTGCGTGGCTCGACTTGCGGGTTGATCTATTGGGGACGTTTGAAATTGAGGACCACGTTGACCTGGCTTTCGACCGCGCGGCCGTTGAGCCTGGCCGGTTCATAGAGCCATTCGCGAACCGAGCTGATCGCGGCGGCGGCCAGGAAGGGATTGCCTTTCACCACTTTCACGTCCTTCACGTGGCCATCTGCGCGAACCGTAGCGACGAGTTCGACGGCGCCCTCGACCTTGTTGGTGGAGGCTCCGGCAGGATAGGCAACGCGCGTGCGGCGGATGACTTGCGCCGGGACGACTTCCACATCCGAGACTCCGGCTGGAGGCGCGGCAGGAGCGGCCGTCTGCGGGACCACCGGCTTGGGAGCTTGCGGCTGCGGCTCGAGGGTCTGCGGAATCGGCGACTGCACCGGGACGGCGACTGCGGCCTGCGGAATGACTCGCGCCACCTCGACGGGCTTGTCCTGATGCTTGGCGGCGGGCACAGCGGCGGCTTTTTTCGGAGCTGGTTCCGACGTCATGGGCGCGGGGGCCGGAGCGGGCGGCACGGGGATCTTGGCTCCTGCTGAGGCAACTTCCACGGTCTTGGCCGGCTTACCCTTGGTTACCGGCACGGGCGCGGGAAGCGGGGATTCCTCGCCGTCCTCGATCTGCACATAGAACGGTTGTTCGAGGAAGAGCGGATTGTTTCCACCGGTCAGGAACAGCAATTGCAGCCGGCCCGGCTTGACGAACGGGGGGATTCGGAAGGAAATGTAGGTGTCGGTTTGCTCGAGCACCTTGACCTTCAAGTCAAACCGGTGGTCGGTGAGGTATACCTCGTCGACGCCCGGTTTGGCCAGCGACTTCCCTACCACACGCAAGACAGATCCAGCTTTCCCGTTCTTTGGCTCCAGGCTGTCGGCCTGGGGGGCGCCAGCCGGGACCTTATCGTCATTCCCGAATACCGCGGAGGCGGCAAAGAGGCTAAGAGCCAGGAGGGGACGAATTGCGTTTTTCATGGTATCCACTTCGAATATCGGGATTTGCGGCCGTATGCAAAATAGAACCGGAGTGTTGTTTCGAAAGGAGGAACTACCCTAAGCGCTCTAAGGTATATGGGAGTTCACGTACCCCCCGAAAGTCCCAACTATGTGAACTGGGAAACAAAACGACTGGGGACTTAGTGCTGTTGGAGTCCCTGGAAGGCTGCGGCAATGGAGGAAACTGCGACAAGCAGGATAAAGCCGTAAAGGATCCACATGCTGGTGTAGCGAATGATGCGGAACAGATCCTCTCTCACTCTTTCAGGTTCGCGTTCCTGGCAGGCGCGAGGCATGAGAAGAAGGTCCGTGGGGTACCATGTTGTGTACCTAGAACTTGGAATCCCGAAAAGGAACCAGTACCTCTGATATGGCCTTCGAGCACAGTTTGTCGATTCAGGTGACTCGAAAACACAAGGATGGCGCGACCTGCACCATTCCACTGCACGCCGAGTTG
Source organism: uncultured Solibacteraceae bacterium (assembly GCA_964627455.1). Classification (GTDB taxonomy): domain Bacteria; phylum Acidobacteriota; class Terriglobia; order Bryobacterales; family Bryobacteraceae; genus F-183. Next base: position 59,562 of record CAZVKC010000026.1, on the reverse strand, counting down.
ATGAATAGCAACGGCGTATTGCATGGCGGCGTGATCGCATCGATTGCAGATGAAGTCGCCTGGTGGGCGATTCTCACCGCGCTCGGCGGCGACCGCAAGATGACAACGTCCGAATTGAAAGTGAATTACCTGCGGCCGATCGTGGGAAAGAAGGCGGTCGCGCGGGGCTTCGTGCTGAAGCTCGGCCGTACGCTGGCGGTGACCAGGATTGACATTTTCGACGAGAAGCGGCGGCTTGCGGCCCACGCCACGGTCACTTACGCGATGTTGGGGTAGGTTAGCGTTGCGCCTGGACGGCGAGCAGGTATGCGAGCAAAGTCCAGCCGAGGATCATGCAGACGCCGCCGATCGGGGTGACCGCACCGAGAACGGTGACGCCGCTCAGTGCAAGCGCGTAGAGACTGCCGGAAAAGAAGAGAATCCCAGCCAGCAAAAGCCAGAGGACCCGCGTGGCGTCCGGAATCGCGCCAGTCCTCGCCGCGAGGGAAATGATCAGCATCCCGAGGGCGTGGATGAAGTGGTAGAAGACAGCCTTTTCCCAGATTCCCATTTGGTAGGCGTCAAAGCGGCCTTTCAGTGCGTGCGCGCCAAAAGCGCCCATGGCCACTGCGATACCGAGCAGCGCCGCGGAGACGGATGCGAAGTTCATGGGTGAAATTGGAGTGTAGCAGGATGCGCGCAGGCGCTTACGGCTGGCTGCTGGCGACGCTTTCGAGATACTCGACGGCTTCTTCGACCGTGAGCGGAGGCGCGAATAAGAAGCCCTGAGCCGCAGTACAGCCTGCGCCCATGGCCATTTCCGCCTGGAGCGTGGCTTCGACGCCTTCCACCATTGCTTCGATCTCCAGGCCTTTTGCGACCGCGCAGAGCGTACGGACGATGTCGGCAGACTGCTCATTCGTCGTCATGCCCTGGACGAGGGCGCGGCTGATCTTGATCGAATCGAAAAGACCGCGAGATAAGTATCGAAGCGCGCCGGGGTCCAGGTCTGCGTTGTCGAGACGGAGCCGCACGCCGAGCGACTTCACCTGATGGAGCGCAAGCGCAGCGGTTTCGCCGCCGTCGCGAAACACACGCTGGTTGACTTCGAGGATCAGCGCCGTCGCATCGACGCCCGCGGTGTTGAGGACTTGTTCGACGCGGGAGGCCAGGCCCGGCTGACGCACTTCGCGGGGCGAGATGTTGACGCCGACGGTGAGTTCCGGGGTCATCGGGAAGCGGTGGCGCAACTGGCGGATCGTCACCGCAGCGTGGCGAAGGGTGAAGACGCCGATCGGGATCACGAGGCCGGTTTCTTCCGCATGTTCGAGAAACTGGTCCGGCGCGAGGATGCCGCGTTCCGGATGGTTCCAGCGCAGCAGGCCTTCGAATCCGGTGATGTTACCGGTCTCCAGTCGGATGATCGGCTGGTAGTAAATGATGTATTCGTCGAGATCGAGGCCACGCTGGACTTCGAGCGAAAGCGCGAGCTTGCGTAGCGATTCCTGCTGCATCTGGAGATCGAATAGAACGATCTGCGCCTCGCCGCGCTTCTTCGCCCGGCGGATCGCGACATCCAGGTCGCGCATGATCTCGGTCGCTTTGCGGTACCCTTCATGCCACAGCGCAATCCCGATCGTGGCGCAGGCATACACTTCGGTGCCCTCCAGAAGGAAGGCATGTCCAAACTCCGCCTGGATTCGTCCCGCCGCCTGCTGCGCCGTGGCGACTTCATCGACGCCGCCCAGCAATACAGCGAACTCGTCGGCCCCCAGATACGCGACCAGATGGCTTTCGCCGCCATCGTTGGACCGCACCGCGCGCTGCAGCCGAGAGGCCGTTTCCACCAGCAACTGGTCACCGGACGCGTGTCCAAATACGCCGTTGATCTGGCTGTAGTGATCCAGGTTCAGCATCAGCAACGTGAAGCCCCAACCCGGATGGGCTTCCACGTATTCCAGCGCTTTGTCGACCGCCTCCATGAAGAAGTTGCGGTTGGGGAGACCCGTCAGCGTATCGTAAATTCGCTTCGCCGTGATGTCGATCATCGACCCGGCGATTCGAATTGCGGCGCCGCTTTTGGGATCGCGAGCAACACCACCGCGGACCTGCACCCAGCGGTAGGACCCGCTCTTATGGCGCATGCGATGCTCGGTCAGCAGTTCATTGGGACCATTGTCCGAGCTTGCCTCGCTCAGCAGCAGTTGCAGACGTGGACGGTCCTCGTCGTGGACGCGGTTGATCCACTCCTCGGGCTGGTTCAGGATCTCGTGGTCCTCATATCCCAGCATCCGCTTCCACTCAGGGGACAGGTAGAAATCTCCACGGCGAAGCCGCCAGTCCCACATTCCGTCGCTGCTGCCCTTTGCCGCAACCTCGTATCTCTGCAGGAGGTCTCTGGCCTGCTCCTCCGACCGCTTCCGGCGAAGTTGACCGTCGATGCGGGTCAGCAGGTTCCGCAAGTTGAGGGGTTTTTTGACGTAGTCGTTCGCCCCGTCTTCGAGGCCTTTCAGTACCTCGGCGGCCTCGGTCTCCTGGGCCATCAGGATCACGGGCAGTTGATCGGGATCGTGAATCGCCCGGATGAGCGGCAACAGGTCGAGCCCAGCCAGCACGAGATCGAACGTCCCCTGCTCGAGTTCCCGGATGACCTCCGCGGTTCCCGTCGCAAAATGGACGTCATAGCCGGCATCGGCGAGACCCACACCAATCAGGTCACGCTCAGCCGGGTCGTCGTCGACCACCAGTAGGGTCTGCCTGTCTTCGGATCCCGGATTCAATCGCGACACCTCGAGCGGGCGTAGTTCACTATGTAGGGTATCGACCTGATTCCTCAGGAACTTTAAGACTCCCGGCTTGACAATGAAAACTGAACGGTTTAGTATTCACCCAAGAGGCTTGCACCATGATCCAGGTCGACAATCTCGTCCGCAAATTCGGGGACTTTACAGCAGTCGCCGGTGTTTCCTTCTCGGTTGCCCGGGGTGAGATCTTCGCCTTTCTGGGACCCAACGGGGCCGGTAAGACAACGACGATCAAGATGCTGACCACCCTGCTCAAACCGGATTCCGGATCGGTGCAGATCGACGGCATCGACCTCGCCGCCGACCCGCACGAAGCGCGCAAGCGGTTCGGCATCGTCTTTCAGGATCCCAGTCTCGACGGCGACCTCACGGCCTACGAGAACATGGACATCCACGGCGTCTTCTACCACGTGCCTCGCAAGGAACGCGCCGTGCGGATCGAGAGCCTGCTGCGGATGTTCGAACTCTGGGACCGGCGCAACGAGCAGGCCAAGCAGTTTTCCGGCGGCATGAAGCGGCGCCTCGAAATCGCGCGCTCGCTGCTGCATACGCCGCGTGTGCTCTTCCTCGACGAACCGACTCTCGGCCTTGATCCGCAAACTCGTAACCAGCTGTGGAGCCAGGTCCGCGAGTTGAACCAGAGGGAACAGGTGACGGTCTTTCTCACTACGCATTACATGGACGAGGCGGATAAGGTCGCACAGAAGATCGCGATCATCGACCATGGCCGCATTGTGGCGCAGGGCAGCAGCGAGGAACTACGCAAGCAGACCGGCAAGGACACGCTCGAAGACGCGTTCCTCGCGCTCACCGGATCGACGATTCGCGATGAAGCCGCCAATGTGGGCGCGGATCAGATGCGGCAGATGGCAAGACTCTGGAGTGGCAAACGATGATGGTCATTCACGCTCTCTGGCTGCGCGAGTTGAAGCGCTACGTCCGCTCGCGGGCGCAGGTGGTCGCGTCGCTCGGGCAACCGCTACTGTATCTGCTGGCCCTCGGCTTCGGCCTGGGACCCGTGTTTCAGAAAGCCGGACAAGGCAACTACGTGCAGTTCGTCGCGCCGGGCATCATTTCGATGACGGTGCTGTTCAGTTCCGTGTTTTCCGGCATGGGCCTGCTTTGGGACCGGCAGTTCGGATTCCTCAAGGAGACGCTCGTCGCGCCGGCCCCGCGGATCCAGATCATGCTGGGACGCACGCTGGGCGCGGCTTCGGTCGCGATGTGCCAGGGACTGCTAGTGTCCGTCGTTTGCATGATCGCGGGCTTCCGGCCGCAGAGCCTCGCATCGCTGCCGGTGGCGTTCTTGTTTCTCGCGCTGATCGCGTGTCTGTTTTCGGCTCTCGGCACCGCAATCGGATCGGCGCTCGAGAACATGCAGGGATTTCAGTTGATCATGAACTTCCTGGTGATGCCGATCTTCTTCCTGTCGGGCGCGCTGTATCCGCTGAGCAACCTGCCGGGGCCACTCGCGGTCGCGACGAGGCTCGATCCGCTGACTTACGGTATTGACGCATTGCGGGACACGCTGATCGGCGTTTCGCACTTCGGCCTCGCCATGGACGCCGCCGTGCTGGTGTCGTGTACAATGATTCTTCTTTGGATCGGGAGCCGGTTGTTTGCTCGCATCCAAGTGTGATTCATGGCCCGTCCGCTGAGTGAGACCGCACATTTGAAAGTCCTCGACGCCGCCGCGCATCTGGTGGCGGAACGAGGGATCGACGCGACGAGCATGGATGCGATCGCGAAGCTGTCCGGGGTCAGCAAGGCGACGATCTACAAGCACTGGGATGACAAGGAAGCGCTGGTGCTCGATGTGTTGTCGCACATCAACGGCCTCAATGCGCGGCCGAATTTCGAGACCGGCAATCTCGCTGCCGACATTGTCGCGGTGCTGACCTATCAACCGCCGGATTCGAGCAGCGAACTCCGGCAGCGGATCACGCCGCACCTGGTTGCGTACTCCGCTTCGCATTCGGAGTTCGGCCGCATCTGGCGGCACACGGTGATGGATCCGCCACGGCGGGAATTGCGGCAGCTTCTCAACAGCGCAATCGGCCGCGGCGAGCTGGATTCGCAACTGGATATCGAGATGTCGCTCGCGCTGTTGCTGGGTCCCATGCTGTATGCGTTCATTTTCGAAGGCAAGACTCACGCGGACCGGTCGGCGCTGGCTTCGGTGGTGGCGAGCAGCTTCCTGCGCGCTTTCGGCCTCAATAAAACGACAAACGGGCTAGCCGGTGTTCCGGTAGCCCGCTTTTAGACTTTTGTTGCGAGTGGTTGCTTAGTGGTGGCCGTTGCCGTTACGCCTGGCCGCTTCGATACGGGCTTCCGCACGCATCGCCGCCGCGAGGGCGTCACCAACGTCGAGGTCCAAACCGCCGGCGTTGAGAGCTTCGAGCGCCCGCTTCTGCGCAGCCTGTGCGCGGGAGAGGTCGATCTCTTCAGCGCGTTCGGCCTGATCGACGACGCAACGCACGTGGTTATTGCGGACTTCGATGAACCCGCCGTGTACGGCGAGCGTCTCTTCCTTACCGTTCAGCTTGTAGGTCAACAGCCCCGGCTTCAAGCGGGACAGCAGCGCCGCGTGGTCCGGCAGAATGCCCAGATACCCGTCTTCGCCGGGGACCTGCGCCTCAGCCACCTGTTCCTTCAAGAGCGACTTTTCGGGAGTCGCGATTTCCAGCAGAAACGTATCCACAGTGGGTTACCCCTGCTTCTTCAGGCGTTCGGCCTCAACCAGCACGTCTTCGATCGAACCCTGCATGTAGAACGCCTGTTCGGGCAGTTCGTCATGCTTGCCGTCGACGATTTCCTTGAAGCTGCGGACGGTGTCGGCGAGCTTCACGTACTTGCCGGCGCGGCCGGTGAACTGTTCGGCGACGTGGAAGGGCTGGGACAGGAAGCGCTGGATCTTACGGGCGCGGGACACCGTGAGGCGATCTTCGTCCGACAATTCGTCGATACCGAGAATCGCGATGATGTCCTGCAGGTCCTTGTAGCGCTGCAGGGTCTGCTTCACGCGCTGGGCGACATCATAGTGGTCCTGGCCGATGATGCGCGGGTCGAGAATGCGCGAGGTGGAGCTGAGCGGATCCACGGCCGGGTAGATGCCGAGTTCCGAGATCGCGCGCGAAAGCTGGGTGGTCGCGTCGAGGTGGGCGAAGGTGGTGGCAGGAGCCGGATCGGTGTAGTCGTCGGCGGGCACGTAAATCGCCTGCACCGAGGTGATCGAACCGGACTTGGTCGAGGTGATGCGTTCCTGCAGGTTGCCCATTTCGGACGCGAGGTTCGGCTGGTATCCCACGGCCGAAGGCATACGGCCGAGGAGCGCCGACACTTCCGAACCCGCCTGGGTAAAGCGGAAGATGTTGTCCACGAACAGCAGCACGTCCTGCTTCTCTTCGTCGCGGAAGTATTCGGCGACCGTGAGGCCGGTGAGCGCGACGCGGAGACGGGCTCCTGGGGGCTCCGTCATCTGGCCGTAGATCAGAGCCACTTTGGACTTGGTCCAGTCCTTGGGATCGAGAACGCCGGATTCCTGCATTTCGATCCAGAGGTCGTTTCCTTCGCGGGTGCGTTCGCCGACGCCCGTGAACACCGACACGCCACCGTGCTTGAGCGCGATGTTGTTGATCAGTTCCATGATGACGACGGTCTTGCCGACGCCAGCGCCGCCGAAGAGGCCGATCTTACCGCCGCGGAGGTAGGGCTCGAGAAGGTCGATGACCTTGATGCCCGTTTCGAACATCTGCAACTGCGTGGACTGCTCGTCGAAGGCCGGGGCCTGACGGTGAATCGGGAAGCGCTTTTCGGTGGTGACCGGTCCCATGCCGTCCACAGGCGAGCCGATCACGTTCAACACGCGGCCCAGCGTCTGCTTTCCGACCGGCACCGACACCGGCGCGCCGAGGGATTCGGCCTTCATGCCGCGCACCAGACCGTCGGTGGGCTGCAGCGCGATGGCGCGGGCGCGGCTCTCGCCGATGTGCTGCGCGACTTCGACGATGATGTCGACCGGATCGGGCACATCGAAGCCTTCGCTCGTGATGCGCACGGCGGTATTGATAACGGGGATCTGGCCTTCAGGGAATTGGATGTCGACGGCGGGACCGGCGACCTGAATCACCCGCCCAACGACACCGGCAGCAGTAGCAGTCATATATGTTTGAAAATCCAATCGTCGGAAGGACGTATTCGTTTCGGAGGAGCCCGAAAGCGGACACACTGGTAGGCAGTAGCGTTTACTTCCGAAACTCTTAAGGTATCATGGCGGACACGAAATCCACAACGGCGCTTAGTCGCCGTGCGGATGCGCGAGCAGGTGCTGGCGCAATAGATCCTTGCCGTAGTCGTTGCCGTTGGGCGTGCGGATCACGACGTGCACGTGTTCCCGCAGCGGAACCTTGGGATCCTTCACCAGATGGCGGATCCCCACCGGCAGCTGATGATCGAACTCAATCAGCACGACGGGGCTGTGGATGCGGTAGTAGAAGACCGCGTTGGGATCCGTGGCGCCGATCCACGCGAAGTGGGTTTCGTCGATGTGTTTGCGCACCTCCGACATCTTCACCTTCGCGTGGCCGGTGTCCATGTTGTTGATGTACTCGGCCGCGAGGTCCAGCAGTTGTTCCTTCTGTTTCGCGTTGAGGTCCGCGCCGCGAACGCCGGTGTACGGGATGACGACGTTGTCCTTGAACGCTTCGGTCAGATCGTCGTTCGAGGTCTTGGTGGCTTTGAGGATCGCCTTCGCTTTCTGCCTGGCGTCGAGCGCGTTGACGAATGCGAGGCCCTTGCCCTGCTCGGTCTGGAGAATCGTGGTCCCCTTGTATTTGCCGGAGGTGGCGATCACGGGTTCGCTGCCGATGAACATGGGCGTCATCACGACCTGGTCGCCGAGCACGAAGTAGTTGATGATCAGGTGATGTCCGTCGATCTGCCATCCCCAGGGATCCTTGGTCGAAGGCTTGCCCATGACCGTGATGTGATATCGCCACTCGCCGTATTGATCGAAGTCGTTGTTGTTGAGTTCGCCAAGCGTGTGATTGAGGCGCATGATGTCGCGCGACAACTGCAGGCCCTTCGCGCTGAGCGACGCCTTCATCAATGAAAACGCGGCCTCGCGCTGGTTCTCGTTCATCTCGAGGAAACTGACGCCCTGGCGGATGTAGAAGTGCTGGTTCATCCACTTGCGCCATTCGGGATCGTCGACCGGGAACATCGTTTTTGCACGCTGTTCCGCGGTTAGCACCGAAAGGAAGTAGTCCGCGGCTTTCTTCACGCCCTCTGTCGATACGCCCGTTGAGCGGATCGAGTACAGACCTTCCTGCAGCTTACCGTCAGCCGTGATCCCTTTGAAGGGTTCCGCGAGACCTGCCTTTTCGGATTCGATCGAGCGTTGCTTGAAGCGGGCCAGCATGTCTGCAGGTTGAGACAGGAGTCCGGAATGGAAGAAGGTCAGAGTGAGCAGGGAGCCAAATGTCCCAATGAGAAGAGCCCGGCGCGGCAGTCGCATTGGAAAAGTATACACGCTGCAGGGCTTTAGCGGAACCTCTGGTTTCTTCACAAAACATTTACATCACTTATGCGAGGATGCGCGAAACCTATACGAGGACCCTTGCATCTTGTTGGGTGTACGGAGGGTAGACAACATGAAAAACACTTTCAAACACATGATGATCGCGGCGGCTTTGCTCGCAATGCCGTTGCTGGCAAGCACCAAAAACAACGATTCGAAACCGCTCGAGGAGCGCGTCCGGCATGAACTGGTGATGCTGCCCTGGGTTTCGATTTACGACAATTTGAGCTTCCGCGTGGATGGCGACACGGTGACCTTGTTCGGTTCGACCATTCGCCCGGTTTTGAAGTCCTCGGCGGCGAATGTCGTCGGGAAGGTTGAGGGTGTGCATCGGGTGATCAATGAAATTGAGGTCCTGCCGCCGTCGCCGTTCGACGACCGGATCCGGCTGGCAACCGCCCGCGCGATCTACGGGTATCCGACGCTGCAACGCTACGGCCTCGGTGCAAACCCGTCGATTCGCATCATCGTGAAGAACGGGAACGTGTCGCTGCAGGGCGTCGTAGCGAGTGAAATGGACAAGAACGTCGCGTTCCTGCGCGCCAACGGTGTCGCCGGCTCGTTCGCGGTGAAGAACGAACTGCGCGTCGATCCGCGGTAAGGGTTCTCGAGGATTCCGTTGTCGTTCGGCCCTGAGGACGCGGTCGAATCAAACGGACGGCGGCTCTGACTTCCTCCTTAAGAGCCGCCGATTGTAATGGCCGACGGAGCCAGCCATGGCGCCGGGTGTGGGAAACGCGCCCGGCGCCATTTTCATTTTCAACTTCGATGTTGACACGCGCAACATATCCGATGCATCATGTTGACAGGAGCAACATGAATGACGTCTCCCTTGCGGATTCTCGAAACCTGGCAGGCCGCCGGCCTGATTGACACCGATACGGCCGGACGGATCCGGCAGTGGGAAGCGGATCGGAACCGTTCCACACATCCCGCGTGGATGCGCAACTGGGCGGCGATCCTGGCTGCGGCATTGGGCGGGATCCTATTGTCATCGGGAATCCTGCTGCTGCTCGTCAATTACTGGCGGGAGTTCGGCGAAGTGGCGCGGGTGCTGCTGGTTTCCGGCGTTTTTGCAGTGCTGCATGTCGCGGGATTCGCGATGGGGCGCCGCGGGTATCCGAAGGTCTCGATGGCGCTGCATGCGGCGGGCACGCTGTCGCTGGGCGGGGCGATCGCGGTGATCGGCGAATGGCTGCACCTCGAAAGGTTATGGCCCTCGACCTATCTCGTATGGGCGGGAGGCGCCGTGATCGGCTGGCTTCGGTTGCGGGATTGGCCACATGCGGCGATGGTCGCATTGCTGGTCCCGTCGTTTTTGACTGCTGAGTGGATCTCGAAACCCCTCGCCGGCGGATTTCCGATGTACGCCGGATGGCTCGCGCTGAGCCTCATCTATCTCGGGGCGAGGCGTCCGGGCCATGGCGCGGATGGTGCGACTCGCACCGCTATCGTGTGGATCGGCGGGGTGATCGTTATGGTGGCAGCGCTGATTACCGCCTCGGAGCGGCACACCGCCGGGGCGCCGAATGGGTCTTTCCTGCTGGCTTGCGCGATTGCCGCTACCTTTTGCCTCGGCGCGTGGATCCTGCTGCGCGGAGCCTCCGACTGGCTCCCGCCTGCCATCATTTTCCCCTGGGTTGCGGGCCTGTATCTGCTACATGGCCACAACTGGGGCCTGTACGCCTGGTGTTTCGCGGGCGCCTGTGGACTTGCCGCCTGGGGCGTCTACGAGTCTCGCGTGGAAAGGATCAACCTGGGGATCGCAGGCGTGGCGATGACGCTGGTGTTCTTTTTCTTCACCAACTTCGCGGACAAGCTCAGCCGGTCCCTGAGCCTTCTGGCGCTGGGTTGTTTGTTCCTCGTGGGGGGCTGGCTGCTTGAAAAAACCAGAAGACACCTGGCGGGCAGGGCGACGGATCACTGAAAAATTGTTGGGAGCGGCCGATAATTTTGTCCCGTTTCGACCCCTCTTTTGCGCCTTACATGGATGACGGGCTCTCAGGAGCTGTCGAGTGGACGCTGGCCTCCCGGGGTAGCGTCCAAAAAGGGGAAAGGCGAGTAGATCCAACATCTACTCGCCTTTTTGATTTTCCGAATCGAGTTGTTAGTGGTGCGCTTCGCCGCCGCCATGACCCGCGGGGGCAGCGGCGCCCTTCGCCGGCGGAGGCGGAACCTTGTCGGTCGAGGTTTGCTGGTGACCCAGGCTCGGCGGACCCTGCGGCTTGAACATCGCCTTACCGGTTGGCGCTTCCGCCACGCGGTTGTCGATGTCGAGCAGGCAGAACACGAGCAGCAATCCCAGGAACAGGAAGCACGACACGAGGATCATGCCGTTCACAGGCTTGTCGTACTTCAGGTGCATGAAGAACAACGCAACCAGCGACGCCTTGACCGTCGCGATCATGACCGCGATGACGATGTTCGCTGCGCCGAAGTCGAAATAGGAAGCCCCCACGGTGATGACCGTGAGAATCAGAAGAGCGGCCAGGATAGTGGCGTAAGTTTTAAACCCGCCGTGATCGTGGCTCTGTTCGTCGTGAGTATGTGCGTGTGCGGTGCTCATGGGTTTCCTATTGGATCAGGTACAGCAGCGGGAAGAGATAAATCCAGATCAAGTCGACCAGGTGCCAGTAGAGGCCGACCAGATCCACGGGCGTATAGTAAGTCGAGTTGTAGCGGCCTTTGATCGCTTCCTTGAGGACGAAGCACAGCACGACCACGCCACCGAGGATGTGGAAACCGTGCAGGCCGGTCATCATGAAGTAGAAACCGAAGAAGACCGAGTTGCCCTTGGCCATCGGGTCCGTGCTGGGGAGGTACGAGAAATATTGTCCCGGCAGCAGGCCGTCGTGGATCTTGTGCGAATATTCGAAGTACTTCACGCCAAGGAAGGCGAGCGCGCAGAGGATGGTGATGATGAGGTACGTCACCAACTGCTTTTGCTTATTCTTCGAAGCCGAGTACACGGCCATCACCATCGTGAACGAAGACACCAGCAGCACGACGGTGTTGAAGGCGCCGAGTTCGCGCTGCAGGTGATGGTGCGCCTGCTTGAATTCTTCGGGCCAGCGGGACTGCGAGAGGCCGAAGCCGACGAACAGCACGCCGAACAGCAGGATTTCCGTGGCCAGGAACAGCCACATCCCAAGCTTCGAGGCGTCGAACTGCTGTTCCCGGGTATGGAAGTGATGTTGAAGATTCGGGTCGTGATGTTCGAGTGCGTGAGTGGTCACGGTTAGTGGATCTCCCTATCGACGCTCACGGGCCGCCGGTAATCGTACGGGGCGCGGGTGAGCACAGGCTGATCGTGGAAGTTGTGTTCAATCGGCGGCGACTGGGTCTGCCACTCGAGGGTCGTACCCTTCCAGGGGTTGTCGAGAGCGGTCTTCGGCTTGCGCAGCGAAGCGAGCAGGTTGAAGAGCGCCAGGAACAGGCCCGAGGCGATGATCCAGCTTCCCACGGTGGACGAAATGTGCCAGGGCTGGAACTCGGGCAGGTAGTTGTAGTAGCGGCGCGGCATGCCGTTCGAACCCATCACGAACTGCGAAAGGAACAGAACGTTGAAGCCAATGAAATAGAGCACCGCGGCAATCTTGCCGATCTTCTCGTTGTACATGCGGCCATACATCTTCGGCCACCAGTAATGGACGCCGCCGAGGAACGCCGTGATCGTGCCGCCCATCATCACATAGTGGAAGTGAGCGACGACGAAGTACGTGTCGTGCAGGTGGATATCCGTGGAGAGCGTGCCGAGGAAGAGGCCGGTGAGACCGCCGATCGCGAACAGCAAAAGGAAGTTCACGGCCCACACCATCGGGGTGTCCATCGAGATGTTGCCGCGCCACAGCGTCGCAATCCAGTTGAAGACCTTGATGCCCGACGGAATCGCGACGAGGAAGGTCAGGAACGAGAACACGAGGCTGGCAAGTTGCGACTGGCCGGCCGGGAACATGTGATGTCCCCACACCAGGAAGCCGATGAGCGCGATCGCCACGGACGAGAAGCCGATTGCCTTGTAGCCGAAGATCGTCTTCTGCGAGAAGGTCGGGATGATCTCGGAGATCACCGCCATGCCGGGCAGAATCATGATGTACACGGCCGGGTGCGAATAGAACCAGAAGAAGTGCTGGAAGAGAACCGGGTCGCCGCCCTTCGATGCGTCGAAGACGCCAATGCCCCAGGCGCGCTCGATGGTGAGGAGCACGAGCGTGATACCGACAACGGGGGTCGCGAGAACCTGGATCAGCGCGGTGGCGTAAACGCCCCACACGAACAGCGGCATGTCGAACCACGTCATGCCGGGAGCGCGAAGCTTGTGCACGGTGGCGATGAAGTTGATGCCGGTGAAGATCGACGAGAAGCCCAGCACGAAGGCGGCCAGCGCCATCAGGCTGACCGGACCATTGGTGGTCGAGCTATATGGCGTATAGAAAGTCCAGCCGGTGTCGACCATGCCAGTGAGGATCGCGACGGTTGCCATCAGCATGCCGAGCACATACACCCAGAAACTGGCGAGGTTCATGCGCGGGAACGCCACGTCTTTGGCGCCGAGCATGAGAGGTAAGACGAAGTTGCCGAGGGCCGCCGGAACCGACGGAATGATTACCAGGAACACCATCACGATGCCATGCAGCGTGAAGAACCGGTTGTACATCTCGGCCGAGATGAAATAGTTGTCGCCGTGATTGCCAGTGAGCAGCGTGATGCGGACGAGCAGGGCGAAGACGCCGCCCAGAATGAAGTTGCCAACGACGGCCCAGAGGTACATCAAGCCCAGTCGCTTGTGATCGACCGTGGACATCCACGACCAGATGCCCTTCTTGGCCTCGATGAAATCGGGCTCCTTCTCGTGATGCGCGCCTACGCCGGCGTGTGGGGAAGTGAGTATATCAGCCATGTTCGTGTTCTTCCTCCTTTTTCCTTACTTGAGCGACTTGATGTAGGCGACCAGCGCCTTCATCTGGATATCGCGAACCTGGCCTTCAAACGAAGGCATCTGGTTCTCGAAACCCGCTACGACCTTCTTTGCCGGGTAATTGATCGATTCGATGATGTACGCATCATCCACGACCTGGGTGGTTCCGTCGGCAAACTTCTCCGTCTTGCCGTACAGGCCTTTCCAGGTAGGACCTGTGTTCTTGGATCCGTCCACGGAGTGGCAGGTGTTGCAACCGTAGCTTTCCCACGAGAGCTTGCCGAGTTCTTCGGGCTTCATGGTCTTCCACTCTTCCGGACCTTCGGCGAGCCACTTGTTGTACTCGGACTCGCTCACAACCTTGATTTTCGCCCACATGTCGGAGTGGCTCTTGCCGCAGTATTCGGCGCACGCGACATGGTACTCGCCTTCCTTATCCGCCTTGAACCAGACTTCGGTATAGCGGTTGGGAATCACGTCGTGCTTCACGCGCATCGCCGGGATATAGAAGTCATGCAGCACGTCGGTCGACGTCATGATGAACTTGATGTTCTTGTTCACCGGGACCCGGATGTACTTGCCCCAGGTGGAACCGTCCGGATAGGTGAAGGTCCAGTTCCACTTCTTTGCGGTCACCGCGATTTCCATCGAGTCCGACGGAGCCACCGCGTAGTCGATGTAGCCCGACGCGCCCCAGAAGAAGATGCCGATTACGATGACCGTCGGGATCACGCTCCACAGGAGTTCGAGCGTCATGTTGTGCGTGATGTGAGGCGTTTTCACGCCTTCTCTGCGCCTGAACGCCCAGACGCTATACAGCGTGAGCGCCGCGATCAAGACAAAGAAGAATACATTGAGCCAGAAGATCGCCATGAACAACGCGTCGACGTTCCTGGCGTGCTGGGAGCCCTGGTCGGGCAGCATGAACGCTCTTATCCATTCCATATGATGAATCTCACTTGTCGAATCCCGGTTCGTCAGCGCGCTTGTCGTTGATGCGCTTCTTCTCCCAGGACCAGAAGCGCCACAGCATGACGCTCATACCAATTACCATGAAACCCGCGCCGCCCCGCATGAGCATTTCCGCCATGACGACATAAGACTTGGCTTTCGGGTCGTATTGATAGCACAGCAGCAGCGCCTTTTCGAGGCTGAAGCGGCCTTTGCCTTCGGCAGCCTCGGTGATCGCCATCTTGAAGTTGAAGGACTTGAACCGCGTCCCATAGAGGTAGCGCGCGACCTTCCCTTCGGGCGTCAGCACCATGATCGCCGCCGGATGCACATATTGATTCTTCTTCTCGTCGAACCGGTACTTGTAGCCGAGCTGATCGGCCAGCATCTTCGAGTGCCCCTTGGTGTCGGCCAGGAAATGCCAGCCGGGAGCGGGCCGCTTGAACCCCTTTTCGAGATAGGCCGCGCGCTTTTCGACGGCGTCCTTCGGCGTCTCGCGAGGATCGATGCTGATGGTCAGAATCTCGTATTCCGTGCCCGGAGTCCAGAGCAGTTCCTTCATCGTCTGCACCTGGCCGTTGAGGACCATGTTGCAGAGATTCGGGCAGGCGTAATAGACGAGGTTCAGAACCACCGGACGTCCCTTGGAGAAGTACTCCGAGAGCTTGTGTTCTGAACCGTCCTCCGCCAGGAAGGAGAGATTCAAATCCACCGAACGGTTGATTTTTTCGTCGATTTCGAGGCCCTGGGCCATCATCGGCAGTTTGCCGTTCGACGCATCCGCCAGCATGCTCGCGGCGAGGATTGCAGTTGCCAGGATCATCTTGTCTTCTCTCTCCTTTCTGTTGGATTCTGTCTACTTCGAAACTGATGTATTGGACGACTAGTGAGCAGCAGCCGCCGGAGCGGGTGTCGCCGGAGCAGGAGCAGCGGGAGCCCCGGCAGCGCCTGCGGCAGGAGCCGCGCCCGGCGCCGGAGCATCCGGCTTCTTCTCTGTATCCTTGGTGTTGTACGGGGTCTTGCCGGCCTGCACTTCGCTGATCAGCAACTGCATCGCGCGGTCGATGGGGATGCGAACCTGGCCCTTGGCCTTGTCCACATACGTGTAACCGTTGAGCACGGCGTCCTCGCGCTTGTGCAGATCTTCGAGTTGCGCCGTGGGAGCCGCCTCGACGACCTCTTTATAACGGCCATTGAAGAACTTGTCCCAATACAGCGTTACACCGATGAACACCGCGACGATAATGGCGACGATGATGACGCCGAACAGCGATACGGAAGCAGCATCCACTTCGCCGGGATCAAAACCTTCGTTATTTTGTTCGACTACTGGTTGATGATCGCTCATGTTTCGTTACACCTGATGGAAGTGGAGGCCCTGTTCAAAGCGCATGTCGCCTTCCACAACCAGCGAATGCGACTTGAAGCGGCTCCAGAATGCCAGACCGTAGACGCTCACCACACCGGCAACCGCAGCGAGGTCGAGCCAGTGCAGATGGAAGCCATGCGCGTACTCGTGGAAGTTCGGCATGATCATCCAGTACATATCGACGAACTCCATGAGGATGATCCAGATCGCGGCGAGACGCAAAACCGTGAGGTTGCGCTTGGCGCCACGGGAAATCAGGAGTCCGAAAGGAACCATGAAGCGGCCGACCGGGAGGAGCACGCTCACCCAGAACCAGCTGCCGTGCATGCGTTCCTGGAAATAGATCGTTTCTTCGGGGATGTTGGCGTACCAGATCAGCAGGTATTGCGATGCCGCGAGGTAGGTCCAGAAGACGCTGATCGCAAACATCCACTTGCCGAGGTCATGGTAGTGCTCGATCGTGATCGAGTTCGTCAGCACACCCGCCGAACGGAAGCCGAGCGAAACGAGCGTGACGACAGCCCACATGGCGACGCAGCCGCCGGCGAGGCAGTAGAGACCGAAGATCGTCGAGTACCAGTGCGGATCGAGGGACATGATCCACTCGAAGGCCGCGAGGCAGCCGGTGACGCAAACCAGCAGCAGGCCGGGCGCGCTCCAGCGGGACGAGGTCTTCATCTGTTCGATCGACTTGGTCTTGTCCTGCTTGGTGGAAGACGACCAGATCGCCAGGGCCCAGATGCTCCACAGGGCGAACAGGACGCCCGCGCGCATGCGGAAGCCGCCGACATTGAGGAACGCTTTCTTCACCTGAATGAGCGGATCCTTGATCGCATCGGCCTGCGCCCACTTATAGAGGTCGTCGACGCCGAAGAACGCGATCGGGATGAACAGCAGAGCGCCGACTGGAATCGACACCATGATGTTTTCCATGATGCGGCGAACTGTGACGGACCACGCGGATCCGGTCAGGTACTGCACATACACGAAGAAGGTCGCGCCGAGAATGATGAACGTGCCGAAGCAGAAAGCCACCAGATACGACTGGAAGAAACGATGCTGTTCGGTCGAGTAACCGAACGCGAGAAGCGCCCAGGAAAGGAGCGCAACGAATGCGAGGACGTTGCGAACCGTCGTCCACTTGGCGGGATCGAGCTGGTAGGAGTCGGTGGCGTGATGATGTCCGTGAGAGGCCATTAGTTAATGGATCCCTTCTTGTCTTCCGGAACGTCAGCCAGAGTTCCGGAGTGGGCGCGCTGCAACGCGCGCACATAGTAAACGATTGCCCAGCGCTCCTGCGGAGCCAACTGGAAGCGGTAGCCTTGCATGTTGCCCTTGCCGTGGGTGATCACGTAGAAGATCTGCCCATCCGGATAACCCTTGATACGGTCGTCCATCAGGTTGGCGGGCTTGTAGTTCGGCTCGCGGATGTTGACGATGCCCTTGCCGCCGCCGGTGCGGTCGTGGCAGGGGGTGCAGTACACCTGAAACTTGTCGTGGCCCAGCTTCATGACGTCGGCGTCGAGCTTCACC
This sequence comes from uncultured Solibacteraceae bacterium, assembly GCA_964627455.1. Lineage (GTDB taxonomy): Bacteria > Acidobacteriota > Terriglobia > Bryobacterales > Bryobacteraceae > F-183. The sequence continues at coordinate 42,430 of CAZVKC010000026.1, read as the reverse complement.
GGGTTGGCGCCGGCGTAAACTTCAGGCTTGGCCAGGCCGGTGTTCAGGATGTCGACCTGCTGCAGATGGCCGCGGGCGATGGTTCCTTCCACCGGACGGCGGTTGGAACGATGATCAGGGAACACCGAGACGAGGTCGTGGCCGACAGCGGACTGCGCCTTGAACTTTTCCTGGCGGTCCATGTCGTCCCACACTTCGATGGGGGGCTTACGGGAGGTCTCCGTGATCGAGCAGCCCGTGAGCATCAAAGCGGCAGCCAGAATCGACGCGGTCGGAGACAGCACGTAGCCGGCGAACCAGAGGAGGCGATTCTTCATGGTTTACTTGTCCTCCACCAGTTCGGCGTGCACGGCGCCGAGCGAGCGCAGCAGCGCGAGAGTCTCTTCCGCCTTGAACTTGGGATCCGTGGCTTCGATGATGAGCATGAAACGGTCGTCCGTGGCGCGATGGATGCCGGAGTAGTTGAAGGTCGGGTGGTGCAGGCGGGGCAGTCCATTGATTACGAACATGCCGATGACGCTGGCGAACGCCGCGAACAGAATCGAAAGTTCGAACATGATCGGGAGTCCGAATACCCAGCTGAACAGCGGCTTGCCGCCGATCACCAGCGGATACGAACAGATACCGACGATTTCGCAACCGGGGATCTGCTTACCGGTGTAAGCGCCGGTGTACCACATGAGGAGGATCGCCGCGCCGGTTCCGCAGAACGCGATGCAGATCACGATCCAGCCAAGGATAGAACGCGGAATGCCGATAGCGTCATCGATGCCGTGCACCGGAAAAGGTGACAGCGCATCGAGCTTGGTGTAGCCGAGATCCTTCACCTTCTGGCCGGCGGCCACGAGTTGCGGACCGTCTTCGAATTCCGCCATGGCGCCGTACAGGCTGTCCTTATTGGCGATTCCGAACAGGTCGTACAGCTTGGGCAGTACGAGGTCCCCGAGAGTGGGCTGGTTGTGTTCCGAGGACATGCTTAGTGTCCACCTCCGGCGGTTTCAATGGTGACAGGCACGGGTTCGAACTTCGGGTCGACCACCTTCGAGGTGGCCACGACGCCGGGTCCGGGGTTGCGCTGTTCGGCGAGCACGCCCTTCACTTCGCTGATCGCGATGATCGGCAGGAAGCGGCAGAACAGCAGGAACAGCGTGAGGAACAATCCGATGGTTCCGACAAAGGTGCAGATGTCGACGTACGTCGGGCGGAAGTAGCCCCAGGACGACGGCAGGAAGTCGCGGTGCAGCGAGGTCGCGATGATCACGAAGCGCTCGAACCACATACCGACGTTCACCACCAGCGACAGCACGAACATTACCGGAATCGAGTTGCGGAGCTTCTTGAACCAGAAGAAGTTCGGCGAGATCACGTTGCAGCTGATCATCGTCCAGTAGGCCCATGCATACGGACCGAAGGCGCGATTGATGAACGTGAACTTTTCATACGGGTTGCCCGAGTACCAGGCGATAAAGAATTCGGTGCCGTAGGCGAGACCCACGACCCAGCCCGTAACCAGGATGACCTTGTTCATGTTCTCGAGGTGCTTCAGCGTGATCAGGTGCTCGAGGTTCAGCGACCAGCGGGCGATGATCAACAGCGTCATCACGCAGGCGAAGCCCGAGAAGATCGCGCCCGCAACGAAGTAGGGCGGGAAGATCGTCGTGTGCCAGCCGGGGATCACCGAGGTTGCGAAGTCGAACGACACGATCGTGTGCACGGAGAGCACGAGAGGCGTCGAGATGGCGGCCAGGATCAGGTACGCCATTTCGTAGTTGCGCCAGGCCCGCGCGGATCCGCGCCAACCGAGGCTCGCCACGTGGAAGATCTTCTTGCGGAGGCCATCGGCGCGGTCGCGCAGAGTTCCGAGATCCGGCACCAGGCCGACATACCAGAAGAGGGCCGAAACGGTCGCGTAGGTCGAGACCGCGAACACGTCCCACATCAGGGGCGAACGGAAGTTCTGCCACATCACGATGTCGGTGTTGGGCAGAGGTCCGAGCCAGTAGGCGGCGCGCCAGGGACGGCCGGTGTGGAACAGCGGGTAGATCGCGGCGCAAGCCACGGCGAACAGCGTCATGGCTTCGGCCGAGCGGTTGATCGACGTACGCCACTTCTGGCGGAACAGGAACAGAATCGCCGAGATCAGCGTACCGGCGTGGCCGATACCGATCCAGAACACGAAGTTCGTGATGTCCCACGCCCAGAAGACCGGGGCGTTGTTACCCCAGACGCCGATACCGGTCGCCACGAGGTAAGCGAGCATGAGCCCGAGCATACCGGTGATCGACGCGGTGATGCCGGTGAGGATGTACCACTTCTTCGGCGTGGCGTTTTCGGAAATCTCCGAAACCGCCTTCGTGATCGCGTGGTAGGTCTGCTCTCCCTTGACAAGAGGCGGATTGACTTCGAGAAGCGGATGTTGCAAATCAGCAGCCATGGTTATGCCAACTCCGGATTCGGGTTACGGAGCTTGGCCAAATACGTCGTGCGCGGCTTGACGTTCAATTCCGCGAGCATCGCGTAGTTGCGCTCCTGCTTCTTGAGTTTCGACACCTTGCTTTCGGGGTCGAGGATATTGCCGAACACGATCGCTTCCGCCGGGCAGGTCTGCTGGCAGGCGGTCTTGATCGTGCCGTCCTTGAGTTCGACAGGCTTGCCGGCGCGGCGTGCGTCAGCCTTGGCCTGGATCTTGCCCTGCGCGATGCGCTGGGTGCAATACGTGCACTTTTCCATCACACCGCGCATGCGGACGCTGACATCCGGGTTGTGGACCATCTTCTCCACTTCCGTGATGTGCTTGTGCCAGTTGAGGAAGTTGAAGCGGCGGACCTTGTACGGACAGTTGTTCGCGCAGTAGCGGGTTCCGACGCAGCGGTTGTACGCCATGTCGTTGAGGCCTTCGGGCGAGTGGATCGTCGCGGCCACCGGGCAGACGTTTTCGCAAGGCGCGTTTTCGCACTGCTGGCAGTTGACCGGCTGCGTCACGGCTTGCGGATCATCTTCCGAACCCGTGTAGTAACGGTCCATGCGGATCCAGTGCATTTCGCGGCCGCGCATTACCTGATCCTTGCCAACGATCGGAATGTTGTTTTCCGACTGGCAGGCCACGATGCAGGCGTTGCAACCGGTGCAGGCGTTCAAGTCGATCGCCATGCCCCACTGGAAGCCCTTGTCGTAGGACCAGTCGCCGTAGATCGACTCGAGCGGCGGATGCTCCACCATCTCTTCCGCGAACTTCGGATTCTTTTTGTATTCTTCGAGCGTGCCTTCGCGGACGATCGGACGCTTCACCTGATCGCCCAGAGGCAGCGCCGGTTCTTCCATGCGGTGGTATTCCTGCGTGGTCGAGACCGTAAAGGTTTCGCCGGTCTTCTCGACCGAAGCGCCTTCGGCGTACCAGAAGCCGGCCGTCGTGCGAACCGCGTATGCGTTGAAGCCGACGCCCTCGCCGACGCGGCCCACAACCTTGCGGCCGTAGCCGAGGTTGAGCCACACGGCGTTATCAGCCATGCCAGGCTGGATCCGCGCTGCGATCGTCAGCGACTGTCCACCGACGTTGATCTTGATCACGTCGTTGTCCTGGATATTCTTTTCGCGAGCCGACTTCGGAGAAATGAGCGCCGCGTTGCCCCACACGATCTTGGTCATCGGATCGGGGCATTCCTGCATCCAGCCGTTATTCGCATAGCGGCCGTCGTAGCAGGTGGCCGACGGATAGAAGCTGACTTCCCAGCCGGAACCCGACGGCTTCGCTTCCGCCTGCGCGGCAGCCTTCACCCGTCCGGCGTCGGCGCTGGCCTTGATTTCCGCCGCGCCCGATCCGGCGATGACGCCGTCATGCAGAGCGGTGCGCCAGGCGGCTTCCTTGTCGCCGGTGAACACGCCCATCCAGTAATTTTTGACGAGGTCGTAACCCTTGGCCGTGCCGGTTCCCCCGAAGAGAATCTGCAACAACTCGAGCGGACTCTTGCCGCCGTAGAGCGGTTCGATGATCGGCTGCTGGATCGAAACGGTTCCGTCGATCGCCTTGCCGTCACCCCAGGTTTCGAGAGCGTGAGCCTGCGGGACATGCCACGTGGCAGCCTTGGCGGTCTCATCGACATCGAGGCCGAGGTGGATGGAGGTCTTGACCTTCGCCAGCGCGTCGCCGAAGCGAAGATCAGCCGGCGCGGTAAACACCGGGTTGCCGCCGAGGATCACGAGGGTCGAAACCGCGCCCTTGTTCATTTCTTCGGTCAGCGCCTTGATGCCCGCCACCGGATCTTCCTGCGCCGCGCCCTTGGTCAGCACAACCGGAGCATTGAGCGACGAATTGATCAGGTGCGCGATCGCGTGAACCACGGCAGGCTGGCGGGGACCCGCAACCACGAGCGCCGCGCCCGGGTTCGCCTTCAGGTCTTTGACAACCGCGTTGAGGAACCTGGTCTTCTTATCTGTGTTGCCGAGGACGTTCAAGCCGCCGGGCAGCACGCCCAGCGCTTCGCCCAACTGCATCGCGAAGGACTTCACTTCCGAGACCTTCATGCGCAGGCGGTGATCCGCCATCGCGCCGGTCAGCGAGAACTGGCCTTCGGCGATGTACAGGCGATTCATCGATTCCGCGTGCTCACCGATCCGGCGGCCGTTGGCAAACTGGCGGGTCGGGATGGTGGTCGGCGAATCGATGCCGAGGAAGTCGTAGTCGAGCGAGAGGATGACCTTCGCCTTGTCGAACTGCGGATGCGCATCGACGCCGGCTCCGAACGCGAGCGCCGCGCCGGCGGCCACGTTGGCGTGGTTCACCGGTTCGTATTCGACCCACTTGGCTTTCGGATACTTGCTCAACACCGTCTGCTTCATCGCAGCGAGCGACGGCGAATTGTTGATCTCCGAAAGGATTGCAAGGCCTTCGCCCGCGCCCAGTTGGATCGCCTTGCCGCCTTCCGAGAAAGCCTTCCAGCTCGACGGCTTGCCCTTTTCGAGCACTTCCTTCGAGCGGTCCGGGTCGTACATGTTCAGAACCGAGGCCTGAGCGAGAGCGGAAGCAGCGCCCATCGAGGACGGATGCTTGTCGTTGCCTTCGATCTTGGTCGGACGTCCGTCGTGCGCTTCAACGAGGACACCCGTCGAGACGCCGGACAACGTGAACTGCGATGCGTAGTGTTCGGCCTTGCCGGGGATGAAGCCTTCGACACCCTTCGAGTGCGGCAGGATCTTCTCTTCCGGACGGCGGCATGCAGTCAAACCGGCGAGTCCGAACGAGGCGGCCATCAGCTTGAGGACGTTGCGGCGGGAGCCCTTATCCATGACTTCCGACGCGCCGCCCGCGAATTCGCTGTCGACCCAGTCGCGGAACTCCGGCTTGTTATACAGTTCGCCAAGGGAACGCCAGTATTGCGGTCCCTTTTGTGTGGGATTGAGTTGGACGAGTTTCGACATCGGTCTTACCGGTGACACCCCGAGCAATTAGTTGGCGGATTGATGTTTTTGGCGGCGACGATCTCTTTGCCGATTTCCTCCGGATCCCGGTCGGGAACCCAGTCAAGCTTGGTGACCAGGTGAGCCGGGCGGAGTTTGGGGGCGGGATTGCGGTGGCAAGAGATACACCAACCCATGTTGAGAGGTTCCTGCTGCCGGACTTCGACCATCTGGTCGATGCGGCCGTGGCAGGAAACGCAGCTCACGCCAGAGGTGACGTGGGCCTGATGATTGAAGTACACGTAATCCGGCAGCTTATGGATCTTGAGCCATTCGACCGGCTTGCCGGTCTCGTAGCTCGCGCGTACAGGAGCCAGCTTCTCGCTCTTCGCCTTGACCTGCTTGTGGCAGTTCATACAGATTTCCGTGGGCGGAATCGCAGAGAAAGCAGCTTTGGTAACCGTGTAGTGGCAGTAGGTACAATCGAGGCCCATGGTTCCGGCATGCAGCTTGTGGCTGTAGGGAACGGGCTGCTCCGGCTGATAGCCGGTGTCCTGAACTCTTGGATGAGATGCATAGATGTACGCATGTACACCCACAAGTAGCCCCGCACCAACAACGAGGCCACCGATCTTCATTACAAGGTCAGCGGACCGAGGAAAAATCGCAGGCATGAGTGGATCGCGACCGCCTCCCAGTGGTCTTCGAACTAATAGTTATAGCAGGAATGGAATTCTTGCGCAATTGCCGCAATGATTCCATCGTGGAAGCAAATATCACAGTCTAAGCGAAAGCAGTGAATCAGGTAACGCTAGACAGCCGTTCCCTGCGCGCACGGACGTCGTCCGGGCATTTCCGAACAGTCTACCATACCAGTCTCGGTTTTCATAGTAAAGGAAGGGGCCGGATATGAGAATCTGGAAGAGTCCGTTGGCGTGACCTTCATACCGTACAAGATGTTGATTCCAGGAAACATAGGCATCATGGTTGATAATCATCCATTATCTGGTTGATTATCAACTGCCGCTTGGCTGATTATCTCGACACGGTAAAAAGCACTGTATTTACAGCACGTTACAATCTAATATGATAATCATCCACCTCATGGATGATTATCATTGCAACCAGCTAAGTTCCACCTTATCATCAGGATATGCGGCGAAACCGCCATCTGCTCGGCCAGCTCCAGGACGCGCTCTCCGATACGCGCGTCGTTTACGTCACCGGCCCCCGCCAGTGCGGAAAAAGTGTCTTCGTCCAGCAGGCCATCGAAAACGGATTCCCCGCCCCCTACCTCACGCTCGACGATCTCGCCATTCTTTCCGCCGCACAAAAAGATCCGGCGGGATTCATCGCCGGCCTCGAACGCCCCGTCGTCATCGATGAAGTGCAGCGCGTACCCGAGCTGTTCCTCCCCATCAAATACGCTGTCGACCGCGACCCTCGCCCCGGCCAGTTCCTGCTGACCGGATCCTCCCACCTCCTCTCCCTGCCCAAATTGGCGGACTCGCTCGCCGGCCGCATGGAAATCATCAATCTGCGGCCGTTTTCCGAAAGCGAGATCGAAGGCATCAGCAGCATCTTTCTCGATCTGATGTTCGACGAGGGCTCGCTGCAGCCAGGAACCCCGACACACAAAGACGTCCTGGAACGCGCCCTTCGCGGCGGATACCCGGAAGCCGTCGAGCGCACGAACCCCGACCGTCGAAACGCCTGGTTCCGGTCGTACATCCACGCCATCGTCGAGCGCGACCTGCGCGAACTGGCGGATCTCGAGCGCATGGCCGATGTCCCGCAGATCCTGCAGTTGATCGCCGCCTATGCGTGCGGCCTCGTCAATTACGCGCAGCTTTCGCGCGATATCGGCATGCCGCAGACGACGCTCAAGCGCTACATCGCATTACTGGAATCGGTCTTCCTCGTGGAAATGCTGCCGCCCTTCCACAAGAGTCTCGTCTCGCGTCTGATCAAGACGCCGAAACTCTATCTCAACGACAGCGGCTTGATGTCCTATCTGGTGGGTCAGGAAAACCTGCAGCAGGGGCGGTACCGCGGGGCATTGATCGAACTGTTCGTTCTGCAGGAACTCAAGAAGCAGGCCAGCTTCTCGCGCCGCAAGCCCGATTTCATGCACTACCGCACGGCATCGGGCCTGGAAGTGGATATTGTGATGGAAGAGAACAACGATGTGGTGGGAGTTGAAGTGAAGGCCTCCGCAACCGTTGGGCCGAACGATTGCAAAGGCCTCCTCTCTCTGCGCAAAGACACGGGACCCAATTTCCGGCGGGGCGTCATCCTCTATCTCGGCGAAGAAGTCGTACCGTTCGACCGCAATCTCCACGCCGTCCCGCTCTCGCGGCTGTGGACCATGCAGGCCTTCAAGAGCAGCGCGTGATCCGCGTCAATGACTGAGCGTGAAGTTCACGTCGATCGGCGCGACCACCTCTACCGGATCCCCGTTCAATAACGTCGGCCGGTATACCCACTGCTTCACCGCATCGAGAGCCGCGGGAATCAGCAGCGGATGTCCGCTCAACACCTGCAGGTCGATGATCGTCCCTTCGCGCGAGATCTTGCCGATCAGTCGCACCACGCCCGAAACACGCGCCTGCTTCGCCAGTGGCGGATATACGGGCACGACTCGTCGCAGGATCTTCGCCGCCAGTACATCGCCACCCACGCGAATCTGTTTCGGCGCCTCGTCCTTCGGAGGCTTCACCGCGACGGGCGGAGGAGGCGGCGGCAAGGGCGGCGCGTGATCCCCGATATAGGGTCCAGTGCTCGCCACACCAATCGAGCCGGGAACGCAATTGAGACAAGGCGCAGCCACGGCAACCGGCTCGCTATCGAACATGCGATTGACAATATCGACCAATGGACGTGGTTTGAGATTGCGCAGGAATGCGACGGGATCGACGGCGCGAGTACGAACCGCGCGAACCATCTCCTGCGGCGCCTGCGTGAACTCGGGCTTCGGCGGCGGAGGAGGCGGAGGCGTCGGCGCCGTAATCGATCCGCGAATCAAAACCTGCGATAAACGTTCGGTGTAAATGAGAGGAACCAGCACGAGCACGCTCAGCGCCGCCATTTGCAGCGTGAGCGAAACCGCGAAGGTCCAACGCTTGTGAGTCGGAGTTGGAAGAACCAGGGATTGCTCGAACATGCCCCTGTAGACACCGTATTTTCGGGCGTTGTTCCCGTATATACTAACGTCGATGCTTTCTCGAAGATCTTTACTTGCACTGGGAACAACGGCCTTCGCGCAACAGTCTAATAAGCGGGATTGGTCCGGAAATACGCCGGTCCGCTACCCCGAACCCGACGTCGTCGTACTCGACGAGCGGTTCGCGAAATACAAGATCGGCAACACCCCGATCATGCGGCATCACACCGGCACGCTGTGGGCCGAAGGTCCCGCATGGAGCGGCGTCGGACGCTTCCTCGTCTGGAGCGACATTCCCAACAACCGCCAATTGCGCTGGCTCGAAGAAGACGGCCACGTCTCGGTGTTCCGCCAGCCCGCCGGCTACTCGAACGGCAACATGTTCGACTGGCAGGGACGTCAGATCTCGATGGAGCATGGCAATCGCCGCGTCGTCCGCTACGAGAACAACGGCACGATGACGGTGCTCGCCGACAAGTTCGAAGGCAAACGACTCAACGCGCCCAACGACGCGGCCGTGCATCAGGACGGATCCATCTGGTTCACCGATCCCGGCTACGGCAGCCTGCTCAACTACGAAGGCAACAAAGGCCCGCTCGAGATCAAAGAAGCGGTCTATCGCATCGATCCGCAGTCAGGCCGCATCGACAAAGTCACCGACGAAATCTTCAAGCCCAACGGCATCTGCTTCTCGCCGGACTACAAGAAGGTGTACATCGCCGACACCGGATCCACGCACTACAAGCAGGCCCCCAAGAACATCAAAGTCTGGGACCTTGACGGCAACAAGCTTCGCAACGGTAAGCAATTCTGCTCCATGGATCTCCCCGGCAAAGGCGCCGGCATGGCCGATGGCATCCGCGCGGACACGGATGGCAACATCTGGGTAGCCGCAGGCTGGGTCGGCGATGGCTACGACGGCGTGCACATCTTCGCGCCCAACGGTGATCGCATCGGGCAGATCCTGCTGCCGGAAATCTGCGCGAATGTCTGCTTCGGCGGCACGCGCCGCAATCGCTTGTTTATGTGTGGAAGCCAGTCGCTGTATTCCGTGTACGTGGAAGCAACCGGCGCGGGCCCGGGCTAAAGCGGGTTAGACCGCCCGCTGGTACTCCGCCGCAGCCGCTTCGATCACCGGCCCGGAGACCGTGACAGGGCGAGCCCGGCGGGTTTCCTGCATCTGATCCATCGCAGCCGCGACGACGTCGTTCAGACTCTCGTCGTGGCTTTCTTTTGCGCCCCAGGAAAACTGCACCGGCATCGAACCCATCGAGCGCAACTGGAAGTCCCACAACTTCTCGGCGACCGCGGACAAGCGGCGTTGCGCCACTTCGCCTTCCACCTGGTTGCACACCATCAGGAACTCGTGCGAACCCGTCATGCAGCCGAAATCCCGAACTTCGAGCAGCGACCGCAAGTAGCCCGTCACCAGCCCGACCTGCATGCGATCCATCGGATTCATGCCGATTGAAATCGCCAGGCCCGTGAACCTCTGTCCGGAAGCCGCCACGCGCTGCAGAACCGAATAATCGTGATATCCGCCCGGCAGGTTGTCGAGTTGGCGAAGCGCCTCGAAGGGAATGAGGTTGTTCACACCATTCTCTTCGGCAGAATCACCGGCCCGCTTGTGCATTTTCAGCAGTTCGTTCCAGTTCTTGCGCGCCGCCGGAGTAGCTTCGGCCGGACGATGCGCCGGCTTCGACCGCGGAGCGGGCGGAATGATCTCGGCATCAGGTCCCGGACGGAATCCACCGGAAGCCATTCTGGCCGCCACGGTCTCGGCAACCGCCGCAACCGCGGGGGACATCTTTCGCGCCGCTGGTTCAGCCTTTGGCGCTACCTGCGTTGGGAGCAGCACAGGTGCGGCTGGCTCTTCGAGGACTTTCGGAGCTTCCGGAGCGCCCGCCAGCAACTTCTGCTGCTGTGCCGACACCTGGTCCTGCAGAATGCGAACCTTCTCCTCCGCGGCGTCCTTCCGGGCCCGCAAGTCGATGGCGACTTCGCGCAACTGCTCGACGTTGCCCTTCAGCAGGTCCACCACCAGCGCCGTTCCCATGGCGACGATGATGACCAGGACTGTGACAAATATCGACAGTGTCTGCGGCTCGAAGTCCATTCTGTGTCTAGTTTAGGAGACATGAACCGCTAGCCTGAATAGTACTCGCGTTTCATTCGGCACAACCGTCCGAACTATTCCACAAGGCGAAGAAAAGTACTAGTACGGAATTCGGGACCCCAGCGGTCCGCGCCCGCCAGGCATCTGATTCTGCATACGCTTGGACGGCAGAGGACCACTCCCGTTCGAACTCGACGGCCGGCTGAACTGGCCTCCGAAATCGATCTCGGACTCCTCGAAAATCAGGTTCCGGTCGAGTACCATTTCGAGCGTTGTGCCCTTCGCCAGCACCGCGTCGGGACCTCGCGTCAGCAGCACGCCCAGCAACCCCGCCGCTGCGCCAGCAGCCGCGCCGATGCCCGCGCCCATTCCGGTACTGCCCGCCACGCTCCCGCCCAACGCGCCGACACCGGTGCCGATCATCACCGTCTCGCCGATCGTCTTCGCGTCGCCCGCCTTGTTGCCTTCGCTCTTGATCGCGCCTTCGGTCTTGTCCAGTTGCTCGCTGGCGCGTCCGTCGAGGTTCGTCACCTGCGCGCGGAAATCACGGGTCGTGCCATTGGGGAGAGTCAGCGAATCGAACTTCAGGAAGAACTCGCCGCGACCCTTCACCTTGCCGGGACGCTTGACGTGCGTGACCGTCCCCGCCACATAACTGCCCGGCGGAATCACCACCTTGCCGCCGGAAAGAATCGGAAACACGGTTTCGAGGTACACCTTGTCGCCGTCCGAGGCCGTCTTCGTGCTGATCGAATTGATCATGCTCAACAGGACCTGCGTTCCGCGTTCCACCCGGTAAGGCGCCTTCTTCGGCAAAGTGTCTTCAGCAGCCGCAACGGGCTTGGCGGCTTCCTGGCCAAAAACAGCCGGAATGGTCAACGCAGACATGAGTAATGCTGTCGAGCGCATAAAGAGAACCCCTCTCATTGTACTGATAACTGCTGGACGCGACCCGCTCGTATCCCGTTTCGCTCCGGGAAAGGCGGATAAAATGTGGATTATGGGACCTCTTCGCGTTTCGCTCGCGTTCCTTCTGTTTGCAGCCGTGCTTCCGGCGCAGAAACGTCCATTCGACGTCGACGCGATGCTGCGCATGAAGCGCATCGCGGAACCGCAATTGTCCCCGGACGGCAAGTGGGTCGCCTTCACTGTCACCACCGTCGACGTTACCGCCAACACCAAGCCCAAACACATCTGGATCGTGCCGGTCGAAGGCAATGAAATGCCGCGCGCCATCACCCGCGAAGGCTCCAACGAGCGTCCCCGCTGGACCCCGGATTCGAAGTCCATCCTCTTCGTCTCGACCCGTGGCGGATCCCAGCAGATCTGGAGCATGAACCCCGACGGCACGAACGCCAAACAGGTGACGAAGATCGCCACCGAAGCGAGCGGCGTCACGATTTCGCCCGACGGCAAGCGGATCGTCTTCCTCAGTTCCGTCTATCCCGAATGCACCGACGAAGCCTGCAACAAGCGCCGTCTCGACGAAGAGAACGCGAGCAAGCTGAAAGCGCGAGTGTACACGTCGCTGCTCTATCGTCACTGGAACGAATACCAGGGCAAGCGCCGGTCGCACCTCTTCAGCGCGTCGATCGACGGCAGCGGCGCAAAGGACCTCACGCCCGGCAACCGCGATGTCCCGCCCTTCTCCCTGGGAGGTCCCGACGATTACGCGATCTCGCCGGATTCGAAGGAAGTCGCCTACGTCATGAACGGCGACGAGAACCTCGCCCTCAGCACCAACGCGGATCTCTACGCGGTCCCCATCGAAGGCGGCGAATCGAAAAAGCTGACCACCAACACCGGCGCGGACCTCTCGCCGTCCTACTCGCCCGACGGCAAGTCGCTCGCCTATCGCTCGCAGACCAAGGCCGGATACGAAAGCGACCGCTGGCGCCTCGTCGTGATGGACCGTGCTTCAGGACGCACCGAAGCCATCACCGAAGGCGTCGACCGCAACGTCGCCAGTTTCACCTGGACCCTCGATTCCAAGCGCTTCTTCCTGGTCACCGAAGATCGCGGACGCCACAACGTCCAGCAGATCGCATCGACCGGAGGCGGCTTGCGCCCCGTCATCACCGGCCCGTCCTCGATCGACGACATCCAGTTCACGCCCGACGGCAAGACCATCATCTACACCGAAATGAGCGGCTCGCGTCCCATCGAAATCATGAAGGCGACCTCGGGCGGCAGTGGCGCCCCGCTCACGCGCCTCAATGAGGACATCCTCAAGGAATACGCGGTGAATGCGTTCGAAGAACTGTGGGTGGAAGGCGCGGAAAAGACCCGGGTCCACAGCTTCGTACTGAAGCCGCCGGCCTTCGACGCTAAGAAGAAATATCCTGTGTTGTTCCTGATTCACGGTGGTCCGCAGGGCGCGTGGGGCGAAAGCTGGACCTACCGCTGGAACGCGCAGATCTTCGCTTCCGCCGGCTTCGTCGTGATCATGCCGAATCCGCGCGGCTCCACCGGCTACGGCCAGAAGTTCACCGACGACATCAATTCCGATTGGGGCGGCAAGGTCTACGAGGACATCATGGCGACCGTCGACCATGTCGCGAACCAGCCCTGGGCCGATGCCGATCGCTTCGCTGCGGCCGGCGGATCCTACGGCGGATACATGGTGAACTGGCTGCTCGGCCACACGACTCGCTTCAAGGCGCTCGTGTCGCACGCCGGCGTTTACGATCTGCGCTCAATGGCGGCCGAAACCGAAGAGTTGTGGTTCCCGATGTGGGAGTTCCGCGGCATGCCGTGGGACAACCCGGAAGTCTACGAAAAGTGGTCGCCCAGCTACTTCGTCAAGGACTTCAAAACGCCGACGCTCGTCCTGCACGGCGAACTCGATTATCGCGTGCCGGTCGGCCAGGGCATGCAGTTGTTCACCGGCCTGCAATTGCAGAAGGTCCCGTCGAAGATGGTGCTGTTCCCCGAAGAAGGCCACTGGATCAACAAGCCGCAGAACACCGTGCTCTGGTACCAGACGTTCCTCGACTGGATCAACGAGTGGACCAGGAAGCCGGCAGCAACCAACTAATCTAGATCGACAGGATCCACGCTTCGACCGGCGCCTTCTCGATGCGCGACAACGCGTACGCGTACCAGCCGAGTTGCCGGTCGTAGCGCCCTGCCTCGGCGCTGCCCGGCGTCGCGGTCTTGAAGTCCACCACCACCCACGATCCTGAGGCTTCGCGAAACGCGAGGTCGAGAAAGCCCTCGAGGATCCGCCCGTCATCCAAACGCAGCATCACGGGAAACTCACGCTCACAGCGTTCCGCCCCGCGCGCCCGCTCCAACAGTGGATGCGCCAGCGTCGCCGTTGCGATCTGCGCGGCAGCCTCCGCCTCTTCGCGGCCGCAACCCAGCAGCGTCGCGTGGACCCCGGCCCAGCGCTCGACATCCGCCCCATCCAAAGCCGCATCGCGCAGAATGGCGTGGACCAGCGTTCCGAACCTCCGGCCGCCCGGGCGATCTCCCGTGTGCGCAATCGACTCCCGGCGAACTTCCACACGAACCGGCGGATCCGACTGTTCCGCCTGGCTCGCAAACAGCATCCGGTGCTCCGGCCTCTGCCCGCGGTCGAGGATCCGCTCGCGCTCCTCGCGCCAGCCTTCGTACTGCGTGACGCCGCGTGACGATTCCGGCTCGTATTCGATGAGCAGGTCTTCCTGTTGCAAGCCGTAATGCGTGTCCATCTCGAGGTCGAGATGAATCGGATCCCACCACACGACCTCGTGCCCGCCCGCTTGCGTACGGTGCAATCCCGGCCGCACCGATCGCCCTTCGTCATTCGGATCCGGACGCTCGAGAACCGTCTCGCTCCCCTGAAAAACCGGACATCCCGGAGCAGGTTCCCGCGTGCGCCAGTTGTCCACCGGCGGATACAACGCGGCGTTCAACGGCGACAGCCACGAACCTTCCTGCGGCTCATCGCCGATCGCCGGCACAACCAGCAGATCGCGCGCCCGCGTCGCCGCCACGTACGCCACGCGAATGCCCTCGGCCGTCTCGCGCTCCAACTCGTCGTACTCGTTCTCGCGCAGTTCCCACGGCGTGCAGCGCAGCAGGCGCGTCGCGCACAACCCGCGATCATTGTCGATAAAGCGATCCGGCTCGCGCGCGCTGAGATTGGCTTTGATGTCGGCGAGGATCACGATCGGAAACTCGAGTCCCTTCGCCGTGTGGACCGTCATCAGTCGCACGCCATCCGACGCGTACTCGAGCACAGGCGCTTCCGACGCGTCGCTCCGTTCGGCCTGCCGGCTCAGTTCATCGACAAACCCGCGAAACGAAATGCCGCCCGTGATTTCGAAGTTCCGCGCGAGGTCCGCGACACGGTACACGTTCGCCAGCACCTGCTGTCCCGCGGGCCGCAGCGCGAATCCGGCATGCGCGCGCGTGAACTCCAACAGCTCATGTACCGTATCCGCAACGGGACGCCAGTTGCGGCGGCCATGCAGATTGCGCAGCAACTCCAATGCATCGCGAATCGGCTGAAACTCCGGAGCCACCGGATCCTTCGGCGCCTCCGCGAACGGCCGCAGTTTGCCCACTTCCACGCGATAACGCAACAGCAGCGAATCCTCGATCGCGAACAGCGAACCCTTCAACGTCGCAAACACCGACAATTCGTCGTCAGGCCATTCGACGGCAGTCAGCGCGGCGCGTAGCGTTTCCACCTCTTCGCGTTTGTGGAACGATCGCGAACCCACCAGCAGATGCGGGATCCCGTGCGCTTCGAGCGCCTTCACATACGGACGCGTCACGTCCTCGCCCATGTTGACGAAGCGCCGGAACAACACGCAAATATGCCGCGCCGCAATGGGAATGTAGATGTTGCTGCCTTCCGGATCGCGAATCTTCCAGCCGCTGTGCCGCAGCATCCAGTCGACGAATCCGCCGACCACGGGAGGCAGGCTCGCATTCACGCGATCCTTCGCAATATTGCGAGTCCCGTACGGACGCGGCACCGGCAGCGCGACGATCGACGGCTGATCATCCGTCGCCGGCCAGTGCTCTTCGAGATCCGAATACACGGCCTGCCCGCTCAGCGGATCTCCCGTCATCACGGGGCGAAACGCCGCATTGACGAACTCCTGAATCGGCCGCACCGATCGGAACGAAACCGTCAACTTCACGTGCTGTACACCGCGCGCCGTCAACTGCTCCTGAATGCCGCGATACAGCAACACGTCCGCGCGCCGGAACTTGTAGATCGATTGTTTCGGATCCCCGACTGCAAAGAACTTCCCCGGCGCCGGCGTGACCTTCCGCCAGTCCGATTCCGCAGGATCATCCGCCGACAGCAGCAACAACGTCTCCGCCTGCAGTGGATCCGTATCCTGAAACTCATCGACAAACAGATGCGTGTACCGCTTCTGCAAATACGCGCGGACCTCAACGTTATCGCGCACCAGATTGCGCACGAACAGCAGCAGATCCAGGAAATCCAGCTTGCCGGACTTCTTCTTCAGCCGCTCGTATCCCTCGACGAGATCGCGCATCTCGTCCTTCAGCACCGCCGCCAGATCCGCATCCGCGCGAACCTGAAAGTCCTTGAGATCCCGCCGCAGTTGATCGCGCGCCTGCACCGCCTCTTCGCGCGTCACGCCTTCGCCAAAATAGCCGGACCCCTTGGCATCGCTCTGCATCTCGCGGCTGAGCTTCACCAGCAGCGCTTCGAGCGTGTCGTAATCCATTGGGACTTCGTCGTGCCGGTACGTCCGCGCGCGGAACTCCTGCATCGGCTTGAGCGTCTTCACGAACGCATCGGCCGAATTGCGCGCCCGCTTCGCCAGCGTCGCGACATCCTCAATGCGCTTCAACAACTCATCGATCTTCTGCCGGCGCGAAAACAGTTCGCGACGCCATGACGAAGGGAAATCCCGCCACTCGACCAGCTTTCGCCCTGTGAAGATCAGTTGCTCGATCGGAGGCAGCCGGTCCCACGGATCCGGCCACGCCAATCGCGCCAGCGCGCGACGCAACCCGGGCGAATCCTGATCCAGCCGCCGTTCGAACCAATGGTTGAAAGCTTCATTGAAGATCCGCGCCGATTCGTTCTCTGTGATCTCTTCGAAAGCCGGATCCACCAACGCCTCGACCGGACGCTCCCGCAGAATCTGCGCGCAAAACGCGTGAATCGTGCCGATGAACGCTTCTTCGAGGTGCGACAGCGAATCGGTGAGGTTCTTCTGCTCCGCTTCGGAAGCCGCGGTTGCGCGCGCGTCGTCGAGCCCCTGCCGGATCCGGATCTTCAACTCGCCGGCGGCCTTGTTGGTGAAGGTCACCGCAACGATGTTCTCGACCTTGCCGAGTCCGCTCTTCAGCAGATGGACAATGCGCCGCGTCAACTCGGAGGTCTTGCCCGTGCCGGCCGAAGCCTCCACGAGCAGGGACTGCCGCAGCGAATTGCGAATGATCTCCCGCGCTTCCTGGTCGCCCGGAAAGGGCGCCGGCGCCATTCCCCCGCCGCTCAAACGAGAACGCCTCCCTCGATATCCGTATGCCTACAGGCCCGTGCCCGCCAAGTCTACCAAAGGCAGTCCCATCGCGCGAAGCTTTGCGGCCGCCTCCGCGGACGGGCGCTGCGTGATGACCACGTGATCCGCCCACGACTGGATTTCATCGAGGTCCGACACCAGCAACCGGCCGATATGCGGAATCGCATTCAAAATGAAATTCTTGTTGGATCCGTAGATCTTGTCCATTTGAATGTGCGGATCGTAGACGCGGATCTCGCGCCCCTTTCCGAGCAGGTACTCGAGCAGGTTGACCACGGGACTCTCGCGCAAGTCATCGGTGTTCTCTTTGAACGCCAACCCAAAGATGCCGATGCGCCCCGGCAGGTCGAGCAGGCGCTGAATCGCGCGCTTCAAATGCGCTTCGTTCGAAGGCAGCGTATGCGTCAACAGCGGCAGATCGAGGTCGAGACGCGAAGCGCGATAGCTGACAGCCCGCAGATCCTTCGGCAGGCAGGACCCGCCGAACGCAAACCCCGGCTTCAGATACGCCGCCGACGTATTCAGCTTGTGATCCTGGCAAAGCGTATTCATGACTTCAGCCGGATCCACGCCCAGCCGCGTCGCCAACGCCCCGATTTCATTGGCGAACGCGATCTTCACGGCGTGAAACGCATTGCACGAATACTTGATCATCTCGGCCGTGCGCAGCGACACGAGGCAGGGATCTCCCGGCAGCGGCGCATACAACCCCGCAACGAATTCGACCGCCTCGCGATCCATCCCGCCGACTACGACCAGCGACGGTTCCAGAAAGTCGTTCACTGCAGCGCCTTCGCGCAGGAACTCCGGATTCGACACCACCTGCACGTTCGGAAACTTCGCCACCAGCGGCATCACGATCTCTTCGCAAGTGCCCGGAAACACGGTCGACCGGATCGCAATCACCAGACGCTTCGTCCGGCCCTCGAGATGGCTCGCGATCTCTTCGGTGACGCGCCGCAACTGATCCAGACCCAGATTGCCGTTGCGTTCCGACGGCGTACCCACGCAAACCAGCGCGACCTCGGCGTCCGCCAGCGCCTCCGCGGCGCTCGACGTGGCGGACAGCAATTTCTTCGCGGCAGCGTCGCGCACGATCTCTTCGAGACCCGGCTCATAAAAGGGCGCGCGCCCCT
Organism: uncultured Solibacteraceae bacterium; assembly: GCA_964627455.1. Classification (GTDB taxonomy): domain Bacteria; phylum Acidobacteriota; class Terriglobia; order Bryobacterales; family Bryobacteraceae; genus F-183. Next base: position 24,118 of record CAZVKC010000026.1, on the reverse strand, counting down.
GGTTGACATCCGAAACTTTGTGCGAATCCCGGTCGACCCCGATCACGGAATGTCCGATTCTGGCGAAACAGGCGGCGGTGACACAGCCGACGTAACCAAGTCCGAATACAGCGATCCGGGCGGGCTGAAAAGTCTGATCTTTCATCGGAAAAGCCGGTCGGAAACCAGGGCGGCCGGTAGCCATTTCCAGTATGTCAAACCTTAGGCACGTGATCGCTCGGTGACAGCTACAGGAACGCCAGCCTTCGCGGATTGAAGTTGGCCAGGTTCGGAAAGACCTGCGCCAGTTCCGCATCCGGGATGCCGAACCAGGAACCCATCGTCGCTCCATATTGATCGATGGAGGTCGTCGGGATCCAGGATCCGCGAGACCCCGAATCGTCGGGACCGCGCAGTTGATGCGTCGGGAACGTCCCGTAAGTCGCGCCACCTCGCACAGCGCCGCCCATCACGATGTGGTGTCCGCCCCAGGCATGGTCGGTGCCGATATTGGCGTTCGCATCGCCCGTGCGGTTGAACTCGCTCTCGGTGAACAGCGTCACGTTGCTCGCCGTGCCCATCGATTCCATCGTGGTCTGGAAGGCGTTGAACGCGGCATCCAGCGTGGACATGAGTCCCGCGTGCTTCGCGACCAGATCCTCATGATTGTCGAAGCCGCCCATGCCCGCAAAGAAAATCTGCCGGTTCATGCCAAGCGCCCCGCGAACGGAGATGATTCGCGCCACCTGGGCCAGTTGCTGTCCGAGGCCGCTGTTCGGGAACGTCACCGGGAGCGCGGGGGCACTGCTCAGAGCCGCGTTGATCTCCTGTGCCGAGCGGATCGCATCGCCGAGCACTCCATTCGCGGATCCCACCATCTGCAAGCCGGTGTCAAACGTCAGCACGCGCTGCAGCGACGCGAGCCTCGCGCTCATCGCGCTGGAATCGCCGAACGTGTTGAGCCCGAAACTCCCGGCGTTGGTATAGTTCATCGCCTTGGTGACAGGACCATTGAGGAACAGCGCGTTGCCGCCCTGGAGGGAAACGCCCGGAGGCAGGGATCCGGTGTTTTGCGCGACAACCAGGTCGTTGATCCGCCCGCCCCAGCCGGTGCCGCCTCCGTTCGGATCCGAACTCTGCCACTGCTGCGTCTGATCCGAATGCGAAAACAGGTTGCGGGGCAGCGGAGTCGAGTTGAGCGCCGACTTGCTGGTCGGGCGGACGAGGGTGCCGACATTGAATACGAGCGCGGCGCGCTGTTGCCCGAAGAGACGCTGCACATTGACGAGACTCGGATGCAGCCCGTATCCCGTCGACCCTGCCGGCCGCAACGAGGCCTGCGGCAACGCCACCGCGCCGCGCATCGTCTGATACGCGCCATAGCGCGAGTCGACCGGCACGATCATGTTGTTCGAGTCGTTGCCGCCGAACAGAAACACGCAGACGAGCGCCTTGTATGTGGATGTGGCCTGCGCGTGCGCCGACACCAACCCCAGCCGTGTGATGTGCGCGCTGACGCCTGCCGCGCCGAGGCTACAGCAGGTCTTCAGAAATTGACGGCGATTCCGGATATGCATGTGATGATCTCCTCTGTTGTTTACCGGTCGACTTGATACTGGGCTGAGGTCAGCGTGAGATACAGAGCGGTGCGCGCGCGTTCCAGCGCGTTGCTCGATGGCGTCACTCGCACCGCGCTGATGATCTCGCTACGCTGCTCTTCCGACATTTGTCCGCCCATGAACAGCAGGTTGCAGAAATCGGTGAGCGCGGCCGAATCTCCCGCCAGGTTGGTAAACGGCGTGAAGTTGATCGTCACGTCGGTTCCGAATCCTCCGCCAATCAGCCTCGCGATGTAATTCGCCCGGGACAGGGCAGTCACGGACGTGAGGATCTGGAACTCCGGACCCGCAAGCGTCGTGCCGCGGATGCGGAATCCCGGCGAGAAGTAGCTGAACACAGAGCCGGGATAAAACACCCGCTGGCCCATTTCCTGCGCCAGGTCGCTCATAAAGGGATGGTCGACCACTGTCGCATCCAAGCCCCGCACTGCCGCGATCACAAAGAGCGCGGGTTCCATCAGCTTGCCCGCTGCGGGTGTTCCGAGTTCCGCTTCCGGATGCTCGAGAATCGCGCGCACCACTGCAGCCAGGTCGCCGCGAACTCCACTGCCGTTATCGTTGAAGACCGTCGCAACCGCCTCCACATATGCCGGGCTCGGATTCGACGTGACCAGCATCTGAATGAGTTGCTTCGACACGAACGGCCCGACGTTCGGATGATTGAAGATCAGATCCAGCGCCGCGTCGAGATCCTCTTTGGCCGTTCTGCCGGAGGCGAAGGATGCACCGAGAATGGTCTTCGCATCTGTATCGTGGAATCGCTGCACCGCCTCCATCGGGACGGTGTAGTTCTCCGACGCGAGGTTTGTCGGAATGGTGGCCGGATTCCCGTCGCCGAACGTCCAGCCTGTGAAGATGCGCGCCATGGCCTTGACGTCATCTTCCGTGTAAGCCGGAACCGGGCGCCCGGAACCATCGAGCACGGGTGTGCCGTCCACATTCAACTGCACGAGCCCCAGCGTGAACAACTGCATCAGCTCGCGAGCGTAATTTTCGTTGGGCAACGCGCCCGTGATCGACTGGCTCCGGTTGTTCAGCATGTTGAGATACCGCCCCATCGCGGGATTCAACGTCATGTCGGTCATCAGGTCGCGATAGTTGCCGAACGCGCGATTCAGAAAGATGCGGTGATAGGGCACGATCGCCCGTGCATTATCGATTTCCACCGCGGATACGACCCAGATCTTGTGCAGCGCCCACGCCACGCGCTGCCGCAGTTGATCATTACCCGTAATCGCCAGGCGCATGAAGTGTTCCTGCGCCGCTTCCACCGCCATGTCGTACAGCGTGTCCGGATAGACGGACGGGGCCGCGGCCAACTGCTCCTGCAAATAAGCAGCGCGCCCAATCTGCTTCACTCGATCCACGTCGCCGGGTTTCGGCCCCCAGGACGCCTGGCGCAACAGGCGGAAGGCCGACAGCGTCGCGGGATCCACGGTAGGCGCAGGCCCCAGGGGAGAAGCGTTGACCTGTGCCGACCGTGGACTTTCGCCTCCTGCGTTGAGAGCGGTCACCTTGTAGTAATAGTCGGTCCCGTTGGTGAGGCCCACGTGCAGGAACATGGGCGTCGTCAGGCCGGTCGCGACCGGCGTCGCGCTCTGGCCGTTCGAGGTTGCCCCAACGTAGACGTTATAGGTCGCCGCGTCGGTCACCGCGTTCCACGTCAAAGTGATCTGCCGGTCACCAGCGGCGGCCGAGAGTCCCGCAGGAGCGGCCGGAGGCGCGATAGGCGTCGCGGATGCTTCGGTAGACAACGCGCTCACCACGTTGTTCACATTCACAGCGGCGACCTTGAAGAAATACGTCGCGCCATTCGTGAGGCCTGTATTCAAGTACGTTGTTGTCGTGGCGTCCGCGACCGGCGTGGATCCTTGCCCATCTGACGTTGTACTGCGATAGATGTTGTACTTCGTTGCGCCCGTGACCGCGGTCCAGGACAGCGTCACGCGTCCATTGCCCGGTGCGGCGGTCAGCCCCGTGGGAGTAGCCGGAGCAACCGCGGGCGTCGCGCTGGCTTCGTTCGACATCGGACCGGTAGCGCCGGAGTTCACCGCGGCGACCTTGTAGTAATAGCGAACCCCGTTGGTGAGACCCGCATTCTGGAACGTCGTATCCGTCACGCCCGTCGCAACCGGCGTCGCCGACTGCCCCCCGGCCGCGGTTCCGCGATAGATGTTGTAGCTGGTTGCGTTCGTTGCCGCAGCCCAGCTCAGCGTGATGACGGTGTCTCCCGGAACGGCAGTCAGGTTCCCTGGCGCGGAGATCGGCAAACGCGGCGTCGCCGATGCTTCGTTCGACATCGGCCCCGTGCCCGCTGCATTCACTGCCGCGACTTTGTAGAAGTAGGTCGTGCCATTCGTCAAACCGGTGTTCGTGAATGACGTGCCGGTGACGCCAGTGGCAATCGGCGTAGACAACTGCCCGCCCGCCGTCGTTCCCCGATACACGTTGTAGGATGCCGCGCCGGATGCCGCTGTCCACGTGAGTTTCACCGATCCGTCGCCTGCGGCCGCCGAAAGTCCAGTTGGCGCTGGCGGGATCACGGACGGAGACGCCGGGATCGCGGAATCTTCGTTCGAGTATGGACTCAAGCCGATCGCGTTGACCGCTCGGATCTTGAAGTAGTACTTCGTGCCATTGGTCAACCCTGTGTTGGTATAGGACGTCTGCGTGATACCCGTTGCCACCGGCGTCGTGGACTCGCCTCCCGGCGTTGTCCCGCGATACACGTTGTACGTCACCGCGCCCGTCGCCGCATTCCATTTCAGCGTCACGCTACCGTTGCCCGTGGTCGCATCGAGCCCAGTCGGCGCCGATGGGACAACACTCACCGGGACCGCGGAATCCTCGTTCGAGAATCCGCTCATCCCCGAAGGATTCACTGCCTTGACCTTGTAGAAGTAACGAGTGCCGCTTGTCACCGTCGCGTCGTTGAACTGCGTCGTCTTGATGTTGATCGCAAGCGCGCTCGACGTCTGCCCACCCGATGTCGTCGCGCGATACACGTTGTAGCTCACCGCGCCGGTCGAACCCTGCCACGTCAACTTGATGACTCCGTTCCCGCCCACCGCATCGAGCGACTTCGGAGCCGCCGGCGGATCCTCCATCGGACCCGGAACCGCCGAGTCCTCATTCGAAAATCCGCTCATTCCGTTCGGATTCACGCCTTTGATCTTGTAGTAGTAGCGGACCCCGTTGGCGAGGCTGTTGTTGGTCCACGTGCGTCCCATCACGCCCGAAGCCACCGGTGATGTACCCTCGCCACCCGGCGAAGTTCCGCGATAGATGTTGTAGCTCACCGCATTCGGTGCGGCATTCCAGGTCAGCGTGATGCGGCCGTTCCCGGGATCCGCATCCAGTCCTGTCGGCGCAGTGGGAACCGCCCAGTCTGATCCCAGCGGCAACAACTTCGCATCCGCCCAATCGGCGAGGTCGTTCGCAGACCCATCACCCGAGTCGAGCACCTTGAGCGTCAGTTCCTCGACGTTCGTCACCGGAACCACGACGTGCCGCACGGCATCGCCGCGACGCATGACGGGCGATTGATACATGCGCGTCGAACCCGTCCACACTTCGAAAACCGCAGAGCCTGGTCCCGGAGCAAGATCGTCAATGCCGATGATGGCGCTGAACAGTTCGTACTTCTTGTCCAGATCAAACTTGATTTGAGCCGGAGCCTTCGTACCCAACCCTTTCTCGTACGTTTGGCCCTTGAGTTGGATTCGTGTGCCGTCCCCGGCCGCCGCGCCGCCGTTCGACCGGTCTCGCTCCACGGGACCCAGCCCGTTGGCCGAGGAAACCCAGTTCATATTGCTGAGGTACTTGACGGTCTCGATGCCCTCAAAGCGGGCTTCCGCCCAGTCGGCATGATCATTCGGACCAGCCACGCCGCTGGACCCGTTCACCCGCAGCGAAAGTTCCCGGATGTTCTCCACCGGCACTGCAATCGCGAGACCCGGCATCGCGCCGGTCATCACCGGACTTTGATAGAGCCGCCGTCCATCACCCCAGACCTCGAACACCACGCTGCCCGCCGCGCCGACTTCGTCATCGATGCCAATGACCGCTCGAAACAGGTCGTACCGGTCGTCGAGCGCGTACCGGATCTCCGACCGCGCGTGCACGCCCAAACCATAGCTGTATCGCCGGCCGTTGATGGTGATGGGACGCGAGTCCGAATTGCCGGATCCACCGTTCGACCCATCGAGTTGCGGAGGCCCGTCGCCATTGATCGCGCTGATCCAGGGCAGGTCGCTGAGCCAGACGCGAGCAGTTGGCGGAGGCGCAGGTTGAAGCGCGATGTCGACAGGATACAGGCGTGTTTGCGGCACGATCTGCTCGGCTGCCTGCCCCGGGTAGCTCCAGAACAGCTGCATCGTCGAACTGCCCAGGTTCTCGTAATACTCCACCTGGATGTCGTATTTCTGACCGGCGGTCAGTTGCACGGGAACCGCCTGATCGAAGGCGGAACTGTGATCCGACCAGTGATGGATCAGCAGTTGACGATTCACCCACAACCGGATGCCGTCGTCGGCCCGCGTGTAGAACGTGTAGGCGCCGCTGACAGGAGCTTCCACCTTCCCTGTCCACCGCACCGAGAACTTGTCGCCTGGCACGCCGCTCGCCGGCGAAGCGGTCCCCCATTGGAAGTTCAGTACGGAATCGACCCGCTCGAGCACGGGAACGCCGCTCAGCGCAGTGTTCGGGTAGTACGCGCCCTTGAGCCCGGTTCCGGCATTGGTTTGCGCCAGAGCCGGAATGCCTGCGGCGAGAACGAGCGCAAAGACAGCGGTCCTGTAGTGAATTCGCGGCACTGTTTCCTCCTGTTTATGCAAGAGTAAAGTGCCCCACGGTTAGTACTCAATTAGGGCCAGTACCAAAACCTTAAGCAAACCTGTCCTACGAACCTTACCTTCCAAAACACTGGTCGTAGGGCCCACAATCCGCCACTGGAATCGGGATCGTTATAGACTGGAACATCCGTGCACTCTATGGCTACGTCGCATATCACTCCACTCGATTGGTTGATGATCCTCGCGTATTTCGGCATCCTCGCCGGAGTCGCCTGGTGGGTCGTGTCAAAAGGCAAAGACTCCACAACGGACTACTTCCTCGCAGGCCGCAACCTCGGCTGGTGGGTGATCGGCGCCTCAATCTTTGCATCGAACATCGGATCCGAACACATCGTCGGACTTGCAGGATCCGGCGCAACGAGCGGCGTAGCGATGGCGCACTACGAACTCCACGCCTGGTGCCTGCTCGTACTCGCCTGGGTCTTCGTACCCTTCTATATGCGCTCGATGGTCTTCACCATGCCGGAGTTCCTCGAGAAGCGCTTCAACGAACAATCGCGATACGTCCTCTCGATCGTCTCGCTGATCACCTTCGTGATCTCGAAGATCGCCGTCGGCATCTTCGCCGGAGGCGTAGTCTTCGGAACCCTGCTGCCGGAAATGCACATCACCATCGGCGGATCCACCATCGACAGCTTCTGGATCGGCTCCGTACTCGTGATCGTACTCACCGGCCTGTACACGACCCTCGGCGGCATGCGCGCCGTCGCTTATAACGACGCGGTGCAGGTCATCGTCCTCATCGTCGGATCCGCGCTGCTCACCGGCTACGGACTCGCGGAACTCGGCGGCTGGAGCGAACTCAAGCGCATCTGCGGATCCGACATGTTCAACCTCTGGAAGCCGCTCATCCCGCCCGGCGTCGAAGGCACCTGGGCCCCGATCCAGGAAGCCGACGCCTCCGGCAAAATCATCCGCCAAGCCTGGTACTTCAACGGCTACTTCCCGTGGCTCGGCATGCTCTTCTGCGCCCCGATCATTGGGCTCTGGTATTGGTGTACCGACCAGTACATCGTGCAGCGCGCGCTCGGCGCTCCCAATGAAACGGTCGCTCGCCAGGGCAGCATTTTCGCGGCGTTTCTGAAGCTCTTTCCGGTATACCTGTTCATCATCCCCGGCCTCATCTGCTACGCGCTCGCCAAGAGCGGCAAGATCCCCGAACTCGCCTCGATGATCGGACCCGACGGCGCCACCATCCCGGGATCCTCCAACGGCGCCTTCCCGATGCTCGTGCAGTATCTCTTGCCGCCGGGCATCCGCGGCATCGTCGTCGCCGGACTTCTCTCCGCGCTCATGGGATCACTCGCCGGCGTCTTCAACGCGTGTTCCACGCTCTTCACCATCGACCTCTATCAGAAGTGGAAGCCGCAAGCCACCGAATCGCAGATGGTCCGCGTCGGCCGCACCGCCACCATCATCATGGTGCTGATCGCCCTCGCCTGGATCCCCGTCGTCAAGAACGCCCGTGGACTCTACGATTACCTGCAGTCCGTGCAAAGCTATCTCGCGCCGCCGATCTTCGTCGTCTTCTTCCTCGGCGTCTTCGTCAAGCGTATGAACGCGCAAGGCGCACTCTGGGGCATGATCGTCGGCTTCGTACTCGGTCTCTTCCGCATGTTCATCGACACGCCGATCACCCTGGGACTCGCCGGCTTCGAACACGGCTACGAAAAGGGTTCGTTCCTCTGGATCATGAACAACATGTACTTCCAGTACTTCAGCGTGTTGATCACCATCGTCTCGGCCATCGTGATGCTCGGAGTCAGCTACATGACCCCACCGCCCGACGACAAACAGATCCAGGGACTCACGTTCGCAACAACAACCGCGGCCGATCGCGATCGTTCACGCGCCAGTTGGAGCATGAAAGAAGTCCTCGCGTCAGCCGGTGTGTTGCTCTGTATTCTCGGCTCGTACCTGTACTTCCGCGGCTAGACGTTCGACGTCGCCGCGCGCATCGTAAGCGTCAAACCGCCATCCACCAGCAACTCGCAACCGGTCACGTACGACGCCTCATCCGACATCAGATACGCCGCCGCGTGTCCCACATCTTCGGGATCCCCCAGCCGCCCCAACGGGATCCCCGCGCCCGCTGCATCCAGTTGCTCGCGCGTCACAAAGTTCAACTCACCCGGAGTGTCAAACCATCCCAACAAAATCGAATTCACGCGAATCCGGGGCATCGCCAACTCCGACGCCATCGTGCGCGCCAACCCGTGAATCGCGGACTTCGCCATGTTGTACGCCGCCGCATGCGGATTGTTCTGCAACACATGCGTCGTGCTGATGATCACGATGTTGCCGCCCTCACCCTGCGCCACCATCTGCTTCGCCGCCGCCTGGCACGAATAGAACGCGCCGTACATCGTCGCCGACAGCGTGAACTGCAGATCCTCTTCACTCACCTCGAGAAAAGGACCTCGCCGGCTCGCCGCCGCGCAAGCCACCAGTCCATCCAGGCGTCCGAACCGCGCCACCGCCGCATCGACCATCGCGGCATTCGCAGCCGCCGACGAGATGTCGCACGCATACGGCTCGCCGCCAATGGCAGCAGCCGCCTCGTGGACCTCCCGTTCCAACCGGTCCACCAGCAACACCCGCGCGCCATTCCGCGCCAGCACTCGCGCGATCCCGTTGCCGATCCCCCGAGCCGCTCCCGTGACAATCACTGCTTTGCCGCGTACATTCATCATTGGTACTCAGTAGAAATAGCATGTCCACCCCGATGCTCTCCTGCCGCGGACTCACACGCCGCTTCGGTGACTTCACCGCCGTCGACCAACTCAGCTTTGACGTCGACAAAGGCAGCATCTGCGTCTTTCTCGGACCCAACGGCGCCGGCAAGTCCACCACCTTGAAAATGCTCACCGGCCTGCTCGAACCCACCGCAGGATCCGTGACCATCAACGGCGCCCCGCCCGCAGCCTGCAAATCCACCATCGGAGTCCTGCCCGAAAACCTCGGCCTCTTCGACGACCTCACCATCGAAGAGCACCTGCATCTCACCGCCGATGTCTACGGACTCACACGCAACGACGCCGCCCCGCGCATCGATCAACTCATCCGCGTTCTCCAACTCGAAGCCGGACGCAAGCGCCTCGCCAGCCAGTGCTCGCACGGCATGCGCAAGAAAACCTCCTTCGCGATGGCCCTGCTGCACGACCCGCAAGTCCTCTTCCTCGACGAACCCTTCGAAGCCATCGACCCCGTCACCGCGAAGCTGATGTTCGACATACTCGCCACCGCGTCGTCGCACGGCGTCACCGTCTTTCTGACCTCCCACATCCTCTCGCTCGTCGAACGCCTCGGCCATCAATTCGTACTGATCCGCGCGGGACGCACCGTCCTCGACACCACCAAATCCGGACCTTTGACGCAATCTCTCGAACAAACCTACTTCGACCTCGTCGAGGAACCCATCACGGAGGAACTCGCGTGGCTCGGCGCCTCCGCGCGGTCCTGACCGCGGTCTTCAAAGCCTCGGGACGCGGCGGCCGCACCCTCCGCGCCGCCTCCAACAACAACATGATGTACGCGGGCATCGCCCTCGCCGCGATGACCGACGTGATGGCCCTCGCGATGTTCGCCACCGTCATGGCGCTAGTGATCTTCCTGCCCTCGAGCGGCGATCCGCTCGCCAAAGCGCCGCCCGATCGCCTGCAATTGTGGCCTCTCGAAAAAAGCGAACGCCTCTGGCTGCGCCTGCTGTCCCCGCTCTTGAACCCCCTCTCGTGGATCCTCATCGCAGCCTTCTTCTGGAAGCGCATCCACTGGGACCTCTGGCTGTTCGTCGCCGCCGCCTTCGCCATCGGCTTCGCACTCCCGGCCATCAGAACCCCGTCACGAAACTGGACCCCCACCATCCCCGGCCCCCAACGCATGCTCGTCCGCAAGGACTTCCGCCAGATCCTCACCTCGCTCGACCTCTATTGCGCCCTCTTGATCGCCGCCCCCGCGCTCTTCTTCCGCTTGCAGGGCCGCCTTCCCGACGCCGCCGGCGCGCCTCTCACCATGCTCGTGCTCATCATGATGTCCACCTGCGCGCAAACCCTCTTCGGACTCGACGGCGACGCCGGCATGACCCGCTACTGCCTGCTTCCCATCCCCGGCTGGCGGATCCTCTTCGCCAAAGGCGTCGCATATCTCTTCTGGATCCTGCTCGTCACAGCGCCCCTCCATCCTGTCGCCGGCCTCGCCGGTGGACTCGCCGCCCTCACCGCCGGCCAATTCTTCTCCATCCGCGCCCGTACCCCCCAACTCCGCTGGCGTTTCCGCGCCAGCGCGTCCTTCGCCTCGAGCCTCGGTGTCATGGGCGCGGCGATCCTCGCCTCAGGACTGATCATTCAACTCGGCCCCCTGTGGATCCTCGCCCCGGCCGTCCTCTACACCGCATCCCTCCGGTACTGCGGTCTGCGCCTCACGCACCACCCGGAGAACTCCTCCGGCGCCTGATTTTTTCGGATTCCAGCCCCAAGTTGCTACACTGTCCGGATAGGAGGAGTTTTCCATGCTCTCGCTAGGTTGGCAGGAGATGGTCGTCATCTTTCTTGTCGCCCTGGTTCTGTTTGGACCTAAGAAGCTGCCAGAATTGGGACGCACGATCGGGAAAGCCATCACTGAATTCCGGCGCGCATCGAACGAACTGAAGTCCACGTTCGATCGCGAAATGCAAACTATCGAGCGTGAGAACGAATCGCTGCGTGAAACCACGCAGAAGTATCTGGACGACATCAGCGGCAACTCGTCTTCGACGACATCAGCATCATCTTATTCGTCGCAGCCGGGCACGTACGAGGATTCGTCCTACTATGACTCTGCGTATTATGATTCCGAGCACTATCGCTCCATGAGCGATGACTCGGTGTCCAACCCAACGTCCGCTGATTCCACTACCGCAACCAGTTCCCCAGTAGGCGAACCCGCAACTCAGGGCGCCGAATCGGCTGCAGCTACAACAAGTGAAACCGCGGGTACCGTGATCGCCAAGCCGGCCGAGGGCGCTGTCGCCCGAGGTTCCGCCGCCGAAGCCTCTCACGATCCTGTCGCGTCCACTCCATCGGCTGCTGAGAAGGCCTAGGCTGGATGTCTGACGAAAAAAAGCCGGTAGGAGCGGAGCAATCCGCTCCGGCCGAAGAAACGCACGCTCCAAAAACCGAAGTCCATCATTCGCAAGGCGTCGACAATGGCTATGGCTATCAGGACGACCCCTACGCGTATGAGCACGACGGTTCCGGCACAGGCTACAACTACGGCGAATCCGCGTCGGCCACAACCCAACAACCGGAACAGAAAGAGGCCGCGGCGTTAACGCCCACGCCTGCTGCTCCGGTCACAGCGGTATCCTCCAATAACCCGCCGCCCAAACCTCCGCCGCCTCCATCTTCCGATGACGGGGACGAAGAGGAGGACGGCATGTTGCGGATGTCCTTCCTCGAACACCTCGAGGAACTGCGTACCCGCATCATCCGCTCACTCATGGGCTTCGCGGGCGCGTTCCTGTTCTCGCTCATCTTCGCCAACGACCTCTGGCGCATCATCAGCGATCCCGCCATCATTGCGCTGAAAAACCTCGGCTACAACCCAGCGCGCCTCGTCGCCATCACCCCGATGGAGCAGTTCTCCACCATCTGGGTCAAGGCTCCGATGGTCGTCTCCATCTTCCTCGCGTCGCCCATCGTCTTGTATCAGGTCTGGGGATTCATCTCGCCCGGCCTCTACAAACGCGAACGCCGCTGGGCCGTCCCGTTCATCCTCTGCACCTCCGGCCTGTTCATCACCGGTGGACTCTTCGCCTACTACGTCGTCTTCCGCTTCGGCCTCGAGTTCCTGCTCGGCGTCGGCAAGGACGCCAACGTCGCCGCGATGGTCACCATCTCCGAGTACTTCGACCTGTTCGTGAACGTCACGCTCGGCGTCGGCCTCGTCTTCGAACTCCCGGTGCTCATCTTCTTCCTCACGCTGATCCGCGTCGCGAGCCCGCGCTTCCTGCTCGAGCACTCGCGCTACGCGATCCTCGGCATCATGATTCTGGCCGCGGTCATCACGCCTACGCCGGACGTCTTCAACCTCATGCTGTTCGCCGTCCCGATGATGCTGCTCTTCTTCATCGGCGTCTTTGCGGCGTACCTGCTCGAGATGAATCGCGAAGGCAAGAAGTTCCCGTGGAAATGGGTGATCCTGGCGCTCCTCGGCGTCATCGCCATCGCCGCCGGATGCGTCTGGCTCGCGGTCGCCAAGTTCGGCTTCAAACTGCTGCCGTACTGGCCGTTCCTGACGAAGTAAATCATCCAAACGCCTACGGGTGGGAAGCACGCCGTTCTTTCTCCTCATCGCAGTGAGAAAATGAAATGGTGAACTTCCCGCCCGTAGACGAACAACTCGCCTACCTCAAAAAAGGCCTCGCCGAACTGATCCGCGAAGAAGACCTGCGCGAACGCCTGGAAAAGAGCGCCGCAACCGGCCGCCCCCTGCGCGTCAAAGCCGGCTTCGATCCCACTGCGCCCGACCTCCATCTGGGACACACCGTGCTGCTCCGCAAGATGAAGCACTTCCAGGATCTCGGCCATACTGTCATCTTCCTGATTGGCGACATGACCGGCCTCATCGGCGATCCCTCCGGCCGCAACATCACCCGCCCGCCGATGACCCGCGAAGAAATCGACAAGAACGCGGAAACCTATAAAACACAGGTCTTCAAGCTGCTCGATCCCGTGAAAACGGAGATCCGCTTCAACTCCGAATGGCTGCAGCCTCTGCGCTTCGAAGACGTCATCCGCCTCTGCCAGCACTACACCGTCGCGCGCATCCTCGAACGCGACGACTTCACCAAGCGCATGAAAGAGAACGTGCCGATCTCCGTGCACGAAATCCTCTACCCGCTCGCGCAAGGCTATGACTCGGTGGCCCTGCAGTGCGACGTCGAAATGGGCGGCACCGATCAGAAGTTCAACCTCCTCGTCGGACGCGAATTGCAGCGCGACTACGGCCAGCCGCCGCAAATCGTCGCCACCGTTCCGATCCTTGAAGGACTCGACGGCGTCGAAAAGATGTCCAAGTCCAAGAACAACTACGTCGGCATCAACGAACCGCCGGGCGACATGCTGCGCAAGCTCATGAACATGCCCGACAGCCTTGTGCGCCGCTACTACGAGTTGCTCACGGACCTCAGCGTCGCGAAGATCGACGAGTTCCTCCAACCCGGCGCCGACATGCAGGCCGCCAAAAAGGACCTCGCCATGCGCATCATCGCGGACTTCCACCCCGCTGAATCCGCGCAAAAGGCCGTCGAATCCTGGGGCGGCTTGCCCGATCCCACGACGCTCGAAAAGTTCAACTCCGTGGATCCGCGCCTCAACCGCATCCTCATGATCGGCAAGCTCGCGCCTTCGGTCACCGAAGCCGACAAGCTCATCAAGAGCAATTCGGTCGCGCTCTACCGACTGCCCGAGAACACGCCCGTTCCGATCACCGGACCCGCGCAGAAAGTCGACGCCGGCTTCCACTACCTGGTCCGCGCAGGCAAGAAGTGGAAGCAGTTCTACCTGTAAACTGAACTCTCACATGCTCGACATACGCGACACGCTGACGCAGAGTTACGCGGCGCTCGGCGCGCACAAGATGCGTGTCGCGTTGACGATCCTTGGACTCACCATGGGCGTCGCCACGGTCATCACCGTGATGACGCTCGTGCAAGGCGCCAACACCTACGTCGAGCAGAAGATCGCCAACCTCGGATCCAACGTCTTTCAGGTCGCACGCACGCCCTTCGCGGCCACCGACTTCGAACTCGTCACCAAGGCCCTCCGCTACAAACACATCGAACCCGAGGACCTCGCCGCCGTCACCGAACAATGCGTCAACTGCACGCAGGTCGGCGCCACCGCCAGTTTCACCGCGCGCGCACAATCCGAAGGCCGCGAGATCTCCGACGTGAACATCATCGGCGAATCCGCCAACATGGGCAACATCGATACGCGCACCATCGACCAGGGCCGCTTCATCAACGAAATCGAGGACCAGCACGCCACCCACGTCTGCCTGCTCGGATCCAAACTCGTCGACGAACTCTTCCCCGGCCGCAACCCCGTCGGATCCGTGGTGCGCCTCGCCCAGCGCGAATTCACCGTCATCGGGACCTACGAAAAAATCGGCTCCGTCCTCGGCCAGGAACAGGACAACTTCGCTGTCATTCCCTTATCGGTCCTGCTGCGCATCCGCGGATCCCACTCCAGCCTGACCCTCAACATTCTGGTCGACGGCGGCGGCGAAACGAAGTTCGAAAACGCGCAGGACGAAGTGAAACTGTTGATGCGAGCCCGCCGCCACGTTCGCGCCGGCGAAGCCGACAACTTCTTCATCGGCACCAAGGACTCCTACATCTCACTCTGGAAAAGCATCAGCACCGCATTCTTCGCCGTCTTCATCATGGTGAGCGCAATCTCCGCCGTCGTCGGAGGCATCGTCATCATGAACGTGATGCTGGTCAGCGTCACCGAGCGAACCGCGGAAATCGGAGTCCGCCGCGCCGTCGGCGCCAGTCAGCGTGACATCCGCCGCCAGTTCCTCACCGAAAGCGTGATGCAATGCATCGTCGGAGGCTTCGTCGGCGTCGCCGGAGGCTTCCTCTGCGCCCTCGCCCTCCGCACCTTCACCGACTTCCCTGCCGCCGTCCAGGCCTGGGTCGCAGTGCTCGGCGTGACCCTCAGTTGCGGCATCGGCCTCTTCTTCGGCATCTACCCCGCCATGCGAGCCGCCCGCCTCGACCCCGTAGAAGCCCTCCGCCGCAACTAGACCTCCAACACCCGCTGCACCACCGGATCCCCATACTCCGCCCCGCCGGTGAACACCTCCAGATTCGGCCGCATCCGCACGTACCCGGCCCCATGCGTATGCCCGCACAGCACCGTGAACTCGTGCTCCAAATACGTATCCGCCGCATCCAGCAGCGCATCCCCCACCGCCGCGCAACTGAAATGCGGCAGCCACTCGTCATCCGAAATCCGCCCCTCATGCCAGCACGCATCGCGAAACGGAGGCACATGAGTCGCAATCAGAATCCGCCGCCGCCGCTGCGCCGCCGCCGGGATCCAATGCCGGAAGTGCGCAGCCGCCTCATCCGCCAGTTCCTTCATCCGCGCCTGCCGCACGAACCGGCTCGGCGACACCAGATCCGCGATCAGCAGATAATCATTCAGCATCACGCGCGACCCCACGTAATCCCCCAGCCGCCCATCAGCCCACCCGTCATGACCCACCAGCGCAGTCTCATCGGATAGCAGCACCACGCCGCGCCCCGGCAACCACCCCTTATCCCGCGCACTCGCACGCACACCCGCAATCGACGACCGGTAATAATCGTGATTCCCCAACACGAACCATACGGGCTTCCTCAACCGTTCCTCGATCGCCGTCACGTGCCGTTTCCAGGTACCCGCCTCGCCGATATCACCCGTAATCAGCAAAGCATCCGCGGCGTCCAGCGAAGACAGAAAACCCGAGTACACCTCCGGCCGCGCAAAATCGAGATGAATATCAGTAGCCCACGCCAGGCGCATGCGAATCGTCCAAGCTTATCAACCACCGGCGCGCCGCCGCGCGAACCACTTCTCCAACTCCACCGCCACAAACACCACGCAACTCGCCGCCAGCGTCAACGTCAGATCCGCCGCAGGCAGCGCCTTCGTCCCGAACAGATCCTGCAACTCCGTGACATACACCAGCGCGAACTGCAGCAGCACCGTCAGCGCGACCGCCCCCGCCAGATACGCGTTCGACAACACCCCGATGTGAAACAGCGACTGCCGCTCCGACCGGATCGCCAGCACATGCCCCATCTGCGAAAACGTCAGCGTCGTAAACAGCATCGTCTGCCAGTGTGGATCCCCGCTCTTCCACGACCAGTACCCAACCCCCAAACACAGCACGCCCATCAACAACCCGACCCACAGCACGTGCCGCCCCAACCCGCGCGCGAACACATGCTCATTCGGCGCCCGCGGAGGCCGCTGCATTACGTCCTCCTCCGCCGGCTCGATCCCCAACGCCAGCGCCGGCAGCCCATCGGTCACCAGGTTCATCCACAGGATCTGCAATGGCAGCAGCGGCAGCGGCATGCCCATGAGAGGCGCCACCAGCATCACCCAGATCTCCCCGGAATTCGTCGCCAGAATGTACTTGATGAACTTGCGAACGTTGTCGTAAATGACCCGTCCCTCTTCCACCGCCGCGACAATCGT
The DNA here is from genome assembly GCA_964627455.1 of uncultured Solibacteraceae bacterium. Classification (GTDB taxonomy): domain Bacteria; phylum Acidobacteriota; class Terriglobia; order Bryobacterales; family Bryobacteraceae; genus F-183. The sequence continues at coordinate 7,432 of CAZVKC010000026.1, read as the reverse complement.
CGCGAAGTTGTCATCCAGCAGGACCATGTCCGCCGCTTCCTTCGCGACGTCCGTCCCCGTGATCCCCATCGCGATCCCGATGTCCGCCTTCTTCAACGCTGGCGCGTCATTCACGCCATCGCCGGTCATCGCCACGATCTCGCCGTCTCGCTTCTGCAACCCATCGACGATCCCGAGTTTCTGCTCCGGCGACACCCGCGCGTGGACCGACTCTTCCGGGATCCCCAACTGGACCGCAATCGCCCGCGCCGTCATCGGATGATCGCCCGTAATCATAATCGGGCGGATCCCCGCGCTCTTGCATTTCTCCACCGCCGCCGGAGCATCCGCCCGCGGAGGATCCAGCATTCCGATCATCCCGATCCACGTCAGCCCTGCCTCGCGAACCTCCTCCCCATCTTCGAGTTCACGAAACGCGAACCCCAGCACACGCTTCCCCTGCGCCGCCAGCGAATCATTCAGATCCGCGATCCGCCGTCGCCGCGCATCATCCATCGGAACGGCCGCACCCTCGATCCAAACATCGCTCGAAACCTCCAGCAGCCCGTCGACCGCCCCCTTCGTGAACGCCACGCGCCGCGAGCCCGGAGCGACGGCATGCACCGTCGTCATCCGCTTGCGCACGGAATCAAAACCAATCTCATCCGTCCGCGGATACTGCTCGTCCAGGCTCTCCTTCACCAACCCATACCGCTGCGCCGCAACCGCTAGCGCAATCTCTGTCGGATCCCCCAACTCTGAACCGGCGCCCGTGCGGATCACCGCGTCATTGCACAGCGCCGCCCCGCGCAACAGCAGTTCCACGGCGTCGGAATCCGCCTGGTGAAACCCCGCCCGCGGGATCTCGATCATCCGCCCGCCCGGCAACGCGATCACCGTCGCAGTCATTCGATTCTCAGTGAGCGTCCCCGTCTTATCCGAACAAATCGTCGTCACCGACCCCAGCGTTTCCACTGACGACAACCGCCGCACCAGCACGCGCCGCCGCAGCATCCGCTGCGCCCCCAGCGTCAGCGCAATCGTCACCACCGCGGGCAACCCCTCGGGAACCGCCGCCACGCCGATGCTCACCGCCGTGAGGAACATCAACTTCAGATCCTCGCCGCGCATCACGCCGATCGCGAAGATCACCGCCACAATAGCCAGCGCGACCGTCGCCAAGACCTTCCCAAGCTGCGCAAGCCGCCGCTGCAACGGCGTGACCTCCGGCGCAACGGACTGCAGCATTGAGGCAATACGCCCGAGTTGGGTGCGCATGCCCGTCTCGGTGACCACCGCAACTCCGCGCCCCATCGTCACCGAGGTCCCCCGGTAAACCATGTTCTTGCGGTCCCCGAGCGGCAGGTCCGCCGGATCCAGCGGATGCGTCAACTTCTCCACCGGCTCCGATTCACCCGTCAGCGCCGCCTCCTGCGCATGCAGCGCCGCGTTCTCAATCAACCGCCCATCCGCAGCGACAAAATTGCCGGCCTCCAGAAACACGATGTCCCCCGGCACAAGCTCACGCGACGACACCTCGCGGACCTCACCATCCCGCCGCACCCGCGTCATCGGCACGCTCAGCTTCTTCAGCGCCGCCATCGCCTGTTCCGCGCGATACTCCTGGCTGAACCCCAGCAACGCATTCAGCACGACGATCGCACTGATCACCGCCGCGTCTTTGTAATCCCCCAGCAACGCCGAAATCACCGCCGCCGCGAGCAGCAGCACCATCATCAGTGCGCTCAGTTGCTCCCACAGAATGAGCCAGACGGAACGCGCTCCGCCCTCCGCCAGTTCGTTCGGGCCCACCTCTGCCGTACGCCGCGCCACCTCTTCGACCGTCAGCCCCCGCTCCTCGCTGGTCCCCAGTTCCGTGAGGACCTCGACCACTTGAGCCCGGTGCCATTCTCGATTCGGCGTCATCACATCCACAATAGTGCACGAAGGGCGCCAATCCATCGACTGTGGTACGTTATCTCAAAACCCCATGAACAGGACCATTCCCGCTGCTCTGCTGCTGAGCGCCGCTGTGTGCGCGTATGCCGACCGCCCGCCCAAGTCGCTCCATCCCACGGTCCAAAAGGTAGTCGAAGAGATATCCGAAGATCGCATCGCCGCCACGATGAAGAAGCTCGAATCCTTCGGGACCCGCAACACCAACGCGCTTCCCACGCAGGATCCGAAGAAGGGAATCGTCGCCGCCCGCAACTGGATCCTCGAAGAACTCAAGAGCTACAGCCCGCGATTGAAGGTCCGCTTCGACACCTACCGCCTGAAGAAGAGCGGCCGTCTCATCCAGGACACCGACCTCGTCAACGTCGTCGCCGAACTCCCCGGCGACACCGCCCCCGACGTGCAGGTCGCGATCTCCGGCCACTACGACTCCATGGCCTTCGTACGTCTGCCCGGCGTGCAGGTCGGTGAGGACGCACCCACGCCCACAGGCGAAGCAGCCGCGCGCGCCAACGAAGCCTCCGCCAAAGCCGACGAAGCCCCCGGCGTATCCGACGACGCCAGCGGAGTCGCCGCCGTCATGGAACTCGCCCGCGTGATGAGCCATTATCACTTCGACAAAACAGTCGTCTTCATCGCCTTCGCCGGCGAAGAGCAGGGACTCTTCGGCTCCAGCCTCCACGCCGCCAAAGCGCAGCGCGAGAAGACCAAACTCGAAGCCCTCTTGAACAACGACATCATCGGCAACGACGTCTCCGGCAACGGCATCACTGCCAGCCACGCCGTCCGCGTCTTCTCCGGCGACCCCATGGATTCAGGCTCCCGCGCCCTCGCCCGTTACATCAGGGACGCCGCCGACCGCTACGTCCCCTCCATGCGCGTGGACCTCGTCTTCCGCCAGGACCGCTTCGGCCGCGGTGGCGACCACACCCCATTCCACCTGAATGGATTCTCCGCCGTACGCTTCACCACACCCGCGGAAAACCTCGGCATCCAGCACACCGCCAAGGACAACTTCGCCGCCGCCTCGGCCCCCTACACGGCTCGTGTCACCCGCGTAAACGGAGCCGCCCTCGCCAGCCTCGCCCTTGCCCCCAAGCCCCCGAACGTCCAGCGTGAAAGCACCGTCGCCCCCTCCGCCGGCGGGACCTCGGTCAACAGCGCCAACCTCGGCCGTGGACCCTCACGCTACGACGCCGTGATGCGTTGGAAGAGCGTGGACCCCGAATCCGACCTCGCCGGCTACGCAGTCGTGATCCGCTCGACGTTATCGGCCTTCTGGGAACGTGAAATTTATGTAGGAAACGTCCAGGAATTCATCCTCAAGGATTTCTCCATAGACGACGTCGTAATCGGCATCAAAGCCATCGACAAAGACGGCGTCGAAAGCCTCGTCGCCGCCTACCCCGACCCCGTCCGCCGCTTCCGCGAACCCGAGCAAGTCAAACCCGAATAGAACCCGATCGCCCAACCCTGTCGCTCTGAGCCCCGTGGGGCGGGATTCATCCCGCGCGGGGCTTCAGCCCCGCCCAACACTAACTCTCCACCGCCCGAATGTACAAATCCATATCGTGATCCGTGATCACCTCCAGCGCCCCTGGATGCTGCTTGATCAACTCAATCGCGCTCGACCGGCTCTTCAAATCCCTCAAAAACCGAGCCACCTCGCCCCCAGGCAGAATCGCCGCCAAAGCCTCCACGAAATTCGGGAACCCCGCCGGATTCGACGTCGCCAGCGAATCCACCGCCCGCAGCAGGACCTCCGTCATCGCCTGCAATTTCTTCGGCACGATCGTCGCACTCCCCGCCGCCAACCGGAACGCATCGACCGCCGTCTCCACCCCGGCATCCGCTTCATGCAGCGACGGCGTCACCTGCATTTCGCGCCCAAAATGCCGGTACCCCGCCGTAAACGGAGGCACCCGCGCCACGATATCTTTATCGTTGATAAACCGGAAATACCGCCCGCCGATCCGCGCATCATACGTGCCGGCAAAAGCCTCATCACCCACGCGAGGCTGCCCGAACGTATACAAACCCGGCCCCAGATCGCTCAACCGGCAAGCCGCCAGCACCGCAAGCGCGCCACCGAGACTATGCCCCGTAATCCAGAGCTTCTTCCCCGCCGCCACCTGATTTCGAACCGTGGACTCGATCCCCGACCACACCGCATCCAACGCCCTCACAAAACCAATGTGGACCGTCCCAGTTAGCCCCGCCGCGCCCAATCGCACGGCCTGCGCATCAACCGCCCAGTCCTTGAGCTGCTTGGGTTCCGTCCCGCGAAACGCCAGAATCACGGTATCCGGCTGCGTCGCGATGACCCCTTGCGTATCGAAGGCGTTCGCCGGCAACCCTGTCACCAGAAACCCGTTCGAAGTCGCCCATGCCGCGACGTCCTGCTCACTATAGGCAGCCTTCGCCAAACGGGCAAGCGCGCGCAGATTGTCAATTTCAAAGGAATCGGTTTCGATTTTCATAATGCCGACAGCAATAATACCGCAATAAATTGCCGTTAGGGCAACGCAAAAGTGAAGATCGCCGACTGCGACGCGAGCCCGATATATTGCTTCCCATCCACCGCGAACGCCATCGGAGCCGCGATGATCGACGCCCCCGTGTTGTACTTCCACAGCAGCTTGCCGCTCCGTGTATCGAGCGCAATCAGATACCCGTCATTCGACGACGCGAACGTCACACCGCCCGCCGTCGTCAACACACCAGTCGCCGGAGTCCCGATCTGCAGCGGGAAATTCCATCGGGTCTCCCCCGTCACCGCATCCAACGCGCGAACCGCACCCGGGGTCCCGATCTTCGGATCGATCTCCTGTCCCCCGCCCGTGTACCCCTGTCCCGGCACCGCCTCCTTCGTCACGCTCGTATACGTCGCGCAACTCTCGCGCACTGAAACGACAAAGAATCCATTCACCGGATCATACGATGGCGAACCCCAATTCGTGGCGCCAGCCGCATCGGGACACACATAATTCCCCTCCGGCGTCGGCGTCGTATTCGGCAACACAATCGGCCGCCCCTTCGCATCGAGCCCCTTCGCCCACGTCTGTTTCGCGAACCCGCGTCCATCCACGAACTCGCCCGTCACCCGATCCAGCGCGTAATAGAACGCATTCCGCTGCGCCGTCACCAGCAGCTTTCGCTTTACGCCCTTCACCGTCGCGTCAATCAACATCGGCGTCTGGTTGCCGTCCCAGTCATGCACATCATGCGGCGTGAACTGGAACCACCACTTCATCTTTCCAGTGCGAGCATCGAGCGCGAGCACCGAGCACGAGTACAAGTTATCGCCCTCGCGCACCGATCCGTCATAATCAGGACCCGGATTCCCGGTCGTCCAAAACACCGTATCGGTCTCGGCATCGTACGTCCCCGTCATCCACGTCGGCGCGCCGCCCACGTCCGCGCTCTTCTCCGGATTCCACGTCTTCCGGTTCGGATCCCCAGGCTGCGGCGTCGAATACGTGCGCCACAACCGCTTGCCCGTCTTCGCATCGTACGCATCGACAAAGCCCGTCAAAGCACACTCCCCGCTCGTCACACCGACAATGATCTTGTCCCCGTCAATCGCCAGCGGCGCATGCGTAATCGAAAATCCCTTGCGATAATCATCGACCTCGACATCGAACACCACGCGTCCCGTCAGCGAATCGAGCGCCACCAGATGCGTGTCGAGCGTCCCCATGTACAACCGATCGCCCAGCATCGCGAACCCGCGATTCGTCATCACGGTGCAGTGGCTCGCCACTTCCGGAAGCTTGCGCGTATACCGCCAGTACGGCCGCCCCGTGCGGGCATCGAGCGCCGCCGCGTTGTTCAGCGGACCCGTCAAAAACATCATCCCGTTCGCCACCAGCGGCGTCGTCTCAATCGTATTGCCGCCGGTTTGGAACGTCCACGCACTCCGCAAATTCGCAACATTCGCAGTCGTAATCTGCGCCAATCCCGAACGGTGCGTCCCACGCAAATCGCCCCAATACGAAAGCCAGTTCTCCATCGGAGTCGCATTGAGTTGCGGACCCGTAACCCCGGCGCGAGCCGTCCACTCCCCCGCGAACATCCGGTTCGCCGGCAACGCCTCCGCCTTCAGGAACTCGACGATATCGCGCGACCCGGCCGCATGCGCAACATTCTCTCTCCGAACCGGCGCGGCTGCGGCCTGTTTATCCAGCGTGTGCCACCTGCGCCCCTGCGGATCATAAATGCGGGCCCCGAACGTGTCCTCGTCCTTCACCACGCCGCGCACCCCGCGAGCCGACAGGTAAGTCAGCGTCTCCGGAACCTTCGACGCCGCAGGCACAAGCGCGTGACACTTCCGGCACTGCGCATCAAAGGCCACACGCCCCGCCGCCGCATCACCTTGCGTCTGCCCTTGTGGACCAACCGCTCGCAAATACGCCACAATCGCGCGAGCATCCGCATCCGGCATCGCAATCGCCGGCATCTGCGTACCCGCAATCCCGCGCACGATATTCCGCGCGATCTCATCGTCGCTGCCGCCGTGCTTCCATTCACCTGTCGTCAGGTCCGGACCCCGCCCGCCCTTCGCCGTATCGCCGTGGCAGGCGGAACAACTCCGCACAAACAACTCGCGTCCCCGCGTCGCAACCGTCTCCATTGGATGTTGTTGCGCGCTCAGTCCAAAGACCAGTAAAGCAGCAGGCAGAAAAGGCACAGCCTACATACTATCGCTATCGGCTGCACCCTCGTTCACAAGTCCGTAAGAAATTTTTCCGGCCCTCTCTCCGTTCGATATCAACGAGATCGGGACCGATTTTTCCTGAACGCCGTTCATGGCCGCTTGACCACCTGCTACAGTCGGAACCGAGAGAAGGCGCATGGCCCGCGACACCCGGCGAATACGGGGACCCGGCGATGCGCCTTTCGTATTTTCCAGGGAGCTTTTGTCATCATGTCGACCGGACCCCGCACTGCCGAAGGAAAGGCCATCCGAGGACCCGGCCGAATACCGCACCTTCGTTGACAGCCAGCTGCGCCGCTGGAACCCCAAATCCGCTGACTTCCGCGCCGCTGTCCTCGAATTCGCCGACGTCTCCTGGCGCCTCAACCGCGCCGCCGCGCAGGAAGCCAGGCTCGTCTCCCTCGAACTCCTGCGCATGCAGATCGAGCGCCGCTCCGACGATGCCCTCGACGAGCTACTCAACGCGATCGGCACGCACGACCAGGAAACCCTCGAAGCCCTGGCCCTGGACCGCCTCTTCAAGTCCCGCACGCTAGTCAACCTCCATCGCCAGGAGAACCGTCTCGAACGCCGCCTCCGCCGCCTTCGCGAGGAACTCAAGCATTTCGTCTATCTCGCAGGCATGCGCCGCCGCGCACAGGAAAGGGAAGCAGAAGTAGCAGAAGAGCGACAAAACGAACTCCCCTCCCCGCCGCCGGTCGTCATCGAGATCCCGCTCCGGGCCTGACCCGAGCCAATCCGTCAACCCATTGTCAACCGAATACGTGGGGCGGGCTTCAG
>CAZVKC010000025.1:82375-94604 GCA_964627455.1 uncultured Solibacteraceae bacterium | reverse complement strand
CAACTCTCCACCGGACCCACAACCGAAGAGGGCAAGCAGAAATCCTCCGCCAACGCCGTCGTCTACGGATTCACCGCCGCCAAACTCTACATCCGCCCCGAAGAGCAGGAAATCTTCAACGTCCTCGCCACCCAGCTCCGCCTCGAACTCACACCCGACGGCGTCACCGAGCACCTCTACTTCGACCAGATCCTCCACGCCTCCTGGAACATCCAGCGCTGCACCGTCGTCGAAGCGGAACTCCAAGCCCAAGCCGCCGCCAACGGAGCCTTCGACGCCGTCCTCTCCGACGACGAAGCCGTGATCCGGAAACTCGACCGCATCTACCGCTACAAGCGGATGCACGAATCCGCGCTCACCCGCGCCACCAACGAACTCCGCCGCATCCAGAGTGAACGGGTCCACCGCGAGCGCCTCAGCAACAGCCTGCCAATCCCCGCGCCGCTCGCCACCGTCCTTGCGGACACCCGCTCCGACACGGCCAAAATCCAGAACCGGTCCGTCGCCCGCGAAATGCCGTTGCGGCCCGAAAACCTGCTCGCCTATCTCCACCGCGCACGCACCGAACGCTCGTTCAAAGCCGCCGAATATCTCCAGGACTTCAACGAACAGCCGGCGTCCGACGCTGCCTAGCGACTCGCAAACCCGGACGACGAAACGAACCCAAACTCCCCGGCGCGCCCACCGGGTCGCGCAACCAGCCGCACAAAAACGGCTGAAAACCCGCGGATCTTTGACAATTTCAAAACGAAGCCAAGCGTCCGGCGCTTCCCTCCGGCCGCTATTCCTTCTACGCTGTAGAGGGCGCGCCTGCCAATCATGACCTGTCATCCGGAAAGACGTGTGTCTCAACCGCCTCGTATGGCGGCTTGGCTCCTCCGGGTCTTCAATCCCCCGGCGGCTGACGGCGCAGAGTCGCCTGCGGACGAACTGTTGGAGGAGTTCCTGCAACTCCACTCGACGAAGGGTCCAGATGCCGCCTGCAGTTGGTACACGCGGCAGGCTCTGCGAACGATACCGCATCTCCTCGCGACTGGATTCCGCGCCGCTCCGTGGACCGTCATCGCGATGGTCACCGGCGCGTTTCTGCTGCGATGGTGGGTGTCGATGAGTACGCTGCCGGCGCTCAACTCGTTGCTCACCCGGCTGTATCCGTACGACGCCGATGATCCACGCGCTTATCTGTCCTGGCTGACGGCGACCATGCTGCTCATCCGCTGGATGGAGAACGCACTCCTCGGCGCCTTGGTTGCCTTGATCGCGAAGGGACGCGAGATGATCAGCACGATTGGACTGGCGCTACTCGGCGTCGGGCTCGCAGTTCCGTCGATTGGAATAGCCCTCGCCCGAACCGGGGACCTCGGCGTGTTACGGATGCTGGTGCATACCCTCATCTTCTCCGTGACCATCATCGCGGCCGGAACGTTTGTGCGGGCGTTACGAACTCGCACGACCAACAGCTCTGCAATCTGATAAAGTTTCAATTGAAAACTAATTCCGTCCCGAGGTGCGCAATGCATGGATCGCGTTTGTCCCGGCGCCATTTCTTCTTCGGAACCCTGCTCGCCGGAGCGGTTCCTTCCGGAGGTTTCGGCGCCACGCCGTCGCTGTCGAGACTTGGTTACAAGTCCCCGAATGAGAAGCTGAACATCGGCGCCGTCGGCGTCGGCATCCGTGGACCCGCCATCCTCACCGGCGCCGCTGCCACCGAGAACATCGTCGCGCTCTGCGATGTCGATGAAGAACGCGCCGCTGCGGGCTTCAAGCAATATCCGGACGCGAAGAAGTACAAGGACTACCGCAAGATGTTCGAGGCCGAAAAGTCCCTCGACGCGGTGATGATCGCCACACCCGATCACATGCACGCGCCCATCGCGCTGCTTGCCATGCAGCATGGCAAGCACGTGTACTGCGAAAAGCCGCTGACCCGCACCGCCTGGGAATCGCAACTGCTCGCCGACGCGGCCGTGAAGTACAAGGTCGCGACGCAGATGGGCAATCAGGGCTGGAACCACGAAGGCACGAAGACCGCCTGCGAAATCCTCTGGTCCGGTGACATCGGCGATGTGAAGGAACTCCACGCGTGGACCGGCGGCATCTACGGCGGCCAACCGAAGATCCCGGAGACGGGTCCCGAAGCGACCGCCGTCCCGAACACGCTCGATTGGGACCTCTGGCTCGGCTGCGCACAACCGCGCGCCTTCAATCCGCTGATGACCAACCAGTGGCGCGCCTTCATCGACTTCTCCACCGGAGGCTCGCTCGGCGACTGGCTGGTCCACAATCTTGGACCCGCGCACCTCGCGCTTCAACTCGACAAGGCCAGCCCCACATCGGTCGAATGCGTCCACGTCGAAGGCAAGAACCAGTGGGTATGGCCGCTGCGGGCGCACGTCGTCTTCGAGTTCCCGGCGCGCGGCAATATGCCGCCGGTCACCGTACACACGTATCAGAACATGCGCGGCGACTTCCAGAATCCGCCCGGCATGCAGGAAGGCGAGCGCCTGTTCCCGATGATGAACAACCTCGCCGAGCGCGGACGTCCGTTCGTCCAGGGCGGCGACGGCATGATGCTCGTCAGCACGCAACTGACGTTGGACGGCAAGCCCATTCCGCGCCCCGGCGGCGCGAAGCCCCCAGGCGGATTCCGTCCGGGAGGTCCCGGCGGACCCGGTGGTCCCCCGAACATGCCTTCCGATCCCAAGCTGCGAGCCCCCGGCAACGGCGCCGTCTTCGTCGGATCGAAAGGCTACATGGCGACCACTTCGCGAGGCGAAGGCGTCTGGCTCCTGCCGCAGTCCCGCTGGGCCGAATACAAGCTGCCGCCCCAGCTGTTGCCGCGCGGCATCAACCATCAGCAGGATTGGATCCGCGCCTGCAAAGGCGGCGCTCCCGGCGTGTCGGACTTCGCCGTCGCCACCAAGTACATCGAGTGGCTCGCTCTCGGCGCCATCGCCCTGCGCGTCCCCGGCAAACTGATGTGGGACGCCAACAAGCGCCGCTTCAGCAACAGCGAAGAGGCGAATCGCTTACTGAAACCCGCCTTCCGCAAGGGCTGGGACCTGAAGCTCTAATCGCCGCTCAAGTCACCTCGTCCGGCAGGGATCAGAAACGGTACTTCAAGCCGATTTCAATGACGCGCATGACGTTCACGTCGGTCAGGTTGATGTGTCCCGCGCCGGCCCGGTACTGGTTGTAGAGTGCTGTTCCGCTGAGGTTGGCGTTGCGGACCAGCAAGGCTTCCGGCGAGTTGAAGACGGTGAATCCGTCGGCCAGAGTCCGGCCGTTGGCCTTGTACTGGATGCCAGTGTTGATCGTGGTGCGGCGCACCTGATTGAACGCGTTGTAGAAGGCCGCGCGCAATTCGAACGCATGGTTTTCCTTGATGGTGAAGGCCTTGGTCAAGGTCATGTCGTTGGCGAAGTTGCCCGGACGCTCGAGATAGTTGCGCGCACCGGTGCCGTCAAAGGCCGGATAGAAGCCCGGGACGGAGAACTTTGACGGATCGAAGAGGTGCGCCTGATCGGGATTTGAGGCGGAGATATCGCCCTTCAGTCCCAGGCGGGGATTGAGGTCCGGCGTGCCGAGGAAGAGCTTCTGGAGTTCCGGCACATTGGCGGTGGTTCCCGCCTGCTGGATGCTGCTCAGGTCCACGGTGGTGCGTTGTCCGCTCACGAAAGTGAACAGGTGGCCCATGCGCCAGCCTCCGAACACTTGACGTCCCACAGGGTTGTCGAAGTTGAGAAGCTTGGCGGGCGAGGGGATGTCGTAGGTGTAGTTGACGCTGAGCACATGGCGCCGGTCGCCGCCATCGCCGCCGGCGAGTCCGCCGGTATAGTCTTTCCAGTTGTACGAATAGAGGCCGAAACTCTCGGTGCCGCTTTCGAGGCGGCTCAGCGTGTAGGCAGCCTGGAAAGTCAGTCCCTTGCTGAAGCGCTTGTTCACCGAGGCCTGCATGGAGTGATACGCGAGGTTGCCGGCGTTGACGTTCATGTTGATGGTGTTGAAGCCCTGATAGGGGCGCATCAACAGATTGTCGACGGTGTTGGATCCGGCCAGGGCGCCAGGGTTGGCTGCGTTGACTGGACCGAAGAAGTTGGTGCCGGCAACGCCAGGACGGATGTACTTCGGATTGAACGCCGTCCCCGGTTGGATGGCATTGATGTTGAAGACGATCGACTGGTGGCGCTGCAGGTTGCCGACATAACCGGCGTCCAGCACCATGCCCCAGGGCAGTTCCCGCTGCACGGTCATGCTGTAGTCATAAACCGTGGGGACGTGCTGGCTGGCTTCGTCGCGAGCGCCGAAGCTTCGGGCCGTGATGGGGGCGAGCCCGGTGGTTCCGGACAGCGTCGCCAGGCTGGTTTGGCGATAGTCCACGCTGGGGGTTAGCGTGTTTTCAAAGTCGTTGATTGCCTGTCCGATCGCAATGCGGTTGTAGGACCATCCGAAGCCGCCGCGGATGACGGTCTTGGTATTCGGCGCGTAGGCAAAGCCGCCGCGCGGGGCTACCAGCAGCCATTTCGGATTATTCACGCCAGCCTTCCCCAGGCCGTTGGTTCCCAGCGCGACCACGCCGTTCAACGGGTCGCCGGAGCCGGGCACAATGGTCCACTGGAGGATCGTGGCGGCTTGCCCGGTGTAACGCACGGACGGATTCGCCGGATCGATCACGGCCGAGGGATTCGCTGGGTCGTAGGTGTAGTAGCGCGGAGCCTTCGCGGGATCGTATTTGCTGGGCAGGAACGCGGCGTCGAGCGTGGCGGCGGGGTTCCGCTCATGCTGGGTCGGCATGTGATAAAAGCGGACACCGTAGTCGAGCGTCAGCTTGCTGTTGACCTTCCACGTGTCCTGGATGAAGAGGTGGGTGTCGACGTAAAGCGCGTCTTTGCGCTTGATGTTCTTCACCTGCTGGAAGCGGGAGAGCGCGCCCGTGAGGACGTTGGTGGGGCCGTAGTTGGTGTCGAAGGCGCTGGCGCTCACGCCGAAGTCATAGGTGCCGCGATCGCCGCCGTCGGTGACGGTGTCGATTTCATCCTTGTAGTTGCGGATGTGCTGTCCGCCGATCTTGATGATGTGCGAGCCGCGCGTCCAGGTGAGGCTCGACGAGACCTGATGCTCGTTGTTGATGGCATAAGCGGGCATCCGGTTGAAGTTGAAGTCGGCGTATCCGGTGTTGGCGACGGCCGGCAGAATGTCGTTCTCCGGCTTGAACACGGTGGGGAGTCCGCTCAACCCGTAGCGGGTTTTGGTGTTGCCGTCCGGATCGGAAGGCAGCCACTCGACCTTGTCGTAGTTCCAGTTGTACAGGCCTTCGAAGACGACCGTCGGCGAGAAGATGTGCGTGATGTTGCCGGTGAGGGCGCGATCAGGACGGGGGCGTTTCGTGAAGCCTTCGAGGTTGCCCCAGTTGGCGCCGGTTCCGCGATCTTCCTGCGTGCCGTTGTCCCACGTGTATCGGACATAGGCGCGCGTGTTGTTGGTCATGTTGTAGTCGCTCTTGAAGACGTTCGAGGAGCGGGGCTGCTTGTTGTTGACCTGCAACTGGTAGTTCTGCAGCGGATTGTTGTCGATGTTCTGCTTGGGGAACATGGCCAGGATGGCGCGGCCCAGCGGGTTGATCATGCTGGCGGGCAGGATGTTGCCGGGCACAGGCACTGGGTTGCCGGAAAGCGCACTGCCGGGCATGTAGATGAGAGGGCGCTGTCCGGCGGCGTTGACAACGGTCTGCGAGAAGTTGCCCTGGCGTTCGAGTTCGGTGGGGGTGCGGCTGAGCGCGATGGTGGCGGGGATGTTCTGGACGAACTTTTCGTAGTTGTAGAAGAAGAACAGCTTGTTCTTTTTGATGGGTCCGCCGAGGTTGGCGCCGAAGTAATTGAAGCGGTAACGCGGGCGCGGCACACCGAGATAGTTGTTGGCCCAGGCGTTGGCGTTGAGGGCTTCATTGCGCAGGTAATCGAAGATCGTCGAGTGAAGCTGGTTGGTTCCGGACTTGGTGACGACGTTGATGACGGTGCCGCCACGGGTCCCGTATTCGGCCTGGAAGTTGTTGGTGAGCACCGAAACTTCCTGGATGGATTCGAGGCTGGGCGCAACCGAAGTCTTGGCGTCGCTGCCCTGATCGACAATGCTGCCGCCGTCGAGGTTGACCTGCGTCTGGTTGCCGGACTTGCCGTTGATCTTGAAGTCCGCATATCCGGTGGCGGTGAACTCCCGGCCGTTGAGCGCGTTGGTGTTGGTCGGGATGGCGCCGGGAATGACCTTCAGCAGGTTGATCCAGTTGCGGCCGGCGAGAGGCATTTCAGAAACCTGTTTGGCCTGCACGATTCCGGATCGGACGGCGGAATCCCTCATCAGCATCTGCTCGCTCGAGGCGCTCACGGTGACGGATTCAGCGGCGGTTCCGACATCGAGCGTCACCTGCCCGAGAGCGACTTGCTGAAAGCCGTTGACGACGAGGTTCTGGAGCTTCCTGTCTTTGAATCCGGCCTGCGAAAAGGTGACGGTGTAGGTTCCGACAATGACCGAAGGGAACGTGAAGAGCCCGGCGTCGTTGGTCGTGGTGGCGCGGGTAACCTGGGTTCCGGCCTGCGTGATCTGCACCTTGGCGCCGGCGATGACGCTGCCGCTGGGATCAACGACGACTCCGGTGATGGAGCCGAGCCCCGATTGGGCGTAGAGAGACGAGAGCGCTGTAACGAGCAACAAACCGGCCAGTCGCAACATGGGAACGAACACCTTCCTGAAGGAGAGTCAGAGTTCCCCATACTTTATCACCTGAAACAAAGGCTTTGATAGCATGAGCGTTGGCGAGACCCCGGCTTCTCTGTCTGCTGATTGTCGTTTTCGTGCTCGGCGTATTCGCGCCCGTGCTGCGGAACGGCTTCGTCGGTTACGACGACAACGAGTATGTGGTGGACAACCCGCATGTGCGCACGGGGCTGACGCCGGAAAACGTCGCCTGGGCGTTCACCGAGAGCCATTCCAACAACTGGCATCCGCTCACGTGGATCTCGCATGCGCTGGATGTCTCGGTGTTTGGGATGCAGCCCTGGGGGCATCACCTCACGAACTGGCTGCTGCACGGGATCAATACCGCGTTGCTGTTCTGGTGGCTGTACGGGGTGAGCAGCCGGTTGTGGCCCAGCGTTTTTGTGGCGCTGGGATTCGGCGTGCATCCGCTGCATGTGGAATCGGTCGCCTGGATTGCCGAGCGCAAGGATGTGCTGAGCACGCTGTTCTGGATGCTGTTGCTGATCGCGTACACGGCGTGGGTGCGGCGTCCTGGGATCGGCCGGTATCTCGTGGTGGTGGCCTGCTTTGCTGCGGGACTGCTTTCCAAACAAATGCTGGTGACGGCTCCGGTGTTGCTCTTGATTCTGGACCGCTGGCCGCTCGGGCGCACGGATCCGCTGGCCCGGTTGGTGCGCGAAAAGATCCCGCTGTTCGGGCTCTCGGCGGTCTTCAGTATCATCGTGATCCAGGTGCAGCGCGGGGGAGGCGCGGCCGTGACGCTGGAGCAGCTTCCTCTGGCGACGCGGATCTCGAATGCGGTGGTTTCGTACACGCGCTATCTGATGAAGACGGTGTATCCGTCGAATCTGTCGGTGTTCTATCCGTACGAGGGGATCGCGTGGTGGGAGGCATTGGCGGCGCTTGCGGTGTTGACGGCGATCTCGCTGTTCGTCTGGCGGGCGCGCGTGTATCGTCCGTGGCTCGCGGCCGGCTGGTTCTGGTTTGTCGTGACGTTGTTGCCGGTGATCGGGATCGTGCAGGTCGGGATGCAGTCGATGGCCGATCGATACATGTATGTCCCGATGATCGGGCTGCTGATCGCTGTGGCGTTTGAAGATTTCGACGCGAAGGCCTGGGCGGTGATGCTGGCGCTTTGGAGCGTCCTCGCCTGGCAGCAGACTCTCGTTTGGAAAGACGGCGTGACGCTGTTCCGGCGGGCTTTAGAGATCGATCCTTACAACTTTGTCGCGCACGACAATCTGGGTGTCGAACTGGACCGGAGAGGCCAGTTCGAGGAGGCGATCCAGGAGTATCGCGAGACGGTGCGGCTCAAGCCGGGTGACCGGCAAGGCGAGACCAACTACGCGCACGCGTTGTTTGCGAAGGGCGAGCGGTTGCTTGCGGCGGGGCAGTCCGGCGAGGCGCTGGCAGTCATTCGCGAGGGTTTGCAGCACAAGCCCCGGCACGCGCTGGCGCATACGCTGGTTGGCCGGATCCTGGCGGATCAGCGGCAGTTCCCGGCAGCGCTGGCGGAGTTCCAGACGGCGTTGGAAATCGATCCGGCGTTCGCGGCGGCGCACATGGGGAAAGCGCTGGCTCTGGCTTGGGCGGAGCGCCCGGCGGAGGCGCGCGCTGCGTTCGAAGAGACCTTGCGTTACGAGCCTCGCAACGCCGAAGCGCACTACGGACTGGGTGTCACGCTGATGGTGCTGGAACAGCCTGCGGAAGCCCGCCGGCATTTCGAAACGGCTGTATCGCTGAAGCCGGATTTCGCCGCGGCGCAGTCGGCGCTGGCGGCCGTGGGCGGCAAGAGATGATAATGGTCGGGCAATGATTGTACTGGTTCTGGCGCTCGCGCAGCAGGTGTTTCCGGCGCCGGCCCCGCCTTTCCGCCTGCAGAGCGCGGATTTCCTGCAGAGCGGCATCGGTGTTTCGACCCTCGCGTTCCGCGCGGATGCGGAGGGCGGGTTGGATGTCACGCAGACGCCGTGCGAGGGCCGGTACGTACTGTCGTTTACGGATCGCACGCCGACGCCTTTCCACGTGAATTCGGTCCACACGTTTCTGCACAGAGTGGAGATGAACGGGGTCGTCTTCGACAGTGACAATATCGATCCGCTGGTGTTCCGGGTGGACGCCGAAGGGTACGCGTGGGTGCGCGGCAAGGGCAATGTGACGGTTCCGGCAGGGGCGAAGGTGGCCTCGAACGGCGTGACCGTGCTGCCGGACCAGCGGACCTATCTGTTGCCTCCTGGCAGGAACACGGCGGAACTCGCGGGTCCCAAGGCGATTCAGGCAGGAGAACGGATTGTTGTCTGCGGTCGGCAGTTGCAGCTAACGGCGATGACGGCAGTGGCCGGAGGAACCGGAGTCGTGGTGCGATTCGGGCTGGGCTCCGGCGCGGCGTTTCCGACCGCTGCTGCGAACCGGGTGATGGTGGCGCTCCTCGATGAGAAGGGGCAGCGTTACAAGCCGAAGGAGTCCACGCCGCCGTTGACTTGGTCCACGATCACGCAGTTTTCCGGCGTAACGTTCGAGATGCCGGCACGGCCGGTGGCGCTCGAGGTGGAAGGAATCCTGGTGGATATCCGCAAGGTCACGATCCAGTCCGAAGCGAAGTAGGCGCCATCGATGGCCTCCGGTTCAATGCGCGGGTTATGCGAGCGCACAACCCGCGCCCTATTCGGAGCCGCGCCCAATCACAACCCGATCTTTGACCCGATGGCCTCGCCAGAGACGATGATCTCGACCCGGCGGTTCAGTTGCCGTCCGGCAGCCGTGCTGTTGTCGGCAACGGGCATGGTTTTGCCGAATCCCTTCGAGGTGATCGAGTCTCCGGAGAGACCCTGTTCGATGAGATAGGTGCGTACCTTAGCGGCTCGCTGCTCCGACAGAGTCTGGTTCAACTTGTCGCCGCCGGTGCTGTCGGTGTGGCCTTCGATTTCCAGGTTCAGGCCCGGATGAGCGAGGATGATCCCGGAAAGCCGTGCCAGTTTCTCACGGGTCTGCTGGCGCAAGTCGTATTTGCCGGTGTCGAACAACACGTCGGCCATGGTGATGACCAGTCCGCGCGGTGAGTCCTTGGTCTCGAGGATGCGATTGAGTTGTTCCAGCAACTGAGCCCTGAGTCGCTCCGCGGCCTGACGGGCCCGTTCGGCGTCTGCCTTGGCTGCCTCTTCCTTCGCCCTGAGGGCCTCGGCTTCCAATCTGGCTTTCTCCGCTTCCGCCTTAGCCTTGGCGGCAGCAGCTTCCGCTTCCGCTTTCAGCTGCGCTTCCTTGGCGGCAGCCAGCTCGGCCTGCCTCCTGACCTCTTCGTCGGCTTGGCGCTTGGCTATTGCGGCTTCCGCGGACGCTTTGGCCTCCGCTTCTGCTTTGGCCCGAACCGCAGCCAGTTCGGCCTGGCGCCGGGCCTCCTCGTCGGCCCGGAGTTTGGCAGCCGCGGCTTCCGCGGACGCTCTGGCCTCCGCTTCTGCTTTGGCCCGAACCGCGGCCAGTTCGGCCTGGCGCCTGGCCTCCTCGTCGGCCCGGAGTTTGGCCGCCGCGGCTTCCGCGGACGCTTTGGCCTCCGCTTCTGCTTTGGCCCGAACCGCAGCCAGTTCGGCCTGGCGCCGGGCCTCCTCGTCGGCCCGGAGTTTGGCAGCCGCGGCTTCCGCGGACGCTTTGGCCTCCGCCTCCGCCCTGGCCTTGGCGGCAGCGGCTTCACGTTCATTCGTGATGCGCTCGTCTTCCTGCCGCTGGGCGGCCAGGGCGCGGGCATCCTCGGCAAACTGAACGGCGGAACGTGCAAGGGAGACGATCTCCTTCTTCCCCACCTTGCGCCCCAGTGCGTTTTCCGCAATCTTCAGTCCGCCATCTGCCTTCGTGAAGATCTCAGGAGCATACTTGTCCGCCCCGCGGGACTTGGCAATCTCGACCGCGTTGCGCGCTTCGTATATCTCCAGTGGGACGGTTTTCAGGTCCAGCGACAACGCCAGGGGGTTCCCCAGTTTCTCGTACTGGGCGCGCCTCATGAGCTTGTATTCCCTGATCGGGAAAATGCGGCCCTTCGTGCCCTTCCGCAGGACGTTCTCCAACACGACGATCTCATTTGGCTGGCGCACCGAAAAATAGGGTTCGGCCGTGACCAGAAGAGAAAAGGTCTGCAACTGCGTGGTGGCTTTGAGTTCGCCTTCGCCGGAGTTATTGATCTGGATTTCACCCAGGTTGCTGGTGCGTCCGTCGGGCGACACGGCCCACAGTACGTAGGTGAGAAGTTCCGTGCCGAGTTTGGACGCCTGAACCAGACCCTTGACCTTGGCTTCAATATTGGTGACGCCTTGCTTGGCTTCCACCTCGGCTTCGCCGTTGGCCCTGGGAATCGCGCTGGTGGATCGAAGGTCCACTTTCGTTGACCCGCCTCCCACCGGGTACCCGATCGCCGTGGTCGATTTGCTGATTAGTTGTGATGAGGATGTTTCCTGCTGGCACAGAGCCGTAGCCGTCGCGGCCGCAAAGCACAGCACGATGATGACTGGTCTTCTCATTTAGCGTTCCTTTCTCGTCTGAGCGGCAGGGTGGATAGGGCAAGGGCGTGACTGAGGCGTTGCTTCTGTGGCTTTTCGTATGGCTGGCGCTGCCGGGGCGTCCGTGGTGAATCTCGAGATTACCTGGGGCGCCGGACCCGCATGGAATGCATCTTGCCGGTAGGTGTTGAACGTGAACATTCTCCTGCTCTCGTTGTTTGGCTCAGCAGCAGTGTTAATGCACGAGGATGCCGTTCGACTCACGTCTTTTACGACAGAATTTCGACGGCCGGCTGTTTGAGCGCTGAGGTCCCAGCCGGAGCAACTCCCCAAAACCAAGTCGCCCCCGCCCTTATTTCAGAGGAGTTGTTCCCTGCAAGGTGTCGAGAAGGGAGGATCAGCCTCGTCACATAATCCAGTCCAGAGTCGGCAAGTCGTCGTTGAAAAGAAATGACTTGCAGGTGAAGGCGTGTCAGGAGAGGTTCGAAGTTCGCAAGCTGAATCGGGCCAACGGGCCTCCGCCTTCGAACTTTTCTGGGCGGATCTGCCAGCGTAGACATGCCGTAAGATGGGAGGCAGGACGCAAATGAGCAAGCGCGAACTCATCGATCAGGAACTCGGAAGATTGTCGGACACCGATCTCGACCGCCTGCTTGAGTTCCTGCGCACGCTCGCTGAAGAGCATGCCGAGGCGTCCATTCCCGCGTTGGCCGCGGAGTCCTCGCTGGCAAAGGATTGGCTCTCCCCCGAGGAGGACGCTGCCTGGGCCAATTTGTAAAGGGCGACGTCGTCGTCCTGAATTTCCCTTTCTCGGACCTCAGCCAGACCAAGCGGCGTCCGGCGCTGGTGCTTGCTGCATTGCAGGGTGACGATCTGATTCTTTGCCAGATCACCAGCCAATCTCGCGAGGATCGTTATTCCGTGCGACTCGACACTCCAGACTTCGTAAGCGGCGGGCTCAGCCAAAGCAGCCGTATACGACCCAGCCGATT
>CAZVKC010000025.1:65067-82275 GCA_964627455.1 uncultured Solibacteraceae bacterium | reverse complement strand
CAGACTTCGTAAGCGGCGGGCTCAGCCAAAGCAGCCGTATACGACCCAGCCGATTATTTACAGCGAATTCCAGCATCGTCGTTTATCGAGCCCGCAAGTGAGCGCCGCGAAGCTGAAGGAAGTCCGCGAGACCCTCATTCGGATCCTCGAGTAGATGGTGAACTCATTCGATGTAATCCACCCGTTCGGACAGTTGGCTGATTGTCATCTTGCGCCGTACCCGCCATGGGAAGTGAAGGGCAACGTCCCGCTCGAACCGATTGGCCGCAACCTGATACCCACATGGCTTCCGGCCCTCAGAAGTAGCCCGGCGCCGATAGTAGCGGTAGACTTTCCTCCCTGTGTCGGCGTAGACGGGGCTTCTCAATGTCGCAACCACCTGCCGCGCACTCCGTGGCCCATTTGCCTTGGTGCGATAGAGCTTATTGTTCGCGGTTTCGGCGATCTCAGCGGGCCGCTTTCCGCCGGCGATATGCCTCGCCTCTGCCCTCCGCAAATACTGCCGGATGTTTGGGATACGGGCGGAAGGTCAGACGGGGAGGCTGTCAACGAAATCAGACGGCGGAAAGTTCGCGTTTGAAGGAATGGCTCCCCGACATGGATTCGAACCACGATTCACGGCTCCAAAGGCCGCTGTCCTACCTTTAGACGATCGGGGAGTGCTAAGGAAGGGACTGCTGTTACGTTCTTTAGTTTAACATTGCGGTCCCCGGCTGCAACCACAAAAACAAAAGGGGCGATGCCGGAACATCGCCCCTTTCCGCTACGCCGGGATTACCAGGCGAGGTTGAGAGCCAGCTTCACGAAACGCGGCAGGTTGCGCTGCGTCGGATCCAACTGGCCGAACGTTGGACGACTCACGTCGTTCGCGCCCGACGCCAGGTTCGCGTACCACGGGTGGTTGAAGGCGTTGATCATTTCCATGCGGAACTGCAGCTTCATCTTCTCCGTGATCGGGAAGAACTTCGCCACCGAGGCATCCCAGTTCTTGTAGCCCGGCACGCGGACATCCGAGAAACGGGTCGGGAAGTCGCGCAACGTGAACGGCTCCTGCGCCGCCACGCGCTTGCCGGTGGCCGGGTCGTCCCACAGGGACGTATCGAACCACTTGCCGAACGTCGCGGCGTCGCCGAGGTTGGCGCTGCCGGACTTGACGGGCTTCGCGTTGGGGAAGTCCGCGGTCCAGCCGCTCTGATACGTGACGTCGAAGTTCAACTGCCAGCCGCCGGCGATGAAGTTCAGAGCCTTGGGCATGTTGCCGCCGAAGCTCTTGCCTTTGCCGAACGGCAGGTCCCATGAACCCGCAATCGCGAACTTGTGCGGGATGTCCACCTGGCCGCCGCTGCGGCGCTCCAGCTTGGTCGCGAGCGGATCGGCGAAGTTGAAGTCCTGGTTGTTGAGGACCGACACTGCCTCTTCCACCTTGATGAACTGGTAGCTCGCGTTGAACACCAGGCCATGCGAGTAGCGCTTGGTGAACTTCGTCTGCAGGCCGTGATAGTACTGGCTGCCGATCGGCAGGTTGTTGAAGTTGAAGCCGCCGAACTGCGGGAACGGCGTCAGCAGGTCCTGGCGCTGGATCGTTGCGCCGTTCTTGGCTGCGTTGTTCGGGATCAGTCCGCGCATCGGGTTCGCGACCTGGCCGGTGTAGTAGGCGTTGTCGATCACGCCGGCCGCGGTGCGCTTGCCGAGTTCGCCGGCCGGCAGCACGTTGATGTTCGCGATGCTGACCGGGAGGTTGCGGGACTGGTTGCCCGAGTAGCCGATTTCCACCAGCAGGTTGCCGGGCAGTTCACGCTGCACGTCGATCGAGTACTGGTGCGACAGCGGAATCGCACGGTTCAGGTAGTTGATCGTCAGCCCTTCGCCGAGGAAGCTGCCGAGGCCGAGGCTGTTGCCCACAGGCTGCAGGAGCCGTCCATTGGGAAGGTTCGCAAACGAGTTCTGCAGGGTGACCGCCGGAGTCAGGTTTCCGTCGGTGCTGACCGTCGCCGCGGTGTTGCGGCTGAAGCCCTGGTTGGCCCCCGATTCGTTCTGGCCGAGGTACGACAGGCCGTATCCGCCGCGGATCACCCACTTGTTGCGGATGTTGTAAGCGAAGCCGACGCGGGGCTGGAAGTTGTTGCGATCCGGGTTGAACGAGGTCCGCGGATTGCCGCCGTTGTTGGCGAACAGCGGACCGCCCTTCAGCGAGAGTCCGCTGACCTGCGATGCGATCGGGCTCGCGACGGTGAAGTCGAAGCCGCGCAGCATGCGGTCATAACGCTCGACGAGCGGCGTCTCGTAGTCCCAGCGCAGGCCCAGGTTGATGGTCAGCTTCGACGAGATCTTCCAGTCGTCCTGCACGAACAGCGCGTAGTAGCGGTTGCGGTAGGCGGTGTCGATGTTGCGGTCGACGCTGCCATTCGTCGGATAGCCGAGCAACAGCGTAGCGAGTTCGTTGCCGGAGGTCGTGTCGGCACGGTTCGCGGACGCCTGCGTCCAGTTGCGGCCGAAGTTGTAGAAGCCCGAAGAATTGCCGGGGTTGATGCGGTTGTCGCGGAACTCGCGGATTTCCGCGCCGGTCTTGAGGAAGTGCGATCCCTTCACGAGGCTGATGTTCGGCTGCAGCGTGTAGGTGTCGTTGGTGCCGGGCGAGATCGGGCGGCCGTTGCCGATTTGCGCGTACTGGCCGAGGCCGAAGCCGGGGAACTGCAGGCGCGTGAACTGCGCGACGAGGCTGTCGGTGAAGCCGAGCGTACGAGGATCGAAGCCCGTGCCGTAGCCGTTGCCGCCCGCTTCTTCCCAGCGCGCGAGACCCGCGCGGAGGTTGAAGGTCATGGTCGGCGACAAGGTCGAGGTCCAGTCAGCGGTCCAGTTGCGGCCGTTGCGGAGCAGAGGCGTGTTGCCCGAGGATTCGGCGACGCTGGGGGTCGGCCAAACCAGTCCGCGGAACTCCTGGAACGGATTCTGGCCGTAGCGGAAGTAGAGGCGGTTGGCGGGATTGATGATGTAGTCCGCGCGGCCGATCCACTGGTCCATGTTGGCGACCCAGCGCGACGGATAGATGTAGTTGTTGACCCGCGCGGGACCTTCACCAGGCGCGGTGGGCTGCAGGTAGTACTTCATCAGCGCGGAGGCGATCGGGTTGATGCGGGCCGTCGGAATGCGGTTCGCCGCGAAGGCCTGGCGCGACCCGTCGGCCGCCGTCGTGAGCGGGTCGTAGATCAGAACCGGCTGGCCCTGCGCGTTCAGCAGTGACGAGAAGTCGCCGTCGCGCCACGGCATCAGGGGTACTGTCAGGGTGCCGGGGTCAGCGGAGCGCTGGCGCATGCCTTCGTAGGAGACGAGCCAGAAGAGCTTGTTGCGGCCATCGTAGACCTTGGGAATGAAGACTGGTCCGCTGGCCTGGATGCCGAACGTGTTGATGTTCATCGGCGGCTTCTTGACGCCGGCGCGGTTGAGTTCGCTCTGGTTGGCGTTGAGTTCTTCCGCCTGGAAGTATTCGAACGCGTTGCCGTGGAACTGATTGCCGCCGGACTTGGTGACAATGGTCACCACGCCGCCGCCGGTGCGCCCGTACTGGGCGTCATAGGAGTTGGTGAGGACCTTGAATTCCTGCACGGTGTCCATCGAGGGGACGTGCACGACGGTGCGGTCGCCGCGGACGTTGCTGATGCCGTCGAGCAGGACTTCGTTCTCGCGGTTCTTGCCGCCGTTGACGGAGATGCCGGTCGTGCCGCCAATGTCGAACGAGCGAAGATAACGCCAGTCGCCGGTCTTGATGACGCCGGCCGCCGACCATGCGATCTGGAAGGGATTGCGTCCTTGCGTCGGGACGTTGGCCATCAGTTCGTTCGCGATGACTTGCGAACGCATGGCCGATTCGGTTTGCAGGAGCGAGATCGAATCACTGATGGTGACGGATTGGCTGACGTCGCCAACCTGGAGGTCGATGTCCACGCGGGCGCGATCCTGCGCCTGCAGGATGACGTTTTCGCGGACGAACTTCTTGAAGCCCTGTTGTGCGACGGTCATCCGATACGTGCCGGGCTGCAGGTACGGCGACAGATACAGCCCGCTTTCGTTCGATGTGGTGGTGACGTCGGCGTTGGTGGCTATGCTCGTGACGACGATGGTCGCGCCGGGGACTGGCGCGCCGCTGGCGTCCCGCACGGTCCCGGTGATGCTGGCGCGGACTTCCTGAGCATAGGAAATAGCGGATGCGAGAAGTGAAACTAAGAGCAGAAATCGCAACTTGGCAGACCTCCTGATAAAAAGAACATGTCGAAAAAGCATATCGTATTTTCCGTGGCAAGATGGACAGGTGCGAACCTTGCATCGAAGACAACTGCTGGCATTGGCCCCGGGCGTTTCACTGTTGACGGCGTTACGGGCGCAGAGTAATACCCTGCGAGTTACAGCGATCGAGACCTTCGTTGTGGATGTATCTCCGAAGGGAAACTGGGTGTTCGTTCGCCTACACACGAATCAAGGGCTCACCGGACTTGGCGAGGCATCGCATGGCATGCCCGGCGGTGCGCAGCGGGTGGCGGGGGCGCGGCGGATGGTCGCACTGCTGGGCGAGTTCTTCGAGCTTGTGCGCAACGAGTCGCCGTTCGATGTCGAGCAATACCGGCAGCGGGGATGGGCCAAGGCGCGCGCGGGCAAGTTGGCGGCCGCGACCGCGTTCAGCGCGATTGAGCAGGCGCTGTGGGACCTTTGCGGGAAGGCGGCGGGCGTCCCGGTGTGCGACCTGCTCGGCGGACGGCTGCGATCGGAACTGCCCGTGTACGCCAACATCAATCGCGCGACCATCGAACGGACGCCAGAGGCTTTTGCTGCCAACGCGACGGCGGCGGTGCGGCAGGGGTTCCGGACGCTGAAGGCTGCGCCATTCGACGACTTCCCGTTGCTGGCGGCAAGGAACAAGTCTGAGGTCGACAAGGCGAAGGAACTCGGCATCGCTTGCGTGGAGGCGATCCGCAAGGCGGCGGGTCCCGAGGTCGAGGTCTATATCGACTGCCACAGCTTCTTCGACGTGCCGCTGGCGATCGAGGTGGCGAAGCGGTTGGAGGCTTCGCGGCTCGGCTGGTACGAAGAGCCCGTTCCGCCGGAGCGGGTGGCCGAGACGCTGGAGATCAAGCGGGGGATCCGGCAGCGGATGTCCGGCGGCGAGATCCTGTTCGGGATGGAGGGCTTTCGCGAACTGTGCGAGAAGCACGCGGTGGATGTGATCATGCCGGACGTGAAGCATTGCGGCGGCTTGCAGGAGGCCCGCAACATCGCGGCGCTGGCGAACCTGCACGGCGGCATCGAGGTGTCGCCACATAATCCCGCGGGTCCGGTGTCGACGATGGCGAGCGCGCATCTGTGCGCGGGGATTCCGAATTTCCGCGTGCTCGAGTATCAGTGGGGCGAGGTCGACTGGCGGCACGACCTGGTGACCCCGGCCGAAGTCTTCGAGAACGGGCGCATTCGCGTGCCGGTGAAGCGCCCGGGATTCGGTGTCGAGTTGAATGACAAACTCATCCAGGCACACTCGGTACAATAGAATGTTTGGGCTCCAATACAAATGAGTAATGTGATTGTCCTCGGCGCGCAGTGGGGCGACGAAGGAAAAGGTAAGATTGTCGACCTGTTTTCGGACCGGTTCGATATCGTGGCGCGCTATCAGGGCGGCCACAACGCGGGCCACACCGTGTACATCGGGGAGACGAAGTACGTCCTCAAATTGATTCCCAGCGGCATCCTGCGCAAGGGTGTGCTGGCGGTGATCGGCAACGGCGTGGTGATCGACCTCGCGGCGCTGGTCAGCGAAATGGACCAACTGGAAGCAGCGGGCATCGACGTCCGCGGACAGCTTGCGATTTCGAATCGCGCGCACGTGATCTTCCCGTTCCACCGCATGGTCGAGAAGATGTCCGAAGCGCGGCCGGACCGCACTTCGATCGGCACGACGTCGCGCGGCATCGGTCCTTGTTATGAAGACAAGATCGGGCGCCGCGGCATCCGCATCGCCGATCTCTACGACAAGGAATCGTTCGACGCGCTGTACGCGACGCTGTGCGAAGACAAGCACACGCTCGCTGAGGCGTTCGGTATTCACGAGACGCTGGACTACAAGGCGATCCGCGCGCAGTACGACGCGATCGCGGCGCGCATCGAGCCGCTGGTTCGCGACACGGCGATCCTGTTGAACGGCGCGATGAAGAGCGGCAAGCGGATCCTGTTCGAAGGCGCGCAGGGCACGATGCTCGACATCGACCACGGCACCTATCCGTTCGTCACGTCGTCGAGCGCGGCGGCGGGCGGCGCTTGCACGGGAGTGGGCGTGCCTCCGACGAAGATCAATGGCATCATCGGCGTTTCGAAGGCGTATATCACGCGCGTGGGCGCGGGTCCGTTCCCGTCGGAAAGCCACGATGAGATGGGCGACCTGATTCGCAAGCGCGGCAACGAGTTTGGTTCGGTGACCGGACGTCCGCGGCGCTGCGGCTGGTTCGACGTGCCGCTGCTGCAGTATACGGCCGCGGTCAACGGTTTCGACAGCCTGATCATCACCAAGCTGGACGTGCTGGATGAACTGGCCGAGATCCCGGTGTGCGTCGGCTACAAGATCAACGGTGAGTTGATCGATACAATGCCGGCGACCAATCGCGGTATCGAGTCGATCGAAGCGGTGTATGAGCGGATCCCGGGCTGGCAGACTTCGACGCGCGGCGTTACGAGCTTTGACGCGCTGCCTGCCGCGGCGCGCCGCTATGTCGACCTGCTTGAAGAACGGACGGGTGTTGAAGTCGGCTGCGTGTCCACGGGACCGGAGCGCAACGAGACGCTGGTTCGCGAAGGTTCGAAGCTGTCCAAATTGTTATGACCGTTGACCAGGTTTTCATCGAGTTCTCGAGCCGCAAGCTGCTGCAGCTGACGGAGCGCATCGGCGTCTGTATGTCCAAACTGACGGACGAGCAGGTGTGGGCGCGCGGCTCGGAGAACGCCAACGCGATCGGAAACCTGGTTCTGCATTTGTGCGGCAATGTCCGGCAGTGGATCTGCCACGGCGTGGGCGGCGCGCCGGACATCCGCCAGCGCGATGATGAATTCAACGCGCGCGGCGGGGTTCCCGTGGCGGAACTGCAAGCCCGTCTGCAGGGCGTCGTGAACGAGGCTGTTGCGGTGATCCACGCGTTGACTCCCGCGGACCTCGAGTCGATGACTCACGTGCAGAAGTACGACATCACGAAGTGCGAGGCGATCTATCATGTGGTCGAGCACTTCTCGCAGCACACCGGGCAGATCATCTTCGCGACCAAGTTCCTGACGGGCGAAGAACTCGGCTTCTATACGCACCTGAAGAATCCGTCGCATGGAGAGAAAACGCCGTAGTGTCGATCGCGCTCGACGCCACCTACTCCGTCGGCGAGCATCTGTCCGGAGTTGGTGTGTACTCACGCGAGATCCTGTGGGGTTTGGCGGAGGCGCATCCGGAAACGAAGTTCCTGTGGTGCTACCGGCCGCATCGCATCCTGCGCAGTCTGAATGACCGGATCCCGTCGAATGCTTCGCGGCGTTTGCTGCGGTATTCAAAGGTTCCTAAAGCGCGGCTGTTTCATGCGCTGAATCAGCGGGTCGAATTTCCTTCGAAGACGGTTCCGGTCGTTACAACATTTCATGACCTTTTTGTTTTAACTGGCGAGTATTCGACGCCGGATTTCCGCGCGAAGTTTACGGAGCAGGCACGGCGCGCGGCGGAGCGTTCGGACCTCATCATCGCGGTGTCGAAGTACACGGGCGACCTGGTGCGCGAACTGCTTCGGCCACAGGTTCCGATTCACGTCGTGCATCACGGCGTGTACCTGCCGAAGATGCCGCCTCCGGGTGAGCAGCAGCGGCAGAATGTGATCCTGCATGTCGGCGCGCTGCAGAAACGCAAGAATGTCGAGCGGTTGATTGAGGCCTTTGAGGCCGCTGCGCCGGAGGATTGGAAGTTGATCCTTGCCGGATCTGCGAGCGGCTTTGCAGGCGAGGAAGTGGTGGCTCGCGTGAAGGCGAGCAAGGCCGTGAACCGCATCGAGATCACGGGCTATGTCGAGGACGAGCGGCTGATCGAGTTGTACCGGACCTCGCGGATCCTCGCCTTTCCGTCGCTCGATGAAGGCTTCGGGATTCCGGTGATCGAGGCGATGTCACACGGGTTGCCGGTGATCACGTCGGATGGGTCCGCATTGAAAGAGGTCGCGGGCAATGCTGCGATCCTGGTGGATCCCAAACACACGGGTTCGATCGCCGAAGCGCTGCGCACGCTCACCGCCGTACCCGGATTGCGCAATCAGTTGCGTGATATGGGTTGGGCGCGGGCGCAGACCTTTACGTGGTTCCGCGCCGCGCAGGAAACCTGGAACTGTTACCAGGGCCTACTGTAGGCCCGAACGCACGAACAACGCCGTGACATCGGGATCGCGCCCCATGAAACTGCGATAGAGTTCCGCCGGATCTTCGCTGTCGCCGCGCGCGAGCAACCGGTCGCGGAATTCCACGCCGGTCTTTTCGTTGAACAAGCCTTCCTTCTGGAAGCGCGTGAACGCATCCGCATCGAGGACCTCGGCCCACTTGTACGAGTAGTAGCCGGAGCCGTACGCGACGGGGCTGGCAAACAAGTGCGTGAAGCTCGTGATCATGGAGTAGTCTTCGGGGAACTCCGCCATCGAGAAGGGTTGTCCGAGTTTGCGGGCGAACTGCACGACATCGCCGTCGCGCTCGGCGTTCCAACTGCGATGCAGCGTGAGGTCGGTGATGCCAAAGCTCAACTGGCGCATCTGCGCGGCGGCGCTGCGATAGTTCTTGGCGCGCTGCATCTTATTGAAGAGATCGTCGGGGATCGGCTCACCGGTCTGATAGTGGCGCGCGAAGAGGTTCAGCGATTCCCGTTCCCAGCACCAGTTCTCGAACATCTGCGAGGGGAGTTCGACGAAGTCCCAGGCGACTTGCGTGCCGGCGAGTGACCGCACATCGACGCGGCTCAGGCAGTGATGCAGCAGGTGTCCGAATTCGTGGAAGATCGTTTCGACTTCGTTGTGCGTGAGGAGCGCGGGTTTGTCGCCGACGGGTTGCGTCATGTTGCCGCAGATGAGGCCGAGGTGCGGACGTCCCGCATCGGGATTGCCCGCGACGAAGGCGTCCATCCATGCGCCGCCGCGCTTGTTTTCGCGGGGGAACCAGTCGGCGTAGAAACAGCCGAGCCACAGGCCGGAGGCTTTGTCTTCGATGCGGTAGTACTTGACGGCGGGATCCCAACCGGGGACGCCGGTCTCTTCTGTGACGCGGATGCCGAACAGGCGCGAGAAGATATCGAACATCCCCTTCATGACCTGGTCGACAGGGAAGTAGGGCCGCAGTTCTTCTTCGTCGAAGTCATAGAGTGCGAGGCGCATCTTTTCGGCGTAATAGGAGACGTCCCACGGCGGCAGTTCGCGATTGCCGGCGAAGGCTTTCAGCTCCGCGTTCTCTTTTTCGAAGAAGGCGACGGTCCGCTGGCGGATGTTCTCGAGGAAGCTCTGCGCGCTTTCGCCGGTCTTGGCCATGCGATCGGCGAGGATGAAATCGGAGAAGTCCGCGAAGCCGAGCAGGTTCGCCTTCTCGCGGCGCAGGCGCAGAATCTCGGGGATGAGCGCAGCGTTGTTGTGTGGATCCGCGGCGGCGCGCCGGTTGTAGGCGCGGTACATCTTCTCGCGAATTCCGGCATCGTCGAGATACGTCATCACGGCGAGGTAGCTGGGCGCCTGCAGGGTGAAGCGCCAACCTTCTTTGCCTTTGGACTGAGCGCTATGGCGGGCGGCTTCGACGGCGCTGGCCGGGAGTCCCGCAAGTTTCGCCTCGTCGGTGACGATGAGTTCGAACTCGTTGGTGGAGTCCAAAACATTTTCTGCAAATTTTGTTGTGATGCGCGCCAGCTCGACGTCGATTTCACGGAGCTTTTGTTTGCCGGCTGCGTCGAGTTCCGCGCCATTGCGGATAAAACTGTCGACGGTTTTTTGCAGATAGCGTTTGCGGGCGCCTGTGAGGGATTTCGCTTCGTCCGTTGCAGCGTATTCCTTGATCACCTTCCACAGGCCCTCATCGAGGCGAAGGCTCGAGTAAAACTCGGCGACGAGAGGCTGGACCGCGTTGTAGGCCTCACGCAACTCAGGGGTCGTGGCGACGGACTCGAGGTGTCCAACGATGCCCATGGCGTACTCGAGCTTCTCGGTGAAGTTGTCGAGCCAGAGCATCGTGTTGTCGTAGGTGCGGGGTCCGGAAGTGTTTGGGATCGCGGCCATCTGGCGGCGCGCGTCCTCGAGCAGGGCATCGACGGCCGGTAAAACATGCTCGGGTAGAATTCGGTCAAACGGGATGCGATATTCGCCTGAGAGAAGCGGGTTGCTGTTCATGGAATGAGAAAAAATGCGACTAGTTCCAGTAGACCAAAATCCATGTGAGTCTGGTCAGTCGCCGAGGAGTTTGCCGTAGGGTTTGAGACTGTCGACGGAATCGAACACAGCCTTGATGCCGGCGGTGATGGGGACCGCGAGCAGGAGTCCGATGCCGCCCCAGAGAGTGCCCCAGAACATGAGCGCGAGCGTAACCACGAGTGGATTGAGGTGCACGCGAGAGCCGACGAACTTCGGATAGACGAGGTTCAGGGCGAGCAGGTGCAGCAGGGATACGACGCCGCCGATGAAGACGTACATCGCCGGATCGCTGTGCACGGGCAATGCGGCGATGAGCGGCGGGATGATGGCGAGTGGAAGTCCGAGATAAGGGACGAGGCTGAGGAATCCGCTGAGAGGTCCGACCAGCAACCAATATGGAAGGCGCACAGAGGCGAAGAAAATCGAACTCGCGACTCCGAGCAGGATACCGAGCATGAAGTTGCCGAATACGTAAGCGCGCGCAACGTCGGCGATGCGATGCCAGCCTTCGGCGGCGGATAGCCGGAGTTCGCCGCGGAAGATCGAGATGAATCGCGTACGCAGATGATCGCGCCAGGCGAGCATGAAGTAGACGAGGAACGGCACGAATGACGCCATCAACAGGACGTTGTACAGCGACGAGACGTAGTCGTAGACGATCTTGTAGAGCGGCGTTGGTTCGGGACGAATGCGCACTTCCTGAATTGCGCCGGGCAGAGCCGGGGGAGGCGCCGGGTCGGGGATGCGGCGGCGCTTGTTACGCGGGTCGACGGGCGTTGGCTCGGGAGGTTTGGCGCGCTTGGGGAAGATCGCGGCGGTGACGCCTTTCTCGAAATCTTCGAGTCTGGCGATGGCTTGGTCGGCGAGTACGCTGATTCGTTCCGAATAGGTTGGGACGTCTTCGGCAAGCGAGGCTGTTTCGGTGACGAGTCCCAGTATGCCGAGGTACAAGACGAGCACGGCGAGACTGCAGACGACGAAGCTGGCAGGTCCGCGGCCGAGGCGCAGCTTCATGAAGAAGAGTACGACCGGGTCGAGCAGAAACGCGATGATCACCGCGATGATGACAGTGATAAAGAAGACGCGTCCGAAGTACAGAAGTGCGACCGCAGCGGTGGCCGCGATGGTCGCGAGGCTGAGGCGGTAGCCAAGCGGCGGGGTGTTGGTCGACGACGAACCCGCGCGGAACTGCCCGGTTGCGGAGAACTCCCCGGTGGCCGATGGCGGCTGCGGCTGCTGCGGCGGGTTGGGCGGCGTCAGAACCGGCATTTCGAGTGTATTTCTACTCTAGCGTGAACCGCGCATGAGTAATCTGTACAATCCTCCGGCGACGGTGAATCCCGCGAACCAGGCGTAATCGTAGAGCCAGCGCAGGGGCGGAAGGGCGAGTCCCAGGAGCGCGATGACGATGCCGCCGGCGAGGCTCCACAGCGCGGCGGGATTGACGCCATTGCGATATTCGTAGACGCCGCCGCGGCGGTAGAGATCATCGACCTGGAGACGGCGTTTGCGGATAACGAAGTAGTCCGCGATCATGACGCCGGCGATGGGTCCGAGCAGGCCGGAGTATCCGACGAGCCATCCGAAGATGTAGGCGCTGTAGTCGGTGAGTAGTTTCCAGGGCATGAGCAGAATGCCGATGACGCCCGTGATCATGCCGCCGGTGCGGAAGGAGATGAGGCGCGGGTTGAGGTTCGAGAAGTCGTTCGAGGGCGAGACGACGTTGGCCGCGACGTTGGTGTTGAGCGTCGCGAGAAGGATGGCGATCAAGGCGATGAACGCGAGCACGGGTTCGCGGAAGCGGCCGATCAATGCGACGGGATCCCAGATGGCTTCGCCGAACAACACGACCGATGCGGACGTGACGGCGACACCGATGAAGGCGTAGAGCGTCATGGCGGTGGGGAGTCCCAGAGCCTGGCCGAGCATCTGTTCGCGCTGGCCCTTGGCGTAGCGGGTGAAGTCGGGGATGTTGAGCGCGACGGTGGCCCAGAAGCCGACCATGCCGGTGAGTGAGGGTACGAAGAAGCGCCAGAATTCTGCCGCCGACTGGAACTTGCCGGGCGCGCTGAGCACGGGGCCGAAACCTCCGGCCCTGCTGGTCATCCACCAGAGCAGCAGTACGCCGACGCCGAGCATGAAGGGCGCGCCGATGCCTTCGAGGAAGCGTATGGTTTCGATGCCCATCCAGATGACGAGCATGTTCAACAGCCAGAAGCCGAAGAAGCAGATCCACACGAGTCGTTCGCCACTGGCGGCGGGCCAGAGGATCGAGATCATGGACTGGATCGCCTGGCCGCCGATCCAGGTTTGGATGCCAAACCATCCGCAGGCGACGAGCGCACGTAAAACAGCAGGAATGTTTGCTCCGCGGACGCCGAACGACGCGCGTACAAAGACCGGGAAGGGGATGCCATACGCGGCGCCGGCATGCGCGTTGAGCAGCATCGGGACCAGCACGATGAGATTGCCGAGCAGGATGGTTCCGACGGCCTGCCACCAGTTCATGCCTCCGGCGATGAGGCCGGAAGCGAGCATATAGGTCGGGATGCAGACGCTCATCGCGACCCAGAGCGAGGCGTAACTGTAGACGCCCCAGGTGCGCCTGGCTTGTGGAACCGGCGCGAGGTCCTCGTTGTAGAGGCTGGGATCCATACGGATGGTCGATTTTCGCATATTTCCAGGGTTCCTAAGGGTCGTACGAAATTCGCCGCGTGTTCGCCATATGAAACCTGAGATGTCGTTTTTTGTGGCAGGTTGCGGCGGATTCACCCGCTTGGAGGTTTGAGAAAATCCCGATCACTCGGGACATGGATCTTCATAAGGAGCGTCCTCATTCATGCGGCTGATTTCACAAATCGGGTCGATTTTGTTTTGGATGGCAGCGGGTACGGCACAGGCTCAGATCGTGGTGTATCACACGACGGAGAGCGTCGAGAAGGGGACGACGCGGCAATTTACTGCGTATGTTCCGCTTTCGCCGAACACGATCAAGTGGTCGGTCAACGGGGTGCTGGGTGGGAATACGACGGTTGGTACGGTGACGCAGGCTGGCTTGTATACGGCGCCAGTTGTAATTCCGGCGAATAACGTCGTGCAGGTGCAGGCGACGAGTACTGCGTATCCGACCATCACCGGCGCGGCGACGGTGACGATCACCCAGCCGGTTCCCTGGGTGTGGAGTGTGTATCCGACCGGTCTGGCCGCGGGAGCGCAAGTGGACATCAGCTTGAACGGCAGCGCGTTCCTGGCGAGCGCGGTGGTGCGCGTGAATGGCGTGGCATGGCCGACGACCTATGTGAGTTCGACATCGCTGAAGGCGCGCGGGACGTTTGCCGCGGCGGGTACTTATGCGGTCACGGTGGCGCATCCGAATCCCGGGGGGGTGATCAGCCAGCCTGTGAATGTGACGGTTGGCGCGGCGGCGCCGATCACGGTGACGGTGTCGCCTACGAGTGCAAACGTGACGCTGGGTGCGACACGGCAGTTCACCGCGAACAACCCGGTGACGTGGACAGCGACGGCCGGAACGATCACGGCGGCTGGTTTGTATACTGCTCCGGCGACGATGCCCGCTTCGGGATCCGCGGTGACGGTTCGCGCGACGAGCACGGCGGATCCGACGAAGTACGCGCAGGCAAGCGTCACGCTGCAGTTGGCTCCAGTGTCCGTCACGCCATCGACAGCGACGGTGACGCTGGGCGCGACACAGCAGTTCACTTCGAATATGGCGGTGACCTGGACGGCGACGGCGGGTACGATTACGGCTGCGGGTTTGTACACGGCGCCGGCGACGATGCCCGCTGGTGGCAGTTCTGTCGTGATTCGAGCAACGAGTACGGCCGATTCGACGCGATATGCGCAAGCGGCGGTGACGCTGCAGACGCCTCCGCTGCCGCCGGTGACTCCCGCGTATACGGCTGCGGCGCGGTTTCTGGAACAGGCTGCGTTTGGACCTACGCAGCAGGCGATTGCGGATGTGCAGCAGAAGGGCGTCAACGTGTGGTTGGATGAGCAGTTCGCAATGCCGGAGACGGTGATCCCCATGTCGGCCGGGATGTCCGAGGTTGGGGCGCAGACGTTGAACCGGTTGGCGACGGCTCCGGATCAGTTGCGGCAGCGCGTTGCCTGGGCGCTGGGCGGCGTGATCGTGATTTCGGCCAACAAGAACATCTATCCGGACGAGTACGTGCCGTACCTGCAGTTGCTCAGCAAGTATGCGTTTGGCAATTACAGGAACCTGTTGAAGGACATCACGCTGAGCCCGCAGATGGGCAAGTATCTGGATCTCGCGAATTCGAACAAGCCCGGTCTCGGCAGTGGCGCCAATGAAAACTATCCGCGCGAACTGATGCAGTTGTTCACGATCGGACTGGTGCAGTTGAACCTGGATGGTTCGACCAGACTCGATGGCGCGGGCAAGCCGGTTCCCACGTATACTCAGGCAGACGTGCGGCAAGTGGCGCTGGCGTTGACGGGTTGGACGTACCCGACAGAGCCGGGGTCCACGCCGCAGAGCAACAACTGGGAGAATTTCTCGGCGCCGCAGATGGAGGCGCGCCCCAATAACCACGACACATCATCGAAGACGCTGCTGAATGGCACGGTGCTGCCGGCCGGGCAGACGATCCAGCAGGATCTTGACGGTGTGCTCGACAATCTGTTCCAGCATCCGAATGTCGGACCGTTTCTGGCGACGCGCTTGATTCGCGCGATGGTGTGCAGCAACCCGACGCCTGCGTACATTCAACGCGTCGCGCAGGTGTTCAACGACAACGGCGCGGGCGTGCGGGGCGATCTGAAAGCGGTGGTGCGCGCGATCCTGACCGATGCGGAGGCTCGCAATGACCAGGCGGGCGCGAGCAGCGGACGCGTGAAGGATCCGATTTATGCCTACGTTTCGTTTGTGCGGGCGATGGGCGGGACCATCTCGCCGGCGACGCAGATCGGGTACATCTTCTCGACGATGGGGATGCCGCTGTCTTCGCCGCCGTCGGTGTTCGGATACTACTCGCCGATGTATCGCGTACCGTATAACGCGGCGATGTTCGGACCCGAGTTCCAGGTGTATACGCCGACCACGTCGGTGCTGCTTGGCAATGAGATTTATCAGATGCTGGGTTCGCCGAACGGAGATCCGAAGATCGATCTGACGCCGTATCAGGCCGCGGCATCCGATATCAATGCGCTGCTCGACACGGTGAATCAACGGCTGTTCTACGGGCGCATGACGTCCGCCTTGCGGACCTCGATGACAAAGGCGCTGCAGGCGGCTTACGACAACAATCAACGCGTGACGACGGCGCTGTATCTGGCGTTTTTGAGCGGGCAGTACGCGGTGCAGTACTAACTGACAACGGAGATATCAAAGAGATGACGAACAGAAGAACCTTCCTCCGCACGGCCGCGACGCTCGCTGGCGCCGGCCGTTTTGCTGCATTCAATGCGCTCGCGCAGGCGCCCACGGATTACAAGGCGTTAGTGTGCATCTTTCTCTTTGGCGGGAATGATGCGAACAACACAATCATTCCGCAGACGCAGAGCGAATGGAATGCGTACAAGTCGATTCGCGGCACGCTCGCGCTGCCGGATAGCAACGCGCAACTGCTGCAGGTGAGCGCGCAGAATGGGACTCCGTATGCGCTATCGAGCGGCCTGTCGGCGATTCATCCGCTGTGGGCGCAGAAGAAGTTCGCGGCAGTGGCGAATGTCGGGATGCTGGTGCAGCCGACGACGCGCGCGCAGTTTCTGGCGAATGCGGTGCCTGTGCCGACGAACCTGTTTTCGCATTCGGATCAAATTGTGCAGATGCAGGCGGGAGTTCCGAATGGATCGGCAGGCAGCGGCTGGGCGGGGCGCGTCGCCGATGCGATGCAGTATGCAAATGGCGCGTCGACGTTTCCTCCGTCGGTGTCGATGGCGGGTCCCCAGTTGTTTTGCCGCGGGAATGCGGTGCAGTCGGCGAGTTTGATTCCCGGATACGACATGGCGATGTACGGGATGAATATCTGGCCGGATACGGCTGCTGCGGCGCGCGCGCAGGCGGTGCAGGAGATCCTCACGCTGGATAGCGGCGTGAGTTTGATTCAGGCGGCGAATCGCGTGCGGCAGGATGCGATTGCGTTGAGCGGGATGCTCAAGGGACTTGGATCCACGACGCCATTGACGACGCAGTTCCCGGGGACGTCGATTGGGAATCAACTGAAGCAGGTCGCGCAGATCCTGCAGTTGCGGTCGCAGATCGGGCTGAAACGGCAGGTGTTCTTCTGTTCGCTCGATGGATTCGATACGCATGGTTCACAGGCCTGGCAGCATTGGGATCTGCTGTCGCAACTGTCGGCGGCGATGCTGGCGTTCTACAACGCGACCGTCGAGTTGGGGATCGCGGACAAGGTGACGACGTTCACCGAGTCGGAGTTCAGCCGGACGCTGCAGCCGAGCGGGTCTGGTAGTGATCACGCGTGGGGGAGCCATCACCTTGTGTTGGGCGGCGCGGTGCAGGGCGGCGATGTGTACGGACGGTTCCCGGTGATGGCGCTGGGTGGTCCGGATGATGCGGGTTCAAGGGGCGTGTGGATCCCGTCGACGGCGCTCGACCAGTATGGCGCGACGTTCGCGAAGTGGTTCGGGTTGGATGCGACGGCGATTGCTTCGGTGTTTCCGAATCTGGCGAATTTTGCGACTCCGACGCTTGGGTTCTTGGGTTAGTGTTGGGCGGGACTGAAGTCCCGCCCCACGACGAGTTACCTCAGAGTTTCGCGGGATTCGAGGTTTGCTTCGA
>CAZVKC010000025.1:46777-64967 GCA_964627455.1 uncultured Solibacteraceae bacterium | reverse complement strand
TCCCGCCCCACGACGAGTTACCTCAGAGTTTCGCGGGATTCGAGGTTTGCTTCGACTTCCGCGCGCTCGCGCCAGACCGGGTGCAGTTTCTTTTGCTGCATCAGCGGCAACTGATCTTCGATGTGTTTGGAGCCCGGCTGGGAGGCGTTGCCGTAGCCGAGCAGGCATTGGGCTTTCTGCGGCGCGCCGAACTCGATCGCGCAGACGAATGTTTCGCCGTGCGAGGCATACAAGCGGTTGTTGGCTTTGTGCGCGAACTGCATCGTGCGAAAGACGCCGAGGCGGCCGTGTGCGCCGTTGGCGGGGATGTCGAGGTTGCCGCGGCGATAGCGGTGGACGTCACCCCAGGGTACGTCGAGCGCGCCGTAGAGCCGCTTGCATTCTTCGGCGGCTTGCTTCAACGCGACGAGCGCGGCTTGCGGATTGGCGAGTCCGCGGGCGGTTTCGAGCGGACGGCGGTAGTCGTACTTCACTTTGAAGATGTCGTTGAGGCCGTCGCCTGTGCCGAGTCCTCGGTCGGCGTAGAGTTCGAAGAGGACGCCTCCGCGGCTGTCGACTTCCGCGCAGCGATCCCATTTTTCAAGGACTGCGGCGGCTTCCTGAATCAACGGATCCGTGGATGATTTGGCTGCGGCCAGGAGGTCCGGCAGCACGGCGTCGGCGAGTTCCATGCGTGTCGAGTGTTTGTACGCGAGCAGTTCGTCGTAGGTGATCGACTTGTCTTCGGAGATCATGCGCAACGAACGAGTGGTGCGGAACGAGGTGAGCTTCTCGGGTCCCGGGGCCATGTAGGGCGGGAATTTCGCAGGATCGAGTTGCGGGATGGTGAAGTACCACGGCGGTTCGTTGGCGTTCTGGTTGAAGCCAGCCGGCGGGTCGATGGACTTCGGCAGTTCTTCGAACGTGTGGTACGAGGTCCAGAGGGTTTTTGATGTATCGCCGGGCACGACTCCCGACCAGTAGCTCCAGTCGCCCATGCCGCGTTTCGGAACCACGCCGTTGAAGAGCAGCATCAGGTGGCCTTCGGCATCCGCATAGTTTGCGTGCCACATCGGCACCGAGACCATGCGCATGGCGTCCTTGAATTCTTCGAGATTGCGGGCGCCGCCCATCCGGAACCATTGCTCGAGCATTCTGGGGCGGTCGAGTCCGGCGACACGCATCGCGACGGTGACGCCCTGTTCGTCAAAGACGACGGGTCCGTGGACGCTGCTGCGGACTTCGAGTTTCTCTTCGCGCATCGCTCCGTCTTTCTGTTTCACCTTGATGGTTTTGGTTTCGCGCTGGAAGTCCCTGGGGGCGCCGTCGAATTCGTAGGCGCTGTTGTTGCGGACGGTGAGTCGATAGAAGTCCACGGTGTCGATGGTGTTGACGGTGCGGCCCCAGCCGCTGTGGCGGTTGAATCCGATGACGGGTACGGGGAAGCCGATTTGCGGGGCGCCGTAGAGGTCGTAGCCGGGGGCGGTGAGGTGGACCTCCATATAAGAATAGAAGTCCTCCCAGATCAGGTGTGGGTTGATGATGAGCATCGCCTTGCCGCTGGCGGAACGTGAGGGTCCAACGGACCAGGTGTTGGAACCCGCGGCGGCGAGGGGTTCGGCGAGGTTGGGATCGTCGCCGGCGATGGAGGCGAGTTGCTTGCTTTTGATGAGCCGGCCGACTTCGTTCTTCATGCGCGCCTGCGAGCCCATATACATGAAGTGGACCGCGCGCAAGGTGTGGCCCACGACATCGACGCCGGACACAGGCAGCACCACGCGGTAGGCGGGGCTGGTGTGATTCGGATGCGCTTTGGCGAAATCGTTGATGCCGCGCGCGAAGGCGTCGAGATTGCGGCGGAATTGCGGATCCTGCGCCTGATACCACTGCTTCGCGAGTTCCGGCACGTTGTTGGTGCGAACCCAGCGGTCGAGCGGCAGCTTCTCTTCGCCCCAGTATTCGGCGCCGCGGCCACGGGATTCGCCGTAGAGGCGAAGCAGGAGGTCCGCGTGGTTCTGCATTTGCGCCCAGCCATGCGCATAGAACATGTTCTCGATGCTGTCGGCGAAGATGTGCGGGACGCCGTACTTATCCCAGAGGATTTCAGTCCGGGGCGCGGCTGCCGTAGCCATGGTGGTGACGGCGGCGGATGCGAGAAGGAGCAGGACGGAAATGCGGCGCATGATCCCGACAGTGTAGCCGATGCGATACGCTGGGCGCTGTCATGATGCTACTGGCACGATGCTTGTTCTTCTTTTCGGCGGTCTGGATTCCGGCGAGTTTCGCGCAGACGGTGTGGACCTTCGACCGGTTGGACCGGATCGGCGGACACAAGCCGGAGATCCTCGGGTCACCGAAGGTAGTGGATGGGGTCGTCGAGTTCGACGGGAAAGGGGATGCGCTATTGCTGCCCGTGCATCCGCTGGCGGGAGCGAAGGCGTTCACGCTGGAGTTGGTGTTTCGACCGGATCCGGGTGGGCGTCCGGAACAGCGCGTCTTCCATCTGCAGCAGGACGGCAGCCAGAACCGGTTGCTGCTCGAGACCCGCTTGATTGGCGACCAATGGTGTTTGGACAGTTATGCCCATTCCGACAGTGGTCACCAGACGTTGATTGATCGAACTAAACTGCATCCGCTCGGCAAGTGGGCGCACGTTGCGGCTGTATACGACGGAGTGGAGTTCCGGCATTACGTCAATGGAGTGTTGCAGGGAAAAGCGGAAGTTGCATTGTCGCCACAGGGGGAAGGGAAGACATCGGCAGGCGTGCGGATCAACCGTGTGGACTGGTTCCGCGGAGCGATCCGGGTGGCGCGGATGACGCCGAAGGCTTTGCCTGTGGATCAGTTTCTGAAGCCCTAAAATGATTCAGGCCAGCGGAGGCTGAGACAACCGCTGGCCTGTGCACTTCTCAGTTAGTTAAACGATCGGTATGGATCAACCACCCCAAATCGCCCAACCAGTCTTCAGGTTCGACTTAACCTTCATGATCGATCTCCTCCTTTAGCCAGAGATAGGCTGGTGCGGCAGCCAACCTCATTATACGGAAGAAGCTGACTCTCGTCTAGGGAAAACACCTGAAATGTGGATTAAGTTGAAGAACGGAGTCTGATAGTACTCCAGTACTCACGGGTGATTGAAAGAAAAAAACCGGTGAGCGAACTCACCGGTTTCAGAATCCGATTCGGGCGGGGGGCCGACGAACCGTTCAGAATGGACTTGCAATAAAACGAAGTACCCGATGGTGCAATCCGGGCGCCAGAGCCGGTTCGTCTCTGTAAAGTGTTCGATTGCAGGAGGTTGACGGGATTGAGGGTGGCCGGTGGAGTGCGAAACTTAGCAAAAAGGCTAATTCGAGTCCGGATGGAATAGCTTTGTTATTAACGGGTTCGCTTGCCTGCCATTTGCGATATACTCGCTACGTAAATGCCTGGCGCCTCAGACCCCCACCTGAGCGGATCCCCATATTGGCTTGTCGCAGAGTCAGGACCGCTGCGTGGGCAATCCATTGAACTGCACGAGGGCGAAACAGCGATCGGCCGTGATCCGAACAATGGAGTCGCGATACTCGACTCCGCACTCTCGAGGCGACACTTCCTCATCAAACGAACAGGAGACAAGTTTTTCGTTCGCGACCTGGGCAGCCGGAACCAGACCTTTCTAAATGGCCGGCCCGTACAACAGGAGATCAGGATGTCCGAAGGGGATATCCTGCGCGCCGGATCTTCCGAGTTCCGGTTTCTGCGTCATCTTCCGATGACACAGTCATTGACGTCGTTTCCGCTGGACGTCAACGACACCCACTCGATCATTCTGCGCCCGGCCGAAAGCCGGTATCTGGCTCCAGTGCCGGTTGCGCCGAGCGGGCGTGAGCTGCGCGATCTTTCGGGATTGCTGCGATTTGCGCGGTCGATTGCTTCGGTCCGCGACATGGAGTCGCTGGAAAGCAACGTGTTCGAAGCCGTACGAGAGATGACGAGCGCTGAGCAGGGAGCACTGATTCTGGTTGATGATTCGGACGGTTCGATTGTCGCGGAGAGGACGTGGTCCCGATCAGGCGGTGTTACGCGACCCGTGAGCCGGATGATTCTGAACCGGGTGATTCAGGACGGTGTCGCGATGCTGGTGCGGGATGTACCGGCCGAGATCAGCGGGTCCGAAAGTCTGGTCGTCACGTCGGTGCGTTCGCTGGTGGCGGTTCCGCTGGCGAAGTCTGGAGTGCTGTACCTGGATTCTCATTCGCCCCTGCACCGGTTTGACCAGCAGGATCTGGAACTTGCGGCCGCGATCGGCAACATCACGGCCTTGTCGTTGTCGAACCTGCGAATCATTGAGTCCCTGGTGAGCGAGAACGCGCGCTTGCGGGAGGATCTGGGCCTAACCCACGATCTGGTGGGGGATAGCGAGCCAATCCGGCAGGTATTGCAGCACATTGCGCGGGCCTCCGCGGCGGATTCCAACGTATTGGTATTGGGCGAGAGCGGCACCGGCAAGGAATTGGCTGCCCGAGCGATTCACTTCAACAGTGATCGCGCGATCCGCCCGTTTGTTGCGATCAACTGTGCTTCCATCCCGGAAACGCTGATTGAATCCGAACTTTTCGGACACGAGAAGGGCGCCTTCACGAACGCGTTGATGCAGAAGAAGGGAAAGTTTGAACTGGCGCAGGGCGGCACGATTTTCCTGGATGAGATCGGAGAGCTTTCGACGCCCCTGCAGGCAAAGCTGCTGCGGGTGATCCAGGAGCGGGAGATCGAGCGACTGGGAGGATCGAAGCCGATTAAGATCGATGTGCGGCTGATCGCGGCGACACACCGGGATCTGAAGGATATGGTCCGGCACAAGACCTTCCGCCAGGATCTGTTCTTCCGGCTCAATGTCATTCCGATCCGCATGCCTGCACTACGCGAGCATCCGGAGGACATCCCGGTGCTGGCGGCGTACTTTCTCGAGAAGTTCCGCAAGCGAACCAAGCGCAGGGTGACCGGGATCGCGCCGAAAGCCCGGGATCTGCTGTGCCGTTACGAATGGCCAGGCAATGTTCGGGAACTGGAGAACGCGATCGAGCGAGCCGTGGTGATGGGCGTCACCGACGTCATGGTTCCGGAGGACTTTCCTGAGCTTCTCGAGACTGTTGGGCTCGACCTAAGCGACCGCCCGGACTCTCTGCACGCGGTGCTGACCGAGGCGAAGCGGCGGGCGATCCAGCGGGCGCTGGAACAGGCCGGCGGCAGCCAGATCGAGGCGGCGCAACTGCTGGATATCCACCCGGTGCACCTGTCGAAGACGATCAAAGCTCTAGGGCTGCGGACGTCTCGCAAAGGTCCGAAGTGAATTCTCAGCCACGCCAAAGCCGGTCCGGCGGCATCGACCTTCGCCCTTAAGGGTTCGGCTTGAGCGGCTTCTCCGCCTGTCTCCCTGTACGGCTCGCCAAGACGGCCAGCTATTCGTGGAGCCGTGTTGGCGCCCATCGGCTATCATTGCTTTGATATGCCGCGTATGCACCCGGTCTACATTCTTTCTGTGCTCCCCGCCTTGTTGTACGGAGCAGGCTTTGCCGATGTAGCTCCCGTATTTGAGAAGCGCTGCGTTGCGTGCCACCAGAAGGGTGAAATCGGGCCGATGCCGCTGACGTCTTACGCGGAGATCCGGCCGTGGGCGAAGGCGATTCGTGCGTCGGTGCTCAAGCAGTCGATGCCGCCGTGGCATGCGGATCCGGCGAAGAGCGCGCATATCGCGAACAGCCGGGCACTCACGCGGGATGAGGTGGATCGCGTCGTGCGTTGGGTGGACGCGGGGGCTCCCGAAGGAAGCGGCGCCACGATTCGCGTACCGGCGACAGAGAGCGGATGGAAGCTGGGAAAACCGGATCTGGTCGTGAAAGTCCCGGCACACGTCGTGGCGGCGAATGGCGTTCTGGATTATGTGTTCCTGGTGAGCGGCACGAATTTCCCGGAAGATAAGTGGATCCGCGCGGCGGAATGGAAGATCGACCAGCGCGCGGTGGTGCATCACATGAATGCGTTCATCCGGCCGCCGGGTTCGAGCTACCTGAAGGACGCGCCCAAGGGTGTGACGTATCAGGCCACGCGTGCCGAACGGGCGGCGCGGCGTCCCGATGAGCAGGAGACGGACCGCCGGGAACTGCTGTTGGGCTACGAGCCCGGGTACATGCCGATTGCGTGGGAAAACAGCCGGGGCAAGCTGCTGCGCAAAGGTTCGGACATCGTGTTCGAGATCCATTACACGCCGGCTGGGAAGCAGGTGGCGGATTCATCGGAACTGGGGATCTATTTTGCCTCAGCGGCCCCGCGCGAGCGAGTGATGACAATTACGCCCGCGGATGCGAATCTCGAGATCCCGCCGGGTGAGGCGAATTA
This sequence comes from uncultured Solibacteraceae bacterium, assembly GCA_964627455.1. Taxonomy (GTDB): domain Bacteria; phylum Acidobacteriota; class Terriglobia; order Bryobacterales; family Bryobacteraceae; genus F-183. The sequence goes on along the minus strand of CAZVKC010000025.1, from coordinate 58,610 downwards.
CGTGTCGCGCGTGAGTGCGACGTTTCAGCGGGAGGTCGAGTTGATCTCACTGCAGCCGCACATGCACTTCCGCGGCAAGGCGTTCACGGTGACGGCGGCGTTTCCGGACGGGCGTTCGGAGCCGCTGCTGCACGTGCCGAAGTACGACTTCAACTGGCAGACGACGTACTTTCTGGCCAAGCCCGTGCGGCTGCCAAAGGGTACGCGGCTCGATTACACGGCGGTGTTCGACAACTCAGCCAACAACCCGGCGAATCCGGATCCGAAGAAGTCCGTGCAGTGGGGCGACCAGAGCTATGAAGAGATGAATGTCGGGTTTACGGAAATCGCATTTCCGGCCGGCGCGGATCCGAATGTGGCGGTGTTGAGCGGCACGACGCGGCCAAAACCCACCGCCACGAACCTGCGGTAATTCGTCCGAATTGTTTCAAACATTTTCTGTTTGAAATGGTTTGATTATCCCGGTGTCGCTGAGCGAAATACCTCATGGACACGGTTTGCACGGGGCAGTACCCTGAAATTGGGTGATTATGTCCCTCAGGACCCTTTTGGCCGCCGCCGCCGTCGCGAGCGCAACACTTTATGGACAGGCCACGATCCTGTCCTGCCAGGCTTCCGCGAATCCGCTACTGGTGCGGGCGGAAGGGATCACCGAGCGGACCGGCGACATTACTCTCAACTGCTTCGGCGGGCAGCCGAACGCCGTCATCACCGGCAATCTCAGCATTTTCCTCAACGTCGCCATCACCAACCGCGTGTACGATAACGGAACCTCCGACGCCGTGCTGCTGATCGACAACGGATCGGGCTTTGTTCCGGTGAACGTGCCGTCGCGGCCGGGACCTTCGCAGAGCCTGCTGTGGGCGGGGGTGTCGGTTCCGCTGTCGAACGAAGGCAAGGTCAATCTGCGGATGCAGAACGTTCGCGCGGCGGCGACCCAGTTGAATCCGAACAATTTTGCCAGCATCGTGGCGAATCTGACGTTCAACTCTGGCGCCCTGGTTTCGTTTCTCACCAACGGCTTCGTGGTGGGGACGGTGCAACGCGGGTTGTACGTGACGGGTACGTCGCAACTGGTGTGTTCGACTGCGGGTTCTCCGTCGCCGGAAGGTTTTGGCGTGCCGGGCGCTGTGTCACAGGGGACCCTGTACTCGACTATGCGCGTGACCGAGGGATTTCCCAGCGCGTTCGCGCCGCTGAGTGATGTCACCGGGCAGAACGCGAACTCGGGGACGCGCATCATCCTTCGCTATGCGGGGCTGCCGGCCAGTGCGCGGATTTTCACGCCGCGGTTTGTGGTGGGCACGGATTCGACGAATCCAACATCGGCGGGCGATTTTGGTTTTTCGCCGAGCGGGGGCTTGTACGATCCGAGCAGGCATACGCTGCTGCTGGTCCGCGTATCCGGCGCCGACGCCAACGGCGGTTTCGGACAACCGTCACAACTGCCGAACTCCGGCGCGCTGAATTTCTTCGACCAACTGGCTGAGATTTCGTACAACAACGACGGCACAGGATACGCGGTGTACGAAGTGATCGACGCCGAGCCGACGCGCCGCCAGAGTGCGCTGATCCCGTCGTTCCTCGACTTGCCTGCGCAGAGCGTGGATGCGTTCACGGCGATTCGCGAGGACGTATTGCTCGCGTCGCTGTCGTCGATGGCCGAAGTGCGGACCGGCGCCAATACGCACATCCCGCGCTTTGTTTCGACGCTGGCGCCGTTGACCGATTGCACGATCCTGACGGACTGCAACGCGTACTATTTCCCGCGCCTGGCCGTGAATCAGAACGCGATCGAGGTCACTACGGATAATTCGCGCGCGGCTGAATACCGGTATCTGTCGATCGCCAACTCGGGCAGTGGGAACCTGTTGTGGAGTGCGTCCTTCACCTATCTGTCGGGCGGCAACAACTCGTGGCTCAAGATTACGCCGCAGGCAGGCATCAACAACGAGACGATCCAACTGCAGATGTCGCCGGGCGGATTGATGCCTGGAACTTACGAAGCGCAGATCGTGATCGACGCGGGTCCGATAACGGGCAAGTGGATCACACGAGTGACGATGCGGGTCTCGGTGGGACCTCCGCCGACGCCGTTCATTCAAGCGGTGACGAACGCTGCGAATCGTGTGCCGGGTCCGCTGGTGGCGGGTTCGCTGGCGGCGGTTACGGGCGCGCGATTCGGTGGCTCGAAGGTCGAAGTGTACTTCAACTCAGCGGCCGGGCGCGTGATCTCAGTGAATCCGGAAGAGATTCTCGTGCAGGTCCCACTAGAGTTGAAGGAACTTCCAAATGCGAACGTGACGGTGATTTCCGACGGCGTGTCGAGCGCCTCGTTCTACTGTTACTTCGCGAATTCGGCGCCGGCGATCTTTCCGAATTACCTGCTCAACGAAGACTTCTCGATCAACACGGAGTTCAGTCCCGTGCAGGCGGGCGCGAAGTTGAACATCTTTGGCACGGGACTGCCGCTTGCCGGTGTGTACACTGCGAAGATCCATGACCGGGATGTGCCGCAACCGGAGTATGCAGGTGTTGCGCCGGGACTCATCGGCATTCAGCAGGTGACGATCGTCGTGCCGGCGGATCTGCCGACGATGACGACGGATGTTCGCATCTGCGGCGGACCCTCGCAGGATGACCAGACGTGCAGTGGTCCGCGGCCGGTGTCGATTCGCGAAGTTCCGCAGCCGCAGCAATAGGACGATGCCTCCGCCACCGCTGCCGTCGAGGAAGATTCCCCGTTGGGTTTGGGCGCTGACCATCGGCGGCGTGGTGTTTATCGTGCTGCTGTACGGCGCGCTGTTCGGGGGATTCTTCTGGATCCTGGATAAGGCTCGTAGCGAGATGGCGGCGTCGAATCCCGAGTTCGAGATGTTGTTCATCGGGACGGATGGGAAGATCCACATCCGGCACAAGCGCACTGGCAAAGAGTTCGCCCTGGACTCGGACGACATCAAGAAACGTGTGCCGGTCAGGCTGCTGGCGACGAAGGTATCGATGGACCCCGCGCCGGAATGGCTGCGGCTTCCGAAAGCTGTTGCCGGGGCCCACGGGACCTGGGAAATGCCGGCCGAAAAGTCGGATGTCGCAGACGATTTGGACGGCGTGTTGCGGGATCACGAGTTCGAAATCGAGGAGTTCCGCGATTCGACGATGATCGCGTGCCAGGCGAAGTCGCTGCGCTGCGTCAAGATCGCGTATGGCGACGCCCCCGTAGCGGGCCGAGCCTGGTATAGCATATCGTTGACTGAAGCGCCTTGAGATATCCAGTTGTCTTGTTGCTGTTGTGCTGCGGCGGGCTTGCGTTCGCGCAGGCCGAGTCTTGGACGCGGTTCCGCGGTCCGAATGGCTCAGGCGTTGCTCGCGATACTGCCGGGTATCCGAGCGCATTGGATAGGCCCGCCTGGAGAACGCCTGCACGGCCCGGCAAGTCCTCGCCGGTTCTCACCTCCAAGCACGTCTTCCTGTCCGGGGCCGAAGGCGGCAAACTCTACACGCAGTGCATCGATCGTGCGACAGGCGCGTTGGTTTGGGAGCGTTTCGTCGAGCCCGTGCATTCGGAGGCCGTCAACGCGTTGAACCATGCCGCCGCGTTGAGTCCCGTGACGGACGGCGTCAACGTCTACGTGTTCTTCAAGGACTTCGGGTTGGTTTCGTACGATCCAGCCGGGCGGTTGCGCTGGAAAGTCCGGCTCGGTCCCTTCACCAACGTGATGGGACTCGGGGCTTCGCCGATCGTCGCGGAGGGACGGCTGATTGTGGTCGTTGATCAGGTGGATGATTCGTACATCGCCGCGTTCGACCTGCGCAATGGCGAGATCCGATGGAAGACGCCGCGCGGGGAAGTGGACGCCTGGGGCAGTCCGCTGGTGTACCAATCGCAGATCCTCACCGTGAGCCGCGGGCAGATCGGCACGCATCGGATTTCGGATGGCAAGCGCACGCTGACTCAGGCGGGGCTGCCGCCGACGATCGTGGCGAGTCCGATCGTGGATGGCAACCGGCTGTACTTCTTTGGATATGGATCCGAGGGGCCGTCGCCGTTTGCCGGGCGGCTCGCGCGGCTCGACAAGAACAAAGATGGCGTCTTGTCACCCGATGAATACGGCGATGACGCTTTCATGCGCGGCGTGGGCAAATACAAAGGCAATCGCGATGGCGTCGTCACGCAGGAAGAGTGGGACGAAAAGCAGCGTGAAACGCTTGGCCTGAACGGATTGATGGCCTATGAGCTGAATCCGAGTGGCGCGCCGCCGCGAGAGTTGTGGCGGTATGAGAAGAGCTTCTCGTACATCGTGCCGAGTCTCGTGCTGGTGGACGGCGTTTTGTACAGCGTGAAGAATGGCGGGATCCTGTCGTCGTTCGATGCGGCGACCGGAAGATTGCTGAAGACCGGGCGAGTTGCGGGAGCCTCGGGCGGCTATTCTGCTTCACCGGTGGCGGCGGACGGCAAGCTCTATCTGGCCAATGAAGACGGGGTGATTGCGGTATTGAAGGCTGACGGCGCCGGTTGGGACGTGCTGTCGACGAAGGCGCTCGATGAGCCGGTTCACGCGACTCCCGCGCTATCGGGTGGCTGCGTGTACATCCGCACCGGCGCCGCGCTCTATCGATTCAACGGAACGCGATAGAATGCCCGGCAACAGCCGATGAATCGCCGAGTATTTTTTCAGGCCGCGCTATCTGCAGCGCCGCTGCTCAACGCCCAGCCGGGCAAGAAGTACAAGACTGCCTTGATTGGTTCGGGATGGTGGGGCATGAACATCCTGCGCGAGGCGCTGGCGTGCGGAGAATGCACGGCCGTCGCGCTCGCTGATCCGGATCCGAACCAGATGGAGAAGGCCGGTGCGGAGATCGCGAAGTTGTCATCCGATACGCCGCGGCGGTATCGCGATTATCGCGAGATGCTGCAGAAGGAGCGTCCGGATATTGCGATCGTTGCGACTCCGGATCACTGGCACGCGCTGCCAACGATTGCGGCGGTGAAGAGCGGCGCGCATGTGTATGTCGAGAAGCCGATCTCGCACACGATCGATGAAGGCAAGGCAATGGTTCGCGCGGCGCGCGAGTCGGACCGCCTGGTGCAGGTGGGCCTGCATCGCCGTGTGTCGCCGCATCCGATTACGGGGATGGAGTTCCTGAAGTCCGGCAAGGTAGGTAAGATCGGCATGGTGCGAACGTTCGCACATGCGGCCGGCGGGGCGGGGACGAAGGTCGCGGACAGCGAGCCTCCTGCGGGGATGGATTGGGATCTGTGGTTGGGTCCTGCGCCGAAGCGAGCGTTCAACAAGGCGATTCATCCGCGGGGATTCCGGCAGTTTCTCGATTACGCGAATGGCACGCTCGGTGACTGGGGAGTGCACTGGATGGATCAGGTGCTGTGGTGGACGGAGGAGACGCATCCGAAGTCGGTATATTCGACCGGCGGCCGCTTCGTGCGGCAGGACACGACGGATGCGCCGGACACGCAGGTGGTGACGTATGAGTTCGAAACCTTCACCGCGACGTGGGAGCAGCGGCACTATGCGGGCAACAACGCGGAGCAGCATCTGATCGGCGCGTACTTCTATGGGACCAATGGCACGTTCCACATGGGCTGGCGCGACGGCTGGACGTGGTATCCGGCGAAGAAGTCCGAGAAGGTGATTCACGTGGATCCGCAGTTGAATGATCCTGACGGGCAGAACATTCGCGAGTTGTGGGCGGATTTCATGGACGCGATTCGCAAGAAGCGGCGGCCGGTGCGGGATATCGAAATCGGCTATCGCGCGACGAACGCGGCGCTGCTGGGTATGGTGAGTTGGCGTCTGGGACGCAGCATCAAATGGGATGGTTCGCAGTGTCCCGGTGATGCAGAAGGCAATAAGCTGCTGCGGCGCGCCTATCGCGAGCCGTGGAAATACCCGCTCGCCTGACGCACAATAGGTACGTGAGCGAACGCACTCCGCTTGGCGAACTGCTGCCGCCGTTGTCGACACACGAGGCAGTGATCGAAGCCAGCCGCTGTCTGTACTGCTACGACGCGCCGTGCACCCACGCGTGTCCCACGCATATCGACGTTCCGAAGTTCATCAAGAAGATCGAGACCGGGAATCTGTCGGGTTCCGCGCGCGCGATCCTGGATTCCAACCTGCTCGGCGCGACGTGTGCGCGCGTGTGTCCCGTGCAGGAGTTGTGCGAAGGCGCATGTGTGCTGGGCCGGGACCAGAAGCCGATCGCCATCGGCAGGCTGCAGCGGTACGCGATGGATCATGCATATGCGCAGGAGCGTCCGCTGGTGCAGATCGCGGCGTCGACGGGCCGCAAAGTGGCAGTGGTAGGAGCCGGCGCTGCGGGACTCTCGTGTGCGGGTGAACTCGCGCGGCGAGGTCACGCAGTCACGATTTTCGAGAAGCGCGACCTTGCGGGCGGATTGTCGACCTACGGGATTATCGGCCTGCGCGAGCCGATTGAGGCCGCACTGGCCGAGGTCGCGATGATCGAACGGCTCGGGGTGAAGATCGAGTCGAAGGTTACGATCACGGATGTGCAGGTGATGCGCAAGCGCTTCGACGCGATGTTTGTGGGCATCGGACTTGGCGCCACGCAATCAATGGACATGACCGGCGAAGAGTTTGTGATCGACGGGCTCGAGTACATCGAACAGAGCAAACTGCGTCCGCAGAATCTAAAGGTGGGGCGGAACGTCGTGGTGATCGGGGCGGGGAACACCGCGATTGATTGTGCGACGATCGCCAAGCGAATGGGCGCGGAACACGTGACGATGGTCTACCGGCGGTCGTCCGGCGAGATGACTGCATACCACCATGAATACGAGTTCGCGAAGAAGGAAGGCGTGGAGTTCCGCTTTCTCGCGCAACCGGTTCGTGCCGCGCGCGAGGGGCTGTTCTGCCTTCGCATGGAACTCAACAAAGAGATCGATCCTTCGGGGCGCAAGTTGTCGCGGCCGACCGAGCCACGGTTGGAGTTCCTGATCCCTGCCGACCAGATCATCAAGGCTGTCGGGCAACGCAAGCAGCCGGCTTTCGGGCTCGAGACGACCAGCGGCGGATTCATCAAAGTGGATTCGCGGTTGCAGACGAATGTGCCGGGAATTTATGCGGGCGGTGACTGCATCCGGTCAAAGAATGCGGCGTCGACGGTGATGGCGGTACAGGACGGCAAACTCGCCGCGGCGGCGATTCACGAGGAGTTGACGAAGCATGGCTGATCTGAGCGTCACGTTTGCGGGCATCCGCTCGCCGAATCCGTTCTGGCTTGCTTCGGCTCCTCCTGCAAATTCCGGCGCGCAGGTGCATCGCGCGTTCGAAGCGGGTTGGGGCGGCGCGGTGTGGAAGACGATTGGTCCGCCGGTGTTGAACGTTTCGAATCGCTATGGCGCGTGGCATCACGGACCGCAGCGGATGCTTGCGATCAATAACGTCGAGCTGATCTCCGACCGGCCGCTGGAAGTGAATCTGCGCGAAATCGCGGAGGTGAAGCGGGCGTGGCCGGATCGCGCGGTGCTGGTTTCGGCGATGGTGGAATCGAAGCCCGAAGCGTGGCGCGACATCGTGCGGCAGATCGAGGATACGGGAGCCGACGGGATCGAGTTGAACTACGGCTGCCCGCACGGCATGAGTGAACGCGGCATGGGCGCGGCCGTGGGGCAGGTGCCGGAATACTGCGAGCAGATCACGCGCTGGGTGATGGAGGTCGCGAAGATCCCGGTGATCGTGAAACTGACGCCGAATGTCACGAACATCGTGGGTCCGGCGCGGGCGGCGATTGCTGCGGGCGCGAATGCGCTGTCGCTGATCAACACGATCAATTCGATCACGGGCGTGGACCTCGACACGCTGGAGTTGAGTCCAAGCATTGGCGGCAAGGGCGGGCATGGCGGATACGCGGGTCCGGCGGTGAAGCCGATTGCGCTGAATATGGTGGCGGCTCTGGGCACGGATGAGACGGTGCGCGCATCGGGCTTGCCGATTTCCGCGATGGGCGGTATTGCGACCTGGCGCGATGCAGCGGAGTTCCTGTTGCTGGGTGCGAGTAGTCTGCAGGTTTGCACGGCGGTGATGCATTACGGGTTCCGCATCGTCGAGGACCTGTGCGATGGCCTGTCGAACTGGATGGACTCGAAGGGCTTTGCGACGATCGAGGATTTTCGCGGCAAGAGCCTGCGCCGGATTTCCGACTTCAAGGATTTCGATCTCTCGTTCCGCGCCGTGGCGCGGATCAACGAGCAGAAGTGCATTCGATGCAACCTCTGCTATGTGGCGTGCAACGATGCGGCGCATCAGTGCATCGATTTGCTGGATGCGCAGGGGCATGTGGTGCAGCCGTATGCGTACGACGCGAGTGCGAATGGCAGGCAGGAGGCGGTTGAGATGCGGCCGTCGCCGCGCGTGCGCGAGCAAGATTGCGTGGGATGCCGGCTTTGCTACAACGTGTGTCCGGTGGAACGGTGTATTTCGATGGTGGAGGTCCCGTCTGGGCGCGATCCCATCACGTGGGATCAACTGGTGCAGGCAAAGCCGGAGGTCGCGCAGGACTGGGACGAGATGAAGAAGTATCGCAAGGAGGCCGGCATCCATGTCCACTAAAGGCTTGCTGGTTCGCAATGCGGATATCGTGACGGCCGACTCGCGGTATCGCGCGGACATCTACGCAGCCGGCGAGACGATTACACGCATCGGTGAGAACCTCGAGGTTCCAGCGGATACGGAGATCATCGACGCGACCGGAAAGCTGGTGTTCCCCGGGTTCATCGATCCGCACGTCCATATCTATCTGCCGTTCATGTCGACCTTTGCGAAGGATACGCATGAGACGGGCAGTATCGCGGCGCTGATCGGTGGGACGACGACATTCATCGAGATGGTCTGCCCGTCGAGATTGGATGACACGCTCGAGGGGTATCAGCTGTGGAAGTCCAAGGCTGAGGGTTCGAGCGCGTGTGACTATGCGTTCCACATGTCAGTCACGAAGTTCGATCCGCATCTGACCGAGGGTCAGTTGCGGGAGGTCGTAGCGGACGGCACGACTTCGTTCAAAATCTTTCTGGCGTACAAGAATTTCTTTGGCGTCGACGATGGCGAGATGTATCAGACGATGGATCTCGCACGGCGGCTGGGTGTGATCGTGACGGCGCACTGCGAGAATGCGGAACTGGTCGGGCGGCTGCAGCAGGTGTTGCTCGCGGAGGGGAAGACGGGTCCCGAGTGGCATGAACCGAGCCGTCCGGAGTCGGTGGAGGCTGAGGGTACGAACCGGTTTGCGACGTTCCTCGATGCGACGGGCGCGGCGGGGTATGTCGTGCATCTGTCGTCGAAGGGCGCGCTCGATGCTGCGATGGCTGCGAAGTCGCGAGGTACGCGGATCTGGATCGAGTCGGTGCTGCCGCATTTCCTATTGGACAAGACGTATGCGGAGCGGCCCGGCGTGGAGGGGATGAAGCACGTGATGTCCCCGCCGCTGCGTGAGAAGCGGAACCAGAAGGTCCTGTGGGATGCGCTGGCGAAGGGCTTTATCGACACCGTCGGAACAGATCATTGTCCGTTTGATGTCGAGCAGAAGTTGCTGGGCAAGGATGCGTTCACGGCGATTCCGAACGGGATCCCGGGGATCGAAGAGCGCGTGAATCTGCTGTATACGAACGGCGTGTGCCGCGGGGTGCTGGATCTGCATCGCTTCGTGGATGCGGCGAGTACGCGGGCGGCGAAGTTGTTCGGACTGTTTCCGCGAAAGGGGACGATCGCGGTCGGCAGTGACGCGGATCTGGTGATTTACGACACGAGCTATCGGGGCTTGTTGTCTGCGGCGACGCAGCACAGCAACTGCAACTACAACGGATTCGAAGGCATGGCGATTGAGGGACGTCCTTCGGTGGTGACGGTGCGAGGGAAGGTGCAGGTCCGCGATGGGGCGTTTGTGGGCGAGCGCGGGATCGGACGGATGCTGAAACGCGAGGCGACGTACTGAGATGGCTTTGCCGGTGGATCCACAACGAACGATTTCGGAACTCCTGGAACTGCGCGCGTTGACCGGTGACGCGAATGGCGCACAGCGCGTTGCGTGGACCGATACGTGGTTGCAGGCGCGGGAATGGTTCACGTCGAAGCTAGCGGGTTTGCCGGTCGAGGATCACACGGATGCAGCCGGGAATCGCTGGATCACGCTGCAGGGCGAATCTGACAAGACGCTGATTCTCGGCAGTCATTTGGATTCAGTTCCGAATGGCGGCTGGCTCGATGGGTGTCTTGGTGTCATGACGGCGCTAGAGACTTTGCGTGGATTCGCGGCGAATGGTCGACCGCCGGTGACGGTTCGCCTCGTCGATTGGGCTGATGAAGAGGGCGCGCGGTTTGGACGGAGCCTGCTGGGTTCGTCGGCTTTTGCAGGGACCGACAGTATTGATGCGGATCGCGTACGGACCGATAAGGACGGTATTCGTCTGGAAGACGCGCTGCGGCGATGCGGCGTGGAGATCGACAGGTTTCCCGAAGCGCAGAACGAACGCGCGAACGCTGCGGCGTATTTGGAACTGCACATTGAACAGGGCCCTGTCCTTGAGAACCTTGGGCTGCCGCTGGGCGTCGTACTGGGAACCAAAGGCGTCGAGCGTCACGCGATCACGTTTCACGGGCAGGAGGCGCATTCGGGGTCCACGCCAATGGCTGTTCGCCGGGATGCGCTCGCTGCGGCGGCAAAGCTTGCGCTCGAGATCCGCGGGATTGCGAAGAAGCATCCGGATGCCGTATGCACGATGGGTAGCGTGAAAACGTTCCCGGGCATTGTGACGGCGGTAGTCGGTCGTTGCGAGGCGACTCTCGATCAGCGGGATCTCGATGCCGGCGTGCTGGCGGCGATGTATCGCGAGGCGCGGCAAGCGAGCGCGCTGTTCGCCGAAGAAGAGGGCTGCACGGTGGAATGGTCGCGGATCTGGAGTATCGAGCCCGTGCCGTTTCATCCCGTCCTGGTCGCTCTGTGCGATGAGGCTGTTCGCGAGGTTTCGGGTATGAGCCACCGGCTGCCTTCCGGACCTCTGCACGATGCGGCGGAAGTGTCACGTTGCGGGATCCCAACCGTGATGATGTTCGTGCAGTCGCTGCGCGGTATCAGCCACAACAAGATCGAAGACACGCGGCGCGATCATCTCGAGATGGCCGTGCAAGCCTACGCGCGGCTAGCCGAGAAGACGGCCGCGTGGATCCTCAGTTCCGCGGAATAACCGGCAGAATGATGTGCGACGGCCGCTTGGCGTCGAGATAGATCGTGTTCTCGGCGATCTTCGTGCGGCGGTTGTCATTGAGCGGTTCGCCGGTGTTCGGGTTCACGTCGAAGCGCGGGAAGTTGCTGCTCGAAATGTCGACGCGGATGCGGTGACCCTTCTGGAACACCAGCGAAGTCGGGTACATCTCGATGGTGAATTCGTACGGCGTGCCGGGCTTCATCAATTCCGCCTTGCCGGGACCCTTGCGATAACGCGCCCGCACGATGCTGTCGGCGACGCTGAGGTCCACGCCGGCGGGGAAGTCTTTGTTTGGTGGATAGACATCAATGAGCTTGGCGGTGAAGTCGGTGTCGAGTGCATCGGATGACGCCCACAGCTTTACGACCAGGCGGCCGGTGACTTCGACATCCTGCTTCAGTGCCTCGGTTTGGAAGACGAGCACGTCGTTGCGGGTCGAGAGCGGCTTTGTGTTGCCGGGACCGCAAAGCCAGAAGTCCGCGCGGCAGCGCTGGTCCGCGGCGCCCTGGAACATGAGCGTGCCCTGCGAAGATACGTTGCCGCCGAGGGTCGGGACGGGGTTCTTCGGATCGAACTGGTAGGTGAGGGACGCGG
>CAZVKC010000025.1:0-46677 GCA_964627455.1 uncultured Solibacteraceae bacterium | reverse complement strand
CCGCCGAGGGTCGGGACGGGGTTCTTCGGATCGAACTGGTAGGTGAGGGACGCGGTCGCTTCTGCAGGTTTCGCGGCGGAGAGTTGACCGTTTGCGTGCAGATAGTAAGGCGTGTATTGCGTGCGCGCGAGCGGCCATTCCTGTTCGTCGCGCCAATGTCCGCCGACGAAGATCCGGCCCTGCGGTGTCTTGTGTCCGTCGCCTCCTCCCATGACGTAGATGCGCACGGGCGGTTCGCGGTCGACGCCGTTCCCGTTGTTCTTCAGCCAGCGGTCGAACCAGCGCAGTTGGAATGCGTTGAGGTCGAGGCCGGCGTCGGGAGTGAATTGCGCTTCCCCCGCGTGGCTCAAGTGTTCGGAACTGTGGATCCACGGGCCGACGATGAGACGCTGCAGGCTCTTCTTCTCTTTGCGCAGCGACGGGTAGTTGAGGTTCGCGACGGGCGTGCCCCAGGAATCGTACCAGCCGGTGACGTGATAGACGGGGATGTCCTTGTACTCTTTCAAATGGTCGACAACGCTCGAGCCGTGGTTCTTCCAGAAGTCGTCGTAGTCGCCGTGGCGCATCGCTTCGATCAGCCAGTTTTCGTAGTCCGGGGCGAACTTCAGAGGCGTCGTGCCGGGGCGTAGCGGCAGGCTCTGTACATATTCGCGGACCTTCTGGCCCATGTCCGCGAGTGCCTGTGCTGCGTCCGGAGTTGCTCCGGCGGCACGCAGAGATGCGGGCATCGCGTTGGCTGTCCCTGCGGCGTTGCCGAGCGTGAAGACCCAGTTGAACCAGCGCAGTTCAAAGGCGCCGTTATGTCGCAAGCCATAGAGTCCAAAGTCCGACATCGCATTGCGGGGAATCATGGCCGCGACATGGGGAGCGTTCGCGATGCCGAGTGCGTGCTGTGTCGCGCCGCCGTAGGAGGATCCGAAGGTGCCGATGCCGCCCGTAAACCAGGGTTGTTCGCCGATCCATTTGGCGGTATCGAAGCCGTCGTTAACGTCGTCACGAATCGGGATCCAGCGGCCCTCGGACCTGTAGCGTCCGCGAACGTCCTGCACGACGACCACGTAGCCGTGCGATGCAAACGCCTTCGCGTTGTTGGCCGCGGCGTCTTTGTTGTAGGGGGTTCGAGTAAGCAACGCGGGGAACTTTTCGTTGGTGCGCGACGGGCGGTAAACGTCGGTCGCGAGCTTCACGCCGTCCCGCATCGGGACCATCACGTTTTGCGTCACTTCGACGTCGTAGGTCTGTTGTGCGTTAACGCTAACTACGAAGAGAATCGCGGCAAACAGCATTTTGCAAGCATAGCAATCCTCTGCATATGATAGAGGCTGCATGTCGCGACGCCCTGCTCTGTTTCTCGTTCTCACTGCCGCGCTTGCTGCTGCCCAGGATCCGCCGGAAGCGAGTGCTCTGCGTGTGCTCAACGCCAATTGCTCGTCGTGTCATGGCGCTGCGGCGCAGATGAGCGGACTCGACCTGCACACACGAGATGCTGCTCTCAAAGGCGGCTCGCGTGGTGCGGCCATTGTGCCCGGCAAGTCCGCGGACAGCCTGCTGTATCAGGCGGTGTTGCGGAAGGGCCCGCTGCAGATGCCTCCGGGTAAGAAGGGTCTCAGCGAGGCGGACGTCGAAGCGATCAAAACGTGGATCGACCAGGGCGCAAAGTGGCCGGCTTCGAGTGTGGCTGCCAACAGCGCTGAGCCGTCGTGGTGGTCTTTCAAGAAGGTCCGCAAGCCTGCCGTGCCGGCGGGTGGGGCCGCAAATCCGGTGGATGCATTTGTCAACGCCAAGCTTGCGGAGATGAAGTTGAAGCCCGCTGGCAAGGCGGATCGTCGTACGCTCATCCGTCGCGCGACCGTTGACCTGCATGGATTGCCGCCGTCGCCGCAAGAGATCGAGGCTTTCGTCAACGATCCGGCGCCGGACGCCTATGAAAAATTGATCGACCGTCTGCTCGCGTCGCCCCGTTACGGCGAACGCTGGGGACGTCACTGGCTGGATGTCGTGCGTTACGCCGACACGGGCGGATTCGAGACCGACGTGTACTTCCCCAACGCGTGGCGCTATCGCGATTACGTGATCCGCGCGTTCAACGACGATAAGCCGTATGATCGCTTCGTGCAGGAGCAGGTCGCAGGCGACGAACTCTTTCCCGGTGACCTCGACCTCGAAGGACACTTCAATATTCCGGAACCGAAGATGCGGACGCTGGACGCTAAGATCGCGACCGGCATGTACACGATCGGGCCGGCGTATCACGAAGCAGCGCTGTTCGGTGGGCAGGTTCGCTATGAGTGGCTCACTGACGTTGTGGACACGACCGGCGAAGCTTTCCTCGGACTCACGCTTGGCTGCTCGCGCTGCCACAATCACAAGTTCGATCCCCTGACGCAGCGCGATTACCACAGCATGATGGCGATCTTTGCCGGTAGCGAAGAGCGCGAGATCCCGGTGGTGAGCAAGTTCGCGATCTTCGGCTTCAAGTCCGGATACCCGTCGTGGCTGCATGTCGAGGAAATCAAGGGCGCGATCAACCGGATCGACCAGGGCGCGCGGAAACGCGTGGTGGACAAGGTCCGCAGCCGGTTCCCGGCGGATGTGCTGACGGCCTACGACACGCCTGTTGAGAAACGGACCGCTGCGCAACGCACGCTCGCCGCGCAACTCGAGGCGGCGATGACGCAGGCGGGCTTGCAGGAGAACGCGGAAGGCAAAGAGGCGGACATCCCGCTGACAGCGGAAGAAAGCGCAGAGCGCCAGCGGCTCATCCTGGAACTCGGCCAGGCGGCGCTGAAGGCGAATCCGGTGATGCAGACCGCGACCGTGCTGGGACATGCAGAAACAGTCCCGGATGTTTACATGACGCATCGCGGCGATTGGCGCTCGAAGGGCGACAAGGTCGGACCTGCGTTTCCTGCGGCGATTGCGCGCGGGCGCGTCATCGAGGAGTCCCCGGACTGGAAGCTGCAGCGGCGCAAGGCTCTCGCGTTGTGGCTGACGGATCCTGAGCATCCGCTGACCGCGCGCGTGATGGCGAACCGTATCTGGCACTGGCATTTCGGACGCGGGATTGTCGCGACTCCCAATGATTTCGGGCGTCAGGGCGAGGAGCCGACGCATCCCGAATTGCTGGATTATCTTGCGAGCGAATTCATGTCGCAGGGTTGGAGCATGAAGAAGCTGCACCGCCTGATCATGACGTCGGATGCGTATCAACGGTCGTCGGTGTTCACGGACGAATCGAATGCGCGCATCGACGCGAACAACCGGTATCTGTGGCGCATGAATCGTCAGCGGTTGGACGGCGAGACGCTGCGGGATTCAGTGCTGGCGGCTTCGGGCGAGTTGAACCTGAAGATGGGCGGACGGCCGGTGGTCCCGCACCTGAGCAAGGAAGAGTACAGCACGTTGTGGTCGCGGAATCAGTGGCCGGAGTCGATGGATCCGCGCGAACACAATCGCCGCAGTGTGTACCTCTATGTGAAGCGGACGTTCACGCTGCCGATGTTGTCGACGTTCGATGCGCCGGATAATACGGTGAGCTGCGCGCGGCGAGACAATACGACAGTGGCTCCGCAGGCGTTGACGATGCTGAATGGCGAGTTCATGGTGGCGCAGGCTTCGAAGCTCGCGTCGAACATCGTGAAGACCACAAGCCGGGATCAGTGGCTCGAAATTCTGTGGCAGCGCGCGTTAGGGCGCAGGCCGACAGCGACCGAGCTCGCGAAGGCGCGAACGGCCGTCACCGATGAGCCGTCGCTGGCCCGGTTGGGGCTCGTGTTGATGAACACCAACGAATTTCTGTACGTGGACTGAGGCGCGACGATGGAAAACAGATTTTGTCCCAAGACGATACATGCAGCTACGCGGAGGCAGTTCCTCGAGAGAAGCGCGCTCGGCTTCGGTGGACTCGCTGCGTCATCTCTGTTGCAGGGCGCTTCGACTGGCGCTGCGAATCCCTTCGCGCCCAAGCCAAAGCACTTCCCCAACGCGAAGGGCAAGAGCGTCATCTTCCTCTTCATGCATGGCGGACCCAGTCATATCGACACGTTCGATCCCAAGCCGCTGCTGAATAAACTGCACGGCCAACCTGTGCCGGCGAGCTTCGGCAAAGTGGACTTTCAGTTTTCGAACATGTCGAAGACGCCGCTCATGGGGTCGCCGATCGCGTTCAGGAAGCGCGGCCAGTCGGGGCTAGACATCTCCGAGCTTTTCGAACACACGGCCGCACATGCCGACGATCTTGCAGTGATCCGCAGTTGCCATCATGACGGCTTCACGCATGTGATCGGGCAAACGTGGATGAATACAGGCTGGGGCCGCATCGGACGCCCGAGCATGGGTTCGTGGGTGGTCTATGGCCTCGGCAATGAGAGCGACAACCTGCCGGCCTATGTCGTGATGCTCGACGGCGGCATCAAGGCCGGCGCGCCTGCCTGGGGATCCGGCTTTCTGCCCGCCGCGTACCAGGGCACGGTGCTGCGCAGCGATGGTCCGCCGATCCTCAATGTGAACCGGCCCGATCAGATCAGCGATCCGCAACAGCGACAGATGCTCGATCTGCTGCGCGCATACAACGAAGAGCATCGCGCGACGCGCAGCGATGATTCGGAACTTGCGGCGCGCATGTCGGCTTATGAACTCGCGTTCAAGATGCAAATGTCGGTGCCTGAAGTCGCGGATCTGGGTCGCGAGACCGAAGCCACGAAGAAGTTGTATGGACTCGATGATCCGATCACGCAGGAGTTCGGCACGCAGTGTTTGATGGCGCGGCGTCTGGTCGAAAAGGGCGTGCGCTTCGTGCAACTGTATTCCGGCGGGAAGAAGGGCGCGGAAGTCGGCTGGGACGGTCACAACGAGTGTGATCAGAACCATCGCTTCATGGCGTCCAAGGTCGATAAACCGATCGCGGGTCTGCTTGCGGATCTCAAGTCGCGCGGGTTGCTCGAAAGCACGGTCGTCCTTTGGGGCGGCGACTTTGGACGCACGCCGTTCACCGACGGCGCCGAGGGCGGCAGCGGCAATCGCAACGGTCGCGATCACAATCCGTACGGATTCTCCGTGTGGATGGCGGGCGGCGGCATTCGCGGCGGCAAGGTGATCGGCGCGACCGATGAAATCGGGCTGAAGGCCACTGAGGACAAGGTCACCATGCACGACCTGCACGCGGCACTGCTGTCGCTGCTGGGTCTCGATCACTTGCGGCTGACGTACCACTTCCAGGGGCGCGACTTCCGGCCGACCGACGTCGGTGGACAGAACAACTTCGCCGATCGCCTCACTCGCGGTTAGAGCAGCGTGAGCGGATCCACGTCGATCACCAGTGACGTGGGGTTCCACTTCTGCGCGATGCCATGCGTGCGGATCCGCGACAGCTGTTCGTTGAGTGTTTTGCGGTTCGCGGCCTTGATCAATAGTTGGTAGCGGAACTCGTTGTGCAGGCGTTGCACCGGCGCTTCTGCGGGGCCCAGGACTTTGATCCCTTCGGGCGCGGGCGTCATGAGGTCGCCGATTTCCGCGCTCATTCGCAGGGCCTGCTCCTGCTTTTCATGCCGCACGAGTACGTTCGCGAGCGCGGCAAAGGGCGGATACCGCATCGCACGCCGGAACTGCAGTTCCTTCTCATAAAACCCGTTGTAGTCCTGCGCGGCCGCGTAACGGATCGCGTAGTGATCGGGGTTGATGGTTTGAATGAGCACGATGCCGGGCAAGGCGCCGCGTCCTGCACGTCCCGCGGATTGCGTAAGCAATTGAAAGGTGCGCTCGGCTGAGCGGAAGTCCGGGAGTCCCAGCCCGATGTCGGCGTTGACGATGCCCGCCAGCGTGACGTTGGGGATGTCGTGTCCCTTGGCAATCATCTGCGTGCCGACCAGGATGTCGTAGTTGCCTTCGCGGAAGCCCGATAGAATCTGTTCGAACTTCTTCTTCGCGGTCGCGGTGTCGCGATCCAGACGGGCGATGCGCGCTTCGGGGAAGTCACGATGCAGTTCGTCTTCGACCTTTTCGGATCCCGTGCCGAGAAAATGCAGATGCTCGCTCTGGCACTTGGGGCACGTCGACGGCACGCGTTCCGCGTAGTTGCAGTAGTGACAGAGCATGCGCCGGTCGCGGCGATGGAACGTGAGCGTCACCGAGCAGTTCACGCATTGCAGGCGTTCGCCGCACGCACGGCAGGCGACGAAACTCGAGAATCCACGCCGGTTGAGGATGAGCATCGTCTGCTCTTTGTTCTCGACGCGCTGCTGGATCGCTTCGACCATGCGGCGGGAGAACGTCGCCTGCTTGCGAGTCTCGAGGAACTCGAGCCGCATGTCGATCAATTCGACCGCGGGCATGGGCCGCTGCTCGATGCGCTCGGGGAGTTCGAGCAATTTGTACTTGCCCTTGTCGGCGTTGTAACGCGTTTCCATCGACGGCGTGGCGGATCCCAGCACGACGATCGCGCCCTTCTGGTGCGCACGCATGACCGCAACGTCGCGGCCGTTGTAGCGCGGCGTCTCGGCCTGCTTGTAGCTGTGATCGTGCTCTTCGTCGACGATGATGAGTCCAAGATTCTGGACTGGCGCGAAGATGCCGGATCGCGTGCCGACGACGACGCCCGCCTTGCCCGCGCGGATCCTGCGCCATTGCTCCGCGCGTTCGGATTCATTGAACGCCGAGTGCAGGATCGCCACGCGGTCGCCGAAGCGGGAGAAGAACTGTCCCGCGACGGCAGGGGTCAACGCGATCTCGGGAACCAGCAGCATCGCGTTGCGGCCTAATGCCAGGGCGGCTTCGATGGATCGCAGGTAAACTTCCGTTTTGCCGGAGCCGGTCACACCCTGCAACAAAAAGGCCTGAAACTGTTTGGACTCTAAGCCGGCCGCGATCGCGTCGAACGCCTGCTGCTGATGCTCGTTCAGCACCTTGGGGACCATCGGAACGCCGGGATCCCGCAGCAGGGGCTCGGTCCGCAGAGAGACGTGCCCCTTGCGAGCCAGGGCACGAGCCGACACGCTCGCGCTCTTCACCAGCGTTTCGACTTCTGCGAGGTTGTGCGAGCCCGGATGCAACTCGAGGTACGCGAGCAACTCCCGCTCAGGCTTGGGAAACTTGCCTTCAGGGAAGCGGATCAGTTCTACGCGCAAGCGATCGGCTGACGCGCGCAACGGATCGCGATCCGCTTCGACGTCTTCTGCTTCTACGAAGCCTTTCTTTTCGAGCCCCTGCAGCAGGCGCTTCGCGTTCTCGAATTTCGTCTTGAGGTAATTCTCTGTCAGTGGGCGCGCTTCGAGCAGGCGCAGCAATTGCAGCGAAGGATCCGTCTCCGCGTCGCCGAGGATCAGCTGCCGGGCGACGTCGCGACCTGTGTCGGTGAGCGCGTACACCTTGCCCTTGCGCGTTTCGCCGCTCAATGGCATCATGCCGCGATAGACTTCGCCAAGCGGGGCGCAGTAGTACGACGCGATCCACGCGCCGAGCCGCAGCAACTCTTCGTCGAGCACGGGTTGCTCGTCGACCAATCGCAGGGCCTCGCGAACCGTGTACTGCGGCCGCTCATCGTGGGCCTTCACAATCACGCCCGTCAGCTTGCGTCCGCTGAAGGGAACCGTCAACCTGGCGCCGCGCTGCGCACGATGGCGCAGCGTATCCGGCAGCCGGTACGTGAACACCTGATCCACAGGAACAGGCAGGCTCACGTCACAGAATTCGTTCATTTCACTCCGATGCGCAGGATGGTGAGCGAGTGCTTCGGGAACGTGTAGTTGAAGCTATTCCCCGCGACCGCCGCCGTGCGCGTGACCGGCCGGACCTTCTTGTCCGCACCGAACGTATGGGTTGCCTTGAGGTCGGGATGGTTCATTTCCCAAACGTCCGCCGTCCCGGCAAGGGTTCCCGTTTGATTCTCGATCTTCGCCGCGATGTCCTGCTTCTCGCTGCGGTTCAGCACGTTCACATAGAGCATGTTCCTGCTCTTGTCATGCGTGACGGAAACATCGAGGTAGCCGACTTCCTTGCGATTCGGGGCCATCTTGTAGCCCGGCGACGTGACCAGCGCATCGACCGCCGTGTTGCCGGCTTGCTTCGCGTATTCCGCGATCGGGAAGAAGATGGGCTGCAGGAATAGTCCTTCCTTGTTGGTGAAGATCGGCGCGATCACGTTGACCAGCTGCGCGAGGTTCGCCATCTTGACGCTGTTCGCATGGCGGAAGAAGGAGTTGAAGAACATGCCCATCGCGAGCGAATCTTCGAAGTTGTAGATTTCCTCGAGACGCGTGGATCCGGTGGCGAACTCCGAATTGCCGCGGGCGCGATACCAGACGTTCCACTCGTCGTAAGCAATCGCGATCGGGCGCGGATTCGGTGTGCCGGATTGCGCCGCCTTGATGAGTCCTTCAACGATTTCAATGCGCTCGTCGATGTCTTGCGACACGCCGAGGAACTTCTCGAGGTTATTGTCGCGGTTGCCGATGTAAGTGTGCAGCGAAATGTAGTCGATCTCGGACTTCAGCTTTTCGATGGTCGTGCGGTTCCAGCCGATCCAGTCCCAGCCGGGGCGGAAATTGCTCGACCCGCTGGCGATCAACTTGATCGAAGGATCCGCGCGGCGCATCGCCTTGGCGGCTTCGAGCGCGAACTTCGTGTAGTCCTCGACGTTCTTGTGGCCCAACTGCCAGGGTCCGTCGATCTCGTTGCCAAGTCCCCAGTATTTGACGTTGTATGGTTTATCGCGGCCGTTCTTGCGGCGTTGCTGCGCCCAGTAGGTGTCGCGGCTCTCGTTCGTATACTCGACCCATTGGCGCGCTTCTTCAACGGTGCCGAGTCCTGCGTTGATGCAGATGTACGGCTCGATCTTCAGCCTCTCGCAGTACAAAAGGAAGTCGTCGGTTCCGAAGGTGTTGGGTTCGAGCGATCCCCAGGCGCCTTCGGGACGCACCGGGCGCTGCGATCGCGGACCAATGCCGTCCTTCCAGTTGTATCCGGAAACGAAGTTGCCTCCCGGCCAGCGCAGCAGCGTAACGCCGAGTTGTTTTGTGGCCTCCATCACGTCCTTGCGGAAGCCGTTTTCATCCGCCAGGGGACTCCCCGGCTCGTAGATGCCGCCGTAAATGCAGCGTCCCAGATGCTCGGCGAAGTTCCCAAAGATGTGCGGGTGGACCTCGCCGATCTTGCGGTCGGTGTCGATCTTGATCCGTGCCGTCTGCGCGGGCGCCACGAGCGCCGCGGCAAGCAACAGGGCTGTTGTCGTAAAGGTGGGCTTCATCAGGGGAGTCCTTTCAGGCTATCAAGGGAGATCGACCACGGGGAGCACGATGTGTGACGCGTGCGCTCCGCCGTGATGGATGGTCTGCTGGGCCACGCGAGGCTTGGATCCGGTGGCCAGCGGTTCGCCGGTGTTCAGATTGCGGTCGAACTGCGGGAAGTTGCTGGACGTAATGTCGACGCGGATGCGGTGACCGGGCTGGAAGACGACGGCCGTGCCGACCAGATCCACGGTGAATTCATATAACTGACCGGGAGTCAGTTTCGACGGTTTGTCGAGACCTTTGTGGAAACGCGCCCGCAGCATGCCTTCGGCCATGGGATACGCTTTGCCGTCGGGATAGACGTCAATCAGTTTCACCATCCAGTCGGTATCTGGTCCATCGGTCGCCGCCTGCAACATCATCTTTACAGGACCTGCGATGGCAACGGGCTGCGTCAAAGGTTCGGTGCGGAAACGCAGGATGTCGCTGCGTCCGTCGAGCGGCGCCTGATCCACGGGACCCGCAACCGTCGGCGTGCCGCAGCAGTTGTTGCCGCCATTGGTCGGTACGGGATTCGCGGGATCGTATCGATAAGTGCTCGTCGCAGCGGTTGAAGGCTTCTCGGGTGTGAGCAGGCCGTTGGCGGCCAGATAATACGGGGTCGAACGCGCGCCGGGGATCGGCCACGCGTCGTGCGACTTCCACTTGTTCGCGCCCATGTAGAAGATCTCGACCGGCTTCTCTTTGTCGAGCCCGTTCTCGACGCCTTTCAAATACCGCTCGAAGAAGCGGAGTTCGTAGTCGAGCAGATGACGATCGGCTTCCGGGCCGAAGTCGATGTCACCGAACTTGCGCGATGGACCGTGACCCCAGGGTCCGATGACCATGCGTGAATTCCTGCGCGCCGCTTCCGTGCCGCCGCGGGCGCGCATGCCCGTGAACCCGTTGATCGTGCCGGCAAGGAAGATATCGAACCAGCCACCCTGCGTATGCACCGGGACCTGCACTTTCTCAAACCGTTCCTCGTCGCTGATTGCCTTCCAATATGCGTCGTAGCTTTCGTGCTGCAGCCAGTCGCGATAGTGCTTGACGGCGTAGTGCGCGCTTTCGAGGTCCCCTGTGCCCAGCGGCAGATGCTGCAGGATGTTTTCGTAACGCAACTCCGGCGCCGCTGCGGGACCTGTGTGCCACCACTGCGGCAGCATGATGCGGTTCGGCATGCGCACCACGCCCCAGCCGTAGTTGAAACTCAGGCGAAACGCGCCGCCATGCGTGATCCAGTTGGCGTAGATGTTGGTGGATGCGACAGCGGGGAACATCGCGACCAGATGCGGCGGCGCCTGCGAGCCCGCGGCCCATTGCACGTGTCCGAGATACGAGCCGCCCTGTGTCGCGACCTTGCCGTTCGACCACGGCTGTTTCGCAGCCCACTCGATCGTGTCGTATCCGTCGCGCGCTTCATAGCGGAACGGATCCCACGCGCCTTCGGATTCATAGCGACCGCGGACATCCTGGATGATCGCGGCGTAACCCTGCTGCGCGAACTTGACCATGTCGTCGTGGATCCGCGAGCCTTCGCGCTGCACGCCATATGGCGTACGCACAACGATCACCGGATAGCGGCCTGGCGCGGCCGGACGATAGACGTCGGCATACAGCCGTACGCCGTCGCGCATCGGCACTGCCTGATATCGATCAATGCGGACTTTCTCCGCGGCTTGCATTTCGAACATGAACATGAGCGTGGTGGCGGCTCCCAGGGCCAGGATGTTGGTCTTCATGGGCGTGTTGGACAGCATATCGCGGCCGGGCATGGATAATAAAGAGACAGAGCAATGAGCTACAAACCTCTCGATCTAGGCGGCAGGACGGCCGTCGTCATTGGCGGAACCTCGGGCATCGGTCTCGCCATCACGCTGGGACTCGCGGATGCAGGCGCGAACGTGGTCGCGTCCTCGCGCCGGCAGAGTGAAGTCGATGCGGCCGCACAGCAGATTGAAGCCAAGGGACGCCAATCGCTGAACGTGACGTCGGATGTCAGCGATCGCAAGACGCTCGAGCATCTGCTCGAAGCGTGCGTCGCGAAGTTCGGCAAGGTGGACATCCTGGTGAACTGCGCGGGCCGCACGAAGCGTTCGCCCACGTTGGACGTGACCGAAGAAGAGTGGAACGCCATCATGGATACGAACCTCACCGGGATCCTGCGGTCGTGCCAGGTGTTCGGCAAGCACATGATCGACAACGGCTATGGACGCATCGTCAACATCGCGTCGCTGTCGTCGTTCGTGGCGTTGTTCGAGGTCGCGGCGTATGCGGCGAGCAAAGCGGCGGTCGCGTCGTTGACCAAGTCGCTGGCGGTCGAGTGGGGTCCGAAAGGCGTGCTGGTGAATGCGATTGCGCCGGGCGTGTTCCCGACGCCGCTCAATGCGTCGCTCTTAAACGGAACGCCGCGCGGCCAGGAGTTCCTGCTGCGCACTCCGTTGAAGAGATACGGCAGGACCGAAGAACTGGCGGGCGCGGCGATCTTTCTGTCGTCCGATGCGGCGAGTTACGTCAACGGCGAAGTGATCGCGGTGGACGGCGGTTTCCTCGCAAGCGGCGTCAATCAGTAGCTGTTCACCTCGCGCAGGCGCGCAATGCGATCCTGCGTCGATGGATGCGTCGAAAACAGGCTGGCCAGCGAGGCTCCCGAGAAGGGCTGGATGATGAACATGTGCGCTTGCGCGGGGTTCACGTCCATCGGGATCCGCTTGGACCAGCCTTCTAATTTTCCAAGCGCGCTGATCAGGCCGTTGGGCGTCCCGCAAGCTTCCGCGGCGCCGCGGTCGGCGGCATATTCGCGGGTCCGCGAGATGGCCATCTGAATCAGGCCGGCGGCGATGGGTCCGAGGATCAGCATCGCGATCGCGCCGATCGGACTTCCGCCTTCGTCGTCATCGCTGTGGCGGCCGCCTCCGAAGAAGAACGCCATCTGCGCGATCGAGGTGATCGCGGCGCCGGCGGTTGCGGCAATCGACGAGATGAGAATGTCGCGATGCTTGATGTGCGCGAGTTCGTGGGCGAGTACGCCTTCCACTTCTTCACGCGACATGATGTCGAGCAGGCCTTCGGTGAACGCCACCGAGGCGTGGTCCGGATTCCGGCCGGTCGCAAAGGCGTTGGGCGACGGATCCGGCAAGGTCCAGAGCTTGGGTTCCGGGATTCCCATCCGCTGGCAGAGGCGCTGCACCATCGGGTGGATCTGCGCGTAGAGTCCAGGGTTGGTTTCCGGGGTCAGGGGTTGGGCGTTGTGCGCCATGAGCGCCATCTTCTCCGAGAAGAAGTAGGCGAAGAAGTTCATCACGACCGCCAGGCCGAGGCCCATGTAAACGCCGCGGGTTCCGGCCGCGGCACGGCCGCCGACGATCACGATGCTGCTCAAGAGCCCGAGCAGCAGGGCGGTCTTCAATCCGTTCATAGTTATTCTTTAGATTCCTTAATTGTCGCGCAGGTTGCAAGACACGAAAACCCCCGGGGGGAGGTC
This sequence comes from uncultured Solibacteraceae bacterium, assembly GCA_964627455.1. GTDB lineage: Bacteria > Acidobacteriota > Terriglobia > Bryobacterales > Bryobacteraceae > F-183. Next base: position 33,933 of record CAZVKC010000025.1, on the reverse strand, counting down.
CCCGGGGGTTTTCAGGTTGTGGTCTGTGTCCGGGATCTTACTGCACGGCGATCTTGATCTGCTTCGGCTTGGCGGCTTCCTTCTTCGCCAGCGTCACAGTCAGGACTCCGTTCTTGTACTCGGCCTTCACCTTGTCGGCGTCGATGGTGTCCGGCAGCGAGAAGTAGCGGGCAAAGGCGCCGTAGCTGCGCTCGATGCGGTGATAGCCGCCCTTCTCTTCCTTCTTGTCCTCGAACTTGCGTTCGCCCTTCAGTACGAGGGTGCCGTCCTCGATGCGGATATCGATATCCTTTTCATTCACTTCCGGCAGGTCAGCCTTGAGGACGAGTTCGTGTTCGGTCTCCAGGATATCCACGGCGGGAGTCCAGGGCTTGACTGTCGAAGGAGTCTCCAGCATGCGGGAGAGGCTATCCTCGAAGGCCTTGAAGGGGAACTCGGTGAAGAACGGGTTATAGCGGATCATTGACATAGTATTGTTACGAACCTCCTTACAGCTTCAGCATATGATATGAGTCTTTTGCTGTCAAGTAATATTCGCAAAACTTTTCATGTCCCTGTTCCTGGTGCCCCCTCGTTCCTTCCCCTTGTTCGCGATTTGGATTATTATGTAGGTAAGGTCCGTGTCTCCCGCGCGCGACCCAAAACTACGAAGTCTGTTCTTTTGTCGGAGGAAAACCAAACTTGCCCCGAACCCGCCTGCCGGCGTTCGCCGCCCTTGCTGTCTGCCTGCTGCCTGCGACCTGTTTCGCGGACATTGTTCAAGTCATTCCTTTTAATCTGCAGATCACGAACTCGACGGCCACGAACCTGAATCCCGCGGTCGCCAACGTGATGTTGGAATTCGACCAGTTCAACCCGAACTTCGGTACGCTGACTGGCATTGAATACCGGATCCTGCAATCCACGGAGACCCAGTCCTTAGTTGTGCGGGGTACACGGTCCACGAACGGATTCTTCACGGTCACGTCGGTTGGAAGTTCCAGCGGCATCGGGTCCATTTTGCAGGGTGGTTCGCCGGTGAACCTCGTCACCTTTCTGGATCCGGTAACGGCAAGCTGCAGCACGCCGCTGACCGGTGGACGGCTGTGTTCCGCTACGACGAACGATTCCCGCGGCGTGAACGGATCCTATGCCTTTTCGGATCCCACTGGATACATCGGGTTTGGGACCATCCCCGTCGTGCTGAGCCTGAGCGCCGGCCGGACTGCACCGATCGGCCTCGGCACATCGGTTGCCCGAGTCGCCGGGATTGACGCGACGTGGACAGGGTCGATCCAACTCACGTACACGTTTACGCCGACTCCGGAACCGTCATCGTGGATGATGGGCTTGGCCGGATGCGCGCTGTGCCTCATCGGCATGACCAGGATTCGCCGTCGCGGCAATCGAAGGTCCTGAACCTACCCGTACCAAGGGGCGCCCTTCTTTCCCGGCTTGCAGCAGCCGATAATGGAAAGAAGTTGTCATGAATCGCCGTATCACGCTTGCTCTGCTGCTCATTCTCGCGTTCGCCTTCCCGGGCTTTGCGCAGGTTGTCGCCAACAATTATGTGGTGGAGTTGGACGCCGCTCCCGCACTGGAAGGATTTCGTTCGGGGCGCCACCGGACCGCTGCCCGTCAGTTTGACGCGGCCAGGAATCAGGTGCTGGCATCCCAAGCCGCAGTGATCCGCGCGCTGCAGAACCGCGGCGGCCGGGTGATGCACCGGTTCGACTCGATTCTCAATGCGCTGCTGGTCGAGATCCCCGACAGCAAGGCTGCGGAATTGGCCCTGCTGCCGGGTGTGAAGGCCGTACATCCTGTTCAGAAGGTGAAGGCGACGCTCGACCGGGCTTTACCCTTGCACAGGATTCCCGAGGCCTGGAACAATCTGCCGGGAGGTCCGGATACGGCGGGAGCCGGCATCAAAGTCGGCATCATCGATAGTGGCGTCGACGTGAAGCATCCTGGATTCCAGGACGATAGCCGCCCGGCGCTGGATGGGTTCCCAAAACTCGGCGACAACAACGCAGAACTCGACCGCCCACTGACGAACTCGAAAGTCGTGGTGATGCGGAGCTATGAAAATCTGGTGGACCGTTTTGCAGGATCCCGCCTGACCGCCACGGATTCCCTGGGGCACGGCACCGGAGTGGCGTTCGCGGCAGTGGGCAAGAGGATCAACGGACCCTATGGCCCGATTTCCGGCGTCGCGCCGGCGGCCTATCTCGGCGTGTACCGCATTTCCACAACCGGAGGCCTGACGAGTTCCGATGCGGCGATCATGGCCGCGATCGAGGATGCCGTCGCGAAAGATGGAATGGACGTGATCAACCTGAGTTTCGGCGGTGCGCTCACGCCCGATGATTGGAACGAAGCCGCACTCGGCCGCGTTGCAGACGCCGGGGTCATCTTTGTTTCCTCGATTGGCAATCAGGGGCCTGGGTATCAGTCCACCGCATGGCCGGGGAACTCGCGCTGGGCGATTGGCGTGGGATCGTCCGGTAACGACCGGCAGATCTCGACGCGCGCCGTGGTGGCTGCCGGGGACCTGTCGCGCATTGGCTATATCGGATCCAATTCGGTGGGTTCCGCCCGCGCTACTGCCACGGTGAAGGACGCCGCCGATTTCCGCAATGAATTAGGTTGCGATCCGTTTCCAACCGGTTCGATGCAAGGATCCATTGCGCTGATCCTGCGCGGGACCTGTACCTTTGAGACGAAGCTGAACAACGCCAAGGCGGCCGGCGCCATCGCGGGCGTCATTTATAACCCGACCGTAAGCGACACCAACGTCATCATGTCGCAGGTGAACAACCGGCTGCCTGCCGTCTGGTTGAACAATACAGAAGGCGTCGCGCTCAAGAATCGAATCCAGGAGAATCCCGACACGGTTGTCACCGTTGATTTCACTCCTCCTATCACGCCGGAGCGCCTGTCTTCGTTCAGTTCCATGGGGCCGACTTCGGCAAACCTGCAGATCAAGCCGGATCTCGTTGCCGTCGGGGACTATTTCGTTACCGCGGCTCCCGTCAGTTGCTGTGGCACATGGGGCGACGATTCCGGCTATGCCTTGACCACCGGTTTTGTGGCGATCCAGGGCACCAGCTTTTCGGGTCCGGTAGTGGCCGGCGCGGCCGCCGTTTTGAAACAATCCCGGCCGGGACTCACGGCGCGTCAATACAAATCGCTGCTTGCCAATGGCGCGCGGGCGTTGCGCATCGATGCCGACAAGCGAGAGGCAATCCCCTTCGAGGCGGGCGCAGGGCAGTTGGATCTGGTGCGCTCGCAGCAGGCGAATGCGACCGTTTGGCCGAACGCCTTGTCCTTTGGCGGCGGTGGCAAGAACCGTTCCACCGTGAAGCAGAGTCTCGAAATCACCAATGTCGGGACCGAAGCCGATACGTTCTCATTGACCGTGGCTCCGATTGGAGACTCTGTGAGTCCGGTGCTGTCGGTGGACACCATCAGTCTCGAACCGCGCACGTCGAATCAGGTCGAAGTGAGCTTCGCCGGACAGGATCTGCGCGCCGGCTCCCATCATGGGTATGTGATCGTGCGGGGTACGAAGAACGATGTGGAACTGCGCATTCCGTACTGGTATGGCGTCGCGTCGACAGAACCCGGATCCATCGCGATCCTCGTCGATCCGGAATCTGTGGTGGCTCCAGCGGCGCGCGTGTCTTTGACGTTCCGGGTAACGGACACGTCTGGCCAGGCGCTCGATGGCGCACAGCCGCAGATCGAAGTTGTGACCGATGGCGCGCGCGTGGACAGCGTGGATCCGGACCCGAGGGGCAGCGGATTGTATCGCGCCGCGGTTCGCCCGGGGCGGACTTCCGGCACGTATGTCTTCCGGATCCGGGCGGGCTCGGTTTCTTATCTATTCGCAGTCGCCGTCCAATGAGATTGCCGCCGGCTGGAACCCGCATCGGCGTTGCCGTCTCCGGCGGAGCGGATTCCACGGCGCTGTTGTTGCTGTTGCTGGACGTGTGGGACCGGGACTTGCTGTGCGCGGTCCATGTGAACCACGGTTTGCGCGGCGCCGACTCCGATGGTGACGAGCAGTTCTGCCGGGATCTTGCCGCAACTGCGGGGATCCCGGTTCATGTCCATCGCGCCGGCGGCGTGGCGGGCGAGCCTGGCAGGAACCTCGAAGAAAGCGCGCGCGAAGAACGGCTATCGTACTTTCAGCAATTGATCGACTGCGGTGTGGTGGACGCCATCATGACCGCGCATACGCGCGACGATCAGGCGGAGACCGTACTCTTCCGGTTGCTGCGGGGCGCCTCGCTTGCCGGGCTCACGGGGATCCACCCGGAATCGCGGCTGGGGCGCGGCTGGCTGCTGCGTCCAGTGCTGGATCGCACCCGGGCCGACCTGCGCGCCGAACTCGAGAAGCGCGACCAGACCTGGCGCGAGGACTCGACGAATGCCTCGCCGGAGTTCCGCCGCAATCGCATCCGGCTCGACCTGTTGCCGCTGCTCGAACGCGACTGGAATCCGGAGCTTTCCAACACGCTGGCACAGACCGCGGAACTCGCCTGGGACGAGGAGCAGTTCTGGAAGTCCTATATCGTTCACGAGGCCGGACAGCTCTTCCTGCCGCAAAAAGGGAACACGTGGACGGTTGATGCGTCTAAGTTGGTAAGCCGCCCGGTGGCAGTGGCCAGAAGACTGGTCCGCTGGGCGCTGGAACGGGTGCGAGGGGATCTGCGGCAGATCGATTTTCCACATGTGGAGGCGGTGCTGGCGCTGGCGCGACAGGAGGAGGGGCACGGACGTGTCATCCTGCCGGGCGCCGACATCATGCGGTCGTTCGAATGGCTTCGTTTTGCTGCGTATGATCCTTCGGGGGCTGTGGATAAGTTGGCTGCGCGAAACCACGAGGAGCAGGTTCCCGTTCCCGGGGAAGCCGTAGCGGCGGACGGCAGCGTCATCCGTCTCGAGGCGGTAGATGATACAGTAGAGGCATCGGGTGTTCTGTTTTTCGGGCCGGAAGGATTGCCGGAATCAGTCACTTTGAGAAGTTGGAAGCCAGGTGATCAGTACCGGCCGTCCGGGTACGGCGAGCCGAAGAAGCTGAAAAGTTTGTTTCAGGATTGCCGTGTACCCCTATGGGATCGCGGCACTTGGCCGATTATTACATTGGGGAAGCAAATCATCTGGGCCAGGCAGTTTGGACCCGCGCACGAGTTCTCTCGGGAAGCGCAAGCGACAGTCGGATTACGGATTACGAGAATCGGATGAATCTCAAATCGGATTGCCGCCGTCCTATGAGGTGTAAGAGCTGGGAGTATAAATGAATTCGAACGTCAAGACTGCAATCTTTTGGGTAGTGATCATCTGCGTGGCGGTCTTGCTCTGGGCGGTTGTCAGCAAGGGCGGTAAGCCCACTGTGCAAACGTTGACCTTCAGCGACCTGATGCGCGAAGTGGAAGCGGGCAAGATCGAATCGGCCGTCATCAACGGCGCCACCGGTGACGTGAGCGGGAAGTTCAAGGGAATCGATACCGAATTCCGCTCGTCCACCCCCCTTGGCTATAACACCTTATATGACAAGATGCTCGAAAAGGGCGTCAAAGTCACCACGCAGAAAGAAGGCGGAAACCAGTGGGTGTCCCTGCTGGTCAATGCGATCCCGATCTTCCTGCTGATCGCGTTCTGGATCTTCATGATGCGCCAGATGCAGAGCGGCGGCAACAAGGCCCTGAGCTTCGGCAAGAGCCGCGCCCGCCTGCACTCGTCGCAGCAGAAGAAGGTGACGTTCAAGGACGTCGCCGGCGTCGAAGAAGCCAAGGAAGAACTGCAGGAAATCATCGAATTTCTGCGCGAACCGCAGAAGTTCCAGAAGCTGGGCGGCCGCATTCCCAAGGGCGTGCTGCTGATCGGACCTCCGGGAACCGGCAAGACGCTGTTGGCCCGCGCGATCGCGGGTGAGGCGAACGTGCCGTTCTTCTCGATCTCCGGTTCGGACTTCGTGGAAATGTTCGTCGGCGTCGGCGCGAGCCGCGTCCGCGACCTGTTCGAACAGGGCAAGAAGAACGCGCCCTGCATCATCTTCATTGACGAAATCGACGCGGTCGGCCGTCATCGCGGCGCCGGTCTCGGCGGCGGACACGATGAACGCGAACAGACCCTCAATCAGTTGCTCGTCGAGATGGACGGCTTTGAGTCCAACGAAGGCGTGATCCTCGTTGCGGCGACCAACCGTCCGGACGTGCTCGATCCGGCGCTGCTGCGCCCCGGCCGGTTCGACCGCCGCGTGGTGGTTGGGCTGCCGTCGGTGACGGGCCGCGAGCAGATCCTGAAGGTCCACACCAAGAAGATCCCGCTCGGCGACGACGTCGATCTCAACATCATTGCCCGCGGTACGCACCGGTTTGCCGGCGCGGATCTCGCGAACCTGGTCAACGAAGCCGCGCTGCTTGCCGCGCGCCACAACCGCAAGGTCGTGACGATGTGGGATTTCGAGAACGCGAAGGACAAGGTCCTCATGGGCGCCGAGCGCAAGTCGCTGCAGGTGACCGAGGACATCAAGAAGTCCACGGCGTATCACGAAGCCGGCCACGCGCTGGTGGGGATGCTGATTCCCGACGCGATGCCGCTGCACAAGGTGACCATCATCCCGCGCGGCATGTCGCTGGGTGTGACGAAGTTCCTGCCGCAGGGCGACATGCTCAACATGACGCGCAAGCAGGCGGAAGCGCAGATCGCGATGTGCATGGGCGGCCGTGTCGCGGATGAGATCTTCAATCATCATCAGGACACCGGCGCCAAGCAGGACATCGAGCAGGCGACCGAAATCGCGCGTTCGATGGTTTGCGAGTGGGGCATGAGCGATCTTGGTCCGCTGGCCTATGGCAAGCGCGAAGAGCAGATCTTCCTGGGCCGTGAGATCGCACAGCACCGCGATTACTCGGAATCAACCGCGATGAAGATCGACGAAGCGATCCGTGCGTTTGTGGATCAGGGTTATGAGCGCGCCAAGTCGCTCATCGACAAGTACCACGACGCGATGATCCGCATCGCCGAAGCGCTGATCGAACGCGAAGTCCTCGACGCGGCGGAAGTCCGGCTGCTGATCGACGGCGGCACGCTGCCGAAGCTGCCGAATCCGAAGACGCCGTCGGGTGGTGCGGTTGCCGAGGCGCAGGTGATCAAGCCTGCCGACGCGGGCAGCGGACGCCCGATCATCGGACCGCAACCCGCGTAAGAATGGCGAACTCCAGAATTCCCCGGTTTCCCGTCTACCTCTTCGACGTAGACGGGACGCTGGTGGACTCGGCGCCCGATATCTGTGGCGCGATCCAAACCGTACTACACAACCACGGCCGGCACGATGTCAGCAACGATTTTCTTCGTGGCTACATCGGCCGGCATTTGGTTGATACCTTCTCAGATATCGGATTTCCCGCGGAGGAGATCGACGACCTCGTCACGGAGTATCGCTCGATTTACCCGCAGCGGAATCATTCTTCGACCCGCCGGTATGAGGGTGTCCTCGAGGCGATTCAGGGCTTAGGCAGCGAATCGCGCAAGAGCACCGCGACGACGAAGGGAACTCCCACCACCCGCATCGTGCTCGAGAAGTTCGAATTGCTGTCGTACTTCGATCACGTGCAGGGTACGGACGGGTTCCCCGCCAAGCCGGAGCCGGATGTGTTGCTCAAGTCGATCGAATTGTTCGGTGTGGAGCCGGGCGACGTGTTGATGATCGGCGACGCCTGGACCGATATGGAAGCCGGCCGCAAAGCCGGCGTGCAGTTGTGCGCGGTCCGCTATGGGTACGGGAGGGAAGAAGATCTCGCCCGGTACAACCCGGAATACTGGATCGACGACCTGCGAGAACTCCTCCCCTGAACCCAGTGACCTGAACCCAGTGACAGTCTAGACTGTCACTACCGACGCCTATGCGGGGGTATCCCTCCTATTGCGCTAGCCCGCGCAAGGATGATACCTGGACCAACCTTGCTACTCGAGCGGGATCCGCGACTTGTTGGCTTCGAGCCAGGAGTCGAAGCTTTGCAGCTTCGCGTTGAGGGACCGGCTGAACTCGACGCTGCGAGCGCCGCAGAAGGCATCGTTGTAATCGCGCTTGAACTGGAACATGTTGCCGAGGTCCTCGGCGCCGGGGAATCCGAAACTGCGGTAAACCTCCGGCGGCACTGCGTTGTACGCGACCTCGACGCCCATTGCCCTGGTGAACGCCGCGGCCATCTGCGCGCCGGTCGGATGCTCTCCCGCGATACCCACCGTCCTCCCCGCAAATTCCGCGGGACCACGCTTGAAAATCCCGTAGGCGCAGCGGCCGATGTCCTCGGCGGCGATGCCGGGCAGAGGCTTGTCGCCCATGGGCAACGTGATCGCGTATCGTCCGTCCGGACCCTTCTTCGGCCCCATGCCGAAGGAGATGAAATTGTCCCAGTAAAACGACGTCAGCAGGTTCGTGGTGGGGACCCCGGCTTCCGCAAACAGGCGGTCCGACTCGCCCTTCGCGTCGAAGTGCGGGACCTTGTATCTCTCCATCAGCGTCGGCATGCTCGTATCGCCCGCCGGGATGAACTTCCGCGTGTCCTCGAGCGTGGACCACACCACGTGCTGCAATCCCGTAGCCTTCGCAGCAGCAGCCATGGCCGCAGCCTGCGCTCCTTCGCGCGCCGGCGAGAAGTGATCCCAGAAGAAAGTCACGCAATAGGCGCCGTACGCGCCGGCGAACGCGGCTTCGAGGCTCGCGGCGTCGTCGACATTCGCTGCCACGACTTCCGCTCCCAACGCCGCAAGTTCACGGGCTTTTGCCGAGTGGACGTCGCGGGTCAGGGCGCGAACGGCGAAACCGCCCGACGGATCCGCAAGGATCGCACGCACCAGACCGCCACCCTGCGCGCCGGTCGCGCCGGTGACGGCAATCAGTTTCCTGTTGTTTTCGCTCATGAGCAAGTAGTATAGTCTCCTTGCTGATTATGGAGACGCCTTGCCCGGAGCGCAACTGCTCAATTGAGCGGAATCCCACGGCGGCCCGGCAGAAGGAGTTCCGCGTTCGCGATCACGCTATCGATCGATTCGAAGGACCCGACTATCGGGTTCTGCTCCAGACAGTCCGACCAGTGGAAACGCAGCGATCGGGCGCCGTGCTTCGAAACCCGCGCGGCAAGTTCCGCGGCATCGAGTTGGGTCGACAATACGCCGAACTCCTTGGGACTCAGGCGGCCCGTCAGGTCCCCGGCGCTGACACAGGCTCGCAGGACATCGGCCGCTTCAACGGCGGACTGCTGCTCCTCTGCGGACTCTCCTTCGAGGGCCGCCACGATCATCCGCAGGGGGAACTGCGATCGATTGCAGGCGGTTTGGAGAATCTCGGCGAGGTAGACGAATCCGGGTCGGTTGGGGAGTCCCGTGGCTGGATCCGCAAGGAACGAACGCCACAGAGACCGGAGCAGCCGCGAGCGTTCCAGCGCTGCATCCATGGCGTGCGACAAAGACTCCCAGTCGCAGCGTGATTTCAGCAGGTAATCCTGTGCTCCTTCCCGTAAAGCCATCTTGCCGGTCTGTTCGTCGGGGCCATCGTCCAGAATCAGCAGGATGGGGAGATCCGGCGCCTGGACACGCAGGAAACGGAAGGTGTCAATTCCGGAGCAGTCGGACAAGTGGGGGGTCAGCAGGACGAGGTCCGCCTGGTGGTCTGCCAGCGCTGCGCGTGCGCCGGAGAGACAACCCGCATGCACGATGCGGGCGTTCCACCAGTGCTGCCGGTTCGGACCGGATTCCCGTTCGGGGATCTCGAAGATGGCATCCTCGAGTACTTGGGCTTCGGCGAGGTCCCCCTCGACAATCAGAACTCGTGGGGCGCTCATAATTAGGGGTTCTTATTCCAGACGATCAGACCGCCAAACGGTATTCACGGAGCTTGCGGTAGAGGGTGGTGCGGCCAATGCCGAGAAGGTTGGCGGCGACGTTCCGGTCTCCCTGGGTGTATTCGAGAGCGTGAATGATGGCGCGGCGCTCCACTTCTACGAGCGGAATGACGGGGGCGCTGCAGCCGCCACCGCCGGAAAAGCCGGTTACTGCTGCTGCGGTGCGCATCGGCATGCGAACCGGAACCATTGGCGCAGGGGCGGTTGCGACCCCTGCCGCGGCCGCCATCGTCGCGACTGGGGCCGGCCTTCCCGCGGTCATCCGGTTGTAAACGTGATTCTGGATCGCGGAAGGCAGATCCTGCACTTGCACCTTGCGGCCGGTGTTCATCGAAACCGCCACCACATGGTGGATGCAGTTCTCGAGTTCGCGGACGTTGCCGGGCCATTCGTAGGACAGGAGTGCTGCCATGCATTCCGGCTCCATCTCCGCCTGGAAGTTGGCGCGGCGCTGGAAGTGGTTGATCAGAAGCGGGATATCGTCGCGGCGGTCGCGCAGTCCGGGGATCCGGATGGGCAGGACATTGAGGCGGTAATAGAGGTCGCGGCGGAAGGTTCCGCGCTCGACTTCCTTGGCCAGGTCGCGATTGGTGGCGGCGATGATGCGGAAATCCGAATGGCGGGTCTGGGTGGATCCAACGGGGCGGAACTCCTTTTCCTGTAACACGCGGAGGAGTTTGGCCTGCATCTCCATCGGCAATTCGCCAATTTCGTCGAAGAAGGCCGTGCCGCCATTCGCCAACTCGATGAGACCGGTTTTGGGTCCCGCTGCGCCGGTGAAGGCTCCGCGGACGTGCCCGAACAGTTCACTCTCGACCAGCGGTCCGACCAAAGCCGAGCAATCGATTGTAACGAAGGGACCTGAGTTGCGGGTCTGGTGGATGGCGCGGGCGATCACTTCCTTACCTGCGCCGGTTTCGCCCAACAGGAGAACCGGCCAATTGCCCCGGCTCACCTTGTCGATCAGACTGCGAACTTGCCGGATCCGGGCTGACTCGCCAACCAGCCGGTGCCGTTCCTCGTGATTCTGCCGAACCGTTTCCTGCAGCAACATCTTCTAGGTCCCCCCGGAACGATCCATCGCCGTTCCGCCTGTCTTTTGTTCTCAAGTCCCCGTCCGGGAGGCCGTTCCACTCTTACATGACCGCCCGGAAGATTTAATGTATTAGAAGCCAGACTTAGGAACAAGAACCGCATTGCAGGTAATCTCAAACTAAAGTGCGGGTCGGGGTATGCGCAAATGCGGGTATTGGCGAGGTGACCTCCCGACAGCGCTTACTCCGTTCGCAGTGCCGCCATAGGATCCACTCGGGTTGCTCTCCGGGCGGGCAAGTAGCTTGCCGTAACCGCAGCAGCGACCAGAATACAGGGAACCAGGGTGAAGGTGACGGCATCCACCGGGCTCACGTCGTACAACAGGGACGCCATCCAGCGGGTGAGGGCAAAGGATGCCCCGAGCCCCAGGGCGACGCCGACCCCAGCCAAGAGAAGTGCATGGCGGATGAACATCCCCTGCACCGAGCCGTTGGACGCGCCCAGGGCGGTGCGGATCCCGATTTCCCGGGTTCTCTGCGAGACGGAGTACGAGATGACGCCGTAGATTCCCACGATGCCCAGCAGCAGCGCCATGGCGCTCGCAATGCCCAGCATGACCATCGTGAACGAGGTCCGGGCCATCGAACGCTTCTGCAACTGCTCGAGCGTGCGGACATTCGAGATCGGAACCGAGGAATCGACACTCCAGACCGCCGAGCGGACGTCTGACAGGAACTTCTCCGTTCCGGTGCGGGGACTGCGAATGGCAAGAGTCACCCAGCGGCGGACCTCTTCAGGCTGCCCCCACCGGTCTTTGACCAGGATCGGCCAGTGCACGGTCTTGGTGGCGGGCTTGGAGGTCCCGTCGTCGCGTTCGTCGCCCACCACGCCGATGACTTCGCGCCAGGCGCCCTGCGGACGCTCGCGAATCCGCTTGCCGACGGCGCGCGAGGGATCCCCCCACAGTTCGCGGGCGAGGTTTTCGGACAGGATCACGTAGGGCGACCGGTGTTTGATGTCGTCCCAGGTGAAATCGCGACCGGCCACGATTGGGGTCCCCATGTTGGCGAAGTGGCCGGGAGCCGGATGCTTGTAGCGGCGGATCGGGGGGAGTTCGCCGTCGCGATAGGTCCGGTCCTCGGCGAAGACGGGATCATTGCTCTGATTGCCGTCCATCGTAATCGACCCGGCGACGCTCGCCGATTGGACACCCGGAATCTCGCCGATCTTGCGCAGCATTTCCTGATACATCGTGACCACCCGGTCCACATTGGGGACCTGTGCTTCCGGGATGGCGACCGAGACCAGCAACACCTGCGAGGGATTCTTGAAACCCGGGTCGACCTTCGACATCGCCTGGAAGGTCCGCAGCATGAGTCCCGCGCCGACGAGCAGCACGAGCGCCAGGGCGACCTGCGCGACGACCAGAGTCGAACGGGCGCGGTGACGTTCGCGGCCCTCGCTGGCGTTGCGGCCGCCACCTTCGCGCAGGGACACGGCGGTGACCGGCCCCGCGTACTTGAAGACAGGGATCAGGCCGAACAGCACGCCTGCGACAAGCGAAACTCCGAGGGCGAAGGCGAAGACGACCGGATCCATCGTGATCTCTTCGAGGCGGGGCAGTCCCGCGGGTGCGATCGAGACCAGCAGGCGGATCAGCCCATAGGCGACACCCAAGCCCAGGATGCCGCCGGCCAGTCCGAGGAGGACGCTCTCGAACAGCAACTCGCGCGCGATCTCGCCACGTGAGGCGCCCAGCGCGGCGCGGATCGCCAGTTCATGCTGGCGTCCTTCGGCGCGCACGAGCAGCAGGTTCGCGACATTCGCGCAGGCAATGAAGAGAACGATGCCGATGGTCCCCATGAGGACCCAGAGCAGGGTGCTGATATTGCCGATGACATCCTGCTTGAGAGGCCGAAGGTTCGCCTTCATGCCGGCGTCTTCGAGCATTTTGAGGCTGAATCCCGGAGGCGCGGGGAACTTGCGCATCATCATCGGGATCATGCGGGTGACGTCGGTGCTCGCCTGCTCGAGCGTGACGCCGGGCTTCAACCTTGCGATGCCGCGGTAGCTGAAGTTGCCGACGAAGACCTTCGAACGATCGAAGGTGAGGGGCAGGATCATCTGCGGGTGTTCGTCGAGGAAGCGGAAATCCCTGGGCAGGACGCCGATGATTTCGCGCGCTTCGCCGTCGACGCGGATCCGCTTGCCGAGCGCCGCCGCGGCGTCGCCGCCGAAACGTTTCTGCAGGTAACCGTGGGTCAGGATGACGGTCTTGGGTGCGCCTACTGCGGCGTCCTGCTCTGTGAACAGGCGGCCGGCGGCGGGTACGGTTTCAAATGCGGAGAAAATGCTGGGCGTGACGTCCACGGCGTCGACGCGTTCGGGTTCCTGCACGTCGTGGATCACGACACTGTCGCCCTGCCAGAGCCCCACATGGTCCATCGTCGTGGACTCTTCGCGATACAGGAAATAGATGGACGGCGAAGCGTTGAGTTCCGGAATTTTGAGCGCGTCGGCGGAAAGCCACAGGCCGATGAGGCGGTCCGAATCGGGGTAGGGCAGCGGCTTGAACAGAATGCCGTTCATCACGCTGAAGATGGCGGTGTTGGCTCCAATTCCAATGGCAAGGGTAAGAAGGGTCACAGCGGCAAAGCCGGGGGACTTCAATAGACGGCGAATCAGGTGGCGCGTGGAGGACGACATGTTCGGGGGACCTAACGGGTATACGGAATATCGCGGTTTCGGTTCCTAAAATTCCTTGGTTTCGGTTACACTGAGCGGCATCATGCTGAAGTTGCGCATCCTGCCCCTCGTGTTGCTGCTGCTCCCTGCGCTGGTTTCGGGGATCACGCCCGAAGAACGCCAGCGCCTGATCGCGACCATGGACGACAAGGCTCCTTACTACGGGGCGATCTCGCGAAAGATCTGGGAATTCGCGGAGGTCGGGTATAAGGAAGTGAAGAGTTCCGCGCTGCTGCGCGACGAATTGCGCAAGAACGGCTTCACGATTCAGGAGAATGTCGGGGGCATCCCGACGGCGTTCATCGCGACTTGGGGATCCGGCAAACCGGTGATCGGCATCATGGGCGAGTTCGACGCGCTGCCGGGACTGTCACAAGATTCCGCGCCCGATCGCAAGGCGATCCAGACGGGCGCACCCGGCCACGGCTGCGGACATAATCTGTTCGGAACGGCGTCGGCATTCGCGGCCATTACAGCGAAGGAATTCCTGGAGTCGCACAAGCTCACCGGGACCATCCGCTTCTTTGGCACGCCCGCCGAAGAGGGCGGCGGAGGCAAAGTCTACATGGCTCGCGCCGGCGCTTTCGCAGGTACGGATGTCGCGCTGCACTGGCATCCCGGAACCTCGAATATCGTCACCAAAGGAGGCGGACTCGCGAACATCAACGCCAAGTTCCGCTATCACGGCAAGGCGGCGCACGCTGCGGCCTCGCCCGATAAAGGACGCTCCTCGCTCGACGCGTTGTTGTTGACGGCTCATGCGGTGGACATGCTGCGCGAGCATGTGCCGCAGGAAACGCGGATCCACTACATCATCACCAATGGCGGCGCGGCTCCGAACGTGGTTCCGGACTACGCGGAAGGGTACTTCTATGCGCGGCATCCTGATATGGGCGTGCTGGACGGGATCTGGTCGCGAATGCTCAAATGCGCCGAGGCAGGCGCACTGGCGACCGAGACGCGTTTGGAGGTCGAGATCGTGAACGCGGTGTACAACATTCTGCCCAACGATACGTTGTCGGAGGTGATCGACCGGAATCTGCGGATCGTGGGCGGCGTGAAGTACACGGCGGAAGAGCAGGCGTTCGCGGATGTGCTCGCGAAGTCGTTTCCACCCGACTTCTCGCTGCCGCCGGGAAGCCAGGAAACCGTGCAGCCGATGATGACCGCGCGCAGTGGCGGCGGTTCCACCGATGTGGGCGACGTGAGTTGGATCCTGCCGGTGGGCGGGATGACGGCCGCGACCGCGGTGCCGGGTACGCCGGGACATAGCTGGCAAAACGTGGCTTGTGCGGGGTCCAGCATCGGCCGCAAGGGGATGATGGTGGCGGCGAAGACACTGGCGCTGGCGGCGATCGAACTGGCGCAGGATCCGAAACTCGTGGATCAGGCGAAGAAGGATTTCACCGCGTCGCTGCGTGGGCGGAAGTATGAGTCGCGGGTCCCGGCGAATCAGGGTGCGCCGCTGAAGTATCGCGACAACGCGCGTTCGATAGAATAAGCGGCGAATGGTTCGCACCACTTCCCTGCTGCTTGCTGCTGCTGCCTGCGCATTTGCCGGCGAACGCGACCGCGCAATTGCCGATCGCATGCGCGACATGATCGCGCAGAATGAGGTTCCCGGCGCCGTGACTCTGGTCACGACAGCGAAAGGGACGTCGCATCTCGGCGTCATCGGGCATGCGAATGCCGCAAAGACCCGGCGGCTGAAGAAGGATTCGATCTTCGCCATCGCGTCGATGACCAAGCCGGTCACGGCTGTGGCGGTGATGATGCTGCAGGACCAAGGCAAACTGTCGATCGAGGATCCGCTGGTGAAGTACCTGCCCGGCTTCGACAAGCGCATCACGCTGCGGCACATGCTCACGCATACGTCCGGCATGGGGGAAGCAACCGCGGACGAGTTGAAGAACGCGAAGACGCTGGCGGATCTCGTCCCGGTCTATGTCACGAAGCCCGTCGCGTTCGAGCCCGGGAGCCAGTGGCGCTACTGCCAGTCCGGCATCAATATGCTGGCTCGCGTGGTGGAGGTGGTTTCCGGCACGCAGTTCCCCGAGTTTCTGTCGGAGCGAGTGTTCGGTCCGCTGGGGATGAAGGATACGACCTTCTATCCGACCGGCGGTCAGTTATCGCGCCTGGTGACGCCGGCTCGCCGCGAGGACAGCGGCAAACTGGTGGATGCGGCGGCCGGGTTCCTGGGCGGCAAGTCCCCGGCAGATCGCGACCGGTATCCCGCAGCGAATGGCGGCTTGTTCTCGACGGCCCCGGATTACGCGAAGTTCGCGCGGATGCTGTTGAATGGCGGGGAATGGAAGGGTCGCCGGTATCTGTCCAAGGCGTCCTACGCGCTGATGACTTCGAACCAGACCGGCAGCATGAAAGCCGGCTTCATTCCAGGCCATGCGTGGGGCTTGGGTGTCGGTGTGGTTGTCACGCCGCAGGGGCAAACGGCGATGTGCCAGCCGGGGACCTTCGGCCACGGCGGCGCGTATGGCACGCAAGCATGGATCGACCCGAAGTCCGGCGTGGCGTTCATTCTGATGGTCCAGCGGACGAACTTCAAGAACTCCGACGATTCGCCGGTCCGGCTCGCATTTCAGCAAGCCGCGACGGGATCAGGACTTTGAGAGCGAAGCCTCAGTATTGTCGATGTCGCGCGGGTCGATGACTTGAATCCCGGGGTACCGCGAGAACCCGGCTTTATCGAACGTCAATACCGTTGTAATGTTGTGGACTCTCATCGCTGCGGCAATCCTGGCGTCATGCGCGGGCCTTCCAAGAACCTTGTGCTGGGTTACCAGTGCTTCCCAAGCGGGATACAGTGCAGGGATCTCAGGAAGTAAGAAAAACATCCCTTTGATGCGCTCCAACTCGATGATTGCCTCGAAGGGGGACAACCCCAAACCATTCTCGCCGGGAGGACGTGTTGCAACAACCCAGAGTTCGACCAGATTTTGGGGCACAATGTGAACTCGGTGTCCCTGCTCGACGATCAATCGAAGCGCCGTTGTCGCTGCTTGGTGTAATGGATGGTTCGGCTGCAGCGTACGAATGAGGACGCTCGTATCCACCAGCATTAAAATTGATCCGAATAAATGCTCTCTCGCTGAACCGCTTCATCACTCAGGAGAGGTTTCGTCCTGTCGTGGCTCTCGGCCCACAGCAAAAAGAGCCGTGACCACTCTTTCGGGGCCGTATCCTGCAAATGGGCGATGGACTCCACTGGAGCATAATGTCCCGCGAGTTCCCGAATCCAACTCTCAAGGGTAAGGCCCTGCGCCTCTGCCTGCGCTTTGAGGGCGGCAGCCTGAGTATCGGAAAGCTCAATCGTCAGAATCATGCTCTACTACTCCAGGGTAAACAATGTGCCGCGGCCAAGGCGCCAGTCGGGATCGAGGCGGCGCTTCACCTGCTTCATGGATTCGATCTGCTCCGCGTTGTACTGGATCGGCAGCAGACGCGCTTTGCGTTTGCCGAGGCCGTGTTCTGCGGCGACCGAACCTCCCAGCGCGGCGGCCTGCTTGGCGAAGTAGGGTAACGAGTCGTATCCCGCGTCGTACTCGGCTTGTGTCGCCGGCAGCATGTTGACGTGCGGATGCGCATCACCCACGTGACCGAAGATGCAGTAGTGACCGGGCATGATCCGTTCCATGTGCTCGCGATAAAACGCCAGCATCTCGCGATTCTTCTCGATCGGGACCGAGAAGTCGGTGCCGAGTCCCGGAAATCCGTTGCGGGTGGAAATCGCCAGCGACGTTTCGGGCAGCGCGTGGCGGAACTGGCGGAACCGCTCGCGATCTGCATCCGAGGATCCGAACCAGCTTTGCGTTTCCAGCGCGTCCATTGCGGTCAGGCGGTCAGCCCAGGCGTCGATGTCCGCGTCGGATTCGATGATTTGTTCGATGATCAGCGCGGCTTTCGCTTCCGCCGGCACGTCGGGATAGCGCTGGTGGATCATCCGTAGCGCCGGGTCGTCGACCCACTCGAGCATCCGCAGTCCCGGCACGGAACGCCACGTGTCGAGCGCGTTGAGAGACGCCTCATCGGACGGGAAAAAGATAATGCCGTTGAGCAGTGTTTCGGGGACCGGCAGCAGGCGGACATCCGCTTCCATCACGATGCCGAGCGTGCCTTCGGAGCCGGTAAAGAGGTCGATCCAATCCATGCCGGGCTTCAGCGGATAGCCGCACGAATGCTTGCGCGCCGCAGGTTGCGGGATCGTCGGGACCTCGAAGTCAATCGCGTCGCCGCGGCGCACGTCGAGGACCTCGCCGTTCATCAGCACCACACGCAGACGCTCAAGCCAGCGGCGCGTGGCGCCGTACTTGAAACTGCGGGATCCGCTGGAATTGCAGGAGATCGTGCCGCCGAGGAACGCCATGGTTTCCGTCGGATCCGGCGGATAGAACTGGCCCGTGGATTTCGCAGCCGCATGCAGTTCGTGCAGCGTGATGCCGGCGCCGACCGTCGCGCGGCCCGGACCCACTTCGAGCATCCGGAACTTCTCCATCGATATCAGCCAGCCGCCGTTGGGCACACGGCCCCCCGTGAGTCCACTGCCACCGCCGGCGATGGTCACCGGCGTCTGCTCGCGGGCAGCCTCGGCGAGGATCGACCGCAGTTCCGATTCATCTTTGGGAACGCAAATGCGATCCGCGAAACCCTTTGCGCCGCTGGCGTCTTCGAGATAGCCCCAACTCATAAGTCGTCGTCTTTGATTGTAAGCGCCCATGTTACTCTCCGGGCGATGGGTCTCTTCCGGCTGGTTCTTTGCACCGCGATGACGAGTCTACTTATCGGGCAGGGAATCGCTTCTCGCGCGGTAAAGCCGTCAACGCGGGCGAAGTTTTCCGGCAAGCCCTGGAACGCGCATTTCACGGACATTTCGCGCGCAGCCGGTCTTACGCAGCCGATCATTTACGGCGCAACCGATCGCATCGACTACCTCGTCGAATCATCATCGGGCGGCGTTGCGTTCATCGATTACGACAACGACGGGTATCCCGATATATTTGCCGTGGGCGGCACGCGCTTCTCGAATCCTCCCGCGGATGCGACGAATCGGCTTTATCACAACAACCGCAACGGCACGTTCACCGACGTCACCGACGCTGCCGGCCTTCGCCGTACCGGCTGGGGATCCGCCGTTTGTATCGGGGATGTCGACGGCAATGGATTCGACGATCTGTTCGTGACCTACTGGGGACAGAACGCCCTGTATGCAAACCAGGGTGACGGGAAGTTCCGCGACATTGCGGAGCAGATGGGACTGATCACCAAAGAGAATCGCTGGGCCACGGGATGCTCGTTCGTCGATTATGACCGTGATGGGGATCTCGATCTGGTGATCTCCCACTACATCGACTTCGATCCGGCGAAAACGCCCAAGCCGGGGACCAACGAGTTCTGCAACTGGAAGGGTGTTGCGGTGGCGTGTGGTCCACGCGGGTTGCCTCCCTCGATGACGCGTATTTACCGCAACGACAAGGGCAAGTTCATCGACGTGACGGCGGAAGTCATCGCCGGCGGAGCCCAGAAGACATTCGGGATGACCGCCGTTGCCGCGGATTTTGACGATGATGGCTGGCCGGATATCTACATCGCCTCCGACTCGACGCCCAGTCTCTTCTTTCACAACCTCAAGAACGGCAAGTTCGCTGAAGAGGCGTTGGAACGCGGCGTTGCGTTGAATGAAGATGGCCGCGAACAGGCGGGCATGGGGCTCGGTATCGGCGATTTCAATTTGGACGGTCACCTCGACATCTTCAAAACGCATTTCGCCGACGACACGCCGGTGCTGTATCAAAACGAAGGCAATGGGTACTTCCGCG
Source organism: uncultured Solibacteraceae bacterium (assembly GCA_964627455.1). GTDB lineage: Bacteria > Acidobacteriota > Terriglobia > Bryobacterales > Bryobacteraceae > F-183. The sequence continues at coordinate 14,429 of CAZVKC010000025.1, read as the reverse complement.
ATGTGACGCAGCCTGCCGGACTCGCCGTCGAGACGCGCTTTGTCGGCTGGGGCGCGGCGATTGCGGACTTCGATAACGACGGGATCCCCGACATTCTTGCGGTGACCGGCAACATCTATCCGGACGTCGAGCGCACGGCGCCTGGCTATCCGTACAAGACTCCGAAACTGCTGTTCCGCGGGCTGGCCGGAGGGAAGTTCGAGCAGATCACCACGGAAGCGGAGATCAATGCCGTGGCGTCCGCGCGCGGGATGGCGGTGTCGGACATCGACCGTGACGGGGACCTCGACATCGTGATCTGGAATCGCAACGAGCCGCTGACGCTGCTGCGCAACGATCTCGCGCCAGGTTCGGGCGGGAACTGGCTGCAATTCACGGGTCCGCTGGGGACGCGCGTGACGGCGGTCTACGCGGGCGGGGGCAAGCAGACGCAGGAGGTCCTGAGCCAGTCCAGTTTCTACTCGTCGAACGGCCGCACGCTGCATTTCGGACTCGGCGCCGCGAAGTCCGCGGACCTGACGATTCGCTGGCCCAACGGAAAAACCGAGGTCCGCAAAGCAGTGCCTGCGGGACAGTTTGTGCGTTAGCCTGAAGCCAGAAGAAGATGACGACACCGGCAACTTACGACGACGCGAACCTGATCCTGCGCCTGTACGAAATGCGGCGCGAAGAGAAGATGCGGGAGGCCCGCGCCTGGTTCGTGAAGAGCTTCCATTGCGACAACCTCGAGGAGTACAACAAGGTTGCCCCTGTGGGTTCGCAGGAGAACGCCTACGCGCGGCAGGTGATCACGTATAACGAGATGGTCGCGTCGCTGATCACCAGCGGCGTGCTGAATGAGACGCTGTTCTTCCAGAGCGGGCAGGAACTGCTGCTGGTGTGGGTCCGCATCAGCAAGATGCTGCCGGAACTGCGGGAATCCTACAAGAATCCCGGGTTGTGGAAGAACCTCGAGATCGTGGCGCAGCGCTACATTGACCACATGAACCGGCTTGGTTCGGATGCCTTTGCCGCGTTTGCCGCGCGCGTATCGACGCGTCCCCGATAGCGATGCAACGGGACATCGAATTCTTTGGCGATGTGGACCTCGACCTGGTCTACATCGCCAAGAAACTCAAAGAATCATTGAAGTTGGAAGAGCAGTTGACCGCTGCCGGCGTCGATTACCTGGTGGAGGCTGACACCTATCGCGGCGGCATCATCTTCCAGACGGAGCGCGTCGGCGCCTTCTTCTATGTAGCGCCGGACCGCACCGAGTCCGTCCGCAGGTTTCTGGTCGAGAACGGCTACCGACCGTATCAGCCGGGTTCCTAGCCCCGGGCGCCGGAGCGCTTGTAGCGCAACACCACCAATCCTCTCGAATACGTCTTCGCATCGATGAGCGCGAACTTGCGCTCCGGGAACCCCTTCGGAAACAGCGGGATGCCGTCGCCGATCAACGTCGGAACCATGCCGATCATCAGTTCATCGACGAGGTCCGCCTGCAGAAACTGGCGCACGATCTCGCCTCCTCCCATCAACCAGATGTTCTTGCCTTTTTGCTTGCGGATGGACGCGACGAGGTCGGCCGGTTTCTTGCGGGTATAGGTAAGTCCGCCGGAAACGCCGGCTGGTTTGGTGCGCGAGTAAACGAAATTTTTGGATGGATCGCCACCCTCGAACGAGCCTCCCATGGCGAGCGAGACGTCGAGGGTCTTGCGGCCCATGATGTTGACGTCGCAGGTGTCGATGAATTCGCCCATGTTGAAGTCCTTGGGTATAAAGAGGAAATCGACGCTGCCGTCGGGCCGGGCGATGTAGCCGTCGAGGCTGATGCCGAGCGAAACAATGACTTTTCGTTTGGGTTGGGAAGGCATGGCGGTATTGTAGCTCGCGCATTCGCTGTTTGTTCTCCGGTTGGCCCTAATGTATTCACCCGAGATCGCCGATAGATGGGTTGGTATGACTTCCATCTTTCGGAGCCGCAACGCCAAACCGGAAACTGTCGATGAAGAACTGGATCCAGCGCCGGCGCCAGAGGTCCGCAAGACCGAGCAGTCCAAGCGGATGGCTCTTTTGGCGTTTCTGGGCGTTTTTCTGGCCGTGATGGTGTCGTCGGTCGGGTACCTTGCCTACCGGCGTTCTTCGCCTGCCGTTCCGCCAAAGCAGATTGCGTCAGTGTCGCCAGCGCAAACGACGGCTCCGATGCCGGTTCAGAAGTCGCCGGATCCAGTCCCGGCTCCAGCGCCGCCCCCGGCCGTTGTCGCGGAACCCGCGGCGAAACCAGCCAATCCTCCCCCCGCACCGCAACCTGTCGTTAGCCCAACGCCGAAACCGGCCGTGGTCGTGCCTCCACCCGCCGCCTCGACAGAACAGCCTGTCGCGCCCGTTGTTCTGCCCGGTCCGGAGTGGGAAAAGCCTCAGGCGAACCGAACGTATCTGCAGATCGGGTCGATCGAAAAGGGGGTGGCCGAAGTCCTCGCTCAGGGCCTGCGTATCCGTGGACTTCGCGCGACGGTTGCCCCGGGGGTGACTCCCAAGGTCTACCGAATCATCGTCGGTCCGTTTGAGTCCGTTCCAGAGATGAAGGGTGTCGAGAAGATGCTTGCGGGCATGGGGTTCCAGACATTTCCGCGCCAATTCGGCGCGGAGGAACTGCGCCGGCTCATGCAGGAGGCTACGGCCACCGCTTCCGCGCCAGTCTCGCCTCCGGATGTGCGACGATAACAGTTTCGCCCTCAGATTCTCCAAATGAAGATTGTTTCCAAAGCCCCCTGTCGCGTCGATCTTGCCGGCGGGACCGTTGATATCTGGCCGCTGTACCTGTACCATTCGAGTCCGGTGGTGGTGAATTTCGCCGTCGACCGCTACACCACCTGCGTTCTCGAGACGCGCAACGATTCAGAAATCCACATCGAATCGCTGGATCTCAAGGGTAAGGACTTCTACCCGTCCCTCGACGCTCTGCGTGCCGCGAAGAAGCACAAGCTGTCCCTCGTTGCCGAGATCCTGAAGTTCTTCACGCCCAAGACCGGTCTGAACATCACGACCAATTCCGAGTCCCCGGCGGGCGCCGGCATTTCCGGATCGTCGGCTTTGATCATCGCCACGACGAGCGCGCTCAACAAACTTTGCGGGACAGGCTACAAGATCGAGGCGATTCGCGAAATCTCCCAGAACATCGAAGCCCGCATTGTGCGAGTTCCGACCGGTAGTCAGGACTACTATCCGGCTATGTACGGCGGGGTGAGCGCGATCGAACTGAGTCCTGCCGGAATCCGCCGCGTGGGTCTGCCGGTTTCTCTTGCGGACCTCGAGAGCCGCGCCGTGCTGGCCTATACCGGTCTGCCCCGTAACTCGGGGATCAACAACTGGGAGGTCATGAAGGCCCATATCGACGGCAGCAAGCAGGTCCACAAGAACTTCGACAAGATCGCCGCGATCGCCAACGGCATGCGCGCCGCGGTCGAAAAGAGCGACTGGAAGGAAGTCGGCAAGTTGCTGCGCGCCGAGTGGGATCACCGCAAGACCAACGCCCCTGGCATCAGCACCGAAATGATCGACCACCTGATCGCGATTACCCGCAAAGCCGGATCGACCGCAGCCAAGGTCTGCGGCGCGGGCGGCGGAGGCTGCGTCTTCTTTCTGGTCGAGCCTGACGCCAAACAGCGGGTTTCGGAACTCATCGCACGGGAAGGCGCGACGGTGCTGCCCGTGAAGGTCGCGCCCAGGGGCGTGCAGATCCAAACGTCATCGAAGTGAACGCAAAGGTCTGGCAGGCGATCATTCTCCGCGCGGGACTGTATGTCCTGCTGATCGTGCTCGGACTCACGCTGTTCCCCTGGGCCCTGCATTCGGTCTTCGGATACTTCGGAGCAGCGGCGCTCACGACCTTTCTTTCCGGACTGATCGCCAACCTCTTCACTCTGCGGATCTACGAGAACCTCACGCTCCCGGACGCCGGCCTGCGTTGGAACACAACCTCGACCCGCCACCTTCTCTTCGGACTCGCAGGCGGCGCGGGCGCAGCGTTGATCGTCCTGGTGTGCCTGCTCATCACCGGATCCGCGCAGATTGTCCGGGCCGGCAAGTTCGATGCCGGTAGCATCGTGTTCGTCACGGTGCTGCTTGCCGCGGGAGTCGCCGGGGAAGAACTGATGTTCCGCGGCTACGGGTTTCAGTATGTGGCGGCGCGCGTCGGCGAATGGGCGACCGTCCTGCCCTGCGGCATCCTTTTTGGCATCGCACACATGGGCAACCAGAACGTGACCATGCTCGCGGTCTTCAATACGGCCGCCTGGGGAGTCCTGCTGGGATACGCCTTTCTGCGCAGCCGCGATTTGTGGCTCCCCATGGGTATCCACTTCGGCTGGAACTGGATGTTGCCGATGCTCGGCGCCAATCTGTCCGGCTTCACGATGCAAGTAACAGGGCTTCAGTTACAGACGGACGTAAAGGCCCCTCTAAGCGGCGGCGCGTATGGGCCTGAAGGTAGTGTTCTGACCACTCTGGTGGTGTTCGCGGTCGCGTACTACCTGCATCGCGCGCCGATCGTCCCGCAGCCATCCGCCTTGATGGATCACGCAAGCGGCGACTCAGCAATGCCTTGGTCCCCGCCGGACATGTAAACTGGACTCGTGACGTTCCGAATCCTGGTATCCCTGCTACTGGCAGTTTCCCTCCTTTCCGGTCAACAGCAACAACAGGCGCAATCGGCCGCTGCCGCTGCTGCCTCCACCGCCCCGGCCCGCAAGCCCAAGCTCGTGGTGGGCATCATCATCGATCAGTTCCGCTACGACTATCTGAACCGCTTCCAGAAGGAGTACACGGGGGCATTCGCGCGGTTCTTCCGCCAGGGCGCGGTCTTCACCAACGCGCATTACGAGCACTTCCCGACCGTGACGGCGATTGGTCACTCGACGTTCATGTCCGGCGCGACGCCGTCGATCTCCGGCATTATCGGCAATACGTGGTGGGATGACGCGACGGGCAAAACCGTCACCAGCGTTTCGGACGACAAAACCGACCTCGTCGGGACCACCGGCGCCGGATCCTCGCCCCGCCGCTTTCTCGTGTCGACCGTCCCCGACGAACTCAAGATTTCCGGTAAAGGCGGCAAGGCTTTCGGCATCTCGATCAAGGACCGCAGCGCGATCCTCCCGGTGGGGCACATGGCCGACGGCGCTTTCTGGTTCAACTCCGAGACCGGCAATTTCGTCTCCAGCACCTATTACATGAAGGAACTGCCGGCATGGGTTCAGAAGTTCAACGATGCCCGCGCGGTCGATCAGTATCTGACGACGGAATGGAAGTCGATGACGGTTCCGTCCAAGGTGTTTCCGCGCTACAAGCCCGGGGCCGTTACCACCGTTGGTTCGAAGTACGCGGACATCGACTACACGCCGTTCGCCAACGAACTGGTGGAAGGTCTCGCCGAGGCTGCGATCGACGCGGAGAAACTTGGACAGGGATCCAAGGTTGACTTCCTGTCGGTGAGCTTTTCGGCGAACGATTACGTGGGCCATGCGAAGGGTCCGGACTCGGACGAGGTCCATGACATCTCGCTGCGGACCGATCGCCTGATCGAGAAGTTCTTCCAGTACATCGACAAGAAAGTCGGCCTCTCGAACGTGATCATCGTGCTGTCGGCGGATCACGGCGTCGCACCGGTGGTCGAAGTGAACCAGGCTCGCAAAATGCCCGGCGAACGGCTGGTCCCCGGCGATCAGAACAAGGCTCTCGAGAAGACGCTGTCGGAGCGTTACGGCGAAGGCAAGTGGATCACGAACCGTTCCGAGTACGGCATCACGCTCAACCACAAGCTGATTGCTTCGAAGAAACTGAACCTGACGGAGGTCCAGGAGACGGCGGCCGATGTCCTGCGTTCCCAGCCGGGCGTGTTCCGGGTGTATACGTACTCGCAGTTGCTGCGCGGGCAGACTCCGCAGGATCGCTTCAACAGCCGCATCAACAATGGCTTCCACCCGGCGCGTTCCGCGGACCTGACCATCGTGCAGAACCCGTTCTTCCTGATGGACAAGACTGGCACAACGCACGGTTTGCCATTCGCTTACGACACGCACGTACCCGTGCTTTTCATGGGGCCTGGAATCAAGCCCGGCCGCTATCACAAGCAGATCGCGGTGAACGACATCGCGCCGACGCTGTCGACGATGCTCGAAGTCGAGATCCCCGCAGGCGCCTACGGCCGCGTGCTCGACGAGATGTTGCGCTGACTACCGCGGGTCTGCGACGCCGGCGAGTGCGAGGTTGGCTCGCGCGTCCGCCAGTTTCGGATCCGCTTGCAGGGCGCGGAGGAAATCCTGTCTCGCCGCGTCCTTCTGACCCAGCTGATACAGGGCGACGCCCCGATTGTTAAGGGTCTTGGCGTCGCCGGGCGCGAGCGCGAGTGCCTTTCCGAACGCACCCAGTGCTTCGGCTGCTTTGTTTTCCCGGATCAGGCGCAGGCCGAGTTCATTGGGGATGTCCGCATTCGCCGGTTCGAGTTTTGCCGCTTCGTCCAACACCCGGCGTGCCTCCTCGAGCGGCGCCACGCGAGCTAGTTGGATTCGTGGACGCACTTTGCCCGGCGCGCGTTCCGCCGCCTCTCTCCAGAGCGTTTCCTCTGCATTCCAGACTTGTGTGGTGCGCACGCAACTCAGCGCAGCGAGCGCGACGGCCAAAACCGCGGACGCGCGCAGCGGGATCTGCCGAGCGATCAGGCAGCCGAACGCGACCATCGGCAGGTACAGGCGGCGGTCCGCCGCGAGATCCTCGGCGGGAAACACGCTGGAACTCGGCAAGAGCAACAGGATGCCCGCCGCAAACCAGAACCAGTCTCTCTTCTGCCGGTACAAGACGAACACGCACGTTGCCGCCAAAAGCACCCACATGCCGAGGCTCAAGGCCCACGACGGCGCCGGGTCCACTTGCGGGTCCACCGTGAATCCCAACGGGACCACCAGCATGCGCAAGTATCGCAGCACGATCACGGGACCTTCGGCCCGAAAGTATTCGAGCGGTGTCACAGCGGCCGTGAACCCCGCGCCGGATCCCGGTGTCGCTGCCGTTGCCGCGATGGCGCGCAGGCCCGCGGCAAGCGCGAGGCCGAGCATCGCAACTACTGCCGTCAGCCGTTCGCGCGATACCCGGATCCCGCGCGACCAATCCACGAACAACAGGAACAACGGAAACGTCACGCACTCTTCCTTCGCGAGCACAGCGAGTCCGAACAACGCCGCTGCAGCCGCGAAGCGCTCGCGGATCCACAGCCACATCGCTCCAAGGCAGAACACCGACATCAGCAGTGTCGATCGCGCGAACACATAATTCACCGGTTCCGACTGAAACGGATGCAGTGCAAACACCGCCGTAGCGGCAAACGCCGCCGCCGGTGACGCCAGCAGGATCTGCAACAATCGCCAGACCAGGGCCGTATTCAGCGCATGCAGCGCGAAGTTCACGAGGTGAAAGCCGAAAGGCGAATCCCCGCCTATCTGGTAATTGATCCAGAAGGAAAGCTCCGTCAGCGGACGCGTCTGCAGCGGACGCCAGATCTCCCGCAAACCCTCCAGGCCGTTGACGATCATCGGATCGCGCAGCATCGAGTGGTCGTCGAAATGGAAAGGTCCGGTCAGCGAGGGCGCCCAGGCGATCAGAAACGCACACGCGCCGAGAAACAAAAAATGCCGCAAATGTTATTCTAAAGCGTCGCCATGGCTGCTTCGAAACAGGCCAAATCGCAACGTCTCGAGACCATCCTGCAGGCGCTCGACAAGCTCTATCCGAACGTCACCTGCGCCCTGCACCACACTAACGCCTGGGAACTCCTCGTCGCCACGATCCTCTCGGCGCAGTGCACCGACGAGCGCGTCAACAAGGTCACCCCGGGACTCTTCGCCAAGTACCCGTCGATCGAGGCCTTCGCCACTGTCCCCGTCGAGGAACTCGCGAACGACATCCGTTCCACGGGCTTCTTCAACAACAAGGCGAAGTCGGTGAAAGGCGCGGCTCAGAAGATCCTGCGGGACTTCAAGGGCGAGATCCCACGCAACATCGACGACCTGCTGACCGTGCCCGGCGCGGCCCGCAAAACCGCGAACGTCGTGCTTGGAACCGCCTTCGGGATTGCGTCCGGCGTCGTCGTCGATACCCATGTCCAGCGCATCAGCCGCCGTCTCGAACTCACGAAGAACGACGATCCCGTCAAGATCGAGCGCGACCTCATGAAGCTCCTGCCGCAGGATCGCTGGATCCAGTTCTCGCATCAGATCATCCACTTCGGGCGCGGCATTTGCGTCGCCCGCAAGCCGAAATGCGCCGAATGCCCGCTGAATTCCATCTGCCGTTCGAAGGACAAAACGGCGGTCCTATAAGCCGATGCTCCGCCTGCTGGCCTCCGCATTCGCCGCTGTTGCGCGCGCTTCGGTGCGGCCGCCGATCTTGCCGTTTGGATCCCTGATCGGGTTCGGAATTCTCATCCCCATCCGCCATGGACTCGACTTCCTCGATGTCCGCATGGTGCTCGCCTACGCGTTCATCCCGATGCTGTTCATCGCGGCGCCGGTCGCCACCGGCATCACGTTCGCGCGCCAGTCGCTGCCTTATCTCTATGCGTGGATCGCCGGCGCGACGGCCTACGGCTGGTGTATCGGATTTACGTTTCTCACGACCGGCATTGCGACGGTCAATTTCCTTTACCATCCGACGCCGCTGCAGTTGCCGGAACCCGGCGTGTTGCCGCTCTTTGCCGCTTTCAGCTTTGCAGCCGTCTGGTTCATCAGCGCCGCGTCAGCGTTTCTCGCGATCCTGTTCCATCCCGCGGCGTCGCGCACCGCCATGCGGCTGGGATTCCTGATTCTTCTGCTGATGTTCTACGTGGGCCCGCAATCGCTGCCGGATACGATTCAGTTCGAACTCACGCAGATCGACTTGCGCGACGGCGTCATGGCGGCAGCCGCAATCCTATGCCTTGCCGCGGCAGGCATGACCAACGCCCTGCGCGGCGCCGTTACTATGCCTGCGCCCCCCGCGTCACCCACAGTCGCAGAACCGTCGTAACGATCTTCCATCCGGCTTTGGCGCTTGCCACCAGGTTTCCCGATACCTTGTTGACGCCCGCCTTGCGGACCCCGTAGCGCACCGGAATCTCGATCACCCGCAAGCCGCAGAGCAGCGCGCGGACCTGCATTTCCACGGTCCAGCCATAATTGCGATCCTGCATGCCGAGCCTCTGCAAAGCGTCCATGCGGATCGCCCGATACGGCCCCAGGTCGGTGTAACGATGGCCGAACAAGAGCCGGATCAGGAACGCCGCGACGTGATTGCCGAACTCCTGGTGCGGCAGCAGCGCGCCGGGTTCGGCGTTGCCCATCGTCCGGGAACCAATGACAAGGTCGGCCGTACCTTCGCGCAAGGGACGCAGCAGATCGCGGGCTTCGGACGGGTCTTCGGACAGGTCCGCCTGCATGAAAACCACTGCGTCGATCGTGTCCGGCAGTACGCTGATCGCACGCAGGCAGGCGGCCCCGTATCCCCGCTCGTCGTCGGTCACCACCGTCGCCGCGGATTCGTAAGCGACGTCACTGGTGCGATCCGTCGAGCCGTTATCCGAAACCACCACGATCTCATACAGATCGGGCGGCAGGGAGGCTAACATCCGGCCGATCACTGCGTCTTCATTAAGTGCAGGGATGATGAGCGCAACCTTGAAGGCGGCGCGTTCGTCCCTCAATTGACCGGATACCGGTTGCACTTCGTTGTTGTATTCTATTGGCATCGGGTTTTATGCCGTTGGAACCTGCCGGAACTACAGAGGATAACGCGACACCGCCAAATCCGCCCAAAAAGGGTCTGCTGGAAGGCCTCGGATTCCTGGTCCGCGACCTCTTCCTCGCCGTCATCCTTGCAGGGGTCATCATCCTGTTCGTCTACCGCCCCGTCAAAGTGGAAGGCACGAGCATGATGCCGGCGCTGGTCGACCAGGAGCGCATCTTCATCAATCAGTTCGTGTACCGGTTCACCGGCGCGATCGAGCGCGGCGACATGGTGGTGTTCTGGTACCCGAACGACCAGACCAAGTCCTACATCAAGCGTGTCATTGGTTTACCGGGGGACAAGGTCCGCGTGGACGACGGCGACGTCGTTGTGAACGGCCAGAAGCTGAAGGAAAGCTATGTGCCGGACGAGTTCAAGGATCACGCCAGCTATCCGGAAATTCAGGTTCCCGACGGGCATTACTACGTGCTCGGCGACCACCGCTCGTCCTCGAACGACAGCCGGGCCTGGGGCACGGTCGCGCGCCGCTTCATCTACGGCAAGGCGGTGTTCGTCTATTGGCCTCTCGAGAAAATCGGGACCGTTCGCTGACCGAACCGCATCCAAAAGGGCAGCGGCGGGTTTGCGCCCTCCCGCTACAATGGAATTTTCAATTCAATGGCATCCTCATCGCTGAGGGCGGAATTCCGCATCCATGGTTTGGATTGTGCGGAAGAAGTGAAGCTGATCCGCCGTCAGCTCGACAACACGGCCGGTATCCACGAACTCGGATTTGACGTCGTCCGCGGCCGCATGTCCGCCGAGTTCGACCCGCGCGTGCTGTCCGCCGACAAGATCATCGAGCACATCGGCAAGACCGGCCTCAAAGCAGAACCCTGGCTCGAAAAGACCAAAGAGAAGAGCTTTTTCGAAAAACACGGACGCATGGTCGCCACCGCCGTCAGCGGCGCGGCCTTGCTGGGCGCGATGTCCGTCGAGGGATTCGGCAAGGCCCATACCGGACTCCTGCAGGGCCAGCACGTCCACCACAGTCCGCTGCCGTTGGTGCTGTTCTCACTGCTGGCCGTGATCGCCGGTATGACATTCGCGGCTCCGAAGGCCTGGGGTGCGCTGAAACTGATGCAGCCGGACATGAACGTCCTGGTGTGCATTTCGATCGTCGGCGCCTGCTATCTCGGCGAGTGGAGTGAAGGCGCGACGCTGGCCTTCCTGTTTTCACTGGCCGGCGTGCTCGAAACCTGGAGCCTGGGCCGCGCCCGCGCTGCCATCGGCACGCTCATGAAAGAAGCGCCGGACGAAGCCACCGTGTTGCATGGCAAAGGCGCGGATTTCCATGCCCACTGCTGTAATCACGACAAGACGCGTCTGCACGAGCATCGTGTGACGGTGGACGTCGTGCCGCCGGGTTCAGTGGTGCGTGTGCGTCCGGGCGAGAAGATTCCGTTTGACGGCGAAGTCGCGTCGGGATCGAGCGGCGTCAACGAGGCGCTGATAACCGGCGAGTCGAGCCCCGTGTACAAGAAGTCCGGGGACCGCGTGCTGGCGGGTACGATCAATACCGACGGCCTGCTGGAGATTCGCACGACGACGCCTGCGACCGACACCACGCTGGCCCGCATCATTCGCATGGTGGAAGAGTCCCAGACGCGGCGCGCGCCGAGTGAACAACTGGTCGAGCGATTCTCCCGCATCTATACGCCGGCTATGATGACGCTGGCGCTGCTGGTTGCCATCATCCCGCCGCTGCTCTTCGATTGGACCTGGTCCCGTGCCTTTTACCAGAGCATGGTCGTGCTGTTGATTGCGTGTCCCTGCGCGTTGGTGATTTCGACGCCTGTGACCATCGCCGCTGCGATCGCCTCGGCAGCCAAGCACGGGGTGCTGATCAAAGGCGGCGCGTACCTCGAAATGGCCGGTCGTCTGCGTGCGGTCGCACTCGACAAGACAGGCGTGATCACCACCGGAAAGCCCGAGGTCGAGCGCGTGCAGGTGTTCAATGGGCATTCGGAACCGGATTTTCTGGAGCGCATCGCGGGACTCGAGACGGGCAGCGAACATCCGCTGGCGCAGGCGATCGTGCGATATGTCGAAGGCCGGGGATTGCTGCCTGCATCCGACCGGTTGGCGGACTTCCGGGCCTTGCCGGGCCGGGGAGCCGAAGCTCTCATCGACGGTGTTCCGTTTTGGGTCGGCAGCAAGATGTTCCTGCAGGAACACGGCATCCCCGGCGAGGAACTGTCGGATACGCCGGGTGTGACGACTGTTTTCGCGGGATCCGGACGCGAAGTCTGGGGCGCCGTGCTGCTGCGCGATCAACTGCGGCCGGGCATTGGCGACGCCGTGCGCAAGCTGCGGTCGCTGGGCATCCACGAGGTCACGATGTTGACGGGCGACAGCGAAGCCGCTGCGCAGAAGGTCGCCAGGCAGATCGATACGCCGTCGTTCCGCGCCGGCATGCTGCCGGAAGACAAGGCTTCCGCGATGATCTTCCTGCTGCGCGAACATCACAACGTGGCGATGGTGGGCGATGGCGTCAATGATGCGCAGGCGATGGCCGCGGCGTCCCTGGGCGTTGCCTTTGGACCGCACAGTACCGGTCTCGCCATGGAAACCGCGGATGCGGTCGTATTGTCCGAGGATCCGATGCGCCTTCCGTTTCTCATCGGGCATGCGAAACGCGCGCTGACCGTGATGAAGGAAAATCTGGTTTTGGCCCTGGGGTCCAAGCTGATTTTCCTGGTGGTCGCGTTCCTCGGCGCGGCGAGTTTGTGGATGGCGGTGGCGGCAGACATGGGAGCTACGCTTGTAGTAATCTTCAATGGACTCCGCATGCTTCGCACTCGGGAGTGACTTGCGGGGTCCACGTAGACCTTTATGCAGCAGCTCAACCGGCGTCAATTCCTGACCACTCTTGCTTCTTCTGCGGCCGTCGCCTCTGCGGCCCCCGCGGCGCGTAAACCCAACGTCGTCCTGATCTATGCCGACGACGTCGGCTTCGGCGACCTCTCCTGCTATGGCGCCGTGGGCGTCAAGACCCCGAACCTCGATCGCATCGCGCGGCAGGGACTCCGCTTTACCGACGCGCACGCGACTGCAGCAACCTGCACGCCGTCGCGCTATTCGCTTCTGACCGGTGAGTATTCGTTCCGGCTCTCGAAGGCGCGGATTCTGCCGGGCGATGCGCCGTTGCTGATTCCTCCTGGGACCACGACGCTCGCCTCGATGTTCCAGCGCCAGGGCTATCGTACGGCGGCCGTCGGAAAGTGGCACCTTGGCCTGGGGGATGGCCGTCTCGACTGGAATGGCGAAATCAAGCCGGGTCCACTGGAATTGGGGTTCGACGAGTGTTTCCTGATTCCTGCGACCGGCGATCGTGTGCCTTGCGTGTATGTCGAGAACCATCGTGTGGCCGGGTTGGATCCCAAGGATCCGATCGAGGTCAGCTACAGCAAGAAGGTTGGCGACGAGCCCACAGGCAAAGAGCACCCGGAACTGCTGAAAATGAAGCCGAGCCATGGGCATGATCAGACGATTGTGAATGGCGTGAGCCGGATCGGCTACATGAAAGGCGGCAAGAGCGCCCGCTGGGTCGATGAAGACATGGCGGACGTCCTCACCGCGCGCGCCACGGCATTCATCGATAAGCACAAGGAGAAGCCGTTCTTCCTGTATTTCGCGACGCACAACATTCACGTGCCTCGCGTGCCGCATCCTCGCTTTGCGAAGGCGTCGACGATGGGTCCCCGCGGGAATTCGATTGCGGAGTTGGACTGGAGTGTCGGCAAGGTCCTCGAGGCGCTGGATAAGGCTGGTCTGGCGAAAGATACGATTGTCATGTTCTCGAGCGACAATGGGCCCGTGGTGGACGACGGGTATGTCGATGACGCCGTTGCGAAGCTGGGGGCGCACAAGCCGGCGGGGCCGTATCGCGGCGGGAAGTACTCGAGTTTTGAGGCGGGTACGCGTGTGCCGTTGCTGGTGCGCTGGCCCGGGCGGGTGAAGCCGGGTGTCTCCAGGGCGCTCGTGAGCCAGGTGGACTTTCTGAAGTCGTTCGCCAAGCTCAATGATGGGTTCGTTTTGGATTCCAAGGCGGGTCCCGATAGTGTCGACCTCCTGCCGGCACTGTTAGGAGATTCGCAGACCGGTCGAACGCATCTGGTGGAGCAGGCGGACGGGCTGACGCTGCGCGCGGGTCTCTGGAAGTACATCGAGCCGAACAAAGGGGCTCGAAGGAATCAGCAGACGAACACCGAGCTGGGGAACGATCCGGAGCCGCAGTTGTATGACCTTGCTGCCGATCCGGGGGAGAAACGGAACCTGGCGGGTGCCATGCCCGCCAAAGTGACGGAGATGCGAGAAATCTTGCAACGAATTCGAAACGGCGAGTTCGTATCCTAACTCACGTTGTATCAATGCCTTAGGGGGGGCTGAGATCGGGTCCGGGTGGATTCTTCGGAGCGAAAAATACACACCGGGCCTTGCATAGTACCGCCATCTTTGATAGATTTGAAAATGCAGCAACGACGCGGCCACTGAAACGGCAGAGTCAAGAGTGACCTCCCGCAGTGACTGCAAGGTTCAGACCGAAGCTCTTTAGAGTGGAAGCTGAAGACGCCGCAAAGTTTCTCTGATACGCATAAAATCAGGGTAGCGCGAGAGGGATGTAATCCCGA
>CAZVKC010000024.1:58569-96826 GCA_964627455.1 uncultured Solibacteraceae bacterium | reverse complement strand
ATTCCGCCCGGCGCTGCGAACCCCGGCATCGGTTGAATCCAGGCCCGGGTGTAGTCCACGCTCGCCAATCGGATGGCGAGAGCCGGATTCAAATGCAAATCGAGCCCGGCGCCGGCGCTGATCGCGTACCCGGCGGTGTCGAATTGGCGCGTATACTCGGTCGCATCCGGAACGGGACCGCCCGTTCGACTGGCCTGCCGCTCGAGTTCGGCCTTCAACTCGGGCATCATGAGTTCCTGGGTGGCTTTGCTCCCGCCTGCCAGCACCTGCAAATAGGGCTTCCAGCGTCCGTTCAGCAGCGGAGTCCATCGGGGACCTGCGACGTAGGTCATATAATCTCCACTGAAGTTCTTTTGCAGGCCATTCATCGTGCATCCATTCAGGTCCCCAACGATCTGCCATTGCGGATGAATTCGAAACGCGGCAGTGGCGCCTCCGCCGATGCATGGACCGTTCGTCGCCTGCAGGAAATAGGAATTGACGCCAAGTTCAAACGGGGCCACGCCAGCCAGCGGTTCGACGGGCTTTCGCGCGCGAGAGGAAGTTTGGGATGGAGCCGGGCGGAATCGCAATTCTTCGTCGGCAAGACGCCTCCACGGAAGCCGGCCTCCGATTACGTTGGAGAAACTGCGCGTCGGATTCAGGCAGCCGCGAAGCAGGATCCGATAAACCCTGTTGTTCGTCCGCATCTCGAGGCGGCGGATCACGAAGCGATCCAACGCATCTTCGCCAATCAGCCAACCGAGCCCGAACAGAGGCGTAATCACATGATCGACGAGGCCCTGCTCGGGAATCTTGGCTTGAATATTGCCGATGGATGCTTCGCTGAACGGGCCGAGTTCGAGAAGCGTGCTGTACGCCCACATGTAGGCTCCGGCGCGGAGACGACTGCGCCAGTACTCCGGGTTCCGGCCGAACTCGACATTCCGGTAACGCGGGTCGTTTTGAATCCAGATCAGTCCGGAGACCGCCCCCTGCATCGGATGTCCGATGTAGTTGTCCAGGAAAGGATTGCCATCGGCCCACCCATGCATGTTGGTGACAGAGTCCACGTATCCCTTGAAGAATGGCATCCCCGGAGAACGGGTGGCGCGTTCCGTTGCATAGCGCCAGCCATTCTCAATGGTCATGAAGGTCAGTGATTGTTTGAAGAGGCTCTTCCATTGCACGGGCTCTGGCTTGCTCTGTCTTTTCGGCTGAACGATCAACATCTCGACAGTCGGACGAACCGGCGCGATGGCGGGTTCGCCGGCCGTTCCGCCGTTATCCGCTGAACCCTCGGCAGGTTGCGAACCCGGATAGTGATCCTGAGCCAGCGCAACACCGAGCAGGCACAGGAAAAGCCCTCTTCGGATCCCGACGGCGTTGATTTTCCCAAACATAAAAGGCAGCCCTTAACCCATAACGAAAGCATTCGTTTCAGGACCGCTGCTGATACTCCCTCAACCGTCCTGGTTGTCAGGGCAAATGAAGGACATTGATCTGCGACTCATTATTTCTGTTTGGATATCCGCGGAAAACGAAAGAGCGCTAGAAGGCGCCTGGCGAAGAGGCCAATCCGCTCAATCTGCTGAGTTCGGCGATTCTGCCGGACAGGATCAACAGATTCCTCGCCGACATCTCGATGACACCGATCATCGTCAGTTGTTCCGGGGTCAGGTTTTCGCGAGCGTATTCCGACAGGTAGTCACACGAACTGATGATGCTGCTGATCGGATTATTGAGATCGTGAATGGCTTTCGCCATCGGGGTTGCGAAGCCGCCGGCGGCGGGGGCCGTGGCGGACCCGGTCGTGGCGGCAAACACCAGAACTCCGGCGCGCGATTGGCAGCCTCCGCAAAAGAGCCTGAGGGCGGAGCCGTCCCAATCGATCGTGAATTCCCGGCTGAAGAAGGCGCCTCTTGTGCGGACCGATTCGAGAAAGTCGATCCACGCGTCCGAATCCACGAGAGCAACCAGCGAATGTGCGGAGATGTAATCGCCACGTGGACTACCGGGAGGGTCCAGGAAATCGCGGATCACGCTGCCCTCGCCGTCGCACAGGAACACCCACCCATGGGGTGCGTTGGCGGGGTCAGCGGATGATGACGAAAGTCCAGACACGCTACGGACCTCTCTGCGAGGAGTAGCAGGTGGTGGCGAACGCCCCTAGGACGGCTCGGCTGCGGCTATGTCAACCCCTCGCGCCGAAGGTTTTTCAATGTGGAACTTCGACAAGCGATGCAAAAAAGTTTTGCGGCTGATGTTGAGGTAAGCGGCGGCGCGGGTCTGGTTCCCGCCAAACTTCTCCAGGGCCTTGGCAAGAAGTTCTCTTTCGACAGCCTCGATATCCAGGCCGTTCGGGGGAAGCTCGATCCGGATCAGTTCGTCGGAAACCTCAGTGGCGCGAATCGGTTCCGGAAGGTCCTGCATTGTGACTTCGTTTCCGACGCTGAGCAGGACGAGCCGCTCCATGAGGTTTTCCAGTTGCCTGATGTTTCCGGGCCAGCGGTAGGCGGTGAAGACGGGCAGCAGATCCGGCGGCATTCGGAGGCCCTGCCGGGCGTGTTTCTGCTTGCTCTTCTCGAAGAAGTGCTGCACGAGTTCGGCGATATCGGATGGGCGATCGCGCAAGGGCGGGATCTCGATCGGCAGCACGGCAAGCCGGTAGTAGAGGTCCTCGCGAAACGTGCGGTCCTCCACCATGGCTTCCAGGTTGCGATGCGTGGCGGCGATGATCCGCAGGTCGACCTTGGTTGGCGCTGTGGCCCCGATCTTGTCGATCTCCCGTTCCTGGATCAGACGGAGGATCCGGACCTGCAACTCAAAGGGCATCTCCCCGATCTCGTCCAGAAACACCGTGCCGCCATCGGCCAGCTCAATGCGGCCCTTCTTGTGGGCCATCGCGCCGGTGAAGGATCCCTTGACGTGGCCAAACAACTCGGATTCGAGCAGTTCACGCGGGATCGCGCCGCAGTTGATGGTGACCATCGGGCGGTGCTTGCGCGCGCTTCTGAAGTGGATCGCTTTGGCAAGCAGTTCCTTGCCTGTGCCGGTTTCTCCGGTAATGAGGACGGTGGCGTCGGAGGAGGCGGCGCGGCTCGCCAGGCTGAGCGTGTGCGCCATCCGAGAAGAGGATCCGATAATGTTTTCGAACCCGTACTTTTGATCGAGGCAGTGGCGGAGGAATCCCACTTCCTGAGAAAGCTGGCGGTGCTCGATCGCACGCCTCACCAGTTCGTTCAGCGCGTAGTGCTGGAGCGGCTTGGTGACGAAATCATAAGCTCCCGCCTTCATCGCCTCGACAGCCGTGGCAATGGTGCCGAAGCCGGTCATCACGATGACGATGGTCTCGGGATAGTCCAGCCGGATGCGCTTCAGCAGGTCGATGCCGGATAGGCCCGGAAGGTGGAGATCCGCCAGAACCACGTCGAAGGAGGACAATTCCAGTTTTCGAAGGGCTTCTTCCGCGCTGGATACGGCCACAGTGGAAAAGCCGGGCTTCTCCAAGTGAAGTTGGGTGACACGCCGGAGGCTATCATCGTCCTCCACCACCAACACCGTTCCGCTCACCATCTGGGTCGTTTGGGCGCTCCGGCAACCAGACCGAAAACTCCATTCCTTTCCGGACTGTTAATTTTGCCTCGATTGTACCATCGTGATTGGATACGATATCGTACGCTGAGGCAAGGTTGTCGCTGGTCATCCCGGTTCGAGGGCCGGACAGGAAACTCACAACCCGCCTGGCGAAAGAAATCTCACCCTGTTCCCTGATGTCGAGCATGACGCCCTCCGCCGCCCGATGCGCCCGGAGAGCAACCTCGGCTCCCGCCGGAGCCGTTTGTGCGGCGCTGATGAGCAGTGAGACGAACAGCCTGCGGATTTGATCCGGACAGCACCGGATGCGCGGCAGGTCAGGCGCGATCTCCTTGCGCAGAGTGACTCCCCGGCCGCAGAGGACGAACGCCGCCTCCCGCAGTGCGGCTTCAAGAATCGGCGTGATATCGGCCTCTCTGATCTGTGCAGGCGTTGCCTCGCCGATCCGCTGCAGCATGCTGATGATGCTCGCCGACAGGTGCTGGCATTCTTTCGAGATGATGCCCGCCAGTTCCCCGCGCATGTGGGCCGGAGTATCTTCTTCCGCCAGAAGTTTCGCCGAACTCTCGATGCTGATCAATGGATTGAGATCAAAGTTCCGGTTCGCATCGGAGCTGTCCACAGGGTCCGGCAGGGAACTGGCGTTTCTGGCGGAGTGCAGCAAAATGGATCGCTGCCGCCCGGCGAGGACTCTGCCTCCCAGGAATCCAATGATGGCAAAGTCAGGCGCAAACAAGTCAGGCCGGGACACGTCTTGTATCTCCCTGCCAATGGCGCCAAAAGCACACACCAAAGATGCGCCCACGCCGCCGAAAAACCCGGCGATGGAACCATATTGAGCGCCCAGCAACAGGACTGGGATGTAGAACGCCCAACGGGTGATCCGCCACTCCAATTGGCCAATCGTCAGCGGGGCCAACGACACGATCAAAACTACGGCGATCGCGACAACGGCAAGTAATCTCATACGGCGCCACCTCATCCCGCCCAGTCGCTGAATCGCTGGAGTGGAGACCGCCAGGGTGGCCGGGATCTCTCAACCCTGATGGTTCGAAGCTGAGAATGAAGGATTCCTCAAGCAAGATGCATTTTTTTGCAGGGGCCGATGGAGCGTCCAGGCGATCCCACATTTCAACTTCGCTGGAGTCAGAATTCAACCCAGACACGGAAGGGATAAGCTATAGTCAGCTTTCGATTCCATGTTCAGGCTTCGGTCCCTGCCAAACCCGGTCTGCGAAAGGGCGGTCACTTCAATCCCGGAAGCCCTGCTGTGGGAGGAACCCGCATGAAGAGCGCCGGTGAGATTCTGGTCATCAGCGACCGCCGCGACACACTGGATTTTTTGTCGGCGATTCTGGTGGCGGAAGGGTACAACGTCCGTCCCGCGGAAAGCGTAGCACTGGCGCTGGCGACGGTAAGAGCAAGTCCACCGGAACTGATCCTGCTCGACAGCCGGATGCCCGGCAAGCGCGGCGCCGGCGTCTGCAGAGAGCTGCACGCGCTCCCGGAGAGCCGGGACATCCCGGTCCTTGTCCTCAGCGACTCCCACGAGGTCGAAGACAGTCTGGAGTGTCTGGAAGCGGGCGCAGCCGATTTCACCAAGGAACCGTTTCAACGGAAAGAATTATTGGTGCGCCTCGCGACTCACCTCGAACTGGCGCGGCTCCGCAAGAGCGAGGCGGAACTGCGAGAGAGACAGCATCGATTCCGCTCCATTGCCGACGGCATGCCCGCTGGGATCGCGGTATTCGATGATGCAGGACGTCTCACCGATGTGGGCAAATGGCTTCGGGTTTTTCTGGGAATCGCCCCGGAAGAGTTCCAGGGAAACGGCTGGTTTCGATCTGTTCATCCGGATGACGTGGTGCGGTTGCAGGAAGAGATTTCGGCAGCGGTGCGGGAACAGCGGTCCAGTTACATTACGCACCGTTTGCGCAGGAACGACGGGGAGTACCGGTGGGTAGCCAGCACGGCAAGCCCCCGTTTCGTGAATGGCGAATTCGCCGGCCATGTCGTGGTTCTGCTCGACATCTCCGACATCAAGCGAAGCCAGGAACAGGCACTGGCCAACCAGAAGTTCGAAAGCCTGGGTGTGCTGGCTGCCGGCATCGCGCATGAGTTCAATAACCGGCTGAGCACCGTTCTGGCTCATTCCGAATTGGCCCTGTCGGACATCCCCGCCGAAGCGCCTGCGCATGAGAGCGTATCCACCATCGCAGCAGTGGCGCTGGATGCGGCGGAGATCGTAACGCAGTTGATGACTTACGCCGGCGCCGCGGATAAAGGAACGCCCGAAGTCGTGAGCCTCACAGCGGTGATTCAGGACATGGCGAAGTTGCTGCAGGTGTCCGTGTCACGAGAAACGGCCCTGGAATGGAATCTGTCCGCGGCTCTGCCGCCCATTTGGATCAACCCGGTGAGAATTCGGGATGTCGTGCTGGTTCTCGTCACCAATGCATCCGAGGCGCTGTCGGGGAAGCCGGGCCTTATCCGGATATCGACCGCGTGTGCCGCAGTTCGCAAGGGAGCTACAGGAGCCTGGCCACCGGACCTCAGCGAAGGTGAATACGTCGTGCTCGAAGTGTCCGACACCGGTTGCGGCATGACCGAGGAGATTAAGACTAAAATCTTCGATCCTTTCTTTTCGACAAAGTTCATCGGCCGCGGATTGGGACTGCCTTCAGCGTTGGGCGTCGTCCGGGCAGCCGGTGGCGGAATCACTTTGGAGAGTTCGCCAGGCAAGGGATCCACGTTCCAGGTCTGGTTACCCACGGCGGACGGCTTGGCGGCGTCAGCGGAAATGGAGACGCCTCAGGTTGCAGTGAGACGGCCGGGCAGGATCCTGCTGGTGGATGACGAGGACGGGTTACGGCTCGCTGCTTCGAGCGCTCTGCAGCGCGAGGGCTATTCGGTGATCGTGGCCCCTGATGGGACGGCCGCGCTCGAACGGATTGCAGAGCACTCCCACGAAATCGGGATCGCGGTGCTGGACATGGCAATGCCCGGAACCTCAGGCCAGGCTGTGCGCGAAGCGCTTCGCCAGGTCAAGCCGGACATCCCCGTGCTCTTCACCAGCGCCCTCAACCCCATCGACTCGCGCGGAAAAACCGGTGAACGGTTTCTGCAAAAGCCGTACCGGCTGAAGGAACTCGTCCAGGCGATCCGCGACATCATGCCTCCGGTGGACCGGCTTTCTTCTGACCCGTGAGCGCCGCGCAGTATTTCGTGGTATCCAGCCGGATCGCCCACGGTGAACAGCGAACGGCCGCGGCAAAAAGAAACACACAACCGTTGCGGATCGTTGAGCGCCTCTTGCAGTTATTCGGCGGCCCGAAAACCTGCACCCGCCGGCAGGCTCCCGAGATCTTTCCAGTCATCGACTTGGGGTGGATGTACGGAGATCGTGGCGGGGTCATCTGTGTATATGCCCGGCCATCCGGCCTCACTCGTTGTGTTCGAAGATTCCATATTCCGTCATATGTTCTTCCCGGACAGATGCTTCCCATGCCTGTGTCGTCAGATGGCAGACTGCCCGAAAACGGCATAGCGCCAGGATAGTACCTACCCCAACTCGGGCACTATTTCTCGTTCCATCCACGGGCTATCCCGACATAAGTGCCTCATCTTTCGACCCTTAGCTCTAGCGGCCTGGAACGGTTGCTCAGGTGCCTTAAGAGCAGTATCGACAAACTAGAGCGGTACAAGGGGAGACGAAAATGCGAGCAGCCTGTGCGATCGAAGAGTTCCCAGGGACCCGGCATGGATTCACGAGTGCGTATGATGATGAACCCAGTTGCGAAGCGGCCCCCTTATTGGATGACGAACTGATTGACGCAACCAGGATGGGTGACATCGGCGCGTTCGAAGAGTTGATCGAACGCCACAATCGATTTTGTTTTTCCAAAGCCTATTCCATTTTGAGGAATGCGGACGACGCAGCGGATGAAGTTCAGAACGCATGGGCGCAGGCATGGGCGCACCTGGAGACCTATCAGGGCCAGGGCTCTTTTTGCGCCTGGATGGGCCGTATCGTGTCCAATCAATGCCTGATGCGGCTGCGCAAGGCGAAGCTTGCCTCGCTGATTTCGGTCGACGAAGTATTCGATGCCGACGGTTCCTTCCGGCTGGAGGCGATCGATCAGCAACTGATGCCCGAAGATGCAGTAGGAGACGGAGAGGTCGCCGTTGTGCTGATGAAGGAAATCCGCGGGGTTCCGCGTTTGCTTCGTGAAGTTCTCGAGATGCATGACCAGCGGCATCTTGCGATGCGAAACATCGCGTCGCAATTGGGCATCACGATACCTGCCGCCAAGTCCAGGCTGATGCGGGCGCGGATCGAACTGAGGCGGCGGCTATTGAAGCAC
Source organism: uncultured Solibacteraceae bacterium (assembly GCA_964627455.1). GTDB lineage: Bacteria > Acidobacteriota > Terriglobia > Bryobacterales > Bryobacteraceae > F-183. Next base: position 88,886 of record CAZVKC010000024.1, on the reverse strand, counting down.
GAGGGAGTGCGTGGACCCGCGACCTTGACGCAAAAGACCCGGCGTGGGCGAGCCGCCTACGTGCGAGCCTCCTGATCCAATGACAATCGAGGACGGCAATAATCTTGCGTCCTCCGCCGCGTTGCCGCATCTTCGTGTGCGATGAATCCCATCACATGCAGTTTGATTGCTGGTCTTCTCCTGGTTCCAACGGCCGCGCTGGCCCAGGTCGTGAGCATCGACTATGACCAGGAGGCCGACTTCTCGCAAGTCCGCCGGTATCAATGGCGCACCCACCCGGCCTTTGAAAAACATCCTGAGTTGCAGGAAACGTATGCCACCGGCATTCAGTTGGTCCTGACGGCGGGCAACACGCAGTTGATGAAAAAGGGCCTGCGGCCTTCGGACCGGACGCCGGATGTGTACATCACGTTTTACCTGGCGGCGCAAGACGGGCAGAAACTGAAGATGATCACCGAGGCAATACCAGGCGCGTGGTACGGCTGGTACGGCCAACCGGTCTGGACGCGCACCGAGGTCGATTACTACAGGACCGGAATGCTGGTGATCGATGTCATTGACGCCGCCACCTCCAAACTGATCTGGCGCGCCTACTGCAGCGACACGATCCGCGATTTGCGCAAACGGGATGAGAACGTGAACGCCACCGTGAAGAAGGCGTTCCAGAAGTTTCCGCCGAAATCCAAATAGGAGGAATCCTTGCCGGTCAACGTCCCTGATCGCTCCCGGAGATTGGCATGGATCGTGCACTGATCTCTTTGGACTTGCCCGGACAATGGAGCAGGACGGAGCGGGGCTGGCAGAAGGAGGTAGATCCGTGACAAAGACGTTGCATGCAGTCATCAGAAGAACGGGAAGAATACAGGTGTTTCTTTGCGCGACGTTGTTGGCAGTCGCTCAGCAATCGACGGAGCAGGCGCCCGGACGGAGCCCTCTTTTCCGCGCAAATACGCGGGTTGTAATCGCTCACGTCACAGTCACCAGCCCCGACGGCAAGTTTGTCAGCGGGCTGCCGCAAGGGGAGTTCCGGCTGCTCGACAACTCCCGCCTGCAGCATGTCACGCAGGACGCCGCCGTGCAACCCATCTCGATGGTAGTTGCCGTCGAAACCAGTTCTGTCGTGGAGAAGATTCTTCCGAAGGTACGAAAGATCGGCAGCGTGCTCTATACGCAGGTCACCGGCGAAACAGGTGAACTGGCGCTGCTTGGGTATAACGAGAAGGTGGAGGTGATCACGCCCTTCACCTCAGATCCGGACCAGATCAACGGGGCATTCCGGAAACTGAAAGCAAGCGGTTCGGCATACCGTTTGAACGATGCGGTGATGGAAGCTGTCAGAATCCTGCGGACCCGGCCTGCGGATCGGCAGCGCGTCCTGCTGGTGATTGGACAGCCGCGCGACAACGGCAGCGCCACGACGGTAGGCGAGATTCTTGCCACGCGGGAGTTTTCCGACATCCAGGTCTTCTCGGTGAATATGTCGCACATGGTGGCCCAACTCACCGCCACGCCTCCAACGCCAAGGCCCAATCCCGTGCCTCCTGAAGCGAGGCGCCTGCCTGTGGGAACCGGAACACCCACGACGGACGCGCAGGTGAATCTCGGAGATTGGACGCCGCTCTTCAAGGACTTGCTGGTGGACACTCCGAAGAACGCCGTCAAAGATCCCATGACGGCCTATGTCCGGTTCAGCGGAGGACGCGAGTATTCTTTCGTTTCGACTTCGGCTCTGGAACGAGCGCTCGCGGATATTGGAGAGGAACTCCATTGCCAATACGTGCTGACCTATCAGGTGGAGGCTGAGGCCAAAGCGGGCTTCCATCAGATCGCGGTTCTCGTGGCAAATCCGGACCTCAGGGTGCGAACCCGGCGAGGTTTTTGGCTCGAGGCCCAGAGTGAAGGATTCACACCGCCTAAGAATTGATGGCGGGATCGATGTTGGTTGGCGGCCGGAGCAGCGTCATGGAATTGCTGCTGCTTCGGCTTGCAGCCGGCTGATCAGGGTCACCAGCTTGTCGACCCGGTAGGGCTTCCGGATGAAGTGGCCGATCTTCCGCGTCAACGAAGCGGAAGCCATGTCCTCGTGAAACGCGCTTGAGACAATGACCTTCATTTCGGGTCTCAGGCGGCTGGTTTCGTCGAGGACCTCGCGGCTGGAAGCCCCGGGCAGCGTGACATCCAGGATCAGCACGTCGAGTTGGTTCCCGCACGCCCGGATCCGATCCATCGCCGCCGATCCACTGGCTGCCTCGATGACCGAATAACCTGCTTTGCGAAGCATTTTCGAGACCGGTTGTCTGAAGAGTTCTTCGTCCTCCACAAACAGAATGGTTGCCGGCCGGTGCTGGAGCGTTTCCTCCGATGCTGTGCCGGTGGCGCGGCCTGCATGTTTCACACAAGGCAGAAGGATCTCGAACGTACTGCCGCGGCCGGGCGTGCTCGCCAGCCGGATATCGCCACCCAGAGCATGCACGATTTCCTGAACGACTGTCAGCCCGATGCCGTGGCCATTGGCCTTGGTGGTAAAGAACGGGTCAAACACTCTGGCCTGAATCTCCGGCGTCATGCCACAGCCGGTATCGGACACCTGCAATTGCACGTAATCACCGCCAGCCGGGCGACTCGAGCCCGGAGAATCTGAGGTCGCCGCAACGAAGCTCGTTACCACACTTATCGCGCCGCCACGATCTCCCAGCGCATCGGATGCGTTGGTGACGAGATTCATCACAACCCGGCGAAGTTGCCCAGGGTTTGCGCGAACTGCCGGAAGATCCTGCCCCAGGCTGGTTTCCACGACGGCGTGCTTCGAAACCGAAGCTCGAATCAGGCCGGCCACATCGTTGATCGTTCGCGAAAGATCGACCGGTTCGAGGACCTCGCTCTCTTTTCCCGCCTGAATCATGAGCTGTCGGCATATCTCCGAACCGCGCACAGCCGCTTCCCGGATCGCCTGCAACTCAGCTTCGGGACGCTCGCCACCCGCCAGCCCGGCCAATGCCAGCTCCGATTGAGCCAGCACCGTGCCCAGGAGGCCACTGAAATCGTGGGCGATACCACCGGCGAGTCTGCCAACCTCCGCAAACTTTCGCTGCGCTAACAGTTCGGATCGCACACGGCCGAGTTCACGATGCAACTCTTGATTCTCACGCTGCGCCTTTTGTTGCTCCGTGGGCGCGCGTTCGGCGATGTTGCTGAACACCACGCGGACCACGGTCCTCTCGCCGGAGTGCGCGGAAACATTGGCGTCCATTCGCGCCCGGACGACGATCGAGTCCTGTCCCCGCAGCCGCAACTCCCAGGATCCCGGCGCGCCGGTCTCCAGGACCCGGTCGAACTCCCGGTGCAGGATGTGTCTGTCCTCGGGCAGGACCAGGCCGGATAATGGCTGCCACAGCAGGACCTCTTTGGTCAGGCCAAGCAGGTTGGCGGCAGTGTAGTTGGTTTCGAGGATCAACCCCTCACGACTCACGGTCCAGTAGCCCACTGGCGCAAAATCATAGAGGTCGTAGTATCGCGCGCGAGCCGCGTCGATCTCGAGTTGCCCCCGGCGCAGAGCTTCGTCTTGCACCCGCAACTCGCCCGATTCTTGAAGCGCCCGCCGGGCTTCTTCAGGCCACAAAACTGCATCGGTGACCGTCGATGAGGCGAATCTATCCAAAACCGTCCCGCCGGAACGGCGATTCCATGTCGCCATTTCATCCCCCCGGGGATTCCCGCATGACCTCCGTCAGCGGGTTTCCGACTGATCGCCCAACTTGCTGGCCAACGATAGCGACGCCTGCCGGAACCGGACAGATCCCGGCTGCGCGGCTCTGCGCTTCGTTGCTCTCATTCTGAACTGCGGCACGCGGAAACGCCGCCAGAACAACCAGGGAGGGCATCCTCCACAACGCGGTTCTGGCAGTGGTTCGCGGCTTCAGTATACATCGGGCCGAATCGTTGAGCGCCTAGGTAAAACACGGGGACATCGTCTCGTCAGTGGAAGTAAAACTGAGCATTCAGGCCGGCTGCGTTCAGGAAACGCATGGAAGAACGGTTATCCCGCTGTCGCACATAGTATGCCTCCAGTACGAAGTGCTTGTTCAATTCCCACTCGGCCCCGAAACTGTAGCGGAACCGGTGAAACACTTTGTATCTCGGGTCGTAGAACGCCTCGGCGTGTCCATAGGGGGTGAGCGCGGTCCGCTTGAATGGGAACGTCCGCTCCAGTTTGAGCCGCTGGCGAAAGCGGGGAGTGAACACTCCATCCAGGAATCGAAAATCCTCCCTGGAACGGGCTGTGAAGAGGAGTTGCTTGGAGAGAAAGTAACGGTGTGTCAACTCCACAGTGGGGGTATGCTCGGTGAACGGAGTGGGGTTTCTCTTCGAGGCCTTGCTATACAGGTATCCGGCCCGCAACAGCAGGAACTTGCGGCGGGCGGTGTCCGCGCGTGTGGCAATCTTTTCCAATCGTTTCCTGAAGAGGGGACTGGTAAAGAAGTCGAAATGTGCGCCGAAGGTTCCGTCCGTGTTACCCGCTTCCTCGATTCGGGTTCCGGTGACCATCAGAAACAGTCTCGTGTTCTGGTTGAAATTCACGAAAACATCAGCTTCGGGCCATAGCTGATTCTCGGTCTGTTGGGACCATGCCGGAACCGCAAGCATGCAGGCCGCTGCGAGGAGAGTTCTCGTGATTGCTGCATCAGGTCGAGATCTTGGCATGTTACCTGAATCCATTCCGCCCGCACCGCACCTGCGTCAGGCGGGTTGGGCATTCTCCCGCCGGGCGCCGCCGAAGCCCTGCGAATCCGCGGTTCGAGCCATGCTTCGGTCTTCGTGGTTGGTAAATCCGGCTTCGATGGTCCGATCGAGGAGGGCCATCTCTTCACGCAAAGTCCCGGCCCTCTCCACCGGAACTACCTGTAAGAGCGCCTGGAACATGGCCTGGAGGCGTCGTGTCACCTGGGGGTTGCCGGCGCCATAAATCCGAAGCTCAGTCACGGCAAGCGCGACGAACTCCTCCCAACCGGGCGTTCTGAATACGAGCCGCACCCGATCGGAAGAATCCCGCCGGACCCCGGCGCCATGCTGCCTTTGACAGAGATGCCGCAGCAGAAGTTCGATCTGATCCACCACCAGAGTGGCTGTGGTGGGATCATTGATGGCCGGGGAAAGCGCCTTGCTCGCGATGTCCACGAGGATGCGGACCCCAAAGGCCGGATCGTTGTCGACGACCCGTTCCGGACCGATGGCGACACAGCGGCGCAGACGATCATCGTTCGTCTCCATGATGCCGACGCCCGGGCCATGGAGGCGAAACAGTTCGGCGCCGGTGGCCAGGAAATCTCCAATCAGCGGAACGACCTCGACAACACAGTCCGATCGCCGGGCGATCTCGACGATGCCGTCCGCGTCGAACGCCAGAAGCACCCCTGCGGGCCCGTCGTGCTTGATCATCCACTGCTCTGGCGTCGGCGTGAACTCATTGCGTGCCGACAGTGGCCCTATGGAGAATGGATCCGGATAGACGGCATCGATTGCCACCCGCGTGGCTGCGGCCACATGATGGAGGATCGCAACCGGACGCAGAGTCTGGCCCGTCTTTTGGATCAGGTACAGGAACACCGCGATGCTCAGCAGGCTCAGCAGAACCGCCAGCAGCACGGGAAGCTGAGGCACACGGTCCTCAATCCGGCCCAGAACAGCCAGGGTATAGGTGAACGAGAAAACGAATACGCTCAACGCCGCTTTCACCAGATGGCTTTCCAGAATCCGTTCGATGATGCGGGGCGAGAGTTGCCCGCTGGCGATCTGGATCACCAGCAGGATGATGCTGATGGTAAAGACCATGAACGACAACAGCGACGAGGCAAGCGCTCCGGTGATCGCTTTGGATCCCTCGAGTCCATAACTCATCAGCGTGAACCCGCCGTCTTGGTCGAGCGCGCGCGTCAATGGCGCGGCCAGCAGGGCTGCCGCCATGGCTGCGAGTGGCGCCAACCACAACGACGTTCGCAGAAAAGACCGGCATCGATAACGGAACAGCCAGTTCATGTTCGAACCTCTACGCTTCTGCTGGCGCCTCAGCCATGATGCAGCAATCTGTCCTTTGCGCTCGAAAGCCTGCACGCCGGACCGCGAAGCAACACGTAGGGAACAGTCGCCAGCAGGAATGCCACCACGATTGCCTCGCCAGGATAAAACCAGCGAACCGTGATGAATTGGTAAACCGCGTCGAGTGCGATGGCGACAAGGAAGATCTTCCCAAACGACTTCCAGCCATTCCGCAGCAGATCCATCCGCCGGCCCTTTTCGGTGAACAACGCCCAGAAATAGGGGACGCGTCCTTCCCGGGCGTCCTTTCTGCCGTCCCGGATGGCGAACAGAATCGCCATTGCCGGCTGCAGAAAGAGCCGGAGGTTCATCGGTCCCTGCACACGACCCAGAAGGTCGTCGACGAATCGAGTCATGATCTCATCCATGGTTCAATCCTTTCTTTCCACTTTCTTCACTGGATTCTCCTGGTCGTTCTTTTTCCCGCTGCCACGGCCAGTGTCCCTCGACTTCGACAGCAAGGGTCCAGCCGATCACGGTTCGCACCAGCACCAGCCCCCCGAGTAGTTCGATATTCAGCATCGTCAGATCAACGGCCACGGTGCGGATGATGTCTGCCGCCACCAGAAGTTCGAGGCCAACCTGCAGGGTTTTACCCAGCACCCTGCGGTATCTCTCGTAGGCTCCCACCATGTTTTGTGCGGAGTGAGACAGCCAGCGTATCGTCCCGACGAGGATGAAGCAGACCATGATCCCCACCGCCAGAACTTCAATGCCCTCGGAAGTGAGTTCCATCCATTCGCGAACGTGCTCCATGTTTCTCACCTCCCCGCGGGGGCATGGCCGATGTGCTTGATGCCTGCCTTGTAGCTGGCGCAGGCAAATCGCATATTCGAACTCGCCGTCCTAAATGAAGTTCGCCTGCAGTGGACTCAGAATATTGTGCGTTGCCGGCGCATCGGCCAGCGGAATTTTCTGGATCCAACGCGAGACGCATGCATTATTCGTCACTGGCCTTGCCTCAGAGAGTGTGGAGGAGGAAGAGGAGGAGATGACGAACATGAAACCGGTCGTAGCGCTGCTCTTCTGCTCGACGCTGGTTTTCCATGCATGCGCCATTCGCGTCGGCCCGAAAACGGTGCGGCGGGATCGTTTTGACTACGCCGGCGCGATCTCCGAATCCTGGAAGCAGCAAATGCTCATGAACATGGTTCGAATGCGGTACTTGGATCCGCCCATGTTCCTCGAAATCGCCCAGGTCGTTGCCTCCTACACATTCGAGGCATCAGGCGCGGTCGCCGGGACGGACTGGAGGGGGTCCACGGCCGGGTCGCTAGGCGGGGCTTCGGGCCGGTGGGCGGAAAGCCCGACCATTACCTACCATCCACTCTTCGGCGAGAAGTTCACGAAGGATCTGTTGCAGGCCATTCCGCCAGCGGCGCTTCTGTCTCTGATGCAATCCGGATGGCCCGCGGACACCGTGCTTTCGGTCGGAGCGAGATCGATCAATGGAATCCGGGCAGGGACCCGCATCAACCTGCTGAGTCAGTCCGAAGATCCCAGGTTCCGGGAATTACTGGCATTACTGACCCAGCAGCAACAGTCGGGGTACTTCGGACTGCGGGTGGAAGCGAGGAGCGATGGCTTGGGCGGCGTCGTTACGATGCAGCGTGGAGACGCCGATGAGGAGTCGGCCCGCAGGAGCAGAGCGATTCGAACGATCATGAAACTCGACCCCGACGCGGAGGAGTTCCGCCTTGCCTACGGGGCGGTGCCGAAAGACAGTAAAGAGATTGCGCTCCTCACTCGCTCCATGCTCGAAATCCTGGCGGAGGCTGCGTCAGGCGTCGAGGTGCCGGACTCCCACGTCTCCGAAGGACGCGTTGTAGCTTACCCGGCGCGGGCCGCCGAATTTAAGCCAGGTTCAACGAAGTTCCTGGTGAAGGTTCGCTGTACCGAACACAAGCCGCCGGCAGGCGAAGCGTTTGCGTCGGTGAAATACCGGGACCGCTGGTTCTGGGTGGACGACAAGGACGTCAGCGCGAAAAGAGGCCTGGGTTTCCTCATGATCCTGTTCACCCTCGTCGAATCGGGCGGAGCGGCGACGCCGCCGGTTCTCACGATAGCCAAACCATAGGTGTCGAGGCATCCCATACACTATGGCTCAGATGAGATATTTTCCTCGACTCCGCTCGTCGATTCCTGAAGTGGAGCCCGCACCTCTGAGACCTGATCCCGGTTGTACGCGGAGGCCCGGCCTTACACCGGGCCTCCATGGCGTTTTTGCAGGAACTACCGCACTTTCTTCACAGGAGGCGGCGCCCAATCGCCGTTGATCACGGCAGCTTTGGGAGCATAGAGGCGCATGGTCATGCCGAGAATGCCTGTTGGGGGAGCAGGCAGCCAGTTGGACTCCAAATCCTTGCCCGGGGACTTGTGCTGGATGTAAATGTCCAGCGATCCGTCCGCATTGAACTTCAGGTCGTCGCGGTCACCGATCGCGTATCGATTGATCGGATTCGGGACCTGGAACCCCTCCTGGTCATACATGGTGTTCGACCAGAACGCGCCGGCCGGGGGAAGCCCGCCCTTCTCGAAGTGCATGACGTAGTCATGCGCGGCATCTGCGGGATTGCCATCCGCGTCGGCTACGTTGAGTGGATAGATCGCATCTTCGGGCTGATTGGCGCCGAGACCGACCATGGCAACGATAGCCCGCTTGATATAGAAATTGCCGTACACACCCATGGTGACAGTGTCTATTTGCCAGCCATTCTTCACGGCGGCGAGAGTGGGCAGCCTGTCCACCATCTGTTTCAGGCCGTCAACTGCAGCGCGCCCCAACGCCTCTTGCGCTTCCGAACTCAGGACGGCAAAATCGAAACTCTGGCCAGGGACGATCCCGATTCTCTTCATTCTGGCGATGATCGACCAGTCCGTGATATGCGGGGGATGCAGCTTCATGAGTTCCGCCCCATACCGGAAGTATTCGGCAACCGGCATGTTGTTTACCTGATTGAGCGGTGGCGTCTTCATATCGACGGTGGGGTCCTGTTTGAACGTCACCGGTACGGGAGCCTTGCCCCATCGGGATAGTGGCGTGATGTTCAGCCCATTCTGCACTTTGTGGACGTTCTCATAGTCCTTCGGGCCATTGGTTTGTGTTCTGCCGATGATCCAGGCATACGGCGTGGGTGCGTCGATCCGCTCGACGCCAGCCGGGAGCTTTCCAGCCCAACCCGGGGGCACGACGGCGTAGGTTTGCGCTCCCGTCCCGCTCGTGCGTTTGCCCGGCACAGCGAACACATCGCTCCACATGTCCAGCATGGGCAGCAGGTAATAGCGTCCCTGGGTGTCCGGGATCGTGATCACGGAAGGTTCCACGGTCAAGTCCAGCCAGGCGGCCGAATATAAGGTGTCGAAATTCGGCCGGACCACCTCCCGGAACTCGACCGATGGGAACGTTCGCATATGGTGAAACATACCCATGGGGCCAAACCCCGGCTTCAGCCCGGCCGGGACATTGGTCACCAGGCGCCGCGTCACATCCATGGTGATGAGCGGATACAGGTATTGATAGGCCTCAATACCGATCTCATAGACGTCCTGCGCGGCAATATTCGTTGCCACTGCAGGCTCCATCAAGGTCACTGACATAAGGTTCCTTTCTCCTGCCGCATGCAGGCATGCGGATGGAAACCGCTGCGTTTCCGCAGTGTGCCGCCAGCGTTGATGAGTCTCGCGGCAGAGGGATTCATTTTCCGGATTGCCGGTCCTGCCCGGATTAGCTTGCCTTGTTCAAGGGCGGGATCTGCCAGGTACGATCGACAATCGCCTGACCGGGGCCATAGGTCCGAAAAACGACAGAGAAATCCCCATCCGGGGCCGGTAGCCAGTTGGCTTCTTTGTCTGGACCCGGGGAATCCTTCTGCAGATAAAAGGTCAGGCTGCCATCGGCGGCTTTCTGGAAGCCGCCAGACATCGAGCCTAATGCCCATCGGTTGATCGGATTGGCCACCAGGTTGTTGGTGAGGTCGTACATCGTGAGGGACCAGAAATACCTGACCGGCGGAAGCTGGTCCGGCTCAAAGCGGAGCGTGTATTTGTTGCTGCCGTTCAAGGTCTCCCCATCTGCATCCGAATGCGTGTTGATGTAGATCGCCTCCTCCGGATCATTGGTGATGATTCCTCCCAGGCACTGCAAAGACAACGTCTTGAAATCGTTGTTGATGACGGCGCGGCCCGTTGTGGGCGGAGGCATACTCCAGCCATTGACCCTGGGCTTCCACATGCCGGTCGCGAGCATCGATTGCAGCATCTGCATGCCGTCCTTTGCGGCGCGCGCAAGGCCGCTCTTTGTCGCCTCGTCCATGGCGTCCACGTCCAACCCGGGTCCCACGCCGATCTGCCGGAACATGTCGAGCAGGACAGCGTGTTGCGGGAGTGGCGGATTGTTCACCATGGCGCAATTGATGGTCTTCCAGCCCGCCAGCGGATCCGATTTCGGATCGAAGGGTTTGAGCACATCGCGACATTCCGGGACAACGGCGTCCGGTTTGCCCCAGAGGCTGAGGGGCGTCAGGCGGTAGGTGTCCTGCGCCTTGTTGGCTGCCCGCACATCGCTGGGCCCCCAGAGGGCCGTACGGCCGAGAATCATGACCGAGTCGGTCGGCGAGGGCGGCAGAGGCTGGACTCCATCAGGCAGGCTGCCTTTCCAGTTGCGGCCCACGATCGCGAAACTGCCCGCCTTTGATCCCGTGGTCCTGGCGCCCACATAGGCGAAGTTGTCCGAGTTCAAGGAAGCGATTTCAAAGGTGAAGTAACGATCGCCCATGTCCCCGTGGCTCAGGATTACCGGCTCCTTGCCGACATCCAGCCAGGCAACGGAATAAAGCGTGTCGTTGTTGGGGGAGCCGCCATCCCGGTAGGCATCCGTAACGATATTGCGCGCATGCCACCAGTGGTTGAGCGCCATGTTGGGAGTCACCTCCGGGTGGGCCGGCTTCCCCATTACCCACTGATATTGAATCTGCGATAGAAATTGCCAGGGGAAGCAGAAGAGGTAAGCTTGCACGCCGAGCGTATAAGCGTAGTTCTCTCTCCAGTCGGCTGGCGCAGCATTTGCACTCATGATGGATCCCTCCTGTTGCCACTCATGGCGCGAACAATCCGCGTCACCGGACCTCGCAGCAGGACGTATGGAATGATCGCGACCACGAGCGCCACGATCAGCGACTGCACGGGATAAACGGTATGCAACACCATCACCTGGTACACGACATCCAGCACCAACGCGACAATAAAGACCTTTCCGATATCCTTCCAGCCCGATTGGGCCAGCCGCTTACGCTCCGCCGGATTCGTCAGAAACGTCCAGAAGAAGATGGGCTGGCCCTCACGGGCATCCCGCAGGCCGGCGCGGATCGCCAGAATGATGGCAACGACCGGCTGCAGGATGAGACGGAAGTGCAGTGGTCCGCCTGTCCTTCCGAGGAGCTGCTCGAAACCGCGATTGAGTTCCGCAATTGGATCCATGGTGATTCCTCTTTCCCGATCCGCTTATTGAAGGTTGATGCCGAAGCTGACCTGGTAGACACCGCGGTCGCGCATGGGATCAAACTCGGCGTTGCGGCGGTAGCCGTTCGCGGAGAGTTCGAGGAAGTAGCGCTGTCTCAAGTCGGCTCTCAGGATGACCCCATAGCTGACTCGACCGCCAACGATCATCCCGTCCAGGGAGTAGCCCTTGATGTCCTGTCCAAATGAAAAGACCGGCGTCCAGACGACACCCCGCTTGGTTTGCGGCAAAGTAGCCAGCCAGCGGAGTCTGTAGCCCATGGCGAAGGGGGATCCAAAACCCTGGGTGGAACATTTGTTGACGATGCCGTTCGGCGCAGGATTGGGATCGCAATTTCCGCCATTCCATGTCCCGACGCCGAAGTTCCCGAACCGGTTCAAACGCTCATGCTCGAAGCCGGGAAAGTTGTTCACCCATTGCATGTCGGTCTCCGCGATGAGCTGCGCGTTGGTCAAATGCAGGAACTGACCGATCTGGGTGACCGCCCCCGCCTGCGCCTGTGTAATGTTGGCCCGGAAGAATCCCGGGTATTCCTTGCCCACATACTGCAGTTGGTTCGCATAGGGCCCAATGCCCGATAGCGCGCCCTGAATCAACGTTGGGAAGCTGCGCTGGGCAGTGTAGCGGAGCGTCTGCGTTACCTGGCCGCTGATGGTCACATTCTTGATTCCGGTCGATAGGCTCGCGGCCAGAGAGCGGAGGTTCCTGGCGTACATGTGATTGACGGCGAAGCCGAGGGAGCCCTCCGGACTCCCCGCGACGGAACTTGCCGGGAGCGTGCTGACGTTTGGCGTGGGATTCGCGTATTGCGCGTAGAACAAGCCGACCTCAGATTTCAGAGGCTCAATGAACTGGTGAATTCCGATGCCATAGCCACTCTCGTTCCACTTCGGAAACCTGCTCGCCTGCGGGGCGTCGGGTCCGCCATTGGGGTAGTAAACGCTGGACGGCAAAACGCCGCCCCAGTAACTCTTGGTCTTCACCAGGGCTGCTGAGACATCGTCGCGCGCCCCGCCGGCGGTGGCTGTGTTACAACCCGGCTGCATGGCGTTGTCGACCATGCTGTACCAGGTGCCGCAACCGGGGATGTTGGTGCCGCGAAACTCCAGGTTATAGAAACCGTCGATGGACCAGCCGCCGGGTAGCGCCAGGTTGCCGTAAACGCGGTTCACGGGGAGCATGCCGCCGTTGATGACCGTCGCCCCTGGCATCGCGAGCCAGGTGGCGTCGTAAGGGTTGATTGCGTTGATGCCCGGGTACAGCAATCCCTCACCCCAATTGATCGCCTGTCTTCCCAAACGCATTTGCAGTTTCGCCCTCGAACCGAGGTCGAAGTTTTGCCAGTAGATCGCGTCGTAAATATCGATCCCCTGGAATTTTGCCGCGCCTTCGAAACCCTTATCGCTGAGCTGCGCGTTGGGGGTGTACATGTTGGCGACGTTGCCATGGTGAACGGACCTTGCGTTGAGCGCCATATCGTACCAGGCGCGTGCGCGGACAAAGAAACCGAAGTTCCTGAACGTCAATCTGTAGTCGGTAATGAGCGTCACCGGAGCGCTTACGATGTCCCCTTTTTTGAAATTCAAGTTGGAATCGTCGTTCACGCCGACAGCTCCGGTAGCGCCTGGAAATTCCGGCCTGGCGCCAGTGATTGGATTCGGCTGGGCAGCGCCGACGCCGATCAGGTCACGTTGCGGGCTGGCGTTCCGCCAGGCGCCGCCGATCACGACGGTGGTCTTCCACACCACCGTGGCCTTTCCCTTGAATAAAGCGAATTCGTCCGCGCGGGCAGTGCTCAGAGCCAGAGTGCAGCAGGCGGCAATAGCGGTCAATTGTCGACATACATTCGGGAGAGTATTCTTGGTCATCGTCTTTCTCCTCACTGCAGCCCGAGCACCCGGATGTTGCTCGGCAGGAATTCCGTCATCGTCGGCTTGAAGCCCCAGCGCATGGGGAAGGGCTCGCTGTTGTGCAGATAATTGACCACGTATCCGGCGGTCTTGATCTTGTGATGAATCGTCACCGCATACCAGGGAACCTGCACGTCGTTGAACTGCACCATGTGATGGTCGCCGAAATTGATCAGCTGGCCAGCCTTGTCGTAGACTTCTTCCATGGCAACCTGCCAGGTGTCTTCGTCAACGTAGAAGATCCGCCGGTAGAAGGAATGAAACTTCACAGCGGTGGCTTCCACCACCCAGACGCGATGCTTCTCATAGCGCAGCAGGTCGGGGTCGAGATTGCGCGCGCGAATGATGTCGGGGTAGCGCAGGGACCGGTCTATCAGCTTGTAGGCGTTATAGCCGATCAGCATTTCCTTCTTTCCGAGCAGCTTCCAGCTATAGCGGTCCGGCGCACCGTTCCAGCCGTCATTCTGGTCGGCGGTTCGCATGCCCCCTGCGAGGAGTTCCTGCTGGTCGTAATCGTAGGTAGGCAAACGCTTGGTATCGAGAGTTTGCGGTACGTACATCCAACGATCCCGCTGCTCCCCTACCGGATCGATGGGCTCCCAGGTGATCGCGCGCAAGCCGATTGCCGACGGCGGCGACAGGTAGAACACGTGAGCGTTCAGGAATCGGCCGGCTCGCGAGTCGGCCATGTACCCGTGTTGATCGAACGCGGCCGTCTGCCGCATGCGGACGATGTAAAACGCGCCGGAGGCCGCCACCGGCGCCTGTATGAATTGCCGCTCCACTGATCCGCCGCGCCACCGGAAGACGTGATTCCACATCACCTGCAAGCCGTCGGCTGGAATTGGAAACGGTACGGATGATTTCCCAATATCCCTGATGTGATAACCCTCGGTGTAGGCAAGAGGCGCTTGCTTTTTCACCTCGGCCAGGACAGCGTCCGGATACGAAGCGCTCCGGCGTGTGGGATACACGTTCATGCGGAAGATCCGCGCATCGCGCTTCAGCAGCGTCAAGTGTCCGACGCTGAGAAGGTCCTTGTACTGTACGGCGTTTGCCGCAGTGATCGTGTAGAGCCGCCGGTCGTCAGCAAACGGATCCGTATAGCCGATTCTGGGGTCGATCGGCGCAATCCTGGGCAGGCCGCCTGTCCACTCCGGGATGCTGCCATCCGCATTGCCGGCGCGTTGAGCCCCGACCGGAGTGAGATCCGTATCGAGGCGCCGGAGCTGGCCGGGGTGTACCTGATGCTTCGGGGTATTCTTGGTCACCACTCCTGCATCGGGCGAAGATGCCTTGCCCGGTTCCTGACCCGCGAGCAAACATGTCCCCGCAATAGACACCACTAGCGCGACTGCCTGAATTGTTCTGGTCATAGTCAACTTCCTTCCGTCGCTTGTTCGTGAAGTGCGTCTTGCATTCCACTTGAATAAAGAGAGCTTTCGGGCGGATTCACCGAGGCGCCTGGATGCGTCCGGCAACGATGACTCCCCTGATTAAGGAGCGCCCTGTAAAACACTTGTGCCAGAGTAATGAAGGGAATGAGTGAGGGACTTATTTTTTCAGGCCTGATTCAGGCCCTGCTGAAGGCGTCCGGAAGTTCCATGCCCGTGACCGGGTATGCAGGAGCGCCGCAACATTGGTCACTCGGACGAATCGCAGAACTCGTTGTTGAGAGTCAATAGATAACCCACTGGATGCGCCCCGAGAGTCCGTGCCCGTGCCCCGTGAGGCCGGCGCGTTCCACGATGCTGTATCCATAATTGAATTCCAGCCGCACGGCGCTGGACGGATACCAGCTGAGGGCCGTCGTGTACCGGGATATGCGGCCGCCATCAATCGTTCCGCTGCTCAGGTCCGTATAGGTGAAGCGTCCACCCACTTCAATCGCACCCCAATGGTTGTCCGCGATGCTAAAGGACGAGTTCGGTCTCACCGGGCTGTAGGTCGCGACCTCCCGGTTGAAGCGGCGGCGTCCACCAGCCAGAACACGACTGGCGCCCGCGTACCAACCAAAGAAAAATGGATTACCCGCCTTCGCTGCGGCAACCGGAGTGAGATCCACCGCCCCGAAGAACATGTTCGGTCCTTTCATGGCGGTGGTCTCCACCTGGGTCGTGGTCGAGTGCTCCGCTGCAAAGTCTTTGGTGTCGATGAAATTGCTAAACTCATTGACTTCCGGGCGGCTGCGGAATCGGAGGTTGCCCTTCTGCGATTCCCTGTAATACACTGCCGACGCAACCTGGAAAATCGTATCCCCGCTATCGCGGTCAATGGGCAAATAGCTGACCCTGCCTGTGTACTGATTCCCGTTTTCCGGAAACTTGTTGTGGTTTACCATCCAGTCGTTAAACCATCCCGCGAGCCACATCCCGCGCTTTTTCGCCGCAAAGGTGTTCGTCAACATCACGCCCACATTGCGCTGCGGAATAAAAGCCAGGTCTAAAGTGCTGCGCTCCATGAACACCATGCTGTCGCCGTTCATGTACCACTCCTGGCTCATCCCGAGCTTCTGCTTCCCGATTTTCAGCGTGCCGAGCTTCGAGACAGGGATATCGAGCCGAACATCCAGATTGGTCCAGCGCTCGCCTTGATTCGCCTCGAAGCCATTGAAGTTCCAGCCCAGGGTGTATAGCAGGGGGACCTTGAATTTCAACTTTCCAGTAAGACTCACCCGCTCGGCGCGCCAGGCCCCCTTGATGGGCTGATCGCCGGACTGCTTCTTGCTCTCCTCGTCCTGGAAAATCCCGGCAAGGTCCGCAACGGGCTCGAGAACCAATAGAGTGCTGAACCATTTGTTGTCCCAACGGTTCCACTTCTGTTCCGGCAGAACTTTGGGGGCTTGCGGCTTCGGACTCTCGAATGGCGGATTGGGCTTCTCCGGCGGGAGGCTGGCCGGATTCGATGTCTGGGCGCTGCCGGCCTGCGCGAGGCATATCCAAGTACTCAGCACTGCGGCTAGTCTGTTCATGGCGCCGACAGAAATGCAGCGCGGACACGCGGGATTCAAAACTTGTGCAAACCTTTGGGAACTCAGAAGCCGGTGAACAACTCGAATAGCTTCGCGATCATTTCGTTTACCGGATACTTGAGAAGAAACAGCGGTAGGAAGGGCGCGATTCCGGATGCGGTAAGTTGGGTCAGTTGTCTCTGTCCAAGGGGAATCACTTGCATATGACGTACGACGTTCACGCTATTCGTCAGGTCGGCCAGTGACTGCAAATCCGGCGTCCCCAACTGGGACTCGCCGGACGCCAATTCGGCATGAACCCACTTGCGGTCAAATGCAATCGCGTAACGGGACGCCATTGCCATGTACTCTCTCACTCCGGTGATGCGGCAGATCCAGAGCGTGTTGTAAAACATAGCCAGCGGCGCGACGAAAAGGGCTGCAGACAGAAACAGGACGATGAGAATCCAACCATACACGTTCTCGAACGCCACTGTGCCTGTCGCGACATCTTCCGCGAATTGTGCGGAGCAGAGCGCTGAGACTGCCGTGACCAGGGGAGCAAAGTTCTCATGCACGATCGACAGGAAACCGAGTCCTCCGGCGCCATCGGAATGCGCCGGGATGAGGTTTAAGTCAAGTCTTCGAAAGCGCCAGAGAAACCGCCACCAGATCAGCAGCCGCCAAAGCCACCGAAGCTGCAGGAATCGAAACAGCGTCAGGCCAAACCCGAGATACCAGCCGGTCGTCCAGGGGAGCCTGCCTTCAGTCGAATGCAGGATAAAGATCCAACTCCCTGTGGCGCCCGGAACCGGCGCGACGAATTCAATCAGCGGCAGGGCAAATGCGATGACCAGCAACAACCCTTCGACCCGTGGGCTATCAACCAGCCGGTTGGCCGATCTGATTTCCGACTCTAAGGCAGGGATGGATCCTGCTGGCGCCAGACCAGAGCTCCGGACATACTCGACAAATTCCATCATGCGCGGAAACACAAACGTTTCGCCCACGAACAGCAACGGAACCACAACAAGGAAGCGGACATGAACGGCTATCAGGGAGAGCGAGAATAACCGCAAGCCCAGCCCTTCAAGGAAGGCGAAAAGCACCAACACGCCCCACACCAGCAACCCGAGTGCGATCCCCAACCGGATGGTGTCCGATTCGTCGCGGAAAAGCCCCAGCCGGCGCCCCAGCCGGTGCAGTGGTCCACCAAACATCAAGAGTTTCTCAGCGTTCTCTTCCTTTTCCATCGCAGGTCCAGGCCGCCTTTGCCTTCGAGAAGATGCAGCACGATGGCGCGAGTCTCAACTTTTCTTACTGGCAGACTTCGGAACGATCGTGCGCAACTATTTTGAGTCGCCACGTGGGGCGGCGCATTGTCCACCCATAAGGAGACTTCCGGCGTTCTCCAGGAGTTCCCTTAAACACGGGCGCATGCCGGCCGGGTGTGTGGCCCAGGCAAGGACACAGGCAAAGATTATGGATTCTCAAGACAAGAAACACCGTTCACATCTCCCGATGCCTAACACGTCGCGGCCGCGGTTGATCACCTACGACGCGAAGGATCCCGACACGACTTTCCCTCCGATCGAGCAACTGCGGCCACCCGCCGGCGCGCCCAACGTCCTGATCGTTCTCATCGACGACGTCGGGTTCGGCGCGCCGAGCGCATTCGGCGGACCATGCCAGACGCCGAACGCGGAGAGGCTCGCGGCGGGCGGGTTGAAATACCGCCGTTTCCACACGACGGCTCTCTGTTCGCCTACTCGCCAGGCGCTGCTGACAGGGCGTAACCATCACACCGCCGGCATGGGCGGAATCACCGAAATCGCGACCGGAGCGCCGGGCTACTGCTCTGTGCTTCCCAATACGATTTCGCCGCTGGCCAAGACGCTAAAACTCAACGGCTACAACACTGCCCAGTTCGGCAAGTGTCATGAAGTGCCAGTCTGGCAGGCAAGCGGCGTCGGGCCGTTTGATGCATGGCCCACGGGCGGCGGCGGATTCGAATACTTCTACGGATTCATCGGTGGCGAAGCGAACCAGTGGTATCCGACTCTGTATGAAGGCACCACGCCGGTCGAAGTCGACAAAACCCCTGAACAGGGCTACCACCTCATGGAGGACATGACCGACAAGGCCATCAAGTGGATCGGACAACAGAAGTCCCTCGCGCCAGAGAAACCGTTCTTCGTCTACTTCGCACCGGGCGCCACCCATGCGCCGCACCACGTGCCCAAGGAGTGGGCCGACAAGTACAAGGGTAAGTTCGACCAGGGCTGGGACAAGCTGCGCGAAGAGACCATCGCCCGGCAGAAGAAGCTCGGCGTGATTCCACCCGACTGCCAACTCACCGCACGACATTAAGATGTTCCGGCCTGGGATGACATGCCCAAGGAGTTCAAGGCCGCGCTATGCCGCGAGATGGAGGTGTATGCCGGATTCCTCGAGTTCACCGATCATCATGTCGGCCGGCTGATCGACTCCCTGCAGAAGCTATCGATCCTCGATGACACTCTCGTGTACTACATTCTCGGCGACAACGGAGCCTCCGCTGAGGGCGGAATCAACGGCTGCTTCAACGAGATGAGCTACTTCAACGGCATCGCTGCCATGGAGACCGCGGAGTACCTGACCGCGCGCATGGACAAGCTGGGTGGACCCGAGTCCTATAACCACTACGCCGTGGGCTGGGCACATGCGATGAACACGCCGTACCAGTGGACCAAGCAGGTCGCTTCGCACTTCGGCGGCACACGCAACGGCGCCATCGTTCACTGGCCCAAGGGAATTGAGGGCAAGGGCGAGTTGCGTTCGCAGTTCCACCACGTGATCGATATCGCGCCGACGATTCTCGAGGCTGCCGGGATTCCGGAGCCGCTCTCTGTCGACGGCATCCAGCAGGTTCCGCTCGAAGGCGTCAGTATGCTCTACTCGTTCAACGATGCGAAGGCAGCGGAGCGGCATGAGACGCAGTACTTCGAGATCATGGGCAATCGCGGCATTTACCACAAGGGGTGGACTGCCGTGACGAAGCATTACACGCCCTGGATGCTGGCAACCGAAAGATGCGCGTTCGATGACGACGTCTGGGAGCTTTACGAAACGACCACGGACTGGAGCCAGGCGAAGGATCTTGCCAGGGAGATGCCTGAAAAGGTTCGTGAACTCCAACGGCTGTGGCTCATCGAGGCCACACGCTACAACGTGCTGCCTCTCGACGACCGGATCTATGAAAAGATGAATTCGGACACCGCCGGGCGGCCCGTCCTGATCAAGGGCAATACGCAGATCCTGTTCGGCGGCATGGGGCGCTTGTTGGAGAACTGCGTCCTGAACCTGAAGAACAAGTCCCACTCGGTCACCGCTGAAATCATCGTCCCGGAGAAGGGCGCCGAAGGCGTGATCATTTCGCAAGGCGCGAACATCGGCGGCTGGAGCCTGTACGCCAAGGACGGCAAGCTGAAGTACTGCTACAACTGGGGCGGCTTCAAGCACTTCTTCGTCGAGAGCGACACACCGATCCCGGCAGGACAACATCAGGTGCGCATGGAGTTCGCCTACGCCGGAGGAGGACTCGGCAAGGGCGGCACGGTCAGCCTCTTTACCGACGGCAAGAAGGTCGGCGAAGGAATGATCGGGGCAACACTGGCCAACGTCTTTTCCGCCGACGACGGCTGCGACGTGGGAGAGGACAGCGGAGCGCCGGTCTCTCCGGATTACAGCGCACAAGGCAACGCCTTCAACGGCTTGGTCAAAGGAGTTCAACTCGCAATCGCCGAAGCGGCTGCAGCGGAAGATCACCTGGTCTCACCGGCAGACGCCATCCGCATCGCGATGGCCCGGCAGTAAGTAGCTCTGGCGCCGGCAGTCCACTCAGGACTGCCGGCGCCCGATAGAGTCGTTGTCCGTAGAATCCCCCCCAAGAAAAGTACCCACCCCAAACGGCCCTGGCGCCGCGGTTGGTTGCAGTTTCCGATTTCCAGCTGTTCTGAAAACTCTTCTATGGTCCAGCCTTGTGGTGACCGGAGTTCAAGGCCACGGCGTCCGCCGGCGACGGGCGCAAAACACCAATGCCGGCGAGAACCATCTGTTGCCCCAATGATTTCAAGGCTTCTCTGGCGAGGCCGGCTGCTGGCTGGCGGGATTCCTGAGCAGCAGAAGAAGAGCGGGTCGATTCATGCGCGAACGAAGCGGATGGGCGGGATACGCAGATCCAAGTCTTTTCTTTAAAAGGCTTCCATGACGCCGACGCTGAGCGTACGCCCCACTCGGCCGATCCCGTAATCCACGCGGAAGTTGATCGGGTTTTTCTTCGTCATCCGAAATCGAATCCCGCCGCCGGCGCCCGGAAGCCACTGGCTGAAACCGATGTCTGAGAAAGTCTTGCCAACGCCGCCAACACCGGCAAATGCGACGACACCGAACCGGCCCGCAAAACCTTTCGAGGGAAGCATGAGGCGGTATTCCGCCTGGGTCGCGAACATCCTGCGATCCTGGTAGCGCCCGCCGGGGTATCCGCGCAAATCGTTCGAGGCTCCAAAGAGGCACAAGTCATAAATCGGAACGCGTTCGCCCGCGGCAGCGCAAGCCATGCCGCGAAAAGCCAGCACCTGATGTTCTCTCACCCCGACGTACTTATTGAAGACCGCTTTGTAGGTTTGATAGGTCCACTTGCTGCCGAGCCCTTTGGCGAAGAGATCGAGGCCGAGGTCCATGAGGACGCCTTGTTTCGGGTAGTACAGATTGTCGCGGCTGTCCCATTCCAGGCGCGGCCCCACTGCGACCGTCTGCTGCTGCAGAAGCTCCGACCGGATCTCTTCGATGACTTCTGCGACCTGCTGCGGCGGCTGAACCGTGATGTCTGACGAATCCAGCTTGTCCTGATTCAGTGACAGCCTTACGTTGCGATATTGAGAGCGGGCGCCGAGGTAGACATTCTTCCTGAGACGGAAAAGAAACTCGCCGATTCCGGCTTGGCCGTTCGCCTTCAGCGGGATGAAGGTCCCGCGGTCGCCTGCTGCCTGGCCGATACCATAGAGGTCAACATTGATATTCGCGCCGCCAAATGCGGCTGTGACCCGATACCGATCCTCCTTCAGATACAACCTGCCGCCGAGCGACAGAGCACGGGTGCCGTTGTTGGTAATCACACCGCCGACACCCAGGGCAGAGAGGGGCGAGGCCTTGTCCTGCTTGTTGAACGGAAAGAGGCGCGCCGCGGCGAACACGAGGCCAGCGCCGATCGCCGGGCTGTTGATCGGGATCGGCGCGAAGACCCACTCGCCTTGTCTTTCGTCACTCTGTACAGCAGTTTGCGCGGGAATGCACGACCAGGCCATCACAAGCGCAAACGCCATCCTCATCCATCGCAGACAAACGGGCCTTTTCATGGGGATGGTAATGCGGAAAGCGAGGCTGACGCCTTTTCTTTTTTGGTTGAGGCGGCCGTCAAAAAAAATAGATCGTCAGGACAATGCGTGAATTCTCGTCTCCCGGGCGCTGACGAATGCATGAAGGTCAGTCCTCTTGCGAAACGAAGACCTATGAAAACTCCCATCTGGATCCTGAGCCTGACGCTCCTGATGTCGACTGTCACGACGACGCCCGCCTACGGTGGCAAGGTCAAAGCCTTTCCTGATCCGAAGACGGATTTCAGTCAGTTCAAGACCTATTCGTGGCTGCCGCCGCGTGTGTTGACGAAGGTCGGAATTGATGAGAACCATCCCGGAAATCCCACATTGAAGGAGGTCGTCGACCGCCAGTTGGCTATGAAGGGTCTCAAGGAAGTGTCGACTGGCGCTGATCTTCAGGTTCAAACGTTCGTCCTGACGGAATCGACGCCTCAACTCGAGGCAATCATCTTTACCGCGGCGCCTGTCCAACAGAACGACCTGTGGGTGATCGGCGCGCCCATTGCCACGATGGGCCGGTACAACAAAGAGGGCTCACTCTACATCAACCTGATCAATACCCGCACGAAGAAGTCCGCGTGGCTCGCCATGTCGAGTGACAGTCTGCCGAACCGCCCCCTGAGGCCGGACGAGATCCGATCGAAGTTGGACAAGGCCGCTACGAAGATCTTCAAGAAATACCCGCTCAAGACGCAATGACCGGCGCATCGCGCAGGCCCGCACGGGCAGCAAAGAGAGTGGAAAGGACCAGCATATGGCAATTCAACGGCTCCTTCAAACCGCAGAAAGGCGCAATGGCCGATGGTCGCGACTCGTTGCGGTTCTCGTGTTTGCCGTATCGATGCATGGGCAGTCTTTCGACGTCACTCCACTTTTCGGACGCAGATGGGACGGTTCGATCAAGCTGCAGCAAGCTGGACTGCCGTCTACCCAGGTCAAGCTGGAGGACGCGAATACCTACGGCGTTGCAGCGGGATACCGTTTTGCCGGGGACGAATGCGACAAGTGCGCCTTGATCGAGTTCCGGTGGATCCGAGAGAAAGCCAACCTGACGGTCCAATCCTTCGGATCCAGGCCCTCGATTTCGACGGATCACTTTCTTGGGGATTTTACCCGGGAATTTCCGGTTAGCGAGACCCGGGACATCGTACGGCCGTACCTCAACCTCAGCCTCGGCGCTGCCAGGATGTCCACGCCCATGGAGAGCCGCACGCGATTCGTGTTCGGCATCGGCGGCGGCATCAAGGTGTTCCCCACACCGCGATTGGGATTCCGGATTCACGCAGAGTACCGGCCCATGGTGATGTACGCCGACGTTCAGAGCGTGGTGTGTCACGGCGGTTGCGTCGTGATCCTGAACGGCGGAGTGATGAATCAGTTTTCTGTTTCCATCGGGCCGGTGCTCCGATTCTGAGATCGCAGCAGAAAGGTGGATACAAAGACCATGAACAAGGAAGATAACGGGCAACCAGCCACCGCGCCTCAAAAAGATATCGGCACCCAACTGGCTCAAGAACGTACGGACCTGGCTGTGAGCCGGACCTTCCTCGCCGCGGAAAACACGCTGATGGGTTGGGTCCGGACTTCTCTCTCCATGATCGGTTTCGGGTTTACCATCGGCAAACTGGGGAGTGTCCTGCACGAAGTCGAGGTGAAAGGGCTTCTGGGGAACACACGCACGGTGAGCATCAAGAGCCTCGCCTACTTTCTGGTGATCCTTGGGACCACGGCTCTCGTAGGCGCCGCCGCGCAACATTGGAGGCGGGTCCAGACTCTCAACACGCTGGGACTCCAGCAGCACTTCAGCATCGTGTTCATCGTGGCGCTTCTCTTAGCGGCGATCGGAGGCTTCTGCCTTACCTCGCTCGTCCTGTCTTTGTGACGCTGCTCCCTGACCTGCAAACATTCTGAATCGCGCGCCGGCGATCTGCATTATCGATGGTGGTTCGAGCTTCACGAAATGAAAGGAACGGATGACGGTAGGAATGGACCCCGATACGCGGTCGGTGTTCGTCCGGCATGGTGCTCTCGTGGACATCAATTCAATTTCGCCCTGGGCGCTGCTCGTCATTACAGGCAGCATCGTCATGTTCGCGAATGAGTTGGGCTATTGGTTGGGACGTTTTGCCCAGCTTCTCCCACATCGAGAGAAGCTCCCGCCGATCTCGTCGATCGTCTCATCCACGCTCGGACTTGTTGCGTTCATTCTGGCGTTCACATTCGGAATGGCTGGAAGCCGGTACGACACCCGCAAAGCTCTTGTGCGGGATGAGGCCAATGCGATCCGCACAGTTTGGATGCGGTCCGATTTTCTGCCTGAGCCGGGCCGGACGGAATCCATAGCGTTGATCGAGAGATATCTCAGCCGTCGAGTGGCGGCGGTCGAGTCGCGCCAGGTTGCAGACGTCAACGACGCCTTGACGGAGTCCGTTCGAATACAGCACCGGCTCTGGGAGATCGCGATAGAGTGCGGCCGCGCCGGAATGCAGGCTCCCCTGCTCGCGCTCTATTCCGAATCGCTGAACCGCTTGCTGGACACGCATGCCCTTCGCGTGATTGCCGGGCTCGAAGCCCGAATCCCCACGGGCATCTGGATCGCGCTCTATTCACTGATCGTCGTCGGCATGATCGGAGTCGGATATCAGACGGTGATTGCGGAAGCGTCCGGGCGATCGGTCGCGCCTCTGATCCTGGCTGTGGCATTTTCTCTCGTGATCTCTTTGATCACCTCACTTGATCGACCAGCGGGCGGTTTCATTCCAATTTCCCAGCAACCTCTCAAGGACGTGCAGGGGTGGATGAATCAGCCGGTCAAAGCGGGTCATGGTCCCGTGGAAAAACCATCGCAACGCTAACAGCCCTGGCGAATCGCCGGGCGGAGAGGAATTGATATGAGACTGCAATCGGTGGGGCGCAAGGCGTTGCTCACGATTGGGGTGATCCTGTCGGCAACGGGGGCGTTCGCCTCTGAGGTTGGACACTACACGCCTGGCATGGCCAACATTCGAGATCTGGCTGTGCCGGAGCCTGGAATTTACGGGGTGCTGTATAACTACTCGTATTTCACCGACCGTGTCAACGACGCCAGCGGCGCCAAAATCACTTCAGTCACACTCACAGGACCTGGCGGACGGAGTACGACGCTGGACGTGAAAGTGGATGTGAAAGCCTACGCGATTGCTCCCGCATTTATTTGGGTGGCCAAGACCAAGGTGCTCGGCGGGAGATATGGCGCCTACGTTTCCCCCTCGTTTACCAACACCAGCATCAACGGCGCGCTCTCCACTGTCGGCGGCGCCGGGCGGAGCGCCCGGACCGGGCAATTCAATGTCGGCGATATCTTCGTGCAACCGCTCTGGCTGGGCTGGTCCGGGAAACACTACGAAGGCGCGTACGGCTATGGGTTCTACATCCCTTCGGGCAAGTACACGCTCAACACGGTGACGCTGCCCGTGATCGGCGATGTACGGGCCGAGGCTGCCAACAACACCGGGCTGGGCTTCTGGACCAATCAGAATCAGGGAGCGCTCTACCTCTATCCATGGGCAGACAGGCGCCTGGCGATTCAGAATGCATTGACATGGGAGGTCCACCGGAAGAAGAGAGGGTTCGATCTCACCCCGGGCCAGAACCTTACCTACAACTGGGGATTGAGTCAATACCTTCCGCTCAAGAAGGATAAGTCTGTGCTCGCTGAAATCGGCCCTACCGGCTACAGCAGCATGCAAGTCACCAACGACAGCGGATCGATGGCGCGAAATCCCGCCGTTCATGATCGTGTGCATGCCGTTGGAGTGCAGGCCGGCATGATGATACCCAAGCGCGGCGTGGTGCTGAGTTTCCGCTGGTTTCATGAGTACTCCGCGGTGGATCGTTTTCAGGGCAGCTCCATCGGGTTCAACCTGGCTTTCAAAATCTAGCTGGCAAGTCGAGACAGGAGTTACGCGTGTATATCTTCTTTGACACCTTCATTCGACGGTGCTTGTCGGTCCTGAACATACTGGCTCTGTTCCTGGCCGGACCCGCCGCTCTCGTCGTCACGCAACCGCTTGCGGCGCAACAGTCCGAGCCGCAGCCCGCCAAGCTTGGACCATCCGACCTCGACAACGTGGTCGCCCGCGTCGCGCTTTATCCGGATCCGCTGCTGGCGCAAGTCATGGCCGCAGCGACGTTCGCGGAGCAGATCCCCGCGGCGACACAGTGGGCCGCTCAGCACAAGAATCTCAAAGGGGACGCATTGACGCAGGCCATGGATTCCGCCAACCTTGGGTTCGACCCCAGTGTCCAGGCCCTGCTGGCCTTCCCGTCCGTGCTGGACATGATGAACAAGGACCAGGCCTGGACGGAGAAGCTCGGCGACGCAACTCTGGTGCAGCGCGGCGACGTGATGGACGCCGTCCAGCGCATGCGCAAAAGAGCCTACGATGCGGGGAACCTCAAGACATCCCAACAGATCACGGTGGTGCAGAGTTCGCCTCAGGTGATCGAGATTCAGCCACCCAGTCCAACGGTCATTTACGTACCGACGTACAGCCCACAGACGGTGTATTCTCCTCCGCCTCCGTCGGGTCCAAGTACGGGAGCAGTCGTCGCGGCAGCCGCCATCGGGTTCACCCTCGGCGTGGCGCTGAGCAGCGCCTACTGCAACAGCTATTGGGGATATCACGGGGGATTCGGATGGAGTTCCCACACGGTGGTCATCCACAACAGCGCATGGGGGCGAACCTGGGCGAATCACGGCGCCTATGTACACACCTGGGGCGGCGTGAATCATGGCTTCTACGCAAGGCCGACCGCCTATGTCAATACGAACGCGTACGTCCGGCATAACGCGAACGTGAACGTCAACGTGAACCGCAATGTCAACGTGAACACCAACGTGAACCTGAATCGAAACGTCAACGTGAACCAGAATGCGAATATCAATCGCAATGCCAACGTAAACCAGAACGTGAATCGAAATGCGTACGCCAACCAGGCTCGCGGCTATGGCGCCCAGAGCACTGCACGCGCGTCCACATTCTCCGGCGTCCAGAACGGCAGGCGGGAACAAATAGCCGCCAGCCGCGGCCGGTCGAGCCGCGCGAGGAGATAGAGCAAGAGGCGAACCGGGAGATCATCCTATGCGAAACAATCCATTTGTCAACGGTCTGAGAGTTGCGCCGCTGGTCCTGCTGATTTCCTCTCTTCCGGCTCCGGGATCCGAGATGCTCAAGGGTGAAGAGCAAAAGGCATTCCCAACGCCGAACGCCGCGGTATCCGCTCTCGTTGCGGCCGTGAAGGCCCGCAATGCGGATCAGGTTGCCGCCATTTTTGGGCCCGAACTCGCTGCATTTACAGCGAGCCGCAGCAAGTCGCAAAACGAAGTCGACCGGCTGCTGTTTCTGGAGGCGTCCCGAAAATTGAAACTGGAGAAGCAGGGAACGGATCCGAACACGCTGATCGTCTATTTGGGCGAGGTCGAGTGGCCATTCCCCGCGCCATTGGTCAAGACAGAGACCGGTTGGAAGTTCGATGGCAAGGCCGCCATTGAGGAGATTCAGGATCGCGAGATCGGCCGGAACGAACTGGGAGCGCTCGCGGCCTGTCAGGCTTACGTCGACGTTCAACTGGAGTATTTCGCTGTGGACCGTCTGGGCGACGGCTTTCTGCAGTTCGCCCGGCGCATCAACAGCACGCCCGGGAAGTTCGACGGGCTCTACTGGGGAAACGCCAACGGAGAAGACCTCAGTCCGATCGGACCCTTTGCGGCTCGAGCGGCCGGAGCAGAGGAGAAGTCCTCCGGCGAGATGGCTCCCTTGTTCGGCTACTACTTCAAGATCCTGACTGCGCAAGGCGCTGCCGCGGCCGGCGGCGAGCGTGATTACGTGATCGACGGCCGCATGATCGGCGGATTTGCCCTGGTGGCCTGGCCGGCCGAGTACAACGTGTCGGGAGTGTCCACGTTCATCGTGAATCATCTTGGAACGGTCTATGAGAAGGACCTGGGACCGGATTCCGCGCGGATTGCACGCGAGATGATCCGGTTCAATCCCGACAGCACTTGGATCAAGGCCTCAGAGTAGCCGGAGCAAAGATAGCATCCGCATGATGAATCGCAAGGCAAAGGCGGCCAGGCTCTACGAATGATTTCGGTGAGTTCGCGCCAGGAAGACTTGGCGCTCGAGGTTCGATATGACTTTATCAGTCCGCTCCAGCTATTCGCGGCGCTCCAGATTCGGGCTTATGCTTAGCTTCGGCGCCTTTTTTATCACGCTGGTTTCGGCGCAGGACCTGCCTCCCGGGCTCAAAAGCTACCTGCAGGGACAACTGAAACTCGGCCCAGAAGAGCTAACGGCCGTCGCATCCGGGCAGGGTGTTTCGAAAGTGCTGGACACTGGTGGCGAGGAACTCGGAGTGGTTGGGGTTATTTACATCAAAGTCCCGCCAGACTATCTGTTCCGCGCCTACGCACAGTTCGACAAGCTGGAACCGGCGGGAGCCCTGCAGTATGGCCGTTTTAGTAATCCCGCGAAACCGTCGGACACGGCCAAACTTACGTTGGATCCAGACGATCTCAAGGCACTGCGAAACTGCAAACCCGGAGATTGTGACGTCCTGCTGCCGGACCGGGCAATTGAGCGTTTTCGAAACGAGGTCGACTGGAAGGGGCCGAACGCAGCCGAGCGAGCCAATAACCTGTATCGGACCATGCTGGCAAATTACATGGCCGACTATCAGAAGCGGGGCGACGACGCACTTCTCTCTTTCCACAACCGGCGTGATCCGAAGTCGATTCGCGATGGACTAGAACAACTCCTCGCGCACACTCCAGAGTTCCCCCAGGCGGCGCCCGCTCTGGCCGCTCATTTCCGAGGGTTCCCGCGGGCAACGCGCAAGGATAGCCAGGACTACTTCTTCTGGATCAAGTCCGATACCGGGATGCAGCCCGTCTCCACCGCCGCTCACCTGGTGATCCACAAGGAAGTCGCGGCGAACGGCAAGACGATCTACGCGTTCGCGGCAAAATCACTCTTCTCGAACCGCTACTACCGGGACGCCATCGCCTTTCGATTCCTCATACCAGCTACGGCGGACGCGAATCCAAATGCCCTCTATCTGGTGACCCTCATGCGGGCGCACGCCGACGGGTTGACCGGCATGAAGAGCGCCTTGATTCGCGGCAAACTGCTGACAGGGATGCGCAAGTCGACCGGAGACCTGCTGCTTTCGATCAAGACCGTCGTTGAGGATTGGTACCGGAAATACGCGCCGGCTTCCAGGTAACGCCCGGCCGGCACGTGAAAAAGTGAAGCGATCGCCGCACCCGGGCATTCTCACCACATGAGTTCACAACGGTGCAAGGCGTTGCCGCCGTTCCTAGCGTGGATTGCCCTTCTGGCATCGCCCGCGACTGGCGGAGCGCAGGTGCTGGTTTCGAGTATCGAGCCGGAACCGGAGCCACAAGGAAAATTCTCCTGTTCGGTCACCCCGTTCAGTCCGAAACTTGGATTCGATCTCCTGTTTCATACCGGCTACCGGATTCACATCCCCCTCAAGGAGCTTGCGCGGGCGGATCGTGAACTCACTATCGTGCTGCGGGTTCGTGCCGAACGCAGCAAAGACCCGCCCGTTCAATTTGTCCAGAAGTTTCGGCCTCCGGCAATCGATCCTTCCGCCAGCGGTAAGGCTACGCTGGAGGGCGCGTTCCGGCTCGGAGAAGGCAGGTACTATGCGGACCTGCTCGTGCGAGATGCGAACCTGCGAGTCTGCGCCCATTCCTGGGATGTATCGGCAAGACCTGCAGGTAAAGACCTCGTGCTAGCCGGGGAACTCGAAAGAGACGTGATTCGCGCAGAGGATGATGACGAGACCGGCTCTCCCGTTTACGCCGGGGATCCCCAGCCGGCACGGGGGCAATTGCACGTCAAGGTGATCGTCAACTTCGTTCCACAGTATTTGCATGCGGCCAAACCGGGGCAACGGGATGTTCGAGACATGATGGCGATCCTTCGTATGATCAGCCGCGATCAGCGTATTGGCAATATCTCAGTCGTCGCGTGTTCGGTGCGAACCGGACAGCCGATTCATCGCCAGCACGAGACACCGCGCGTCGACATGCAAGCCCTGCAGGAGGCTCTGGATGCTCGGAACTTCAACAAGGTGGACGCAAAGCAACTGGCTCTGCGGGATCGTGAGGCTGAGTTTCTGGGGCGCCTTCTGAGCGAAGAGCTACTGGAAGATCGATTGGACGGTGTCATCTTTATCGGACCTAAAGATCCTCTCAACGCCAATGTTTCCCGCGCGGTCATCGAGGAACTGAAATCGGTCAACGCCCCGGTCTTCTACTTGAACTACAGCCTTGACCCAAGCTACTACCCTTGGCCTGACGCCATCGGCTGGGTCGTGAAACAGCTGCATGGAGTCGAATACACCATCAACCGGCCGCGGGA
>CAZVKC010000024.1:55666-58469 GCA_964627455.1 uncultured Solibacteraceae bacterium | reverse complement strand
TGGGGCCGTGCGGCTCCTCCGATGCTGCCCATGATGCCCGCGCCGATATTGAAGCCCAGTGCATCAAGAGTCGACCCAGCCACCAGTTTCTCAGTCGGGACAAATCCACCCTCGCACAGGTATCCCAACCATCCAGTCCACGGAGAGCAGGCGACCTGACCGGCCACGGACTGTTTTGTTATGGTCGTCACGCGACGATACCATCCGCTGCCGCCGATCACGTACGGATGCACAGCTTCAGAACCAGCGAACTGACGCCGGTAATTAGCGGTGACGGAATAGAGATTGGATTCAGGCTTCAAAGAATCCAGTGGACCGGGCAGGGAACTCTTAAACGGCAGGCCTGTGGCGTAGTATTGCACCAACACGGCCTGGACGCCGTTCCATTGGTAGCCCATTCCGCCGGTGAAGGTTCCGGTCAAATGGGCGAAGTCCGCCGTCCGGCCCAGCGGCGTATTCAGCCCGGCGCCAAGATTGGCAGTCCACCCGGTGCGCCCTTGTGCACACAAGCTGCCGGGGTGGCAGAGCGCCAGAAGAAGCAAGGACCCGAGGACTGAGCGCGCCGGCCGCGCGAATCCCGTATTGCCAGTCTCGTTTCTCATGTTCGTCTCCTTGTCCTCCCACGTCCTTCCTGAAATCCAAGCAAAAAGGAGCGTCCCGAATACCGGGACGCTCCTGCTTTCAGATTCCCGAACATCAGGGCTACTTGACCTGGATCGTCGCTTCGTCCTGGCTGCTCTTTCCGGAGACAGAGATGGTCATCGGAACCTTGCCGGAGGGAACCTTCGCCGGAATGATCACGTTGACGTAGTACATGCCAACCTGGCCAGGCACGGCGATCGCGGATGTGACCATCGCGCGGAGTCCGCCGATTACTGCCGCAACCGGCAACGTCGTAAACGAATTCGGCTTGTCGGGACTCGCAACGCCGTCCGGGATCTCAGGACGCACGGGGCCGAGTCCGCAGGCCAGCACTTGAATGATGCTGCCTCTCACGGCTGGTTTATCGGATCCGTCGATCGTCCCATCGCCATTCAAGCTGCCATCTTCATTGGTTGCCCTGATCTGCCCGGTCGGTCCTGCTTCATAAGTGAAGAGTCCGGGTTTGGCGCTCAGAATTGGAACTGTAGCTTCATTGGTCGATCCGGTCGAGGTCTGCACCTGCACGCGGGTGTTCGATCCCGGAGTGAGGGAGGTGGGAACCTGGACTACAACGACCTGATCCGCAACGAAGGCGACCGGGGCAGGCGCGCCATCGAAAGTGACCGTCGTGCCACCCAAACTGGTCGGGAGATCGCTGCTGCCGGCGCTGATTCCGCCGCTCGGACCGAGGTTCACGCCAAAGACTCCAACGAGTTCTCCGGGCGCGACTCCACCGCCTTTAAAACTGGCGGCGTTCACGATGGTATTGCCGCTGATCGATGGTCCGGTCAGAGGTGTGCCTGTGATGGACAACGAGAAGCCATTCACGAAGCCCGTCTTTTCGCTTCCATTGTTCTCCACTGCCAGGGTCCAATACCCGATGGAGTTTTGACCACGTGAGTTCGCGAGGGGTTCATTGGCGGAATACGGACCCCGGCCGGCTTCCGCCGGGCAGAAGGATGCGTACTTGGTGGAGGCTGCGTCGTCGAAGGTCGTGTCGATATTCACGAGGCTCCCGCAGTTACGCTCCAGCAGCTTCGTTCTGGTCATGGCAGGCGAGTACAGGTACAGGTTGAGATCCCCGACCCCTGAGTACTGCACCTGAACGGTCGCCGTCACGCTGGTGATGCTCACGCTTCTGGGCACCATAATTCGGACCAGGGAGACGACGTTGGCGGAATCCGGAAGGATTCTGACCGGCAGTCCGTTGTAGCTGTAACTGAGCTTAGTCTGTCCAAACCCTAATGACGCGAGGGCCATCGCGATGATGAGTGCTTTTCGCATTACTGGTTTTCTCCTGTCAGGGCGACAGGACAGTAAAGTCTGTCAACCCGTCGAATGGAATGTTCCCGATCGTGCGGCGTCTCATTTTTTTGATGTCCAGGAGCGGTCCGGATCGCCGCAATTCGGCTGCACTTTACGGCAGCCTCACGATGTAGCCTTCGGGCAGGCCGCTTGGATTGAGGCCGACTCCCGCGATGATTTTGCCGCTCGGGCTCACGCAACACACGCTGGTGAACTGCCAGCCGTCAAATCCGGTCACGCCTTTACTCTTCAGGTAAACGGCGAACCGCACCATCCCAGTCTCCGGTGTCCAGATGAACCCATCGAGCGGCGGTTCCCGCCCGCTATCTCCGACCACCACGGAGCCGTCGTCGCTCACGCCCCAGGCCATCGATTGATCTTCCTCCTCCTGCTTGCTCGGAGTGACGCCTCGAGTCAGGGCGCCGAGATCAATGGCTTCCCACGGCGTCCAGAGATACGCATGGCGATAGGAACCGGCATGGCCTCGTCCCACAATCACGGTGCCGTTTTCGTTGACGTTTTTCGCTTCTCCAATCCAGCCGTACGGATGAATCAGGCGTTCAGTCCCCTGCCACCAGATCACGCCGCGCCACGGATTATGCGGATATCCGGATGGATGAGGATCATCCTCCCAGCCGACAATCACGTTGCCGTCCGCCGACACCGCATTGGCGCGAGTGGAGCGTCCCTGGATACTTCCCAGGTCGACCATGCCACTCTGTTGATCCCAGCGGAATGCATGACCGGAACCAGCGGTTGGCCAGGCGAGGCCAACGACGACGGAGCCATCTCCGGAAACCCCGATCGGCGTGCTCACGCTCATGGTCTCGCCGGTTGGAAACGCACCCAGGTTCCC
>CAZVKC010000024.1:0-55566 GCA_964627455.1 uncultured Solibacteraceae bacterium | reverse complement strand
ATTACAGTGAGAATCAGAAGACGATCAACATTTTTCTTCATGGAAGTAGACCTTTCTCGCTCATGGTTCGCAGACAAGATGCGCGGATCCGCCGGGCGGCGCAGTTTTTCCGGCCGCCCCAATTCAGACCCGCGGCGCCGATCGTGCCGGCGGGTCGAGGCCAGCTGGTTCCGAGCCTGCCGGCATCGACCCACGATTCTCGGGATCTCTCGTTACTGCTCGGTAATCACCAGCAGGACGGGAATGATCTGCGAGCTTTTCGGCACGTTGGGGATGTCGATTACGACCGAGCCGAGATAGTAGCCGGCGGCGAGGTTGCCGGTTGACGCCCGAACGGTAACTGCTCCGTCGGTCACGCCGGTGGCCTGGTCAACAACCAGCCAGCCGGCCGACGTCGTGGCAACCCGGAAGCTTGACGAGCGGCCCGTGCCAAAGACGGAAACCTGCTGTCCGGGCGGGTTCGGCGCACCTTGAATCGCGTTGAAGAACAGCGGCTGGCTGGGCACGGTGAGGATCTCATCGTCGGTGACCTGAAGCCTGACCGCGATGTAGGAGGTCAGCACGATTCCTGCCGCATCCTGCACCTGGATGACACCCTCGTATATCCCGGGAACCAGGCTTTCGGGATTGACCGAAACGGTAATGGTTCCCGGCGTCGCGCCGGCATTCGGCGTGACACTGAGCCAGTTGCCGCCGTCGCCGGTACGGCTCCCGATGAAGAATACCGTGGACGAAGAGCCGGAACTCATCGCAAGGTTGACTTTCTGCGAAGCGGGAGCGGGACCTGACCGCCGGTATTGGAAAGCAACGAGATTCGCAGAAGGTGCGAAGACCGGTCCGGGCGAAACATTGAGAATCACCGGCATCTCAACCGGAAGAACCGTAGGGTCGTCAGGAGTGACCTGAATCGAGCCTGAGTAGGCTCCGGGGTCCATGCCCCTGGGGTCGATCCCCGCGGCGATTGTTCCAGGCGTGGATCCCTGCGACGCTGTAACGAGCCATGGTCCGGTATCGGTGGAGGCCTTCAAAGTGAATCCGGAATCGATGCCGGTCGATACGATCGAAGCCAATTGTATGGGCGGTAGCGCCCCTCCAAGCTGATAGGAAAACGCCATTCCGAACGGAGCCGCGTCGAGAAACGGCGTAGAGGCGATGGTCAGCGTGACGTCGATCCGCTGAGGGGTGTTACCGGCAGTTTCGGAAGTGATGAGGACCGTGCCCAGGTGGGATCCAGTGGCGAGCCCTGCGGGATTCACGGTGATGGTGACGTTTGCCGGCGTGTACGAACTGGATTGGGCGACCCGAAGCCAACTGCTGTTCGGGCTGGAGGTCGTGGCGTACGCGTCGAAACGGAGCGACCCGCCCGTGCTGCCGACCGGTACGACGACCGGCGGAGGATTGGGGGCGCTGGAGGCCGCGTTAAACGTGGCGGTGGTGCGTCCTACCGTCAGGTTGTTTGGTTGCGTGATGACTGCCGAGATGTTGACGCTGGAACTGTTCCCCGCGCCCGTGGGGCTGACGATCAGATTCGCCGTGTAGTTTCCGGGCGGTGTTCCGGACGGTGGGCTGATGGACACGAACAACGACGAGGGGGTCTTGCCGCTAGAACTCGACACGTTGATCCACGATGGACCTGAGACGCTGGCGGAAAAGGAGGTCGCGCTGCCGGTGCTGGTCACTGAAACATACTGCCCGTTCGGATATGGGGCGCCGGAAATGTGATTGAATACCAGGCTTCCGGGCGAAGTGATCAACTGGCTGTAGCTGTAGACGGTGTACGTCACGGAGACTTGGGTGGGAGTCACGCCGGCTGTTCCCCGGAATGAAATGGTCCCGTAGTGCGTGCCCGGCGGCACGTTCGCCGTGGACACGCTGATGATGACCGAACGGGGAGTCGTGCCCGTAACGGGTTGAATGTTGATCCAGTTTCCGCCACTGGTTGTACTCGCCGAAGCCTCGAACGACACCGAACCACTCGAGCCGCCGGTGAGGTAGATCGCCTGCGAGACCGGCGCCGCTTCGCCCGGCTGGTAATTAAACAGAAGGAACTGTGGGGAGGCGACCAGCGTGCCGGACTCGGTCAGCGTCAGCGTCACACTGATGGTTTGAGCGACGCCGCCCACATAGCCGGGCTGGACAGTGACCGTCCCGTTATACACGCCCGGCCGCATGGTGGATGTAGGCGTGGCATATAGCGTCAGAGTTGCCGGAGTGGTCCCGCTGGTAGGGGAAACCACCAGCCAGGGCAGACCATTGTTCGTGGAGGCCACGGCCGTGAAGGACGCCAGCGTCGGGCTCGAGACGGAGACTCCGACTGGCATGGCTAATGGTCCACCGAGGACGTAGTTGAACGAAACGTTCCGGGTTGAGAGGGAAATGTTGCCCTGGCTCGCAAGGATCTGCAGCGTTACCGAGACGGTGACGTTCGACGATGCATCGACGCTCACCGGTGGACTGATCGTGATGGATCCTGTCAGGACACCTGGAGTGGCGTTTGGCGGAGGGTTAACCGCGACAGCCAGCGAGGCTGGGACCATTCCGCTGGACGGCTGCACGTTGAGCCATGCTCCAACCGTCGTCACTTTGAACTGTGCGAGTGAAAGTCCATTGATGAAGAGGGTCTGAGGGGCGGGGCTGGGTCCCCCGGCCTGGTAGACGAAATTCAGTGCACCCGTATTCGGGATGAATGTTTGCGCGCACAGGGTCAGTGCGCTGAACATGGTGGAACACAGCAGGCCGCCAAATCGCGTCGAAACAGTCGATGTTCTCATTTGAAATCTCCAGGCAACTCATGGTGGAGGCTGCGGGCATGGCCGCGCGGGAGTTGCGATTCGCGATGCAGAGATGCGTGCCACGGCCAAGCGACTCAGAATTTCACTGTTGAAGCAGACCAGCGATTCCAATGAGTCGTGCTAGATCCCGAGAGGCGCAACGCCATATGCCCGCGCCAGATCATTGATGCCTGTCCGCAGTGCGGCCCAGAACCTGGCTGCCTCCGAGCCGTAGTTGCCTCGGGTGACTGCCTGGTTGATTCGCCGGCCGTCTTCGACCACCCGTTCTACTCGTCCTTTGGTCTCCATCCAGGTGTCGGTCGCGTCAAACTTCCGCCGCAGACGGTTCGTGGAACGATTCAGGTCGCTCAGTGCATCTTCCAGTTCGTCCTTCTTCGCGCGGGCGTTGGCCTTTTGAGACTCCGTTGGTTGCCCGCGTCTCGCGCGCCGCGATTGAGCCTGAGGTGTTGCCGCGGCGTTGCGAGCGCTCTCTCCCCGGCGTTCCAGGTAGTTGCGGAATTCGTCCACGCCGTTCTCGACGTTCGCGATCAGGTTGGCGACCTGCGCTTTGACGAGCGGTTGGGCAGATGCGCTGCTCAACGTGTAGCCGCCTAGTGCGATAAAGGACAGGAGCGATCTTCTCGTGAGGATGTTTGATGACACGGCCGGTCTCCTTGGGTGATCGGGATAATGTGTCCCGCGCCGGAAGGGCTCAAATTATCTTGCTGGAGGAGAGGCTGTGCGCAATTCCCTTGGGTTTGTCTTCCGGCGAGTCAACAAGCAACTGGCCGCAGTATGGCTGGTCCGTCCCGCCGCCTGGATCGTTTCCAGCCGGATAAGCCAATGGCTTGCCGCACCTGCGAGCCCCGGCTCAGTCCGCGGATTGGCGGCACGCTGGACGGTGTTGCAAGGAGGGCAGTCCCGCAGCGAGAAAATGGCGGCGGTTCTAGTTAACGATCTGGCGTGAGGGCCTGGTCGTAGGTTCGGGTCCGGCCCATTGGCGCTTCGAGCAGAGGAAGTGCGCCGTACTTTTGCGCTTCCGACCACCACAGTTTCTTCAACTCGTCGAGCTTGGCCGGGTTCTGCCTGGCGAGATTGTTGGATTCGCTGAAATCCCTGGTCACGTCGTACAACTCCCAGCGGTCCGTATCGAAACTCGTGCCGGGCTTGTGGATGCCGACTGCTTTCCAGCCCTTGTGCCAGATCCCGCGGCTGCCCCAGAGTTCGTAATATTGCGTGTCCCTGGGGTCGGGCGCATCCGGATTGGCGAACGTGCTGCGAATCGAATTCCCCTGGACCGGCATCTGGCAGACCCCTGCGAAGACCGCCGGAGGCTGGATTTGCGCGATATCGAGGACCGTCGGCGTGATGTCGATCACGTCCACGAACTGTTTGCGCAGGCCCGGCTTGGGGATCCCTGCAGGCCACGAGACGATGAGCGGCGTCTGCACGCCTCCCGCATAGGGCCAGAGCTTGTAGAACTTGAATGGCGCCACCGAGGCCATGGCCCAGGGACGCTGGTACAGAGGCTGCGTGGTCGGCGATCCCAATTCTTCCAGCCGGTCGTGCATTTGTTGCACCGTCATGTTGTCGCCGTAGGGGCGCTGGAAACCTCCGCGGTTGCCGGCCTCAGGCGCTCCGCCGTTGTCCGATAGAAGGAAGATCGCGGTGTTGTCGAACAGCTTCTTCTCTTTCAGCCACGAAACCAGCCGGCCAATCTGCTCATCCGTGTGTTCCAGGAACCCGGCATAAGCCGCCATGAACCGCGCGTAGACCTTGCGTTCCTGCTCGCCGAGCGAGGTCCAGGCCGGATCGCCCGGATTGCGGGGCGGCAGTTTCGTCCCCGGCGGGATCAGGCCGGACTCGAGTTGTCTGCGGTGGCGCTCCTCGCGGATCGCGTCCCAGCCCTTTTCATAGACAGCCGTGTACTTCTCGATGTACCGCCTCGGGACCTGCACCGGCGCGTGCGTCGCGCCGAATGCGAGATACAGGAAAAACGGCTTGTTCGCGTCCGATGCGACATGTTCGCCAGCCATCGCCAGCGATCGATCTACGATGTCGACAGAGAAATGATAGTCCGGCCTGTTGGGCTTCGGAAGAGCGTGATTGTCTTCGATCAGATCCGGCTTGTACTGGTCCGTCCAGCCGGACAGGAATCCGTACCAGCGATCGAAGCCTTTCTGCAGCGGCCAGTGCGTGCGGTCGCCGGAAGGCTTCATGTCCCGCGCGGGGACCAGGTGCCACTTGCCGGTTCCAAACGTTGCGTAGCCGTTTGACTGCAGGATCTGCGCGACCGTAGCGGCGGCAGGCGAGACGCGTCCGCGCGAATGCGGGTAGCCCTGGTCGTCGCCGGCGAGTTCCTTCATGCCGACGGAATGGCTGTTGCGGCCGGTCAACAAAGACGCGCGCGTCGGGGAACAAATCGCCTTGGTGTGGAAGTTGTTGTAGAGGAGTCCGGCGGACGCAAGGGCGTCCATGTGGGGAGTCGCGATCTCCGATCCGTAGCAGTGGAGGTCCGAGAAGCCGGTGTCATCGAGGACGATGTAGATGATGTTGGGACTGCCTGGCTTGGGCCGGGGTGTATCCAGTTGCGCCGGCTTTGAATCCGCAGCGGTCCTGCCGATCACGCCCTGGAACTGAGGCTCCGTCGCCTGGCATCCCGGCGTTTGAGCCGCGGCCTGCTGTTGCGCCAGCGACGATCCTGCCGCTGCGCACGCCGCTGTGCGCAACAGGCTTCTGCGTGACAGCAAACGGGCAGTTTTTTGCTTGGTCATTCCTGCGTGTCCTCACCGGGGGAGAGATGCTTGCGATCACTCTATCACGAGGGGTTCGACTGGCCGCGCCACTCGATAGACCAGTGAGTCGGTGTTTCCTCTGTGACGACGTACCCGAGGCGCAGGTTGAAGCGCAGGGATCCTGCGTTGGACTTCGCCACGCTGGCGCGCAAAGGCTTGCCGTCGGCGAAAGCTCGAGCCGCGATCTGTTTGACGATCGTGCTGCCGATGCCCTTGCCGCGGACATCCGGTGAGAACGCGAGGTCCGCGATGCGATGCTCTTCCGGCGTCCGGTGCAGCCAGATATATCCGACTGGCGATCCGGCCGGGCTTTCGATGATGGCGAGTCCCTCGAGGCCATATTGCTGTTGATAGGTCGCCAGCCAGGCGTGGAACTGTTGCTGGATCAAAGTTGTTTTGAGCGGGGATTCCGGAAGTGCGGCGAGTTCCAGTGCGGGACCGGCGGCCGCGAAGGTCCTGAAGAGGAACTCGCGGTCGCCGGAAGGGTCATAGGGCCGGAGGAGCGGATCCATGACCGGGTCTAGTTGTGAGGCGGAAAGATCCCTTCGAGCGCAATGATGTAATTCATCGCGGTGTAGGGTTGCATGTTGTTATGCGGTATGTTGCTGCCGGCGGCCGACGACTTGATGCCGCCGAGTGCGCCGTCGGCGTTTCCAGCCGCCTGGTAGAACTGGCCGGATCCGAAAACGTTGTTGCCTGGCTGATTGGTGGAGGCTGCTTCGCTGCTCACGGCTGCGGTAACGGTGTGCGCGTGCAGCGGCAGTTGTTGCTGCACCAGCGTCACGGTTTCCGATCCGCCCCTTTCTCCGAGCGTGTAGGCCGGTTGTCCCGGACCCGGGCTTGCGCCCACGTGCAGCGGGGCTCGTCCGCGGAGGTCGGGAAGTGCGAAGGTTTGGATGCCGTCGCCTCCATATGTAGTCCCGAGAATCGCAAACAGAGCGGAATACTGCGCGATCGACATCAACTGGCCGCTGCAGAAGGCCCAACCCGTTGGCGCATAGTTGCCTCCGAAGAGGATCACTTGACCGATGAATGGTTCCATGGCTTCCGGATTCCTTCTAGCTACGGGGTGGGTAGACGCCCTGCAGTGCGATGATGTAGTTCATTGCCGTGTAGGGTTGCATGTTGTTGTGCGGCTGATTGCTGCCGGCCGGCCCGCAGGTGATGCCGCCGAGCGCGCCGTCGGCGTTGCCGGCGCTCTGATAGGCAGCCGCGGATCCCGGGATGTTGCCGCCGGGCTGATTGGTCGAAGCCCCCTCACTGCTGGTGGCGGCGCTGACGAAGTGGTTGTGCATCGGCATCTCCGTGACGAGCAGGGTATGATTTGCCTCTCCACCCATTTCGCCCTCGGAGTAGTTGCTCAGTCCCGGACCCTGGCCCATGCCGATCGGTACGCGCCCTCGCAGATCGGGTAGTGCGAAAGTGGTTGTCCCGTTTCCTCCATACATGGTTCCGAGGATGGAGAACAGCGCGGTATTCGAGGCAATGGCAATGAGCGATCCATCGCAGAAAGCCCAGCCCTTGGGTGGGAAATTTCCTCCGAAGATCATAATTTGGCCGATGAACGGTTCCATCTTGTTTGAATCCTCCGTGATTCAGGGGCATTTCGAGGCCGGGGTTGGTACTAAGAAGGATAGGTTCGTTGGAACAACCCTGGCGCCGGCGCCGCAGCATGCCCATTGAAAAATGCGGCTAAAAAGAACAGTACAAGAGTGGGTTTTGCTTTTCAAGTAAATAGTCCACAATTTCGAAAGATTTTTGCGTTGTTCTGATCGTTGATCCGGCCCTCTGTCGCGTTACGCATTAAGTGGTGTTGTCGGTGGCCGTGTTTCGAGCCGGGCGCAGGCGGATTCCCAACGCGATAGAGTTTGAAGCAGCAAAACAAGTATGCGACCAAGCCGACGGGAATGGATCATGGCCGGATCCGGCGCCGCACTGGCGACTACGCAGGCCCAATCGAAGCAGACCGCCGCAGCAGCCGCGCGAAACCGCAGTCACGCGCTCAACGCCCTGGAGATCGCGCGCCGGCATCCGATGCTACGTACGCAGCCCACGCCGGATTTCTTCGAAGGGCTTCTGCTCGGCAACGGCGATCTCGGCGTTTGCGTGACGGTGCGTCCGGACGCGCTGGGATTGCATATCGGGAAGAATGACGCGTGGGACATCCGTGTCAGCGAAGAACACTCCCGGCACATCAGGACTTTTCAGGAAGTTCTCGAGCTGTGGAAGCGAGCGGGTGAGGAGGCGAAGCGGCAGGGACGCCCGGATATGACGTTCCTCGAATCGCGAATCGACTTTTTCCGCGAATACTCGGAACGAATGCAGTCCTCCTATCGAAAGCCGTGGCCGAGGCCGTGGCCCTGCGGGACCGTCTGGCTGCATTGGGATGCCCGCATGGTCCGGTTGATGGGCCAGAAACTCGATATCGCATCAGCGGTTCTGACTCTCGATTTTGAATATGACGATTTGCGAGGCCGGGTCAAGCCGTTTCAGTTGACGTGCTTCGTCAACCGGGAAGTGAATCATGTTCTGGTGCGGAGCGATATCGAGGTTCCGGTTCTTTCGTGCGCCTACTATCCGCATTGGGAGGCCGAAGCGAAATTGCCGGATCCGCTGTTTCGGGCGAATGTAAACGGGTTTTCCGGTTTTCAGGAGTTCCCGTCGATCGCGCCGACGGAGGCAGAGCCGAATCCTCCAAAATCCGCGGACGATCGCTCCGTGGCAATAGAAGGACGGTTGCAGGGCGATTGGCTGGCGGATGCATCCGAGGCGCCGCGACTGCCCGGGCGCGCCCTGTTGCGGCCTGCTGCCGGCCCTCAGTTGCTGCGCCTGGACCTCGTTGTGCTCACCTCGCGTGACGCCGCGGATCCCGCGCAGCAGGCTCGGGCACAGGCACTGCGGCTGTCTGGCGAGAAAGCTGCGGAGCTGCAGCGGAAATCGGTTGCAGATTGGGCGAAGTTCTGGTCGGTGTCTGCCGTCGAGATCGCGGATCGGGAACTCGAGCGCATCTGGTATTGGAACCAGTACTGGCTTGCGTGCTGCCTGAAGCCCGGGAAGGTGGCTCCCGGGTTGTTTGGCAACTGGAGCAGCGGCAAGATCGGCACGGCCTGGCATGGCGACTACCACATGAACTACAACACGCAGCAGGTGTGGTGGGGCGTATTCTCGAGCAATCATGTGGAACAGCATGAGCCTTACACGCGGCTGGTGGAAAGTCTCGTGCCGATGGCTGAGTGGAATGCGAAGGTCCAGTTCGGCCTGCCCGGCGCGTATTTTCCGCATTCTGCGTATCCGGTTCCGAGCAAGGTCAATCCGTATCCGGCGCCGCCGTGGGGCTATGAAATCTGCGAAACTCCCTGGACGGTGCAGAGCCTATGGTGGCAGTACCGGTATACGTTGGACCTCGATTATCTGCGGCGCGTGTACCCGATCCTGCGCGCGGCGGCGGAGTTCCTGGAGGCTTTCGTCACCAGGGGCGGGGACGGCAAGTATCACATTGTGCCCACGGTGTCGCCGGAAAACTGGGGCGCTACCGTGGACTTCCGCCTGAACCGGGACTGCATCATCGACCTTGCGCTAACGGAGTTCCTGCTGGACGCGGTAGTTGAGGGTTCGACAGCTTTGGGGATCGATGCGGCGCGCCGCGACCAGTGGCGGGAGATCCGCACCAATCTGGCGCCGTATCCCGAAGGCGTTGGACCTTTCGGGCGTGTCTGGCTCGATGTGCGGGACGCGCCGCATGAGTATGTGTACAACGTGCCGGTGACGCTGGCTCCCGTGTTTCCTGCAGAGCAGGTCGGGCTCGGATCGCGGCCGGAAGCGCTGGAGATTGCGCGACGGACCGCGCGAACCGTCAGGCTGGAAGGCGGCAACGACCTCGTTTGGCAGCCGATTGTTCGGGCGCGGCTTGGAATACTCGACCTCGAATGGTTTAAGCGCGAGGTCCGGTACTGCACGACGCCGCTCGGTGTGGCGAACGACCGTGTGCGACAGTCCGGCGGGCGATACTCGGACCGCACCAACTTCGACTTCATGATGCGAATGGGAGTGTGGACCGAGAATCTTTCGCTGCCCGCTGTGATCAACGAATGCCTGCTGCAGAGCTACGACGGCGTCATCCGGTTGTTTCCGAATCGCAACAATCTCGGCAGGGCTTCGTTTCGTGATCTGCGCGCAACAGGAGCGTTTCTGGTGTCGGCCTCCTACGACGGCAAAGAGGTTTCTGAAGTCCTGCTGAAGAGCGAGAGGGGCGCGAAAGTTCGAATCGAGAAGCCATGGAAGCAAGTAGCTGTACGAAGCCTCGAGCAGCCTGGCCGCGACATCCGGGCGGCTGAAAGGGATGGCGTGATCGAGTTCGCAACGCACCCGGGAACGATCTATGTCCTCAAAATTCCATAGTGAAATATTGATAATGTCTATGGTGAGGTGGCGAACATGCAGAGAGCGTTAGTCTCAATCGCATTAGGTTGTCTCTTAACGAGTATTGGATTTGCCCAGGATGTCCGGGCAACGATAACAGGCAGTGTCACAGATCCCACGGGTTCGGCGATCCCCGCGGTGACGGTCAAACTGGCCAGCTTGGAACGAGGCACAATTACCGAAGCAATTTCGAACGAGGCAGGCTTGTATCGCCTGCCTTTTTTGCTTCCAGGCTCTTATACGATCACGGTTGAAAAGACCGGATTCAAGAAGTTCACGAGGACCGGAATCACGCTCGCCGCAGCGGACCATCCGGTGATCGATATCGCACTCGAACTCGGGCAGACCACGGATTCGGTGACCGTCACAGGCGATGTCAGTCTGCTGCAAACGGAGTCGGCTACACGCTCCGCGACGATTGAGGCCCGCGCCGTCGAAGATATCCCGACGGCTGGCCGCAACTTATATCAGTTCCAATACACGCTGCCGGGCGTGATCAAAAGCAGCCGCTATATGGGCTC
This sequence comes from uncultured Solibacteraceae bacterium, assembly GCA_964627455.1. Lineage (GTDB taxonomy): Bacteria > Acidobacteriota > Terriglobia > Bryobacterales > Bryobacteraceae > F-183. The sequence goes on along the minus strand of CAZVKC010000024.1, from coordinate 45,060 downwards.
GATGGAACTATACGCATTCGGCAATATTAATGGCGTTTCGATTGGCGGAGGCCGCACCGGCGAGAACGAAACGATGATCGACGGCGTGTCGAACACCAAGATGGATCGTGGTGTCGTCTACGCTCCCGCGCTCAATGCCACGCAGGAAGTGACGGTGCAGACGAACTCGTATGATGCGCAGTACGGACGCATCGGCGGCGGCGTCACCATCATCACGACCAAAGCGGGCACGAACGCATTTCACGGGCAATTGTTCGAATTCTTCAAGAACGACAAGCTGAACTCAGCGGACTGGATCGCCAACAAAGAAGGCGAAGGCCGCACTCCGATGCGGAATAACACGTATGGTTTCGAGATCGATGGTCCGGTGCGGATTCCAAAAGTGTTCGACGGGCGCAACAAAGCGTTCTTCATGCTGTCGCTCGAAGGATTGCGGGAGCACATCGCATCCGGACAGTTGCGCACGATGCCGCAGCAGGCGTACAAGACAGGCGATTTTTCAAAACTCACCACAGGCGACGGGCGTCCGATTGCGATTTACGATCCGCTCACCACGAGGCTGAATGGTTCCGCGTACGTGCGCACGCCATTTGCGGGCAACATCATTCCGGCGGCCCGCATCAACCCGGTGGCGAAGAATGTCGCGGCGCTGATTCCGGATCCGAAATCGGCGGGCGGCGACTTGTTCCACACCAACAACTATTCGAACTTCAGCCCTGCGACGAACGGCTATAACAGCTGGCTTGGCAGAATGGATCTGCGGCTGACGAACAAGCATTCGGTGTCGTGGCGGTACGGCGAAACGCCCTGGATCAACTGGTCGAAAGTGGTTTGGGGCACCAACGCAGCCGAACCCAGCGGAGAATGGCCTTCGCAACGCATTTCCCGCAATTGGGGCGCGGACTGGACCTACCTGGTTTCCCCGTCGATGGTCTTCAGCGTGCGCGCCGGCCTGGCGCGGTACGAAGGGTTCGGCGGCAATACGTTCGCAGCCGGATTCGATCCCAAACAGTTGGGGTTCCCAAGTGCACTGGTCAGCCAGTTCACCACCCTGCAGTTCCCGCGTTTCAACATGGGCAACTACACGGAAGTCGGCGCGAGCACGGTGACGAGCTACGAGACCAATGACAACTGGAGCATCGCACCGACGATGAGTTGGACGCGCGGCCGCCACACCGTGAAGTTCGGAACCGACTTGCGCCGCTACAACCGCAATACGCCGGGTCCCGGTGCGGCGAGTGGCAACTACACGTTCACCAAAGGTTGGACACAGGCGGATCCGCAGCGCGGCGACGCTTTGTCCGGCGACGAGTTCGCTTCGTTCATGCTGGGATATCCCGCCAGCGGCTTCGTGGATCGCAATATCGATCCTGCCTACCGCAATCACTATTACGCGCTTTTCGTGCAGGACGACTATAAGATCACACGCAAGCTGACCTTGAACCTCGGTTTGCGCTGGGACTATGAAACGCCTGCGAGGGAACGCTACAACCGGATGATTCGCGAATTCAATCGCGATGCTGCGAGCCCGATCGCAGCACAGGCTGCCGGCCTCAACTTGAAGGGTGGCGTCGTGTATGCCACCGGTGATGGTGCGACGGCTTATGCGTTCGATCCGAAGAAGGCGAACTTCCAACCCCGTGTCGGGTTCGCCTGGGCGTTGACGCCGAAGACCGTGGTCCGCGGAGGCTTCGGCCTGAGTACGCTGGGTCAGCAGGTGTTCGGACCATCGACCGGCTTCAGCCAGCAGACTCCGCTGGTGGCGTCGACGGATGGCAACCTGACGCCAGCCTCGAGCCTGAGTGATCCGTTCCCGACGAGCATCTATCCGAACGGTTTGCTCAAACCGATTGGCAACAGCCAGGGACTTGCAACCAACCTCGGGCAGGGCATTACGGCGCAGTACCTAGATCGTCCGCTGCCGACCTCGCGGCAATTCAGCATCGGATTCCAGCGCGAACTTCCGAACGGGATGGTCGCCGATGTTTCCTACGTCGGCAATCTGACCCGCCGGCTGCCGGTGAACCTGCCGTTGAATTTCCTGTCGAAGGACGAGATCGAGCGGTTGCCCGTCGCGCAGCGTTCCGCCTACTACACCGAGCGGATCCCGAATCCCATGGCCGGCCTGCTGCCGAACTCCGGCCTGAATACGGCCACGATCGTTCGGCAACAGTTGCTGTATGCGTATCCGCAATACACGCAGGTGACTCTGCAGAGCGTCCCGATCGGCAGGCAGGACTATCACGCGCTGCAGACTCGATTGACGCGACGTTTTGCGAACGGGTACATGTTCCAGGCGGGTTACACGTGGGGCAAAACGCTCGAATCGGTATCCGTGCTGAATAACCAGGACATCGATCTGGCGAACCTTCGCAACACCAAGCTGGAACAGCGGCTGTGGGATTACGACATGCCGCACAAGTTCACGATTCAGTCGATCTACGAATTGCCATTCGGCAAGGGCAAGCCGATCTGGTCGAACGCCGGCAGCATCGCGAACAACATCATTGGCGGCTGGAACATCAGCGGCCAGTGGCTGATCCAGTCGGGGTTCATCATGAACTTCCCGAACGCGGCGCCGATCGCGCTCGGCAGCGCGGCGTGGGACAACGCCAAGCGCGAAGCCGTGGCGAAGGAAGCCGGCCGCAGCTACTGGGACGTGAGCTACGACAAGTGGTTCGACACATCGAAGTTCCCGCGGCAGGCGCAGCAAGCGTTCACGCAACGCAACTTCCCGACGCGATTCCCCGACGTTCGGGCACAAGGCGCGAACTCGGTGGAACTGTCGCTGTACAAGCAGTTCACGTTCAAGGAACGCGTACGCTGGCAGATCCGCGCCGACGCCTATAACGCGTTCAACCATCCGTGGTTCGGACAGCCGCAGTCGGTGGACGTCACCAATGCGCGGTTCGGATACCTGCAGGCGGACATGAACAACGAGACGCGTATCATTGCGTTGGTCATGAAGATTCTGTTTTAGCGGTTTCGGTTTCGAATGAAAGTGCTGCCGGCGCCGGGATTTCAGAACCCGCGCCGGCAGTTTCTTTTGGATCGCGCTTCGTACAATGGGAAAACACGCCAACATGACTCGCCAGCAAGCATGGGATATTCTCTGTGAGTTCACGCAGTCCGACGGGCTGCGCAAGCATGGACTCGCGGTTTCGATCTGCCTCGAAGCGTACGCGCCGAAGTACGGCGGGGATCCGGAAACCTGGGCTGTGACCGGGATCCTGCATGACTTCGATTGGGAAATCCACCCGCAGATGCCGGACCATCCCGACAAGGGGGCGCTAATTCTTGCCGAGCGCGGGGTGAGTGAGGAGATCCGGACGGCGATTCTTTCGCACGTGCCGAGTCACAAGCAACTCCGGGTGAGTCCGCTCGAGAAGGCGCTGTTTGCCTGCGACGAACTCGCCGGTTTCCTGACTGCGATCTCGTATGTGAAGCCGAGCCGCAGCATTCACGAGGTCGACGTGAAGTCGGTGCGAAAGAAGATGAAGGATAAAGCGTTCGCGCGCGCTGTGAATCGCGATGACATCATCGACGGTGCGGCGGAACTCGGGGTGGACCTCGACGCGCACATCGAGTTCTGCATTCAGGCGATGCGGGCGCGAGCCGCGGAACTCGGGCTGGAAGGCGTTACGACTGCGGGCGCGGCCGGCTGATTTCGCGCTCGAACTCGCTCCGTGCTTTTGCGCGCGAACCCGGGTCGTTGATCGACCAGTCGTAATCGAAGTAGCGGAGTTTGACGCCTTTCGGGAGTTTGTCCAGCGCAGACTTCAACTCCGGCGACGCATAGAGCTTTGCGAACTCCAGAATGCCGCCCGGCGCCTTGGCGAGGAAATCCTTTTCGTACCACTTGAAGATCTCCGAGAGCGTGACCGAATTCGATTGCACGTAGACATTGCGGCGCTCATTGACGAACTGCTTCGCCGCCGCGGTGAGTTGTTGTTCCAGCCGGTCGCCCGTGTACGCTTCGGCCGCTACTTTGGGGCAACTGAGCGAGGCGCACACGATCGCAAAGTGAATTCGCGGTTCGCTGTAACGGGCGCTGCGGATGATGTCGTTCTCGAGCGAGGACAAGCTGATCCTGCGGCCGCCCATCACGTAATCGTCGCGCCGGAAGAATCCGAACAACATGCCGAGATCTCGAACGCTTTTCGTGGGATAGCCTTTCACGACGCCTGCTGTCGTAAATGCGTTATAGGCGTTGATGTAGTAAGCCAGCTCGTGGGCTTTCGACGGAAACAGCGCCGGTTTGTTCTCGGGACTGGTTTCTCCGAGCAACTTCACATAGGCGTCGAGGTCCCCGCGTTCGGTCTTCAAGGCGCCGTAGTTCACCTCGCCGATTGCGTTGACATGCTTCTTCACCACGCGATCCCAGATCGAATGGTCGAATGTTGCTTCGCCCGCCAAAGCTGATGGGGCCAGCGCGACCGCGCTAATCGCCAATAATCTTGACCAGCACGCGCTTGCGCCGGTTGCCATCAAACTCGCCATAGAAAATCTGCTCCCAGGGACCAAAGTCCAATTGTCCATTCGTGACTGCGACCACCACTTCACGTCCCATGATCTGCCGCTTCATATGCGCATCGGCGTTATCTTCGCCGGTGCGATTGTGGCGGTATTGCGACGTCGGCGCGTGCGGCGCGAGTTTCTCGAGCCACACGTCGTAGTCGTGATGCAATCCGCTCTCGTCGTCGTTGATGAAGACGGATGCGGTGATGTGCATTGCATTCACGAGGACGAGTCCCTCGCGGATGCCGGATTCCCGCAGGCATTCGTTGACGTCAGGGGTGATGTTGACCAGTCCGCGGCGTCCGGTGACATTGAACCAGAGTTCCTTGCGGTAGCTCTTCATTCCTCCAGTGTATGAATCGCGGCGAAGGCGATGCTTATTCCGCGCGCGTGATATGTTTCCGGACCCAGGTGAGGCGATCCGCGACCGCCTGCTCGTCGAGGGCATGTCCAGCCTCGTACCACTTGACCTCTTTGGGATCCCGCGCTGCCTCGAACAGCTGCTTTGCCTTCGCCGCGGTTACAAAACGGTCGTGTGTGCCGAACTGCAGCAGCAACGGCGACGCGTGGGCGATGTGCTTGACGGGATCGAGCGGCGCCAGTCGATCGATGACGGCTTGGCGTTCGGCCCGCTCGCGGCGCGGGTAATAGAGATACCAGTCGCTGAACGACGCCGTGCCTGCCTGCAGCGCCCAGGCTTTCACCCGCTTCTCTTTGGCTGCGAGCAGCATGCCGTACATGGCGCCGAAGTCGTGTCCCACGTACACGACTCGGGCCGGATCCACGTTCTTTTGCGAGAGAAGGAAGTCGAGCGCCTTGCCAAGATCGCGAACCTGCTTCTCGCTATTCTCGAAGTCCTTCGACGCATCGCGATTGCGGAACCACGGGATCTTCGACCACATCGTGTCGATCAGCAGCGACACGCAGCCGTCATTGGTCAGCGGCAGAGCTTCGCGTAGAAACTGATTGCGGTTCGAGTCGCTGGCCTCGGTGTCGTACCAGTGCACGAACAGCACGGCGCAACGCTTGGACTTTGACGTTTTAGAGGGTTCCACCAGCCATGCGGAAGTGGACTGGCCCGCGGAATCCGGGAATGTCACTTCCCGGATTCGCGCGTCCGTCGATTCGGCGTGCAAGAGGCCGCCGGCTGCGATCAGGCCGATTGCGGCGGCAAGGGGTACTGCAGGGTTTCGAGTAGCCATTCGCGATTGTTCCGTACGTCTTCGACGAGCTTGCGGCACAGTTCGTCACGATGTTCGAACAGGCGGTATCCATTACGATCGCGCAGATAGCCGCGGGCCTCCGGATGCCGCTCGAAGAGCTTCTCTTCGCCCAGCTTTTCCCGCAGGTCCTCGAACTTGGCGCGCCGGTCGAGCAGGGCCTTGATGAGGAAGGGAATCACGATCGAGTAATCGGCCTGCATGCTCTCGGTGGCCTGTTGATAGGTGTCCTTATCGACCTTGCCCCAGGTGACGGCTTCGGCTGGCGGGCATGACGAGAGCGAACCGTCGGTGACCGGTGCGGTCGTGATCTGCACGTCGAAGTTATAGCCGCGGACTTCCGGAATGCCGAGGATCTGCCCCAGCGCCGGTTCCGGCTGCAGGTTGAAATTCTTCGGTACGCCGCCGCCCAGGATGAAGGTGGCGAGCGCCCTGGCGTCGCTTTCGAAGAGTCCCCAGCGGTGGTAGGCGCAGGATTCGAAGACTTCGCCGTGGATGTCGAGATCGAAGGCGTGATCGCTGATCAATCCCGCGCTCTTCATCGCCCAGAGCTTCATCGAATTGAGGAACACGCTGCCGTCGCCGGGCGCGCCGACAAACACAGGAATCGCGAGACGGTGGCACGCGGCGAGAAGACCTTCGGAAATCCCGTTCTTCTGTTCCTGGGCGCCATAGTGCCTTCCGAGCAGGTTGCGGAACTCGGTGCCAGTCATCTTGCGCTGGAACTCGGGGGTCTGCAGCAGAGCCGTAATGAAGCGGTCCTGATTGAGCAGCACGTCCTCGTCGAACGCCATGTCGGTGACGCGGATCGTGCGTTCGTCGCGCAACGCGCCGTCGTCGCCGAAGATGGGAACTTCGTGGATCGGATCGACGAGATGTTCATTCAACGAGCGGTGTCCGTCGTGATAACAGACCGCGTCGGTCGTGGACAAATACGCGACCCATCCGGTTTCGAGCAGCGGAATGAGCCAAGTCTGATGCTGGCCGGAGACCGTGACCGGTCCGGAGATGGCGAGCGTCAGCGGGCAACCGAGTCCGATCGCACGGTCGAGGATGGTGTAGACGCGCCGCAGATAGGCGCCGCCGAAGGCCGGCAGGCAGTGACGAAAGATCTCATCGAGAGAGCCGGTTTCGTCGACGCGGCGGACGCGCACGGCATTCCGGCGCTGTTGTTGTTCTTCGCAATGTTCCATGTGGGTAGGTCTACTAGTTCAAGAGGTCGGCGAGCTTCTGTTTGATCCAGTCGATTTCCTGTTTCAGGGCGTTGACCTCATTCTCGAGAAGCGTGATGCGATCGGGACGTCCGTCGCCGGCGGTCGCGGAATAGTGCGGCTGCGCCTGTTCAAAGGCCGGCTCACCGCACAGCAGATGGGCCCATCGCTGTTCTTTCATGCCGGGCTGCGGAGGCATGCGCCGCGCGAGAGCGCCCGTGTCGCGATCCGCCATCTGCTGCAGGACGTGTTCGACTTCATCGAGGTCCGAGAATTCGTGCATGCGCTCGGTTCGCGTCCGCAGTTCGCCCAGTGTTTGCGGCCCTCGCAGCAACAGCACGCCGAGCAACGGCAGGTCCCGGCGGCCGAAGTTGAAACGCTCAGAAAGCCGGTGCGAGTACTTGGTGGCGCGCGAGCCGGTGTGGACCAGTACGAGTCCTTTGGCGCGAAGCGAATCGCAAGCCTGTTCGACGGTCGGCTCGTCGTAGTTCACCACGGGGTCGCGGGAGGATTTCTGATTGCACGCGTTCAGCAGCGCATTCAGCGAGAGCGGGTAGTATTCGGGGGTGGTCAGGTCCTTCTCGATGAGGCAACCCAGTACGCGGGCCTCGACGGCGGTCAATTCGGGAATCGTCATGAATCGCTTCTCTTACTACGATAGCGGTCTGCGCGATGTCCACGCCGCGTATTTTATACTCAGAAGTACATGCAGGGTCTGCCCGGCGCGAAAGCCTTCACCGCAGTTCTTCTGGCCGCGAGCCTCACGGGCGCTGAGAACCCCTCCATCTTTCCTACTCGGGAAACCCTCCACTACGGCATCGAATGGCGCCTGATTACGGCCGGAATGGCGCAGCTTAGCCTGACCCAAAATCCGCCTGCCGTGAACAAGGGCTGGTCCTCGCAATTGCGGCTGGAATCGACAGGGCTCGTTTCGAAACTATATAAGGTCCTCGATCAATACAAGGCCAACTATGAAGGCGGTTTCTGCGCCACCGATTCGTTCCTGCACTCCAACGAAGGTAAGCGGCAGCGGGAAACGATTGTCCGCTTCGATCGGACGGTCCACAAAGCCTCCTACCTGGAAAAGGACCTCGTCAAGAATAACGTGGTGAAGCAGGTCGAGATCTCGATTCCCGAATGCGTGAAGGACGTTCTGGGCGGCTTGTATCAACTGCGAACACTGCAACTGCAGCCCGGGCAATCCACGACGATTCGAATGAGTGACGGGAAGAAATCGTCAGAGGTTCGTGTCGAAGCGCAGGAATGGGAAGAGATCAGAACCAAGGCCGGCAAGTTCAAAACGTTGCGGTATGAAGCGTTCCTGTTTAACGGTGTAATCTACGAGCGCCCGGCCAAGGTTCACATCTGGGTTTCTGACGATGACAAACGTTTGCCGGTGCAGATCAAGTTGCGGTTGAACGTCGCGATCGGGACTATCACATTGCAGTTGGAAAAAGAGGAACGCAGTTGAGAGTTGCAGTCCTGTGGGTTCTGGCTTGTTTCGCTGTTGCGGCGCAATCCGCCTTGCTGAACAACGCGGATGTTCAGAAGATGGCGGATCGCTCCTGGCAACTGGCGGAGGCCACATCGCTCGCGATTCCGGACCTCAATCGTTCTGCGGCTCCACTGCTGGAATCGCTCAAGCAGGTCCGTTCGAATCTCAAGTCGCGACCCAACCACGTGGGATACACTTACTCGCTTTTGACGAGCCTCCGCGCGTTCAACAGTCTGCTCGACGCTGTTCAGAAGCCGTATCCGCTCCCGGATGGCACGATCGGGCAGATGGTCGAACTCAAAGGCAATGTCGAACGTCTGGAGATCCACTTTCGCGCGCTGCTCGATAACGCCGAGTCGCGCTTGCGTCCGGCCGACCGGGATAACCTCAAACGCTATGCAGAGGATAACCAGAAGTTGAGAGCGCCATCTGCCGGGCAGCCGCGGGTTGTGTTCTACGGCGACTCGATCACCGATTTCTGGCGGCTGAACGAATACTTTCCCGGCAAAGACTACGTGAATCGTGGGATCTCCGGGCAGGTGACCAGCGAGATGCTGGGCAGGTTCAAGGCCGACGTCCTCGACTTGCGGCCGCAGGCGGTTCTCATTCTTGCGGGAACGAATGATTTGGCTCGCGGCACGCCTGTGCCGGCGATCATCAACAATTACACGATGATGGCGGAACTCGCAAAACTGCACGGCATCAGGGTGATTTTCGCCTCGGTACTTCCCGTCTCGGACTATCACAAGGATCAGAATCCGGATTGGGAACGCACTCGTTTCCGTCCCCCGGCCGCCATTATTGAATTGAATGCGTGGCTCAGGAAATACTGCGTGGCGAACGGCCACGGCTATCTGGACTACTATTCAGCGATGACCGATTCCGCCGGTATGCTTCGCGCGGATTTGGCGGATGACGGATTGCACCCGAACGCGGCTGGCTACCGGATCATGGCTCCTCTCGCTCAGGCCGCCTTGGCTGGGCCCGCAGCCGAAGCTGTGCAACCCGAGAAGAAAAAGAAGCGTCTATTCCTGAAATGATGTTCCTGCGTTCGCTTGCGTTCCTCGCGATGCTGACCCTTGTTCCGGCGGCGACGGCCGCGGAGCAGATGAAGATGACCGTCGATCAACTGGTCGCGTTCATCAAGTCCTCTGCGGAACTCAAGCATGACGACAAGAAGGTCGCCGACTTCCTGAAAAAGATCAAGCTCACGCAGAAGCTGAGCGAGCGCGGACTCGAGGAGATGATGGGGTTCGGAGCTGGTCCGCGGACCATCAACGCGCTGCGGGAGATGATGCAGACGTCGGCTTCGCTGCCGGAACCTCCCAAGGCTGCGCCGAAAGCGCCGGGTGTCCCCATGCCGCCGCCTTCGGCCGAACAGCAGAACAAGCTGCTCGATCAAGTCACGGATTACGCCCGCAACTACATCCGGCAACTGCCCGACTTTCTTTGCACGCAGGTGACTCGCCGTTACGTGGATCCGGCGGGCCTGGAGTTCTGGCAACTGGTGGACACGGTGACCGAACGTCTGAGTTATGTCGAACGCCGCGAAAACTACCAGGTTGTTCTGGTGAACAGCCGCGCGGTTACGGGCGTATCGCACGAGCAGTTGGGCGGCACGACATCGAGCGGTGAATTCGGGACACTGATCCGGGATCTGTTCGACCCCGAGGTCCGCGCGGAGTTCGGTTGGGAACGCTGGGCCAAACTGCGTGGACGGCTGCAGCACGTGTTTGCCTACCGCGTGATCCAGCCGCGGTCAAAGTACTCAATCTCCTGGTCGAGCGGACCCAATAGCAAGCCGCTGACGATTGTTGCCGGGTACAGCGGGCTCGTTTACGCGGACGCGGATACGGGACTCATCACCCGCATGACTTTGAACGCGGAAGGCATCCCTGCCGACTTCCCGATCCAGAAGGTCGAGCAGGTGCTCGACTACGATTTCACCAAGATTGGCGATAACGAGTTCCTGTTGCCGTTGAAGTCGGTGGTGAAATCGCGGAGCGGCAAATTGCTGACGAAGAACGAACTGGAATTCCGGTCGTACCGCAAGTTCGGCACGGAGTCCACGATTACGTTCACGCCCGATGCGCTTCCCGACTCGATGACCACCGAAAAGCCGCCACAGTAGTATACGCTGTAGGTGTGAAACAGACCATTTCGCGCCGCGACGCGTTGAAGAGCGCGGCGGCATTCTCCATCATGAGCGCCTCGACTGCGCTCGGATCCCAAGCGAATTCCGCGTTGACTGTCGGACTGATCGGCTGCGGCGGCCGCGGTATGTACGTGAGCGGTATCTTCGCCAAGAACGAGTTTGCGAGGGTGTCGGCGTACTGCGATATCTACAAGGACAAGCTGGACGGCGCCGCTGCGAAATACTCCGGAGCGAAATCGTTCACGAAGTTCCACGACCTGCTGGCCTCGGATGTCGACGCTGTGTTGATCGCGACGCCGGCGTTCCTCCATCCGGAACATTTCGAAGCTGCGGTGAAGGCCCGCAAACATATCTTTCTCGAGAAGCCCGCGGGAGTTGACGCGGCTGGATGCCGCCGCGTGCTGGCCGCCGCCAAGAAAGCGGATCCGAACAAGCGCATCTCGATGGACTTCCAGCAGCGCTACGGCACGGACTATCGCAAGGCCTACGATGTCGTGAAATCCGGTGAGTTGGGCGCCATCAAGCAGGTTCGCGCCGCCTGGATGGGCGGAGGTCCCGCGATCAAGAGCGGACATCCGGAAAGCGAAGAGAAGATCCGCAATTGGTTCTTCTATCGCGAACTGTCCGGCGACATCCTGATCGAACAGGATTGCCACAACATCGACGTCGTCAACTGGTTCATGGGCAAGCATCCGGTGAAGTGTTCCGGCTATGGCTCGCAGATCCAGCGCAAGAAGGGCAATATCTACGACAACCTGTCGTTGTCGTTCCAGTTCGACGATGGGACGATTTTCAGCTACAGCGCCAACCAATTCGGCAACCCCGGCTGGCAGGATGTTTCGGAAACCTTCATCTGCGAAAAAGGCGTCGTGCACACGTCGCGCAAAGGCTATCGCATCCATCGCATGGGCAAGCCGGACATCGAAGAGGCGGTGACCAAGTACGACATCACGCAGGACAACGTGAACCTGTTCATCGAAGGCGCGCGCACTGGCAAGATCGAGAATGCGGCCCTGTGGGGCGCCGAGAGTTCGATGACGGCGGTGATGGGGTTGCAGGCCTGCGTCACAGGCAAAGAAGCGACCTGGGACAAGGTATTCAACTCGTGAGTTTCGTCGTCGGTGGCGTTTCCGCGGACGCGGTCCGGACGCATCTATTTAGTGCGGTGATCGGCGACATCCTGGATACGATGGGTTTCCGGCAGCAGTTCCTGCCGAAGGAGATCCGGCCGCTGCGAGACGACATGGTGGTTGTGGGACGGGCGATGCCCGTCCTGCACGCTGATGTCGAGCGCGAAGGCTCCGAACCGTTCGGCAAGATGCTCGTTGCGTTGGATGACCTGAAACCAGGCGAAGTGTACCTGGCTGCCGGTCAGTCGCAAGAGTATGCATTGTGGGGCGAGTTGATGTCCACGCGCGCGATGCATTGCGGGGCGGTTGGCGCCGTGCTGCACGGCCTGTCGCGCGACACGCCGGGGATTCTGGAACTCAACTTCCCGACCTTTTCCACCGGTCGTTACGCGCAGGATCAGAGGGCGCGGCACAGTCGTGGATTTTCGACTTCCCGTGACGATCGGGCAGGTCCGCGTGACGCCTGGCGATGTCGTGTTTGGTGACCTCGACGGCGTCATCGTGATCCCGCAGCAGGCGGAAGAAGAGGTGATCCGCAAGGCGATGGAAAAGGCGTCTACGGAAAGCCGCGTGCGCGTCGCGATTGCCGGCGGCATGAGCGCGGTGGACGCATTCGCGCGCTTCGGCGTGCTGTAATCGCTATACTTTTCTCCAAGTGGGACGCCAGAATCCCACTGGAGGAGAAAACAATGAAACTGCGATTCACGCAGGCCGCGGTTGCCGCGAGCCTGTGCTGTCTTATGCTTCCCGCCCTGTTCGCGCAGGGCAATTCCAACAACAACAACAACAGTTCCGAAGAAAACAGCAGTCCATGTGCCGGGCTGCCGACATCCGACCATCTGAAGGCTTTCCTGCGGCAAGCGCCGGCTCAGGGCGGCGAGGCTGGTGGTCTGTTCAGCGGAAAGAAGATGTGGGGCGCGATCGTCAACAGGAACGGCGAACTTTGCGCCGTGGCGGCATCCACCGAGGATCCGCGCGGCGTCTGGCCGGGCAGTCAGGCGATCGCTAAATCGAAAGCGTATACGGCAAACGCATTCAGCATCGATGATCTGCCTCTGTCGACCGCGCGGCTGTATACATTTACGCAGCCGGGGCATTCGCTGGCCAGCCTGGGACAGTCGAATCCCTTCGATCCAGCCTATCTCGCAGCTCCGGATGCAAAGGGCGAGCAGAAGAACAACATCACCGGTGGACTGATCTTCTTCGGCGGTGGCGTCCCTCTGTACCGCGATGGAAAGATCGTCGGCGGGTTGGGCGTTTCCGGCGACACGGCCTGCACCGATCACGAGATCGCCAAGCGGGTGCGCGATCTGGCTCGCTTCAATCCTCCGGGCGGCGCGCTGGCGGATGACATCAGCTATTCGTCAGCCGACGGGCCCTCCGCGTTTACGCATCCTGCCTGCATTAACACCTGGAGGAATGGCGTGAACCTCGGCAAGTCCGAGCAGGTCGCTGTCGGGTACTGATCCCTATTTGGGCGGCAACGTGATATGCATATGAGGATGCGTTGTCACGTTGCCGCTTTTCTATTTGCACTGTCGCTCGGATCCGCGCTGGCGCAGCCCACGGGCGATACGTCCCTCGATCGCTACGTGCATGCTGTCGATGGCGCGTATGCCTGGCGCTGGGTTCGCACGATGGATTCGCCGGATGGATTGAAGACGCATGTCCTCGAACTGACGTCGCAGAAGTGGCGATCGGAGAAGGACGTCGACAAGCCGATCTGGAAGCACTGGCTGACGATCGTGCAGCCGCCGGAGATCCGCCACAAGAAGGCCCTGCTGTTTATTGGCGGCGGTTCCAGTTCGACGCCGTCGCCGGACAAGGCTCCGGATCGCGCCGCGCAGATCGCGCGGGACACGAAGAGCATCGTGGCGGAACTCGGTCAGGTCCCCAATCAGCCGCTCCGGTTCACCGATACGCCAAATCGCGGGCGGGTCGAAGATGACATCATTGCCTACACTCGCGTGAAGCACTTCGAGACGAAGGACGACACGTGGCTGGTGCGCCTCGCGATGGTGAAAAGCGGAGTCCGCGCGATGGACGCGATCCAGGAGTATCTGAAGACGCAGAAGATCGATATCGAACAGTTTGTCGTGGCGGGCGGGTCAAAGCGCGGATGGACTACGTGGCTCGTCGGTCTGACGGATCGACGCGTTGTTGCGATCATGCCCATGGTGATCGATGCGCTCAACAGCGAAGTCATCACGAGGCATCACTATGAAGCGTATGGGTTCTTTTCGCCCTCGTTGAAGGACTACGTCGAGCACGGGCTGTTCCCCGGCAAGGTCGGGACCCCTGAGTATCGTGCGGTGCTGAAGGTCGAGGATCCATATGAGTATCGCGACCGTTTAACGCTGCCCAAGTTTCTGGTCAATGCTTCCGGAGACGAGTTCTTCCTTCCCGATAATTCGCAGTTCTACTATCCGGAACTGAAGGGCGAAAAACATCTGCGATACGTGCCGAATGCGAAGCACAACCTGGCAGGCTCGGATGCCGTGGAGAGCCTGACGGCGTACTATGAGTCGGTCCTGCTGGCGAAGCCGAGACCGAGGTTCACTTGGAAGAAGCAGAAGGATGGTTCGCTGCGCGTGGAGGTGCAGGACAAGCCGGCAAAGGTCCTGCTCTGGCAGGCGACGAATCCCAAGGCTCGCGATTTTCGGCTGGATGTCATCGGCAAAGCCTACGCGAGCAGCTTGCTTACGGAGAGTTCGCCGGGTGTGTATGAGGGGCGTGTCGCGAAGCCGGCAACCGGATTCACGGCGTTTTTTGTGGAACTCGAGTATCCGATCGGAGGGAAGTATCCGTTCAAGTTCTCGACGGAGGTAAGTGTGGTTCCGGACGTCCTGCCGTTCGACTGGAAGGACGCCCGGAAAAAGCACTGACGCCGGTTATCCGGCGATGAACTGCTTGAGGTACGTGCCGCTCTGCACGAGCGAGAGCTTGCGGAGATCGAGCGAGCCTTCGTACGCGCGATCCTCGACTTCGATGCAGACCGGGCCGGAGTAGACTTCGCTCAGCACGGAGAAGAATTGCGACCAGTTGACATCGCCGAGACCCGGAAGCTTCGGCGTATGGTACTCGTTCGGATGCGCCAGTGCGCCGACCTGATTGAGGCGATCCTGATCGAGGCGCGCGTCCTTCGCGTGCATGTGGAACAGCTTTGACTTGAATTCGCGCATCGGCTGCAGGTAATCCATGCGCTGCCAGACGAAGTGCGACGGGTCGAAGTTGAGGCCGAAGTTGTCGCTGGGGATGTCGTTGAACATACGCCGCCAGATGACCGGTGTCGTGGCGAGGTTCTTGCCGCCCGGCCACTCGTCTTTGGTGAACGACATGGGGCAGTTCTCGATGCCGATCCTGACGCCGTGGTCTTCGGCGAACTTGATGATGGGACGCCATGTCTTGAGGAAACGCGGCCAGTTGTCGTCGACGGACTTGGTCCAGTCGCGGCCGATGAAGGTGTTGACGACGCCGAGTCCGAGCTTTTCTGCAGCGCGGATCACCAGCTTGATGTGGTTGACGTAGGCCTTGGCCTCTTCGGCGTTGGGCGTGAGAGGGTTCGGGTAATAGCCGAGGCCGCTGATGGTGACGCCATGCTTTGCCACCGTGTCGAGTACTTCGTTCCTGCTGAAGTCCGCGACATCGATGTGGGTGACTCCTGCGTACCGGCGCTCCGCCTTGCCCTTGGGCCAGCACATCACTTCGACACAGGAAAACTTCGCAGAGGCTGCGAAAGCGGCGACTTCATCCAGGGTGAGGTCGGGAAGAATCGCGCTGACAAATCCGAGTTGCATCATAGAAAAGTTCCTCTCAAGGATATCGTTACTATTCGACCGCGCCCTTGATCCATTCGAGAATCGTCATATATTCGGGCGAGTTCTTAGACCAGCGGATTCCGCCGCCATGCGCCAGCACCTTCGAGTCCGCGATGCCTTCTGTTTCTGCGCTCGACGTGGGCTTGCGCAGGATCAGGCTCTCTTCGGGATTCGCTGTGTTGACGACTTTCATGACGGTGCTCCAGCTACCGTCGAAGATCGCGTGCGAGGCGTGGCAGTGTACGCACGCGTAGCCGTCGCGGCCGCGCTTTTCGAGAATCGGCTGCACGTATCCGCGGAAGTAGGTTTCGTCCAGTTTGCGTGTGTTGCGTTTGACCGACGTGACCTGCTGCGGCGGCGGAGGAGGCGGTTTCGGCAGGCGTTCTGCGACCTCTTTTGAGAGCGGACCCAGTTCGCCGGCGACCTCATTGACGCCGGGGAATCGCACGGGTCGCACGAGCAGGCCAGCAGTCTGCGCGAGTTTCTGCATCTCCGCATCCGGCGACGACAGCAGCGGCAGCAACGCCTTCGAGAAGCGTTCCGCGCTCTGGCCGAAGAACGCGATCTGCTCGACATCGTTGCCGATGCGGTTGTACTGTGGCGGGAACGTGTCTTCCACCTTGTTCAGTGGTTCGTACACGTCTGCGTGACGCAGATGGAAATCGCCGAGCGAGGCGAGCAGCGTCTTGCGCTGGTAGTCATTGTTGCCTTCGAGCACAGAGGCGAACTTCGAGGCCAGACGCGATTCGGTGGCAAGGCGTCCGCGGATCACGCGCAGGCGATCGTCTTCACGGCCGAGCAGCGGAATCCAGTTGTTGTAGAAGTAGCGAATGTTCTCATCCGCGATGTTATAAATGCCCTCCTGCAGGTTGCGGTTCACCCAGGAGTGCTGCGGCTTCTCGATCTGGCGCAGGAACGCGTCTTCGATCCGGCCACGCACCCGTTCATCGCCGTTCCAGAACCACATCTGCCAGAGACCCTTCAGCGCCTGGATGCGGATCGCTGGCTCCTGTGCTTCCGCAACCTTGGCAAGCGCGACATCCATGCCTGGACGAGCCGCGAGAGCTGCGAAATGCTGGGCGAATACGCGAGTGCCGCCCCAGCGGACCCGCTCATTGCCTTTCGCCAGCGCTTCTTCGAGCGGCGCAGTCGAAACTTCGCCGTGGCGTGAATAGATCTGCCGGATTGCCCACGCGGCAGTTCGCTGGACAAGCTTACTCGAGTCACCGAGACGCTCGACGAGCATCGACATCGAAGCGGGATCCGCGACGCGCCCCATGGCTTCGACTGCGGCCTGCCGGATATAAGCGTCGTTCGAACGCGCCGCCTCCTCAAGGTTGGCGCCGGAGATCCAGTAGTTATCCAACTGCGCGAGCAACTCCGCAGGATCCTTGGATAGCACGTCAATGGGCTTCGCACTCCACTTGCCGCCGTTGCCGGGGCCCGGATAGTAGGAACTCAGTGCGAGCACCGCCATTTGCGTCTCGCGGAATGGCGTGCGGAAATTCTCATAGGATTGCAGCGGATCCATCCAGCCGCCGAACTCCTGCTGCCGCTTGAGCAAGTATTGCAGGCCCTTTACGACCTGCGGATTCTCGCGCGGAACACCGGCCGCATGCAGCGCCCAGAGCGCGTGGCCCGTCTGGAACTCGACTTCCGGATCCTTGGCGCCGAAGCGCATGGCCCACTGGCCGGACGGCTTCTGCAACGACAGGATCCGCTCAGCATTGCGCGCTAGGATGTCTTTGTACTTGTCGCGATCCATCTCCGCGAGTGCGAGCGTCTGATAGCAAAGGTCGACGAGATTCTTGACCTCGCCCTTGGCGACGAACTCCGGCAGTCGCGGATCCTTCGAGACGACCCACGAATACCATGCAACCTCGTGCGCGCTCACCAGTGGCGTATTGCCGTTGGTCTCGTCGTTAGGCAGTTTGTCGCGGCCTGCGTAGTAGATGTTGAGGTATTCGTTGACGCCCTTGTGATAGGCCGCGCGGCGTTCGCCGGTGACGTCTGTTTCGAAAATGCCAAGCAACGTCGACATGCGGCTGAGGACGTTCGCCGCCGCCGAAATCATGCGAGCCCACACCGCGCCTTCCTTCTCGAATCCGTAGAGCGGTCGTGGATTGTTGTAGAAACGCTCGGTCATGAACTGCAACTGCTGACGTTGCACAACCGGGTAGCCGTTGCGAATCGAATACAACTGCGCGCGCTGGGTGAAGTGCGTCGCGTGACATGCGACGCACAGAGAAGTTTCCTGGTGAAGACTCGAAACGCGATCATAGATGCCGCCGCGGCGGGGCGTGTTGGCGTGCCAGGAATCTCCAGCGCCCATCGCGAAGTCCACGGCTGTGCGCACGGCGTCTTCAGGCTTGGCGTACGGTGGCACGTCGTAAACACGAGTCCGCAATTTGTACTCAGGATGATTGGCGCGAACGCAGACGTAGTAGGTCCCGCGATCTTTGAGGACCCGCGTGGTGAACTTGTTGCCAGGCAGCGCTTGCACTTCGTGCGGCAGCGTAACGGGATCCTCGCCTTCGAAGTAGATCACGGGCTTGCCGTCCACGATTCGATAGACCGCGACGTCCACGGGCAGGTGATCGCGTTCCATCAATTCGATCTGGAAGAACACCAGCTTGGGTTTGGACTCGGTGAACTCAATGCGATACCAGTCCTGCTCGCCCATCGGATCTTTGGGACGGACGGAGTTGACTGGCGGCAGGTAGGGATTCTCGTCAGCGGACGCAAAGATGGTGGATCCGAGCGCGATCGGATTCGCCTGCTGCCATGTGTTGTTGGGCTCGCGCTTCACCGCGGCATTCGAAGGCCAGCGAAGCAGGCGCAAGTCGAACGCCCCCTGCTTGCCTTCCACCGAGACGCGCAGGGTCCCAGCCGATTTCGGTGAGATGAAGGTCGTGAAATCCGCGTCGCCGGGGTGGAGACTCTTCGACGCGAGGAGTTCACCGGCAGCCGTTTCGAGGCGGACCGTCGCGTCTCCGGCGGGTTTGACTGCGAAGTTGACGCTGAAGACTTCGCCGGCTCGGACCAGCTTCGTGAATTCTCGCTTTCCGCGCAGTTCGCCGGTTTCCTGGAGCAGAACAGGAAGTTGCGACGCGAGCGTCACGCCCTCCAGGGCCGCAAGGGCCAAAAGCAACATCAGTCTCATATGTTTCTTGTGGTCACACGCGATCGTCGAGCACGGACTTCAGCCGCTGATATCCAGCCCTGCTGACGGGAAGCTTCGTTCCATCCTGCAACACGGCGATCTTTGAATCCTTCGTATACGGCTCGATCTTGGCCACACGCTCGAGGTTCACGATGTGCGAGCGGTGAATTCGCAGAAAGCGCCTCGGGTCGAGCGTGCCCTCGAGACTGGAAATCGTTTGCTGTTTCAGGTAGCTCTTCTTCTGGCTGTACAAACAAACGTAGTCATCCTGCGCTTCCACGTAATCGAGTTTGTCGACCGGGATGATGTGGACTTTGGCGCCATCTTTCACTACGATCCGCTCCGGAAACGGCTGTTCCGGTGGACGCGAATCCTGTTTGAGTTCCGAGATTGGCTGCGCCGGCCGCTCCCCAATACGCTGCCGCGCGCGCTGTAACGCCGTTTGAAAACGTTCCATGCTGAAGGGCTTCAGCAGGTAGTCGACCGCGTGCGCGTCGAACGCTTTCATCGCGTACTGATCGAATGCAGTCGCAAAGACGACGGCGGGTTGGTGTTCGATCAGTTCGAGAACCTCGAAGCCGTCGAGTTTCGGCATCTGGATGTCGAGAAAAACGAGATCCGGCTTCAAATCATTGATCGCTTTGACGGCCTCGAATCCGTTGCCGCACTCAGCCACGACATCGATGTCCGGGCCGGTTCGAGTGAGGTACTCGCGAGTCACGAGGCGAGCCAGTTCTTCGTCGTCCACCAGAATCGCCGTCAGCCTGCCGCTTGATTTGGTCGCGGCCGCGGGTGCCTTGGGCTCGGATGTTTTGGTCAAAGCCCGCAAATCGAGCGCAACTTCGCGCGCGGATTGATACCGTTCCTCCGGATCCTTCTCGAGACACTTTCGGATGATGCGTTCGAGTTCCGGCGGCGCGTCGTAGTTGAATCGCGCGATCGCCTCGGGTTGCGATGTGAGGACCCGCGCCAGGATCTCCTGCGCATTCGAGCCGTCGAACGGCAAGCGTCCGGTGACCATCTCGTAGAGAACAGTCCCGAGGCTGAATAGGTCCGACCGCTGGTCGACTTCACGGCCCAACGCCTGTTCCGGACTCATGTACTGCACTGTTCCTAACACGAGTCCGAACTCGGACAACGCCTTGGTGTCATCACTCGGCTTGCCGCCGGCGTGCTTTGGTCCGCATATCTTGGCGAGGCCGAAATCAAGGACTTTGACGTGTCCGCGCCGGTTGATGAGGACGTTGCCAGGCTTGATGTCCCGATGGACGACGCCTCCCTGGTGCGCAGCATCGAGCGCATCGGCGACCTGCGCGCCGACCGAAAGCAGTTCCTTCAGCGGCAACGGTCCGTCTTCCAGGCGAAGGCCGAGCGACTCGCCTTCCACGAACTCCATCACGATATACGAAAGGTCGCCCTCGCGTCCGATGTCGTAGATGTGCGTGATATTCGGATGATTGAGGCCCGAAGTGATCTTTGCTTCCTGCGTGAACAGTTGCAGCCGCGCGGCGTCGCAGCACACCTCTGCGGGAAGGATTTTAATTGCGACCTGGCGATCCAGACGGGAATCGGTGGCCAGGTACACTTCACCCATTCCGCCGGAACCGAGCTTCTTCGCGATGCGGTAATGCGCCAGAGTCGCGCCGTTTTCCAGTGACAGGCTCAAATGGCAAGTGTATCAACCACCGGCGTCTTCAGAACTGCAGTTGCAGGCCAAAACGGAAGGTCCGGCCGTCGTTGAGCGTGTTCGTAATCTGCCCAAAGTTGGGATTCGTCAGCTCGAATCCGGGGTCGGCGAACTGGGGTGTGTTGAAGAAGTTGATCGATTCCGCGCTGAACTGGAGTTTCCAATCCCTGCGAACCTGGAACGCTTTGGTCAGCGATGCATTCACGTTGCGAATGGGGCCCTTCCGAAACATGTTTCGGCCCAGGTTGCCGGTCTCCTCGCCGGGGCGGATGTAGGCGAACGCACTGCGAGGAAGCAACTGCCGCGAAGTATCCGGATTGCCGATTGTGCGGCCCAGAACGGACGGATCGAGCAGGTTCGGCCGGTCGCCGCCGTTGCCGTCGACGTTGCCGAAGCCCGGTCCATCGGATCCCGTCTGTACATTGAAAGGCGTGCCGGACTTCACGAGAATGACCGAAGAGAGCATCCAGCCCTTAAAGAACTCGTAGCCGCCGCGCCACAGGAACGAGTGGGGCTGGTCGAAAGAACTGAGGCTCTTGCCATCGCGATGGGTTTCGAATTCCGACTGGCTGCGTGAGAGACGCGAATCCTGGTCGTAGCCGGTGTTCGTGTAGCTTGCGCCGAGATCCATCGACTTGCTCCACCAATACGACGTTTCGAAGGTGACTCGGCGCCAGCGCAGGAATTGAAGATTGACGCGTCCCGCGTCGAAGTACCCGCGCGAACCATTTACGACGAGCCGTGTTTCGGCCTCGTCCGGCTTCGCGCGCCGCTGGTTGATCGTGGCGGTAATCAGCGGAATTCCTTCGCGCGGATGTGCGCGGTTGAGATACCACATGACCAGCAGTTTGTGCTGCCGCGAACCCGTGTATCCCGTCTGCAGTTTCCAATACTTCGAGAGACTGTGTTCCCAAATGAAGTTGTACTGATGCGCGTAAGGAACGACAAGGTCCGGTGAGAGCAGATAGAAGTTCGGAGCCCCGCCATTCCCAACGCCGGGCGTATAAGGGTTGATGAGCGGCGCAGCGGGAACGGCGAACTTCGTGGAACCAGGAGGAGAGAATCGCACCTGCTGGTAGGTCACCGGGAAGATCTCGCCGTAGTGCAGTCCATAGTTGGCGCGGAAGACGCCGGCACGCGACGTTCGCCACGCGAGACCGAGATACGGAGCGAAATTATTGCAGTCGCACGGATAGGGGATGGTGTTGCGCCCGTTGACCTCGGTTGGTGTGGTGACCGGTGCATAACGGAATCCTGCGGTGACTGTGACGGCGCGTGACGCCTTCCATGTGTCGCCGACATAGAATTGCGGTTCCCAATTACGGAACCCGCGATGCACATCACCGAGCGCGATGATATACTGCGTCGGGGTTCCAAGCCGCAGGTTCGTGATCGCATCACGCCCGAAGTCGGGCGCAAATGAAAAGAATCCGCGGTGGGTGTCGGTTTCGCGTCCGTTGAGTTGACGGCGCAGGATGTCGAACCCGGCGGTAAGCGTGTGCGCGCCTTTCACTGAGCGCACGAGTCCCGCATAACGGAAGAGGTTCACGGCGCGGTCAATCGGAATGCTGCCGTCCGGACCGAGCGACGTGAGCCCGGAGATGCTGATGTAGTTACCGACGGCGTTGGGTTCAGGCGTGAGCAGGGACCGGATGCGGTCGAAGCCTGCGGACAGGTCCGTGGTCGTCTGCGCGCTCCAATTGCGTGTATGCGTGAGCCGGATCCTGTGCGACTTCGTGTCCGTATCGGGATTCTGGCCTTTCACAAGCTGGAACGCATCCACATTCTGCCAAGTGAACTGGTACAGACTCGTGAACAGGTCTTTGGATCCAAGCTGGCGATCGACGCGGATCCGCGCGTTGTCATTGTTGATCGCCTGCGGGGCGTTGCGATTGAGTGCTCTCGGATTGATGTCCGTGCGGTTGGGGAGTTCTTCGGGATAGGCGCCGAGAAAGCGTGCGACGAGCGTGCGCACCGCCGGGTCGGTAGCAAGTGGAGTGCGCTCGTCTGGTTGCGGCACGAGCACATTACCGTTCACGAAGCCGCGGATCATCTGCTGTCCCGCATCGAGGTTCACGCGACAGCCTCGCCACTCGGGAAGCGAAACGTTGAAGCCGTAATCATTGTCGCGAGCCGGTTTCACGTCGCCGACCTGAAAGAACGCACGCGCGGAAAAGATGCTGTTCTGATGCACCGCGCGCAACGTGCCGTGAAAATCCTTGCGAGCGCGGCCGCTGATGTGGATCGACTGCGCCGGCGTCCCGCCGTACTCGGCGCCGAAGTAGCCGCGGTCCGGGCGGAACTCCTGGATGAGCGTCGCACTGGTTCCCAGGCGGATGTTCAACTCTTTCAGCGCGCCGTTGTCGATCAGATTGAACTGGACGTTCTCGTTGCGGCGGCTCTCGCCGTTCGCTGTATCCGTGCGTCCGAGAAGATTCAACTCGGTACGGCGATTCTCAACCGGCGCCGTGGTGGGGGCGTTCGTTGTGGGCGGTTGCGGTTGCGCTTGCGGAGGTTGGGCCAGCAGCAGAAGAAGGATCGAGAACATGTTCGGTCAGACGGGACTTATCCCAGGATCTCCTGAAACCACTCAATGCTGCGGCGGGCGCACTCGGACCACCGGTAGGTCTCCGCGTGAGCGCGTCCCTGTGCCCCAAGCCGCGCGCGTAACGCAGCATCTTCGAGCAGCCGGGTCATCGCGCCGGTGAGTTCACTCTTGCTCCGCGGATCGACCGTGATCGCGCCGGGTCCCGCGACTTCCGGCAGGCACGAATTCGCGGAGGTCAGGACTGGCACGCGAGCCGCCATTGCCTGTGCAACCGGGAATCCGAAACCTTCGTATAGCGACGGATAAACGAACGCGGTCGCGCCTGCGAACAGTCCGGGCATCTCGGCTTCGGGGACGTAACCGAGATACACCACGCCCGGCATGGATCCGCTCTTCAATCGCGCGATGGTGGATTCGGACCTCCATCCTTCGGGACCCGCGAGCACGAGGTCGAAGCCGCGCCGCAGTTCGCCGGGCAACGCTGCGTAGGCGTCCAGCATGATGTCGACATTCTTGCGAGGCTCGATGGTGCCGGCGTACAACAGATACGGCTTTTCGCGATGGCTGGGCTTTGCGTCGAAGTAGGTTTCCGGAACCCCGGAGTAGATGGTCCGGATCCGATCGGGATGAATGCCGAGCAACCGGATTGCGTCCTGCCGGGTGTTTTCCGACACGGCAATCAATCCGCGAGCCTGCTTCAGGAAGCGGTCCGCAAAAACCTGGTCTGCCGCGCGATTGGCCGCCGTGTGCGTTTCAGGCAGAAGCCAGCACGTGAGGTCGTGTACAGTCGCAGAGATTGGAGTTCGGGACGGAGCATGCCGCACCTGGTTCGAAACGTGAAACAGATCGTATCCGCGAGTCGCGAAATCAATGCCGCCAGTCCAGATGCGGTTGAAGAACTGCAGTGCCGCGATGCGCGGGACTGTCGCCCCGAGCGGTAGATTCGATCCGTCGTGATTCAAGTCACCGAGGGAACTGAGGAACGGATAGGCCGCAAAGACGCCGGGCGCCTGTTGCTGCATCGCGCGGAGCCAGTGATACGTGTAGTTCTTGACTCCCGCGCTTCGCAACAGCAGCGATGTAGCGTCGACCAGAATCTTCATGGCTGTACGTTTGAAAAAAGGTACTTGCCGCCGCTTTCCTTGACGACGTGCAACTGCGTGGTCAACTTCTTCAAGCGCTCGAGTTGTGGTTTCTCAATGCACAAGTAGTAGCGATCCGCGCTGGACCAGCGGCGCGTGAACTCGGCGTCGTCAATAAACACCTGCGGAGCGCCGGGCGCGTAGGATCCGTACTCGAGATTGTTGACCCGGCCGTTCCAAAGCAGGGCGCGCTGATTCGTGTAGAAGAAGACGGATGAGAACGTGTAGTACTGGTTGTCGACGATGAGCGTCCCCTTGGGAGCTTGATTCAGAGCCTCGGCGAGCGGCCGCGAAGCCAGGTAGGGATCGAAAGTGACCAGTGCCAGGCGTGCGGCATGGAGGAACAGCACCATCATTGCGGCGAGTCCCAGGGTGGACCGGCGTAGCGCGGATGCGAGTCCAATTGCGAAGGCGATTCCGGCGATGATCAGCGGTGGACGCAGATACGCGAACGAATCGATCGTGAGGTCTTCCATGTGCCCGAGTGACAGCGTGTAGGCGTCAGGATTCGAACTGAGCGCATTTGAGATATCACCGGGTGTGGGCAGTCCCGCGACCTTGACGAGGATCCCAATGATGGCGAGCAGTGCAGCGCCTGTGAGCCCCACCAGGAACCACCGGGACTCGCGATTGTCACGCATCATAGCCGCCGCGAGCAGCATCGCCAGCGCCGGGTAGCAGGGCATCGAATAGTACTCCTGCGTGGTCGAAAACGTGAAGAAGACCAGAATGAATCCTACCCAGCAGAGGCAGAGCATCCGCACTCGTCCGGCGCGGGAATCCGGTTTGTAGGCGAGACGCACAAGCCCGCCGAACCAGGCCGACCATGGGAACAGCCAAAGCAGATGAAACAGCCAGAACAGCGGCCGCGGCACGGTGTTGTAGTCGCGCGGATGCCGCATGTTCAGGAACCGCAGCACGTGCTCGTTCATGAAGTAGAACCAGAAGAAACCGCGGTATTCGCCGGGCACGCTGCGGAAGGTGAAGTCGATGTAGGGCGGATTGGCGAGGGTTGCTGCGACGTGCCAGGGCGCTGCGATTGCCAGCGCGAGCAATGGTCCAGTGACGGGGCGCAGCCGTTTCCACGATTCACGCTGGAAGAGATGTCCCGAGAAGGCGAGGAACAGTCCGGCCGCGGCGACGGGGAACAGCAGCGCGATCAATCCCTTCAGCAGCAGGCCGGTTCCCACAGCAGCCCACGCGATGTAGATCCATCGTGCAGGATGTTCTTCGTCGGGTTCGAGAGCGCGCACAAATCCCCACAATGCGATGGCGATCGTGAGCGTCAGCGTGACGTCCGGAATCTGGATGCGCGTAAACAGAAACAACCCGATGCAGGTTGCGATGATCAGTCCGGCGCGCATGGCGGTTTCGACGCAGCCGAAGGCCCACAGCGCGAATCGGAAGACGAGCCATGCGAGCGCGATCGCGCTCAGCGCGACGGGAATGCGTGCGGCCCAGTCGTGTACGCCGAAGATTGCGTACGAACCCGCCATCATCCAGTAAATGAGCGGAGATTTTTCGAGGTACGCGACGCCGTCCAATCGCGCCGTCACCCAGTCACCGCTCTCGAGCATGTTGCGCGCGATTTGCGCCTGTACGGCATCGACGTCATCCATCAGCGACGGAGGGCTGACGATGCACCCGAGATAGATCAGAACTGCAGCAATCAGGACGATCAGTTCAGCGCGACGTTTATCCATGAATCTTCCAGCGTTTCATCCACGAACAGAGGATGAGCAAGCCCCACAAATGATATCCATAGTTCGCCCGGCGCGACATGTGATCATCGATCACGCGATCGATGGCGCGCCATTCGAGAATCCCGGTTGCGTCAATCGACTCGCGGTTCACCGTGTCCATGAAGAGCGGCTTTAGCGAAGTGCGCAGCCAGTGATGCGTCGGGATGTCAAAGCCCTGCTTCTTGCGTGTCAGAATCGATTGCGGCAGCTTATCCTTGACGAGGTCCTTGAGGATGAACTTCAGCTTCGAGCCATTGACCTTGAAGTGTTCCGGCAGGCGGGCGGCGAACTCGACAATGCGATGGTCCAGGAATGGTGGACGCACTTCGAGAGAATGCGCCATGCTCATGCGGTCGCACTTGTACAGAATGTCGTCCGGCAGGTAGTGCAACTGATCGATCCACATGGCGCGGTTCACGAATCCTTGTGTTTGCGGGGTTCGCGACGCCACATAATCACCCGTGCTCACTGCCGGCGGCATCCGCAACAGCGTCCGCTTCTGCGCATCCGAAAACGTTCCGTTCCAGAAGAGATGCGCCGATACCGGATCCTGCAGGGTGCCGTCGAAGAATCGTTTGACCTTGTATTCGAAGCTGATCTTGTCATCCGAGACCGGCAGGACCCCGTTGGCGAGTCCCAGTGCAAGCCGCCGCAGCGGCGCGGGTACGAGGCCACGCGCGATGGCTGCGTATCGATCGGCCTTGTAGGTCTCGTATCCACCGAATAACTCGTCTGCGCCTTCTCCGCTCAGCGCAACCGTCACATGGCGGCGCGTCATCTTCGACAGGAACCAGACCGGCAGCGCGCCCGCATCTGCGCTGGGTTCATCGGAATAATGCGTGAGTTGCTCGATGGCGTCGGCCAGGCCTTCTTCGGGGTTCAGGTCGAACTCGTGATGATCGGTCGAATAGACCTTCGCCATCTCACGAAAGAATGGACTCTCGTCGAAGCTGCGCCCACGAAATGAGACCGAAAATGTTTTCAGGCGTCCGGCGAACTCCTGGGATGCGTAATGCAGGACCGTCGACGAATCGATGCCGCCGGAGGCCCAGATGCCGAGCGGCACATCCGACACCAAATGTTCGCGAACAGAGGCGCGCAGCAGCGAATCCAGTTCCTCGCGTGCGGCGCCGAAATCCAGCTTGGTGTCCGGTTGGAAATTCAGCGTCCAGTACGGAGCGGTGCGGATCTTGCCGTCAATCCACTCGAGATATTCGCCGGGCGACAGTTTCGTCACGCCCTTGCAGAGCGTGAACGGCGCAGGGATCCAGTTCAGCGCAAGATAGTGTCCGAGGCCCTCTGCATCGAGCGCGCGATCCACCATCGGATTCTCGAACAGAGTCTTCAACTCCGAACCGAAAAACAGATCGTCGCCGTGATGATAAAGATACAGCGGCTTGATGCCCATGCGGTCCCGGCACAGTACAAGCCGCCGCTTGGACTCATCCCAAATCGCGAACGCATACATGCCGCGGAGTTTCGAGAAACTCGCAACATCCCACTCGAGGAACGCGCGCAGGACTGCCTCGGTATCGCACTTCGACTCGAACCGGTGGCCTTTCTGTTCCAGTTCGCGCCGGATCTCGGCGTGGTTGTACACCTCGCCATTGAAGACGATGACACAGCCTCCGGCATGGAAAGGCTGCGTGCCGCCTTCGAGGTCGATGATCTTCAGACGCACCGCGCCCAGCGAAACGAGATCGGACTCGAAAACGCCTTGTTGATCGGGACCGCGATGTACGATGGACTGGGTCGCGCGACGGATCAGATCCGGATCAGGACGGGAACGCCTGTGAGTGAAACCAGCGATTCCGCACACAGTGAAACTACCAGTGTCGCATGACGTGCTTCCTACGAGAACTGAATATCGTAGACACGCCCGGCGCGCGCCTCGATCTTTTGCTGCCCTTTGGCGATCGACTGTCCTTTCGGCGGGCGTAGCGTCAGCACGCCATCCCGGCTGGCTCGCAGCGTGGCTCGCGTGGCTTTCCCGTTGGCCCACGCGATGTCGACTTCGACGCCGCCACGGGCGCGCAGTCCGCGAACCTGCCCCGATCTCGCCCAGGCTGCAGGCAGTGCCGGCAGGAAGTGGAGTTCCCCAAGGTGGCTTTGTAGCAGCATCTCAGCGAACGCGGCGGTCCCGCCGAAGTTGCCGTCGATTTGAAAGATCCAGCCATTGCCTGCCGGATGTGTATCGAACAGGTTTGGTCCCGTGCTGTGCAGTAGCAGCATTACGAGGGATTCATGCGCCTTCTCGGCATCGAGCAGGCGAGCCCAGAAGTTGATCGCCCAAGCCCGGCTCCAGCCTGTGTACGCGCCGCCTGCCGCCAGTCTGCGTTCCAGAGAAACGCGCGCGGCTCGCGCGATGGCCGGCGTGTGCGCAGGGGAGATGTCGCTGCCGGGAAACAGTCCGTACATGTGCGACATGTGGCGATGGTCGGGTTCTTTCTCATCGAAATCTTTCGACCATTCCTGCAACTGGCCGTGTTTGCCGACCTGATAAGGAATCAGCCGCGACTTCGCTTTGGCGAGTTTTGCCGTGAACTCCGGGTCGATCCCGCCCAGAATGCGCGCGGCTTCGATGCAGTTCAGGAACAACTCGGAGATCAGCGCCATGTCCATCGTGCAGCCGTCGGACACCTCGGCGCGTTTGCCATCCGGACCAAGAAACGCGTTCTCGGTGGAAACAGACGGGCACGTCGTCAACCGGCCCTGTTTGTCCTCGATCAGCCAGTCGAGGCAGAACTCCGCGGCGCCACGCATGACGGGCCAAGCTTTCCTGCGCAGGAATTCGACGTCGAGACTGAACAGATAACGTTCCCAAAGATGCGCACAGAGCCACGGCCCACTCATCTGCCAGTTTGCCCAGCGGGGTTCGCCCTGACCGAAATTTCCAACCGGACCGGTATGTCCCCAGATGTCGATGTTGTGATGCGACACCCAGCCGCGCGCGCCGTAATTGGCTTGCGCCGTTTTCGCTCCATTGACCGCAACATGAGTGGTGAGATCGAACAGCGGCTCGTGGCATTCGCTCAGATTGCACGTTTCGACCGGCCAGTAGTTCATCTGGACATTGATGTTCGAGGTCCAGTTGGAACTCCACGGCGGGCGAATGGACTCATTCCAAATCCCCTGTAGATTCGCAGGCTGCGTGCCGGGGCGTGAGCTCGCAATCAACAGGTAACGGCCGTATTGGAAATACAGCCCGAGTAGATCCGGATCCTGATCGGATCGGAAGCTCTTCAGCCTGTCGTTCGTCGGACGATTGACGTCCGCAGTGGAAGGCAGTTGCAGCACGCAACGCCGGAACAACCGTTGATGATCGGCAACGTGGCGCGCCTTTAAATCTGTGTACGGGCGCTTCGCCGCGGCCGTGAGGCGGGCTTCGCAACGCGTCGCGATCTCGGACGCTGGAGCATCCGGCATCCGATCGAATCCGCGGAAACCGGTCTCCGCGTTAAGGAGGATCGTGGCCTCTTTCGCGTGGACCCGCAGCCCCTTCTCGTCTGCTTGCACGCTCTTGGCTCCCGCGACGCGAATGCGTGCTTCGAAACGCATGCCCTTGCCCTCAGCGTCGTCGTATTGAATCGGATTCTGCGTGCGGAAGTAGTTCGGGTCAACGTGTGACGGAGCCTTGCCGGCGACACGCAAGACCGAAGTTGCTGGTGAATCCACTGCATGTCGCAGTGGGCAATCCGGGCGAATCAGAAAAGACATGCCCTCCGGACGCGAAGTCGTGACGCGAACGACCATCACCTGATCCGGCGCAGAAACGAAGGATTCGCGCACGTACGTGTGGCCGCCGTGCTGGAACTCGACCCGGCTCACGGCGGAGTCGAGATCCAGTTGCCGACGATAGCCGCTGACCGTCCCGTCGAGGCCGTCGAAGTCGAGCCAGATGCTGCCCAGCGTCAGATATGACTGATTGTACGGACCCTGCATCTTGCGCGTTTCCACATCGGCCGCGACATAGTTCGCGTCCTCGAGGACCAGCTTGCGAACGACGGGTAGGTGCGCCTTCGCATTCGGGTTGTTCCAGTCGCGCGGAAAGCCGGACCACAACGTATCCTCGTTGATCTGCAGTCTTTCCTTCGCAACGCCGCCGAACACCATCGCGCCCAGTCGCCCGTTGCCGATCGGCAGCGCGTCGGTCCATTTCTCAGCAGGCTCGCGATACCAGAGGCACAGGTTCGAAGAGGAAGTGGTGGAAGCGGCAGCGGCCAGTGCCGGCGCAGTGGCGAGGAACCCTCGCCTCGAGATACGACGCATAGAGTTGCTACTAGCGTCTCACGGACGCGCCGCAACGAGTTTGTCGGGATTGCGGATGATGTAGATCCCGGCGATGCGGCCGTCATCATCGAGGTCGAGATTCAGGAGACTGTCAACCCGGTCGCCCTCATAGAGCAGGACGGAGGGAATGCCTCCTGCCAGGACGGCAACAGGACGAAGCTCGCGTGGGAACTTATGACGAACGCCGAAGAAGAACCGAGCGATCCGGTCCGAACCATAGATCGGATTCAGGGCCGCTGCGACTTTTCCACCACCGTCTGAATACAACACGGAATCCTCGCGCAGCAATCCAACAAGCGTGTTCTTGTCATCACTCGCACATGCGGCCAGGAACTCGCGAAGCACCTCGCGATGCCGGTCTGGATCCACGCGATACTTCGGGCGTTTCGCCTGTACATGCTGCCGGGCGCGTGCTACCAACTGCCGGCAGTTGGCCTCCGACGTATCCAGGATCTCGGCGACTTTCGAGTAGTCCTCACCGAATACCTCGCGCATCAGGAACGCAACGCGCTCGGCAGGCGAGAGCGATTCCAGGACGTGCAGGAACGCAACCGACAACGTATCGGCCAGTTCGAGCGATGCATCGGGCCGGTCGGATTGTGCGATCGGCTCGGGCAGCCACGTGCCGACGTAAGTCTCGCGAGTTCGCCGCGCGGACTTGAGTGCGTCCAAAGACAAGCGTGCCACGACCGCATTCAGGTACGAACGCGCAGACCGCACATCCCGGTGATCGGCGCCCTGCCACCGGATGTACGCCTCCTGCACGATATCCTCGGCGTCCGCACGCGTGCCCATCATGCGATAGGCGAGCGCGAACAACTGTGGACGCAACTCTTCGAACACCGTATTCATGCTGCTTTGCTCTCATTGTGGCAGCGCTGCCAGGCGAGATTCGCGGCGTCGATCGCGCTCGCGAAAGACGCATCGAGCAGCATGCCCTCGTTGCCGACCCAATCGCCGGCAATCAGAGCGCCCGGAATCTCATCGACACGCGGCCGCGGCGCATCGGTCCAATAGCCTGTGTGCGTGACCGTCATCTCCGGCAGGAACCGGTCGACCTCGACGCGATCGCGCCAGCCCGGCATCAGCAGGTCCGCAAACGCTTCGAGTTCCCCGCGCGCGGTGCCGCCAGGTTCGTCGCCGAGGTACTTCGCGACGTGCACCACGGTTCGTTTGCCACGCGCCAAACGCGCCCACTTGGAATGCACCGAGTAATAAAGAGGGCGATCCAGTCCCAATGCGAAATCCGCGGCGTCAGGAGGCAGTTCCGTAAGTCCCAAATCAAGCGTCGCCATGCGGATCGGATGCAAGCCGGTGAACTGGACGCCCGTAATGGCCGTCACCTGTCGCGGTGGAATCGCCAGGATGCTGTCTCGTGGGATTTCCGCGGCCGTCACGCCGTGCTCGATCTCGACGCCGAGTTGTCGTGCGTGCGATTCCAACGCATCCACCATCGACTGCCAGCCGCCATCCAGATACAAAACTCCGCCGTTCGTCGCCATTTGGATTTGCCGCAAGACAGCCGTCGCCTGCGTCCGTTCCGGCGCATTCGCGTAGGTCGATACGCGCGCGAGCGCTTCCACCACCTGCCGGACTTTCACGGTGTGCACCTCTGCATCCAGCCATTGCGCCAGCGACCACGAGGCATCCGGACTCGCCGTCTGCAGCTTGCGTAACGCGTTCGCTGCGTCCAGTTTTTCCCGCACCGACAGGAGGGGCGAGAACAACATAGACTTTGCATCCCGGAACATCGGGAACAACTGTCCCTCTAAAACAAAGAAGTTTCGCGAACCAACGGCGGGGCGTGCGCCGGAGACCTGAATCCCCCAATTCGAGAGCGTGCGAAATGCGTGTCCGTCCCGGTACACGGCATGCGGTCCAAGATTCAAAGCAAAACCCTGTTCCATTGAAGTAATCGCGCGTCCGCCGAGCCGGCTGCTTTGTTCCAGAAGACGCACCCGCGCGCCACGTCGCGCAAGAGAAACCGCGGCTGCCAGTCCTGCAAGTCCGCCACCGATCACTGTGTTCATCGTCACTCTCCACCCACAAGACGACACAGCGTCTCCGTTTGTGACAATCTGTTTTTCATGTTGTTCCGCAGGATTCTGCTTGTCATCGTCGCGGCTGCGATCGCCGCGGCCGCCGAGGAATTGCCAATCGTCGACAAGGTGGATGCCCAACCGCTCTTTGCCCAGGCCGCGCGCGTCGTGCAGACTCTTGAACTCACTGGCGAACCACTGCCGCCAGCTGTCGTGAAAGAGATCGAAGGTCTGCCGCTCAATGCGGAGGGCGTCAAGCGGCTGCAGGAAATCCTCGATGCCCGCTGTATTGCCGGCGTTCACATCAATCCCGAAGCACGCGTCAAAGTGCAGGCGGGTCCCGCTGAACCGCGACTCGTCGAACAGGGCTGGCGGACCTTCCTCGTCAAGGTGCAGAACGAAGCCGGCATCACGCCGGTGCTGCAGGCAACCTCGCCCCAAGCCGGCAATGTGTACAACCGCAACGTCTCGGTCGCACGTACCTGGACCGACCTCAGCTTCTTCAACAAACAGCCGATGCGTGCGTTCCTCTCGGGACTCGAAGTTGAGTATCGCGTGCTGCAGATCTACGCTCGCGAGGCCGGCAAGCGCGAAGCCAAGCTCGTGTTCGACGCAGGCCAAGGCACGCAGGACCTCGGATTCCGCAACGAAATCGACATCCTGTTCCAGGTCGCGCCGGTCGCCAAGCTCGTATTCAAGGTTCGTGATGAAGGCAAACCTGCCATCGGGAGCTTTCTCATTCGCGATGCACAGGGCCGCGTCTATCCGTCGCAGTCCAAACGCGTGGCGCCCGACTTCTTCTTCCAGAAACAGATCTATCGAGGCGATGGCGAATCCGTCTCGCTGCCGCCCGGCAAATACACGATTGAGTACTCTCGCGGACCCGAGTACAAATCCATCACCCGCACCATCCAGATGGGCGCAGCGAACCAGGAATTCCAGGCGAACCTCGAACGTTGGATCGATCCTTCTAAAACCGGCTGGGTGTCCGGCGATCATCACATCCACGCTGCCGGCTGTTCGCATTACGAGAAGCCGACCGAAGGCGTGTACCCGAAAGACATGATCCGTCATGTGATGGGCGAGGACATCAAGATTGGATCCGTACTGACCTGGGGACCCGGCTGGTACTTCCAAAAGACGTTCAACGAAGGCAAGGACAACGCGCTCTCCACTGATGTCTATCGCATGCGCTACGACGTCGAAGTTTCAGGGCATCCGTCGAGCCACACCGGCCATCTCGTGTTGCTCGGCATGAAAGAGACCGACTATCCCGGCAAGCAGCGCATCGACGATTGGCCAAGCTGGGGGATGCCGATATTGCGCTGGGCCCGCAAGCAGGGGGCGATCACCGGATACGCGCACACGGGCTGGGGGCTGCAGATCCCGAAGGACGAGGTCCTCACCAAAGAACTGCCGCCATTTGACGGCATCGGCGCCAACGAATACGTCGTAGCCGTTACGCACGGTCTCGTCGACTTCATTTCGACGGTCGACACGCCGTGGCCCTGGGAACTCAACGTCTGGTATCACACCCTCAATGCCGGCTATCACACTCGCATCAGCGGTGAGACCGATTTTCCGTGCATCTACGATGAGCGCGTGGGACTCGGCCGCAGCTACGTCAAACAGCAGAAGCCCGATTACGGCGACTGGATCCAAGGCGTGAAGGAAGGTCGCAACTACGTGAGCGATGGCCGAAGCCATCTGATGGATTTTGCTGTAAACGGCCAAGCGATGGGATCCACGATCCGTCTCAATGCGCCTGCTCCCCTTCAAATCACCGCCAACGTCGCGGCGATGCTTGCAGATAAAGAGGACGCGGAACTGCGGGCTCGTCCTGCGAGCCAGAAGCCGTACTGGCATGTCGAACGCGCGCGCATCGCAGGAACCCGCCGCGTTCCGGTCGAACTGATCGTCAACGGCGAATCCGTCGAGCGCCGCGAGATCGACGCGGACGGCACGGTGCGCGCGCTCCGGTTTTCCTACACGCCGCAACAGAGCGCCTGGGTCGCGCTGCGCATTCTGGGCAGTTCCCATACGAATCCCGTCTGGGTCCAAGTGGGCGGATCCGAAGTTCGCGTGAAGCCGAGCATCGAATGGTGCGTCAAAGCCGTGCAGAAATGCCGCGAACAGAAAATCGGACGCGTACGACTGGAAGAGCAAGGCGAAATGCTTTCCGCCTATGATTCCGCTCTTCGTGAATACCAGCGCCGGCTCGCGGGCAACTAAGACCGGCTGCGATCCGATAAACTGCGGGGAGCATGTTGCATCGTTCGTTCCTCCTCGCCCTCGGCGCGGCAACTCTTGCCTGCGCGCAGATCAAACTCGGAATCGTTGGGACCGACACGTCTCACGTGATCGCGTTCACCAAGATCCTTAACGATCCGAACAACAAAGATTACGTGCCGGGCGCGCGCATCGTGGCTGCATACAAAGGCGGCAGCAAGGATGTGGAGTCGTCCTACACCCGCGTCGACAAGTACGCCGCGGAGTTGCAGAAAGACTGGGGAATCGAGATCGTTCCGGACATCGACACGTTGTGCCGCAAGGTCGATGCGGTGCTGCTCGAGAGCGTCGATGGCCGTCCGCACCTCGAGCAGGCGAAGCAGATCATCAAGCACAAGAAGCCGATGTTCATCGACAAGCCTCTCTCGTCAACGCTCGAAGATGCGCGGGAAATCGCAAGACTCGCCAAGCAGGCGGGCGTTCCGTGGTTCACGGCTTCGAGCCTCCGCTGGAACGAGATGACGTCGACCATGAAGGTTCCTGGCACTACGGCTGTCGTGACCTGGGGACCCGGTCCCACGGAGCCGCATCACCACCTGGACCTCTCCTGGTACGCCATTCACCCGATCGAACTGATGTACTCATTCCTCGGCCCCGGCTGTGTCGAGGTGACCCGCGTCGAGTCCGAAGCCGGCGACGTGATTGTCGGCCGCTGGAAGGACGGCCGCATCGGTACGGTGCGCACCAATCGTCCCTATGGCGGTTACGGCGCTGTGGTCTTCACCAAAGACCAGCAACTGCTCAGCCCGCCGAAGCCGAAGACAGGCTATCAGCAGATGCTTGGTGAGATTGTGAAGTTCTTCCAGACCAAGACGCCGCCGGTGTCGAACGAAGAGTCCCTCGAGGTCATGGCCTTCATGGACGCGGCCCTGCGCAGCAAGCAGGCAGGCGGCAAGCCGACGCCGTTACGCTAAGAGTTTATGCTCAATTGGTTTCTTGTATTCGTCCCGGTGACGGCGGCGCTGGAGTTTCTCGCGCCGGAATCGCACACGCTCATCTTTCTCAGTGCCTGTGCCGCCATTGTTCCCCTGGCCGGCTGGCTGGGACGAGCAACCGAACAGCTTGCGGAGAAAACCGGCGAAGGTGTCGGCGGACTGCTCAACGCCACATTCGGCAACGCCGCTGAATTGATCATCGCTCTCGCTGCTTTGCAGAAGGGACTTTACGACGTCGTCAAGGCGTCCCTCACGGGATCGGTGATCGGCAATCTATTGCTCGTACTCGGCGCCTCCATCGTGGCCGGCGGCCTCAAACACAAGGAACAACGCTTCAACGCTCAGGCGGCAAGCTCGCAATCCACCTTGCTTACGCTTGCCGCCATCGGACTCGTGGTGCCGGCCGCGTTTCACTATGTCGGCGGAGCGGGCATCGCCAACAAAGAAGCCGGACTCAGCCTCGAGATCGCGATCGTCCTGGTTGTGGTCTATGTACTGCACCTGATCTTCTCGCTCCACACGCATAAACAGTTGTTCCTTGGCGAGTCGAGCGACCTCGAGGAAATCACCACGGGCGAGGGTCACTGGTCGATGAAAAAGGCCGTCGTGATCCTTGCCGGTGCTACGGCGTTGATCGCCTGGATGAGCGAAATCCTCGTGGGATCCGTAGAAAAGGCCGCGCTCTCGTTTGGGATGACCAGCGTGTTCGTCGGCGTGATTGTGGTCGCGATCGTCGGCAACGCCGCGGAACATTCCACGGCCATTCTGGTTTCGATGAAGAACCGCATGGACCTCGCCTTATCAATCGCCATCGGATCCTCGTTGCAGATCGCTCTGTTCGTCGCGCCGGTGCTGGTCTTCGCAAGTTACGCGATCGGACCCCGGCCGATGGACCTCGTCTTTACGCCGGCGGAAGTGCTGGCGGTCGTCGTCGCAGTCTGGATCACCGGACAGATCTGTTCCGACGGCATCTCGAACTGGATTGAGGGCGCGCAACTGCTCGCCGTCTATGTCATCCTGGGCATCGTCTTCTACTTCCTGCCAGAAGTGGCGGGGCCGAAGGCCGTCGGACACTGATCAACATGCAAACTCTTCTCGACTCCGTTCGCGGCGCGCGAGTCTTCGATCTCGCACAACCCTACTTTGTCGGCATGCCGCACTTTCCGACGCATCCGCCGTATCTGTATTCGCTCAACAAGCGCCACGGCGATCTTGTGTCGAAGAATGGCGCAAGTTCAGCCGCGGAAACCATCACGCTCGGAGGCCACGTCGGCACGCACATTGACGCGCTTTGCCATTTCTCATGTGGCGGCCAGTTGTTCGGAGGAATCGAGGCGGAACCGGTGCAATCCTACGACAAAGGCATCTCGAAGCTTTCGGTCGATACGATCCAGCCGATCCTCCGCCGCGGCGTCCTGATCGATGTCGCTGGCCATTTCCATATGGAAGTCCTGCCGGAGCAGTTTGCGATCACTCCGGAACAGATCGAGGAGATCCTGGCGCATCAGTGCGTCGAGGTCGAGCGCGGTGACGTCGTACTCTTTCGAACCGGTTGGGCGCGTTACTGGCGGGACCAGCGGCAGTACATCACCGCAGGGAAAGGCGTTCATGTCGTAGGTCCCGGACCGGAGGAGCCCGCCGCGCGCTGGCTGAGTTCGAAGAAGATTTTCGCCGCAGGATCCGACACCGTCGCGTTTGAGCGGGTGCCGAATCCAGATATGCCCGTGCACGTGCATCTGCTGGTCGAGAGCGGCATTCACATCGTCGAATGCCTGAACCTCGAACAGCTCGCGGCGGAGCGGATTTACGAGTTCCTGTTCGTTGCGGCGCCGCTCAAGATCGAAGGCGGCACTGGTTCGCCGCTTCGTCCTCTGGCCGTCCATAAGGCGTAAGCTAAAATCGCATTGGAAGCCAATTTTGGCCGGTGTCAGGCCTGGTCTTCAAAACCAGTGAACGGTACTTGTATCGTTGGTGGGTTCGACTCCCACTGGCTTCCGCCAATCTTCATTTTGGCGCTGGCTTCTCTCCCCAAATCCATTCGCTGAACCACTCGTAGTTCTGCTCCATCACGGCCAGCGCCTGCTTCGGCTTGTTGATGCCATGGCCGAACCCCTTGTAGACAACCAGTTTGACCGGCACGCCCTTGTCCTGCAGCGCCTGATAAAGTTCGTAGGCGTTGGGGATCGGCACGCGTTTGTCGAGTTCGCCGTGCTGGATAAGCGTCGGCGTGCGTGCGTTCTTCACATACGAGATGGGCGAGGTTTTGCGATAGATTTCGGGATCGTCCCACGGCGTGGCTTTCAAATACTGGCGCGTGAACGGGTGAATGTCGGTGTTCACGTAGTAAGTCATCCAGTCGGAGATGCCGGCTCCCACGGATACGGCCTTGAAGCGGTCGGACGAGCAGGTAATGAACGCGGAGATGTAACCGCCCTGGCTCCAGCCCATCGCGCCAACACGCGCGCCATCCACGAAGCCTTTTGCGATTAGGAAGTCCACGCCGGTGATGACGTCGTCATAGTCGCCGACGCCGAGGTTGCGGACGTTCAGGGACCGGAACTTCTCGCCATACCCCTCGGATCCGCGGTAGTTGGGACGCAGCACCAGCGCGCCTTTGGCGACGAAGCGTTCGATTGGGTAGTAGCGGTCGGGCGAGATGTCCGCGCGATCCGTCCCGGTGGGCCCGCCGTGGATGACGACGAGCAGCGGGTACTTGCGAGTCGCGTCGAAGTCCGAGGGTTTCACGAGTACGCCCTCGATCATCGCGCCGTCTTTCGACTTCCACTGCACGAGTTCCCGTTTCGCGGTCTGGAACTCCTTCAATTGCCCGGCGAGGTGCGTGACGGGCCGTGCTTCAAACCTGTTCATGCCGGTCACGCAAATCTCGGTGTACTGATTGTTCGCGCTGCAGGCGAAGGCGCCGGTGCGTAAGTCCGTAGTGAAAGAGAAACGTCCGGCAGACGATTCGAGCGGTTCACTCACACGCGTCGCCTTCCGCGTTTTGAGGTCGAGCTTGTAGAGGTGATAGAAGGTTCGCAGCGGGGATTCGAACCAGAGACCCTCCGCGTTCCAATCGATGAGCCGCGGTTTCTCTTCGTCGTTACCCGGCAGGATCTCGGGAGTGCCTCCGCTCGCGTCCACAATGCCGATTTTCGCGGTCTTGTAGTAATAAAACTCCTCGCCGTTCGCGGTCTCGTATGCGATTCGCTTGCCATCGGGCGACCAGATCGGATTCGTATCCGGGCCCTTGGTGGTCACCAGCGCCTGCACGGCCTTGGTGGCTACAGTCACCACGTGGATGTCAGCTGTCGAAGATGAGCCGAGGTCCGGATCCCTGGTGGCGCTGCATGCGATCCGCGTCGAGTCAGGCGACCAGCGGAACCCGCCGACGTTGAACGCATTGCCGTCGGTGACGCGCTCGGCTGTGGCGCCGGCCCGCGGTGCGATGGTCCACAAGTGCGTCATCGCGTAGTCCTTCTGCACGATCTCGAACTCGCCGTACTTCTCCTTGCGCTGCTTCATCGCCGGCGACTCGGGATCGGTCGCTGTGAATGCGATCGTCTTTCCGTCAGGAGCCCATTGAAACGACGACACGCTTGTTTCCGACGAAGTCAACTTCACTGCTTCGCCACCGTGCGGCGAGATGAGGTAGATCTGCTGCTTGCCTTCGCGATCGGATAGAAACGCGATCTGCTTCCCGTCCGGCGACCATTCCGGCGAAGTGCTGGATTTCTTTGATGCGGTGAGCGCGTAGGAATCGCCGCCCGCGACACGCGCAATCCAGATTTGCGTCCGGTACTCGTTCTCCTTCCAGTCGGCGTCGGTGACGGTGTAGGCCACCATCGATCCGTCAGGCGATATGCGAGCCGCTCCGGCAGTCTTCATGCTGATGGACTGTTCGAAAGTTGGCGTCTGGACGAGAAACAAAGCAACCGCAAGGCTGAGCATGACCCTAATATAATGCACGTGAGTATTTATGCCCTAATCAAAAGTGACTCGCCGTAGCGCGCTGGCCGGCGCGATGGCTGCCGTCGGCCTGGCTCCTCAAACAGCCGAAGCCCAGGACCAACTTCGTCAACGAACCAAAGATGCGCCGATCGCATCCAAGGACAATCTGCAGATCACGAAGCTAGAGACATTTCTCGTCAAACCGCGGTGGCTCTTTCTGAAGATCCACACCAACGCAGGCATCACCGGACTCGGTGAGCCGGTCCTTGAAGGCCGCGCGCTGACCTGCAAGGCTGCGGTAGACGAAATTGCGCCGTACCTCATTGGCAAGGATCCGCGCCGCGTGGCGCACCACTGGCAGGCGATTTACCGTCACGCGTTCTATCGCGGAGGTCCGCTGCTGACGAGCGCATTGAGCGGCATCGATCAGGCGCTGTGGGACATTAAGGGCAAGGCGCTGGGTGTTCCGGTGTACGAACTGCTCGGCGGCCGGACGCGCGATCGCGTTCGCGTGTACGCGCATGCCGGGACGCCGGAAACAGTCATTCAGAAGAAGAAGGAAGGATTCACCGCTTTCAAAACCGGACCCGCGAAGCCGAAGAACGCGAAGGGAGAGAGCCGGTACACGCGCTATGTCGAGAGTCCCAAGTGGGTGGACTATGTTGCCGAGAAGTTCGTCGAACTTCGCAAGGCCGCGGGCAGTGATTCGGATATCGGTGTGGACTTCCACGGATCGATCAGCCCGGCGCTGGCGAAGTTGTTGATCAAGGCGCTCGAGCCGCATCAGCCAATGTTCATCGAAGAGCCATGCCAGGCGCAGAATCACGACGTCATGGCGGAGATCGCGCGCGGCACGCACCTGCCGATCGCGACGGGCGAACGCGTGTTCACCAAATGGGGGTTCCGCGAAGTGCTGGAGAAGAAAGCCGCGACCATCCTCCAGCCGGATCTCTGCCACGCGGGCGGCATCACCGAGGTTCGCCTGATCGCCGGCATGGCCGAAGCCTACTATGCGGCCGTTGCGCCCCACAATCCGCTGGGGCCGATCTCGCTAGCGGCCGGCGTGCAGATCGCGGCGTCGATCCCGAACTTTCTTTGCCAGGAACAGGTGTCGCTCGGAGAAGGCTATATCAAGCAGCCCTTCAAGGTCCGCGCGGGATACCTGGATCTGCCGACTGGGCCCGGACTCGGCGTTGAGATCGACGACAACGCCATCGCCGACAAGATCAATCATGACTGGAAGAGTCCCGAATCGTACGACGATGACGACGGCAGCGTGACCGACTGGTAGTCGAAGAATGCGGCGGCAATGTACACTGAGGATCATCCGCTCATGCACAGCCGCCGACAGTTTCTAGCTTCTGCTATCGCGCCCGTCGCAGCCATCGCTGCTGCCAAGGGAACAGCTGCCGCCAAATGGGATCGCAGCCGCTTGAGCGCGATCACCGACGAGATTGCGACTGCCCCTGCGGGCGCGATTGCTTTTGCGAAACTCTACGACCTGAAGTGGCTGGAACTGCGGGCCGTGCCCGGCGGCGGAGGCGAATACGCGCAACTGAAGACCGAAGCGCTACAGGCCGCGGCGAAGGAGTTTGCCGATAACGGCCTTGGGATCTCGTTTCTCAACACCGGAATGCTGAAGTTCTGGCTGCCGGGGACCCAGTTTCGCCCCGGTAGATTGACGCCGGACGAAGTGGCCAAGCGCAAGGAACGCGACACGAAGCGTTTCGAGATGCGCATGAAGTATCTCGAGGACTCGATTCGCGCGGCGCACATCCTCAATGTCCGCGACATCCGCGTGTTTGCGTTCTCGCGCACCGATGAGCCGGAACAGAACTTCGAGCGGATCGCGGAGGTACTCGGCGAGTACTCGCTGCGCGCTGAAAAAGAGGGCGTGCGGTTGCTGCTCGAGAACGAAGTGAGCTGCAACGTCGCGACCTGCGCCGAGACTGCGAAGATGTTGAAAATGGTCCCGTCGAAAGCGCTGGGATGCAACTGGGATGCGATGAATGGCGCGGATCTTAAGGAACCGGCGTTTCCGCATGGTTACTCGCTGCTGCCCAAGGACCGCTTGTGGAACGTACAGGTGAAGGGGCGCAGTCTGCTCGAAGAATCGCGCAAGCTGGACTGGGCGGGCATCGTGAATGCACTGCAGCGGGATCATTACCAGGGCCGCATCGGGCTCGAGACGCACATGTTCGGGCGCATGCTGTTCACGCATTCGCACTACTGCATGCGCGAGATGATTCGCATTGTCGAAGGCGGCGGAGCCAAGTCGGTATGAGCGCGAAGTTCCCCATATTCTTTGCGGTGGCGATTGCGTTGCTCGGTGTCGGCCTGTGGTTCGGCTGGTTCTCGACGAGCGATTCTCGATTGCTGCTGACGGGCGAGATCCTGAAAACGCGCACGCTGGAGTTGACGCCTGAGACGACTCTCGTGATGCTGGATTTCCGCATGAAAAATGAGTCGAACATCGACTTCATTTTGAAAGAGGCGACGATCTCGTGGACCTCGGCCGACGGAGCGGAGCACGAAATGGATCCCGTGGCGCGGCCTGATCTCGACCGCATTCTGCAGTACGCGAAACAGGCGGGTCCGAAGTTTAATGAGATGTTCGTGATGCGCGAAAAACTCACCGGCAAGGTGATGCTGGATCGCATGGCCGCCGGTGTCGCCAAGGCGAGCGAATCGGATTTCGACAAGAGGAAATCGCTCACTCTGCGGCTGCTGGATCTCGACGGAAAGACGTTCGACTTCAAGGAAAACCCCCGCAAGTAGGTACACTACGTTCGTGGGTCTTCGATCCTCCACCTCCAGTCCAAGCCCTGCGCCGCCGACTGCAAAAGCTGTTGCGGAACTCGCTTCGGTGCGAGCCGTACGAGACTGCCTGCAATGGTTCTGGCGTGAGCGCAACTGGATTTCCGAGCGGCATCTGCAGTTGTGCCGGATTGCGGCGCCGACCTTCTTCGAGCAGAAGCGCGCCGAGTGGATGTCCACGCAATTCCGAACCTTGGGTTGCCTGCCGCAGATCGATCGCGCGGGCAACGTTGTCGCATATCTCAATGCTCGCCGGCAGGGACCGTTTTTTGCGGTCACGGCCCACCTTGATACGGTGTTGGCGCCGCGTCGCGACGAGGATATCCACTATGGCGCCGATGGACGCCTGTATGGGCCTGGCGTTTCCGACAACGGCGCGGGACTTGCGGCGCTGCTTGCGCTGGCCGGCGCGATCAAATCCAATCCGGATATCGAGGAAATGCTCGATGGCGTCGTTTTCATCGCCAACGTCGGCGAGGAAGGCGAGGGGAACCTGAGCGGCATGCGGTACCTCTGCCGGCAGTCGCCGAATGCGCTGGCGATCCGGCAGTTCCTGGTGCTGGATGGTCCGGCGACGGATCAGATTACCTGCCGCGCGCTGGCGAGCCGGCGGTTCGACGTCATCTTCAATGGTCCCGGTGGACATTCGTGGAGCGACGCCGGCGTTGCGAATCCGGTGCATGCGCTGAGCCGCGCGATTACGCTGTTTGCGGAGCATCGCGCCATGAGTCCCATAACGCCGCGCAGCACGTTCAACTTCGGCATCATCGAGGGCGGTACGAGCATCAACTCAATTCCGACCCAGGCGCGGACCAAGGTCGACCTGCGGAGTGAGAGCGACGCGAAGCTCGAAGATATGGCGACGCTGTTGCAGAGTTGTGTCGAGCGAGCCCTTGAAGTGGAGAACGACCGAGCGACGCAAGGGCGTATTCAGGCGCGGTTGCGAGACATTGGCGCGCGTCCCGGCGGGTCGCTGCCTGAAGATTCGCCGCTGCTTCGATCGCTGCGCGCAGTGGACGGGTATCTCGGCATTCGTTCGGTGCTCGATTGCGCATCGACCGACGCGAACATCCCGCTTTCTCTAGGCATCCCGGCCGCGTCGATCGGAGTCGGCGGCATGGGCGGCGGCGCGCACAGCCCGAGTGAGTGGTATCACGCGGAAGGCCGTGAACAGGGCCTGCAACGGATCCTGCTCGCGCTCTGCCTGCTGGCCGCGGAACAGCAGGGATGAACATTCGCCTGCGCGCGGATCTGGCGCTGGTTTTCATTGCCTTCATCTGGGGCGCGACGTTCGTCGTCATCAAAGAGGCGCTCGCGGATGTCTCGTCTCTCCTGTTCCTCACGCTGCGATTCTCGCTGGCTGCCGTATTGATTGCCGCGTACTTTCGCCGCGGCTGGCTGCCGGATCGCTCGCACTTGTGGGCGGGTTTCCTGGTTGGTTCGTGTCTCGGCATCGGTTACGCGTTTCAAACGATCGGACTCGAAACGACGACGCCCGCGAACGCAGGTTTTTTGACCGGGTTCTATATCCCTGTGGTTCCAGTATTGGGCGCGATCCTGCATCGCCGCGCGCCGGCGTGGCGTGAGACGGTTGGTG
Source organism: uncultured Solibacteraceae bacterium (assembly GCA_964627455.1). Taxonomy (GTDB): domain Bacteria; phylum Acidobacteriota; class Terriglobia; order Bryobacterales; family Bryobacteraceae; genus F-183. The sequence continues at coordinate 1,316 of CAZVKC010000024.1, read as the reverse complement.
TGGTGCTGGCGACCGTCGGCATCGCGTTGCTAACGCTACCCAGCGACGGGTTGCAGTTTCGACGTGGTGACTTGCTCGTGCTTGCGGGCGCGATTTCGTTTGCGGGCCACATTATGACCATGGGGCACTTCTCGGTGACGGTTCCATATCGCATCCTGAGTTTCACGCAGATTGCGGTGAGCGCGCTCTACGGTTGCGGCACGTTCTGGTGGGTCGAGACGCCCCGCATCCAATGGTCGTGGGCTGTGATCTTTGCGCTGATTACGACCGCTGTGTTCGCCACCGCAGTGGCTCTGGCCGTGCAGAGTTGGGCGCAGCAGCACACGACTCCGACGCGCACAGCGCTGATCTTTTCGATGGAACCGGTGTTTGCCTGGGTGACTTCGTATCTCGTGTCCGGCGAGGTGCTGTCGCTGCGCGCGACGTTAGGCGCTTTCGCGGTTCTCGCCGGAATCCTGGTGGTCGAACTCCGCGGAGGGGCGTCGAAAGAAGCTTAGCGTGTTGTCGCCCTGTCTGAGCGTGCGGTAGCGATGCAGTACGCCGTAGGACTCGCGCAGCGCGAACTTCGTGGCGTGCTGCGCGATCACGAGTTTGTGGCAGGTCGCTTGCAGCAGGCATTGTTCATACTCGCTTTCCTGCGGATACGGCGGATCGAGAAACAGGATGTCGGCGGGGAAATCGCGCACGAGTTTCGCGGCTTGCCCGCGCACGATCTGCACCCGTGAGCCGAGCTTGAGCGTATCGACATTGTCCCGCAGGATGGCGAGTGCTCGCGGATCCTTTTCGATGAGGATTGCCGTGCGCGCGCCGCGGCTGACGGCTTCAATGCCGACGGCGCCGGTCCCCGCGTAGGCGTCGATAAAAACGCTGCCTTCGATGATGGGGGAGAGAATGCTGAAGAGGCTTTCGCGCATCCGGTCCGGCGTCGGGCGCACATGATCGCCCGGCACGGACTTCAGCTTACGGCTCCGAAACTCTCCGCCGATCACGCGCAGCACTGCTATTCGATCACCTTGCCGTACTTCTTGAAGTACTCTTCGCGCGCGCTTTCAATCCAGTTGTCACGCCGGATGCGGTCCTTCGATTCGGGCATGAGACGCTCGATATCGGCGGGGGTCCAGCGGGCGATTTGCTCGAAGCTGAGGATGCCGAGAGATTCGAGTTTCTTTTGCAGGACAGGTCCGACGCCGCGGATCTTCTTGAGATCGTCGGGCGCGTTGGGATCGTCCGCCTTGGGTGTTTTTACGGGCGCGGTTCGTTTCGTGGCGGACGCGGTCCGCAGTTCTTCGATCTCTTGAGTGAGTGCCTGAATCCGC
>CAZVKC010000023.1:78343-97613 GCA_964627455.1 uncultured Solibacteraceae bacterium | reverse complement strand
GGCAGACATCTTCGTGACAGTTTGACGGAGTTGGCCGTTGTAAAATGCGGAACAGCTTTGCGTACTAAAACGTTTCTGCTCCTGTTGCTGCCGGGCTGCGCTTTCCTGTCGTTTGGACAGGACGCGCCGGCGATCCTGAAGACTAAGTGCGTACCCTGTCATGGGGCCGGTACGCCGCAAGCCAAGCTCGACCTGCGTTCGGATGAGGCCGCGCTCAAGGGCGGTATGTCCGGACCTTCGATTGTCGCCGGGTCCTCCGCCAAGAGCCTGCTGCTCGACAAGGTCGTGACCGGGCAGATGCCTCCGGGTAAGACCAAACTGACTGCCGGTGAGATCGACGTATTGCGCGCGTGGGTCGACCGGATGAAGCCGCCCGTTGCGGCCGCGGCTACTGCCAGTGTTTCGGAATACGAGATCCGCGGCATTCTGCAAGCCCGCTGCGTCGCCTGCCACGGGTCCGGCAAACAGGAAGGCGGACTCGACCTGCGCACCATGGCGAGCCGATTGAAAGGGGGGAAGTCCGGCCGTCCGGCGCTGGTCCCCGGGAAGCCCGAAGAGAGCCTGCTGTACAAACGGATCGCGGCGGGCGAGATGCCTCCGGACAAGGGCGCCAAGGCGCTGGCGATCGAGTTGCCGACTCCCGCGGAGACCGAGAAGATCCGCGCGTGGATCGCGGCGGGCGCACCGGTTGCCGCCTCGCCAGTTGCAGCGGGACAGAATTTCACGGACGTGACGGAGCAGGACCGGCAGTTCTGGTCGTTCCAGCCTCCGAAGCGGCCCGCCGTTGTGCCGTCCCCGAAGAATGCGGGGCTGGTGCGCAATCCGATCGACGCGTTCCTGCTTGCCAAGCTGGAATCGAAGGGGCTGAGCTATTCGCCGGAAGCCGATCGCCTGACTCTCGCGCGGCGCGCGTACCTGGACCTCACCGGCATCCCTCCCACGCCTGCGGAGATCCAGGCCTTTGTCGCTGACACCTCGGCGGATGCGTACGAGAAGCTGGTCGACCGGCTGCTGGCGTCGCCCCGCTATGGCGAACGCTGGGGACAACACTGGCTCGACCTCGCCGGGTATTCCGATTCCGAAGGGTTTGGGCAGGATGACGGGGTCCGGCGGTATGCGTGGCGGTATCGCGATTACGTAATTCGCGCGTTGAACGCCGATAAACCTTACGATCAATTTCTCACCGAGCAACTCGCGGGCGATGAACTGTCGGATGACTGGAAGCAGGCACCGAAGGGCGTCGCGACTCCGGCGATGCTCGACCGGCTGGCAGCGACGGGATTTCTGCGCACGACGCCCGATCCGACGAATTCGGCCGAACGCGGCTTGTTGTCCGAGCGCATGAACATCGTTGCCGAGGAACTCGAGGTGCTCACGTCTTCAGTGATGGGACTCACCGTCGGCTGCGCACGCTGCCATAACCACAAGTACGACCCGATCCCGCAGCGCGACCATTACCGGCTGAGCGCGATCCTGCAGTCCGCGTATGATCCGTATGAATGGCGCACGCCGTCCAAGCGCGAACTCGAACTCGCGCTGGAGGACGAGAAGAAAGAGGCGGACGCGGTCAACATCCCTCTTCGCGAGGAGATGAAGAAACTGCGCGAGCGGATTACGGCGATCGGCGAACCGTTCAAAGCCCAACTACTCGACAAGCGGCTGCAGCAACTGCCGGAGAACGTGCGCGAGGATCTGCGCAAGGTCGCGGCGACCGCGCCGGACAAGCGGACGGATGTCCAGAAGTACCTGGCGGAGAAGTTCGCGGCAACGATCGAGATTTCGGATCGCGCGCTCGAACGCGAGTTCCCCGAATATCAGGAGCAGGTGCAGCCGGTGCGCAAGGAACTGGAAGCGGCGCGTTCGAAGATGAAGCCAACGCCGCATGTGCGAGTGTTGACCGACAACGCGGAGCCTTCGATGCCGTTTCTGCTGCGGCGCGGGGATCCGGCGAGTTTCGGCGAACCCGTGGAACCCGGAGTCCCGCTGGTGTTCGCGAACGCCGCATTGAAACCATACAAGCCGGAACCGCCTTACGCCGGCACCAGCGGCCGACGCCTCGCACTGGCGAAGTGGCTGACGCAGCCGAATCATCCGCTGACGTCACGCGTGGCGGTGAACCAGATCTGGCTGCGGCATTTCGGCCGCGGGATTGTGGCGAGCGTGTCGAACTTCGGACGTTCGGGCGTGGCGCCGTCGCATCCGGAATTGCTCGACTGGCTGGCGACCGAGTTCGTGCAGAAGGGTTGGAGCATGAAGTCGATACACCGGCTGATCATGACTTCGAGCGCGTACCGGCAAACGTCGCGCGTCGATGCCGAACGCGTCGCGGCGGATCCGGACAACTCGCTCGTGTCGCGCATGCCGCTGCAGCGCATGGACGCCGAGACGCTGTACGACAGCATGATCAGCGCCGCGGGCTGGCTGGACGCCACGTCATTTGGGCCTCCGGTGGCGCTCGACATCCGGCCCGATAAAGAAGTCACGGTGAAGCCCGGCAAGGGCGGCTTCCGGCGCAGCATCTATGTGCTGCATCGCCGGCAGACGCCGGTGTCGCTGATGGATGCGTTCGATCATCCGGCGATGACGCCGAACTGCACGGAACGGCGCAGGTCGAACGTGGCGACGCAGGCGCTGCACATGATGAATGGTTCGATGACGTGGGAACTCGCGCGGTATATGGCGGGCCGCGTGATCGATGAGGCCGGCGACGACCGGACGAAACAGATCGAAGCGATCTATTTGCGCGCGCTGTCCCGCAAGCCGACCGCCAGTGAAGTGAAGACCGCGACCGACGCGATCGCGACGTTCCGCGAAGCGTGGCCGGCGCGGCTGGCGCAAGACAACGGTGATGCGCCGCGCGCGACGACGGCAAGCTGGCTCGCAATTGCGAACTTCTGCCACGCGATTCTCAATTCCGCCGAATTCAGTTTCATTGATTAGGATCCCGATGCCGACAACACACACGAAATCGTCGAGACGCGACTTCTTTTCCTCCGTCACCAATGGACTGCACGGCGCCGCGCTCGCCACGCTGCTGGGCCGGGATCTGTATGCAGCTGCCCCTGCTTCAGGCGAGGCGCCGCGCATTTACGACCTCACGCCGAAGCGGCCGCACTTCGAGCCCAAGGCGAAGGCCGTGATTCAACTGTTCATGAATGGCGGTCCCAGCCAGGTGGATTTGTTCGATCCGAAACCGACGCTCACCAAACTGGCCGGGTCCGCGCCGAGCCGCGAGTTGAGTTTCGCGATCTCCAATGCGGACGCGCCCGGCGTGTTGATGCCGTCGCCGTATGAGTTCCGCAAGCACGGCAAGTGCGGCATGGATGTTTCGAGCGCACTGCCGCACCTGGCGACGTGCGCGGACGATATTGCGGTGATCCGCTCGATGTATGGGGAGCATGCCAATCACGAACCGGCGCTGTTTCTGATGCACTCGGGCCGGACGATCGCGAGCCGTCCGGCGATCGGCGCGTGGGTCACGTACGGGTTGGGGACGGAGAACCAGAACCTGCCCGCGTATGTCGTGCTCGACGATCCCAAGGGGCTGCCGATCAACGGCATCTCGAACTGGCAGTCGGCGTGGCTGCCGCCGATTTACCAGGGCACGCGATTTCGCACCGAGGGTCCGCCGGTGTTGAACCTGCAACCGCGGCCGGAGATTCCGACGCCGCTGATGGAGGCCGAACGCAACCTGCTGCGGCAGATGGACGCGGCGCATCGCAAGGAGCGTCCGAATCAGCCGGAGCTGGACGCGCGGATCTCGAGTTATGAACTCGCGGCGCGCATGCAACTGGCGGCGTCGGATGCACTGGATGTCACGAAGGAGAGCGAGAAGACGCGTGAGGAGTACGGGCTGTCGGATCCGCTGACGGCATCGTATGGCAAGCGCTGCTTGATGGCGAGGCGGCTGGTGGAGCGCGGGGTGCGGTTCGTGCAGTTGTACATCGAGAGCCAGATCTTCGATTCGCACGGCGATCTGCAGGCGAGCCTCAACTACGCGTGCGGCAAGACGGACAAGCCAGTCGCTGCGTTGTTGAAGGATCTGAAGCAGCGCGGGCTGCTGGATTCGACGCTGGTGGTGTGGGGCGGCGAGTTCGGACGTTTGCCGATTTCGCAGGGGCTTGGAAAGTCGGCGGGGCGGGACCATGGTCCGCAGGGGTTCAGCGTGTGGATGGCGGGCGGCGGCGTCAAGGGCGGCACGATGTACGGGGAGACCGATGACATCGGATTCAAGGCGGTTGAGAATCGAGTGAGCGTGCACGATTTCCACGCGACGATCCTCAATCAACTGGGCCTGCGGTATCGCGACCTGGCGTTTGAACGGCATGGCTTGAAGGAACGATTGACGGATCAGTTTCCGGCACGCGTCGTTACGGAGATTCTGAGCTAATGCGACTCGCTTCGACGTCCTTCGTAGTGTTCGCGATGGCGGCTGCGGCTGCGGACTTCCCGGGATTGGAGTGGCGGCTCATCGGCCCCTTCCGCGGCGGACGCACCGTGGCGGCGGCGGGTGTTCCGGGCGATCACCGGACCTTTTATTTCGGCTCGGTCGGCGGGGGCATCTGGAAGACGACCGACGCCGGCACGACGTGGCGCCCGATCTTTGACGGACAACCGGTCGCATCGATCGGCGCGCTGGCAGTGGCGCCATCGAATCCGAATGTGATTTATGCGGGCACGGGCGAGTCCGACTGGCGTTCGGATCTTTCGACCGGCGGCGGGATCTACAAATCGACGGACGCCGGCAAGACTTGGAAGCTGGTTGGGCTGCAGGACTCGAAGCACATTGGGCGCATCGTGGTGCATCCGAAGAATCCGGACATCGCGTATGTTGCGGCGATGGGGCATGCGTATGGGCCGAATGAAGAACGCGGCGTGTACGTGACTCGCGACGGCGGCGCGTCGTGGAACCGGTCGCTATACAAGGGTCCTGAACTGTGCGCGGTGGATCTCGCGATGCCTGAGGGGGATCCCGATACGATTTACGCGACGCTGTGGCGCGCGCGGCGATCGACGTGGAGCCAGTATTCGCCGGTGGAAGGTCCAGGGGGCGGGTTGTTCCGGTCGACCGATGGCGGGAAGTCGTGGACGCAACTGACGAATGGATTGCCGGCGACCCAGTGGGGACGGTCGGGTGTGAGCGTTGCGCCGGACGGCAAGCGCGTCTATGCGCTGGTCGATACCAAGGATGGCGGGCTGTACCGTTCCGACGATGCCGGCGCCACGTTCCAGCATGTGTCGAGTGACCCGCGCATTTACAGCCGGGGCTGGTATTTCGGGCGGATCGCGATCGATCCGCAGAATCCCGATATCGTGTACTCGCCGAATGTCGCGCTGTACCGGTCGACGGACGGCGGGCGCAATTTCACGATCCTGCGCGGCGCGCCGGGGGGCGACGATTATCATTTTCTGTGGCTGGATCCGACGGATTCGAAGCGCATGATCTGCGCGGTGGATCAGGGTGCGACGATCTCGTTGAACGGCGGGGAATCGTGGACGGGCTGGTACAACCAGCCGACGGGCCAGTTGTATCACGTCATCACCGACAACCAGAAGCCGTATTATTCGGTCTACGGATCGCAGCAGGACAGCGGCACGGCGGCGATCCCAAGCCGCACCAATCGCGGGCAGATCACCGACGCGGATCGCGCGACCGTGGGCGGCGGCGAGAGCGGCTATATCGCGATCGATCCGCGCGACGCGAACATCATTTACGTCAACAACACCAATGGCAGCCTGGAGCGCATGGACCGGCGAACGGGACAGAGCCAGAACATTACGCCCTGGCCGCGTTCGGGGTTCAATGTGGCGATCAACGAACGCAAGTATCGCCATCCGTGGACCTCGCCTGTCGTCTTCTCGCCTGTTGACCCGACGGCGCTCTATTACGGCGCGCAGTATGTGTTGAAGACCGTCGACGGCGGGCTGACGTGGAAGGAGATCAGTCCGGATCTGACGGGCGACAAGGGGATTCGAGACAAGCAGGCTCCGACGGTCGCGAATTCGAAGGAGCGCGGCTACGGCACGATTTACACGATTGCGCCTTCGCCGCTACGGGCGGGGCTGATCTGGGTTGGGTCCGACACGGGGCTGGTGCATGTGACGCGCGACGAGGGCAAGACCTGGTCGAACGTCACGCCACCGGGGCTGAGCGACTGGAGCAAGATCACGCAGATCGAGGCGTCGCACTTTGATCCGCTGGTCGCGTATGCCGCGGTGGACCGGCACAGGCTCGACGATTACGCGCCGCATCTGTACCGCACGCGCGACGGCGGTAAGACGTGGTCCCGAATCGTGACGGGCATTGCGGGTACGCACTTCGTGAATTCCGTTCGCGAAGATCCCAAGCGCAAGGGGCTGCTGTATGCGGCGACCGAGTTCGGCGTGTATGTATCGTTCAACGACGGCGACCAATGGCAGTCGCTGCAGCGGAATTTGCCGGTTACTTCGGTGCGCGATCTGGTGGTGCAGGATCGCGACCTGGTGGTGGCGACGCACGGGCGTTCGTTCTGGATCCTCGACGATGTGACGCCGCTGCGGCAGTACAACGCGTCGTCGGTTGCGCCGGTGCATCTGTTCGAACCGGCGCCGGCGTATCGCATCTTCTTCGACGATTTTCAGGGGACGCCGCTGCCGCCCGAGATCCCGCAGGCGCGCGTGCCGGCGCCGGGCGCGGTGATCGATTACATGACGGATGGATCTTCGGGTCCGGTGACGCTCGAGATTCTGGATGCAGCGGGCAAGGTGATTCGCAAGTATTCGTCGCAGGATCCCGCGCCGGAAGTGAGCCGCAGGCGCAGGTCCGCGATTGCGGATGTGTGGATCGTGCCGCCACCGCGGTTGACGGCGAACGCGGGGCACAACCGCTTTGTGTGGGATCTGCGCTATGCGCCGGTGTCGGCGGAAACGCAGGGTCCACGGGTGCTGCCGGGGGTGTACCAGGTGCGGCTGACGGCCGCGGACGGGAAGACTCTCACGCAGAAACTGACGGTGGTGAATGATCCGCGTTCGAAGGCTACGGCTGCAGATCTCGCGAAGCAGTTCGCGCTGGCGCAGCAGATCTACGCGGAGATGCAGAAGGCGAAGACGAACAACGCGGCGATGGCGGATCTGGCGACTGCGTTGAGCGTGACGGAGAGCGCGGACCGCATGCCGCCGGCGACCGCTTATGCCTTCCTCGAAGAGGGACGCAAGAAGCTAGCGCAGAAGTAAGCGATGTCGATCCGCAGGGTCTTCGGCGATCTCCGGGTGCGGCCCAAGCTGATGGTGCTGCACAACCTGTTCTTTCTGGTGCTGACGACGGCGGCGTATTTTTCGCTGATCCCGCAGTATCGGAAGCAGGTCGAGGATGCGCAGGAGCGCGAATTGCGGCTTGTCACGCAGGTGATGCAGTTGGAACAGCCGCTGTCACGGGCGGAGTTGCCGGCAGCGGCGCGCGAGTTGCTGGATCGGAATCCGAACGCCGTCTGGCGAGATCCGGCGTCGCCGCGCACGATCTTCACGCGGGATCCGAAGAGCGAGCAGTACCGGCGATTGACGATCCCCGAGTACGACGTCGAGGACAGCGTTCGGCGGGCGGAGATCATCCTGTTTCTCATTCTCGGCGCGTTGTATCTGCTGGCGGTGTTGCTGCTGGAACTGCTGATCATGCCGCTGTATGTGTACACGCCGATCCAGCGGATGCTCGACGCCGATGAAGCGACACAGCGCGGCGATCGCGAGCGCGAGATGATTCCGGAGTCGGTGATCCTCGGCGATGAGATCGGGCAGATCATGCGATCGCGCAACGCGACGGTGGCGCAGTTGCGCGGGCGCGAGGATGATTTGCAGCACAAGAACGAGATGCTGGAGATCCAGGACCGGCTGGCGAGCCTGGGGCTCATGAGCGCGTCGGTGGCGCATGAGATGAATACGCCGCTGGCCGTGCTGCACGGGTCGATCGAGAAGCTGCTCGAAACGGCGCCGGCGGGTTCGCCGCTGCAGGACCGGCTTTCGCGCATGAGGCGCGTGACGGAACGGCTGCGCAAGATCAGCGAGAGCTTGTTGGACTTCGCGCGCGCACGCCGCGAGAAGATGGAACCGCTGACGCTGGCTCCGCTGATCGAAGAGGCCTGGGGGCTGGTGGCCATCGATGAGAAAGCAAGCGAAGTGGAATTCGTGAATTCGGTGCCGCCTAACGCCGGCGTGACGGGCAACGCGGACCGGCTGATTCAAGTGTTCGTCAACCTGCTGCGCAATGCGCTCAACGCGGTGCCCAAGAGCCGCGGCGGCCGCATCGAAGTAAAATCGGAACAAGTGCGAGTGGCGGGAGAACCCTGGATTTCCGTGAGATTCGAAGACAACGGCAGCGGCATTCCACCGGAAGTATTGCCGGGGATCTTTGACGCCTTCGTGACGACGCGCCTCGATTCGAAGGGCACGGGGCTGGGGTTGACGGTGGCGGAAGGGATCGTCAGCCAGCACGGCGGGTCGATTCACGCGTCGAACCGGGCGGAGGGCGGCGCGTGCCTTGAGGTCCGCTTGCCGGCGGCGCACGTTTCTACGGAAGGGGTCCTGCAACAGCATGGGTGAGTTTGTCGACGTCGCCATTCTGGACGACGATCTCGATTTCCGCAATTACCTCGAGGACCTGCTGAAGGACGAGGGCGAGTATCAGGTCCGCGCATTTGCGACGGCCGAGGAACTGTTCGCGGCGGCCGAGCAGCAGTTGCCCGAGATCGTGCTGCTTGATATGAAGATGGGCGCGGATGATGGACTGCAGGTGGCCGAGACGATTCTCACGCGCTGGCCGGGCGTTTGCGTGATCGTGATCACCGGGTATCCGTCGCTCGAGGACATGCGCACGACGTTCAAGCTGAAAGTGTTCGATTATTTGTCGAAGCCGTTTTCGCTGGCGCAATTGCGGCAGACGATGCAGCATGCGATCGACGAATACGGCCTGGGACGCGGCGCTTACGCGAAGTTCCGCGAGAAGCTGGGGCATCGCATCAAGATCCTGCGGACGGAGCGGGACTGGTCGCTGAAGGATCTCGCGTCGGCCGCGCATTTGAGCATGTCGCAGATCAGCTCGATTGAACGCGGCGTGAATATGCCGAGCCTTGAAAGCCTGCTCGCCATTTGCCGGGCGTTCGATAAAAAGCCTTCGGAGTTACTCTCTTCGATTGAGTTTTAGATACCTGCTGTTTCACAAGCCGTACGACGTGCTGACGCAGTTCAGCGGCGAGGGGCGGTGTTTGCGCGAGTATGTTCCGGTGCCAGACGTTTACCCGGTGGGGCGTTTGGATCGCGACAGCGAGGGTTTGTTGTTGCTGACCGATGACGGCGCGCTGCAGCATCGACTGTCGGATCCGAAGTTCGAGCATCCGCGGACGTATTGGGCGCAGGTGGAGCGCGAGCCTTCTGAGGAATCGCTCGGGCGGCTGCGGCGGGGCGGGTTGCAGATTCAGGATTACCGCACGCGCCCGGTGCAGGTCCGGCGGATGGAAGGGGAACCGCAGGGTTTGCCGCCGCGGGATCCGCCGGTGCGGTTTCGGTTGAACGTGCCGACGGCGTGGCTGGAGTTGACGCTTACCGAGGGCAAGAACCGGCAGGTGCGTCGCATGACGGCGGCGATCGGACATCCGACACTGCGGCTGATCCGAGTGGCGATTGGGGATCTGCGGCTGGGGTCGCTGGCGCCGGGCGAATGGCGGGATCTGACGGCCGCTGAGCTGCGGATGCTTCGGCGCAGATAGCTTCTCAGTAACAGCCGGCAAAACGGACCGTGGCGGCGGCGTCGTTTCCTTGCCTGACATGAGTCCGCCCCGGCCTTTGCCGGCTACTGCGGTTCGCGGAAACGCGGCTTCGGATCCGGCGGAATCGGGATGGGCCAGCCTTTGATTTCCTTGGGTTCCGACTGCAGCATCATGACGAACGGCTTGGGCTGCCAGGATCGCACGATGCCTTCGAATTCGATGACGGTTCCCGGGGCGGCGCTGCCGGGCAAGGCGCGGGTCATGAAGACTTTCACGTCGCCCTGATTTCCCGGCGTGTCGATGGAAAGCGTGAGTTCGATGGGATTCTGCGCGGGCTTGTGCTCGATCAAGCGGCCTTTGAAACGCGGCGTCTGGTTCTGACTGAGCGCGTCCTCGAAGAAGACGGCGCCGGTGGGTCCCAGCAGTTCATCGCGCAACATCTGAAAGGCCATGGTGGTGTCGAAGGGTTCCGGCGGAGGCGTGGGGTAATCCTCGACCTTTTCGGGCGCGAGCGGCGTGTTGCGGACGAATTCCCAGTACTGGTCGAGTCCCAGGGGTGTGCGGAACATCGACACGTATTGGCGTTTGACCCAGTTGATGAGGCTGGGTTCGCGCATGAGGTGCGCGGCGCGGGCGTAGTAGAAGGTCCCGGCGCGAAGCTTTTGCGGATCCCGCTCTTTGTCGATGATCAGCGCGGTGCCGAGGTAGTAGGCGGTGCGTCCGTCGTAGGGATTGAGGCGGATCGCATTGCCGAGCAGTTCCTGTGCGGCGAGCCAGTCTTTCTTCTGGAAGGCGATTTCGCCCGCGCGGTAGTTGAGGCGGCCGAGAACGGAGAGGGAGGGGACAGGAAGAGGGTTTTGCGCAAAACCCGCGACGGCGGCGCAAATCGACAGACCAACGCTTGCAGCAATCCTGAATCGCATGATCGAAAAGCGCCCGCGTGGGACGAGCGAACTTAAAGTGGCGGTGGGAGTGAGATTCGAACTCACGGTTGCCTTACGACAACGGCGGTTTTCAAGACCGCTGCCTTAAACCGCTCGGCCATCCCACCGGCTCTTTTTCAATCTATCACGCATGCCGTGAGGGACGGTCAGCGGCGGGTGACGGAAATGGTGCGCCAGGACGAATTTCCAGTGGGATCGAAGGCGCGGATGATCAGGTTGTTGATGCCGGTGAGGAGTGGGATGGTGATGGTCCAGGAGGTGGTTCCGGTGGCGGATCCGCCGTCGTTGCCTCGCGCCCAGCGCACCGAGGATACGGCCACGTTGTCGCGCGCCGTTCCCGAGATCGCGATCTGCGAGGCGGTGGTCGATAGCGAGGCGAGCGCCGGGGACGTGATGGTGATCGAGGGCGGCGTCGTGTCGGGACCTGACGGCTGCGTGGCGGTTGGTGTTTCGGGCAGGGTGACGAAGACGGACCGGGTTGCCGTGCTGCCGTCGTTGGCGCGTGCATCGACGGCGATCTCGTTGACGCCGGGCTGCAGCGGGACCTGTCCGGCGTCCCAGGTGGAGGTCCCCGACGCCTGCCCGAGGGCGCCGGATCGCAGGTTGCGCCACATCACCGACAGGATGCCGGTGGCGTGCGAGGCGGTTCCTCTGACGCGGATGCTTGGCGTGTTTCCTGTTGTGTTTCCGGCGGCCGGTTCGACAAACTGGATCAGCGGTCCGGAGGTGGTGGAAGCCGGAGGCAACTGCTGGGGATCCACGGTGATCGACTTCGAGGCGCGGCTGCCTGTGCCATCCATGGCGGTGACGGTGATGCGGTTGACGCCGGTGTTGATGGGTACGGCCGGGATGGTCCACGAGCGCGAGCCTCGCGTGACGCCGAATGCGCCCGCGTCGGTGAACCAGGAGAGGTTCACGGGATCGAGGCCGCCGGCGACCTGCCCGCTGAGCGTCAGGGTGGTCGTGGATCCGGCAGGCGGGGCGGCCGGGGTATCGATGATGACTTCGAGCGGGATCGACGCGTCGGAGCCTTCGACCGGCGCGTACAACTGCTGGAGCGAGAGAATGTCGTCCTTCGTGAGTTGGGTCGCCGGGCGGTAGAAGGCGTACATCACCGAGTTGGGATCCCCGGAATGGCCCAAGCCGAGGGCGTGGCCGAGTTCGTGGAGGATCACGCTGTAAAGGTCGACGGATGTTGGATTGGCCCAGTCCTCGTCGGCGTCGAGGTGGAGGTCCCCGGCGAGAGGCTCCGAGTTGGGAGGCGCGGGGTAGAAGGTGTGTGCGAGGATCCCGCCGCGGCCGTCGAACGGGTACGGATCACCGTGCGCACCGTGTCCAAAGAGGATGTCGATGTTGCGCGAGGCGTAACGGTTCGGAGTTTCCGTGAAGGTCAGGCGCGCGTAGCGGGACCATTCGGCGAGCGCCCGCTGCACGAGGCCGCGGACCTCATCGGTCCCCAGTTGGCCGCTCATCGGGCCGAAGGAGTAGGTCAGCGAGACTGCGTTCTTGCCGGGGCCGTCCCAACCGTAGCCGATTCCGGCGGCCAGGGGAGCGGGCGCTCCGGGTTCGATCATTGCGCTGCGGCAGGGGCGTACGGGCAGGCCTGCGATCAGTTCTTCGGAAGCCGGAAAGATGAATGCGACTACCGGATCGGCTGCGATTTCGAGGGCCTTGGCGCGGGTCGCGAATCCCAGCGCCTGGTTCGACGCGAGATCGGGATGGTCCAGCACGGGGATCCCCGCGGCCTGCAACTGCCCACGGGCGAGTGCCGGCTCGACGTCCGGCCAAAACTCGAAGACAAGGAACTGCGGTTCGTCAGGCTCGGCGGCTGCTGCGGGGCTGATCTTGTCGGAAGCCGCGAGAACGCCTGTCCAGGAAACACCGAGCCCCTCGAAGGACTCTGCGGCGGAAGCCGATACCGCGAACGTCTTTTCCGGCACGCGAGCGAGAATGCGGATCCCACGCCGGTCGAGTTCCTCACGCGCCGGGATGCTCTCACCTTCGAACTGCACCAGCCGGTACTGCCTACTCCCGTTGACCTTTCCCGGCATAAGCGCCGCCGGATTCTGCCCTTCCACCACACGCGAACGCAGGTGAATCGGATGCGTCTGTCCACAGAGAATCAAACCACAGATCACGAAGGCGAACAGTCGAGCACGCATCACTCTTTGCTCATCGGCTTGCGGCGTCAAAGTCGAATGAGAAAAATCCCGCGGCGAACCCACTACCTTATTGCATGCGACCGTTACTTGGACTGGCGCTGCTGGCGGCCTCGCTCCTTCCGGCCCAGCAGGGAGCGTGGTATCAGATGAAAACGCTCGCCGGCGCTGGAGGCATCGGCGACGGCGGACCCGCCAGCGCAGCACTCTTTCTCAATCTCACCGGCGTTGCCGTGGATCCTTCCGGCAACCTCTTCGTTTCCGACACCGATACACACCGCGTACGCCGCATCGCGCCGAACGGCATCGTGACAACGTACGCTGGTACGGGCAAGCCGGGATCCGCGGGCGACGGCGGACCCGCCAGCCAGGCGCAGCTGAACTTCCCTTACGGCGTCGCCACCGATTACGGCGGCAACCTCTACATCGCGGACCTCGGCAATGCGCGGATCCGCAAGGTCACGCCCGACGGCAGGATCGCGACGGTTGCGGGACACACGCCGGAGACCCGGCTGATCGCGCCGCGGAATGTCGCGGTGGATGGTCCCGGGAGTGTCTATGTTTCGGATTTCGGTGCGCATCGCGTGTACCGGCTTTCGGCGAGTGCAGCACTCGTCCCCATCGCGGGTACGGGCAAGGCGGGTGACGCGGGCGACGGTGGTCCGGCAACGGCGGCGCTGCTGAATTCCCCCGCGGGGCTGGCGTTCGATCCCGCAGGCAACCTTTATGTGGGCGACACCGGCAACAAGCGGGTGCGGCGGATCCTGCTGCCTGCGGCTACGAAGATCATCGAGAGTTTGCCGGCGGCGCAGTTGGGGCTGCCGGTGGTCGCGACGGGACTGGCGCATACGTTCGCCGGGGAACTGTGGGTCCCCGATGGCAACGGCGGCACGCTGATGAAGGTCGCGCCACAGCAGGCGGCGTATGCGTTTCCGTTTGCAGCCATGGACGTCAGCGCGGACTTTGCGGGGAACGTGTATGCGGTGCGCGGCAACCTGATCCGGCGGATCGCGGCTCGCAATGCGGGCGTCACGCTGGTGGGCGGCGGGACGCCGTATTACTTCAGCGGCGATAACGGTCCGGCATATGACGCGCGGCTGCAGCGTCCCGGCGGCGTCGCGGTCGACCCGGCATCGCGCGCTGTGTACATCGCGGATTCCGGCAATGGCCGCATCCGGCGGATTTCGGAAAACGGCACGATCGAGACTGTTCTGGATGGCTTCTCGAATCCGCAAGGCCTTGCGTGGGATGCACGCCGCAATGCGCTGTTCATCGCGGATCCCGGCGCGAATTGCGTCTGGATCTGGCGTGCGGGTACAGTAGCCCAGTCCGTCTTTGCTGGCGCGACGGGCAAAGCAGGATTCGCAGGCGATAACGGTTCCGCGGTGGATGCTCAGTTGAACCGGCCAGCGGCGGTCGCTGTGGATGATGCCGGTAACGTTTGGATTTCGGACACAGGCAATGACCGGATCCGCATCGTGCTGGCGGCCACGGGCACGATCCTTACGGCGGCGACCCAGGTGAAAGCGCCTGCGGGAATCGCCTGGAATTCGCGCGGTTTTCTGTACGCAGCCGAACCGTCGACAGGCCGTGTGCATCGCATCCCGGCGCCCGGGTTGAGCACGGCGACGGCGCCGGCGGACTTTATCGAAAAGCCGGGATCGTGGGTGCAGCCGGCGGCCCTCGCGATCGACCTCGACGGCGACAGCCTGCTGGTCGCGGACACGGCGTTGCACCGGATTTCGCGGCTCGCCTCGGACGGATCGGTCACCGTGCTGGCGGGCACGGGCGAAGCGGGATTCGATGGGGACCTGCCGGGTCCTGCTGTGGCGTCGCGGCTGGAAACGCCGGCGGCTTTGGTTGCGGACTATTCGCGGCTCCGGCTGTTGATCGCGGATTGCGGCAATCATCGCATTCGCAGCCTGGAATTCGGCGAAGACGCGGTGGGGAACCTGCAACTGCCGCCTCCCAGCGCGACGCCCGCTGTTTCGCTCGCCAACGCCGCCAATCGCATGACGGTGACTTCCGTCGTTCCTGGCGGGACGTATATTTTGTCGGCGCCCTCGATCGCTCCCGGACCCGGCGTCGGGCTCGCGTTCGACGGCATCGCGCCCGTGCGGGTTCCGGCCCCGGCGCCGAACCCCGGCAACGAATGGTGGATCCAGGTTCCGCCTGATCTCGCCGCAGGGCAACGGTCAACGGAATTTACCATCACCCGTGACGGGGTTGTCGAAGTGCGCCAACTGCTGCAGGTCGTGAACGCTGCGCCGGGTCTCTACCCGGAGATCCGCCATGCGGATGACGGATCGGTGAACAGCCCGGCGAATCCGGTCACACGCGGGCAGACGATTCTGCTGCGAATCACGGGCGAAGGCCGCGACGCTGCGATTTCGGTGCGGATCCGCGACACGGAGGCAGCGATCGTTGCGATGACTCCTGATGTGGATGGCATCGGAGGCACGACGCAATTGGAAGTGCGGATCCCCGGCGGGTACTTCCCTTCGGGCGCGTTTCCGCTGACGGTGAGTGCGGGCGGCGTGAACGCCACGCCCGGCGCGACGGTGCATGTGCGCTGAACCATGATCCCGGCGATAGAATGCCCAGCGATAGAATGAAGGACATGAGTGACAGCGTCCGTATTGCCGACCGCGTATTTCAGTCGCGCCTCTTCGTGGGAACCGGGAAGTATCGAAGCTTTCAGGAGATGCGCCGGTGCCATGAGGCCTCGGGTTCTGAAGTGGTCACCGTTGCGGTGCGGCGCGTCAATCTCACCGATAAGACCAAGGAATCGCTGCTCGACTACATCGACCGCGACAAGATGTTCATCCTGCCGAATACGGCGGCCTGTTACACGGCCGATGAAGCGATCCGCACGGCGCGCCTCGGCCGCGAAGTCGGACTTTCGAACTGGGTG
Source organism: uncultured Solibacteraceae bacterium (assembly GCA_964627455.1). Lineage (GTDB taxonomy): Bacteria > Acidobacteriota > Terriglobia > Bryobacterales > Bryobacteraceae > F-183. The sequence continues at coordinate 81,862 of CAZVKC010000023.1, read as the reverse complement.
AAGCTCGAAGTGATCGGCGATCAGAAAACGCTGCTGCCCGACAACGAAGGTCTGCTCGAAGCGACTCGCGTGCTGGTGAAAGAAGGCTTCGTGGTGTTGCCGTATACGACCGACGATCTCGTCAACGCGCGCAAGTTGATCGACGCCGGGGCGGCCGCCGTGATGCCGCTCGCCGCGCCCATCGGTTCGGGACTCGGCATCCAGAATCGCACGACGCTGCGCATCATGCGCGAGATGATCACCGAAGTTCCGCTGATTGTCGACGCGGGCGTCGGCACGGCTTCGGACGCCGCGATCGCCATGGAAATGGGCTTCGACGGCATCCTCATGAATACTGCGATCGCCGAGGCGGAAAACGCCGAGAAGATGGCGGTCGCCATGAAGTACGCCGTGCAGGCAGGACGCCTGGCGTTTGAAGCGGGCCGCATGCCGCAGCGCTTGTACGCGAGCGCCAGCAGCCCGATGACCGGCATGGTGACCTCGCGCAGTTAGCGCGGGGCTACCGGGTTGATGTAACTCGCGACGTCCGCCTGATGGAGGCGCACGCCCACATAGAACGGGCCGAATTCCGCGTAATCCGCGCTCGCTTCGTCAAAGCGCATTTCGTAGATCAACTGCTTGAACACGAGCGGATTCTCGGCAAACAGGTCGACGCCCCATTCCCAGTCGTCGTAGCCGATCGAGCCGGAAATGATCTGCCGCACCGAGCCAGCATAGCGACGGCCGATTTCGCCGTGTTCCGCCATCTGGCGCTGCCGGTCCTGAATCGGAAGCGAATACCAGTTCTTGTGCTCGCCGCGGCGCTTGTTCATCGGGTAGAAGCAAATGTACTTGCCGCCGGGGATCTCGGGGAAGAGACGGGGACTCATCGCCGCGCGCTGGCGGTTGAGAGTCTCTTCGACTTCTTTGTTCCATTCGTCGCTGTACGGTTTGAGCCCGCGCGCCACCAGCGCGTCGTAGAGCTTGACGCTCGACTCGTACAGGCCGAGTTCCACCACCGACACGTACGAATTCACCACATCGGCGACACCGGCGAGCGACTTCTGCACCATGACGTCGGCCCGGCTCAGATCATCGAGCGAATTGCGGAAGTGTACGAAGAGCAGGTCGCCCTTGTGTCCCAGCATCGAATAGGCGGCGCTTCCCGATGCGTCCAACTGATCGATCAGCCGTTCCAGGCGATACTCATGATCGGGCGTGGGGTTGTCCCAGCGAATACGGGCCATCTGGTGTAAGACCCAGTGGCCTTCCATCGTTAACGGTGCGGCAGGCAGATTCGTCATATCGCGATTACTTCCAATGTAGCCCTTTCGAGTAGTACGATGAATGAAATCCCACCTGCGCTTATCGGCAGCGTCCGGATCGGCTTGAACAAACGGTACGAGAGGAGCTTGCAACATCGATGTGGAACCGGCGGAAAGAAGAAGAACCGGCAACGAGGACCACGGGCGCGGTCCCGGCGCCGTCGGAATTGTCGCGTGAAGGCATCCCGATGTCGACCATCAGTCACCGGGAAACGCTGCACACTGACACGCACCGCGTTGCGTCCTCCGCCGTTATCGGCAAGTCGGTGGTGATCAAAGGACAGATCTATTCGCGCGAAGACCTGGTGATCGACGGTGAGGTCGAGGGCAGCGTCGAGGCGAACGAGAACAAGATCGTCGTGGGTCCGAACGGCAAGGTGAGCGCGGGCGTGAAGGCGCGCGAAGTGGTGGTCCACGGGGCGATTCGCGGCAACGTCGAAGCAGGCGAAAAGATCGACATTCGCCGCGAGGCCAAGCTGGTCGGGGATATCAAGACCCAGCGGATCGTGATCGAAGACGGCGCTTATTTTAAAGGCACGGTGGACATCCAGCGTCCGGACGCGCAGAAGCAGCAGGCGGCGAACGCCCGCACGGCGCAATCCGCAACAGCCGCGGCCGGTCCTGCGAGCGGCGGCGCCGGATCTCCCCAGCAGCAGAGCCTGACGGGCGGCGGCACGCCTCCGATCGAGATCAAGAAGTAGTTGTAGCGGGTGGAACACACATCCACGCCATCCAGGAGAATGAACCCTTCGCCCTCAGGCGCTTCCGCGCTGCCGCCGGATCGACGCACCAGTAACGGACTGGAGCAGTTCTTTCATGCCATGCGGGAACGCCAGGGGTCGCGGATTCTGGACCTGACCGGCGGCAGCCAGGCGAACATCCAGTTTATTGCGGAGCAGGGCCACAAACCGACCCAGGACGGGTTCCCGCACGCGCTCAAAGAGTGCTTCTCGCCTCCCCCGGGCGGGTTCTTTGCGAACCAGGAGGATGACATCCGCGTCGCCCGGTTCTGCTCGATGACGTTGGACCATCCGCCCGGATCTTTTCAGGGGATTCTGGCGTGGGACGCGCTGCAGTTTCTCTCCGAACCGCTTCTCACTCCGGTTGTCGCACAGCTTCATCTTCTGACGGAACCGGGTGGCTTGCTGCTGTTCTATTTCCACACCAACGAGCGGATCGCCGAACTTCCGCTGCAGAACTATCACATCGTGGACCGGCGGACGGTTTCCACCACGCCGCGCAACACGATGCTGCCTGCCCGATTTCTCTCTAACCGCATGATCGAGCAGATCTTTGCGGGGTTCACGGCGGTCAAATTCTTCGTCACCCGGGATCATCTTCGGGAAGTCATCGTTCGCCGCTAAAAGAGAGTACGGCTACCACCTTAAGGCGCCACGACCTACAGTACGGACGGGATTTACAATCTTTGTTGCCCCTTGGCTAACCTCGGCATCCAAGGGAGCGTCCATATCAGCAACTGACCATGGTAGTCTGAGTACGTTCCCCCGCAAATCACTGTATTCAGGCCGATTTGGCATTAAGAAACTTCAATGTCAGTTTCCAGCGCATCTCCTAACCCGCAACCTTCGCCCGGGCCGAATCAGCCCGGCGCTCCGCAGCTACCGCAACTGGTTCCGCCTGCCGCTCCAGTCGAGCCTCGCGAACCTGGACGCAAGTGGCTTTGGGGCCTGTTTGTCGTGGCGCTCATCGGGGCGGGCGCCTGGTATTGGCTCCAGGGCGCGAAGCAGGACACTTCCGGCACGGTTGGTCCCGCGATTCGGAGCACGGCTGCGGTCCAGGACCGGTTGGAGCATACGCTGCGGCTTGCAGGAACCACGGGGGCGGAACGGTTCGTATCGCTGACGGTTCCGCAAATGCGCGGCAGCCGTTCGGGCTTCGGCCGCGACGGCGGAACGAGAACCGCGAGTTTTTCTTCGGGTAGCCAGCAGGTGGCGGCAAGGTCGGGCGGCAACACGTCGCTGGGCGCCTCAGGATCTTCTTCTTCCGGAAGCTCCGCGGCCAGCGGATCCGGCAACAATATGTCTTCGGCGATGCGCGCCGCGACTTCCCGGTCCGGGGGTACCCGGACTTCGACATCTTCTTCGTCGTCCGCTTCGGGAGGAGCCACTTCTTCATCTTCGGCTCTGGGCTCTGACGGATTGGGCTCCAGTTCCGGAAGCCTCGGCCAGGGAGGTGGAGGCGGAGGTGGTGGCGG
>CAZVKC010000023.1:74301-78243 GCA_964627455.1 uncultured Solibacteraceae bacterium | reverse complement strand
GGTGGTGGCGGTGGCGGCGGAATGGGAGGCGGCGGCGGTGACTTCGCGATGGTCCTCCAGGAACTCGCCAAATCCGGCACGCTGGTCAAGAAAGGTTCCGTGGTTGCGGAATTCGACCGGCAATACATGCTGCAGCGCCTGGACGATTACCGGTCTTCGGTGATTCAGAGCGAGGCGGGCATGAAGAAGATGTTCGCCGAACTCGAAGTCACGAAGAAGGCGCGCAACCAGAACATCGCCAACGCGAAGGGAACGCTGGACAAATCGAAGCTCGATTTGAGAACGATCCCGGTGTTGTCGGCGATCGATACGGAGCGGGTGAAGCTGGCGGCCGAGGAGGCCGAAGCCAAGTACAAGCAATTGCAGTCGGAGATCCGTTATTACGATGTGTCCGACAAGGCGCAGGTGCGTTCGTCGGAATTGGATTTCGAACGTTCGAAGTCGGAGTTGAAGCGCGCCGAAGCCAACGCCGAGCGCCTCATCATGAAGGCCCCGATCGATGGACTGGTGGTCGTGCAGAATTCATTCCGCGGCTCGGAAATGCAGCAGATTCAGAATGGCGACCAGTTGTACCCGGGGCAGTTTTTTATGTCGATCGTGGATCCCTCGTCGATGGTAATCAACGCGAGCGTCAACCAGGTGGATATTGACCGGCTGCGCATCGGCGCCAAGGCGCGCGTGAAGTTCGACGCGTATCCGGACCTCGAATTGCCGGCCCACGTGTACTCGGTCGGCGGCGTGCCGAAGACGGGCGGCGTGCGAGCGAACTACGTCAAGGAGATCCCGCTGCGGCTGAAGCTCGAAAAGATGGATCCGCGGGTCATTCCGGATTTGTCGGTCAGCGTGGACGTGATTCTCGAAAGTGAAGAGAATGCGGTGCTCGTGCCGCTGGGCAGCGTACATCAGGACGGCAGCGAAACGTCGAGGCCTTATGTATTCGTACAGGGCCCGGGAGGCGCGTGGCAGCGGCGCGAGGTCGAACTCGGGTTGCGGAGCTTTACCCACGTCGTCGTGCGGTCCGGCGTCAAGCCGAAAGAGGTGGTCGCACTCGATCGCCCTCCGGACAAACAATACGACATTCCCCGCCAGACCACGTGAGATAGACAGGATACAGGAAGAAGCAGCAGGAAATCGTGTTCTTCGAAGATAAGAAGCCATGTCGAAAGATTTGAGAACGGGCCGGCTCGGCCAGGCGGGCGGCGGACGCCGCAAGTTGATTACCTGGATCGTAGGAAGCCTTGTCGTGGGCGGCGGAGCGTTTGCCGCCTATCGCTACTCCGGCATAAACGAAACCAAGGTCGAAGTCCCGGTGGCCAAGGTCAAGCAGGGTGAGTTTATCCTCAGCGTTCGCACGCGCGGAGAGATCCGCTCGGTGCGTAGCGAGTTCATCAACGCGCCGCAGGTGCCGGAACTCCGCATCACGAAGCTCGCCGAATCCGGCAAGATGATCCGGCGCGGCGAGGTGGTGGTGGAATTCGACGCCGCGCAGCAGGAACAGACGCTGCTCGAGCGCAACACCAGCGTACGCACGGTGGATTCGGAAATGGTGCAGTTGAAGGCGTCGCACCGGATCACCAACGAGCAGGACAGCATGAACCAGATGACCTCGGAATACAATCTGGAGCGCGCCAAGCTCGAAGCCAGCAAAGCGGAAGTAATTTCCGAGATCGAAGGCGCCAAGAACCGGATCGACGTCGGCATCAGCCAGGGCGAACTGAACCAGGTCAAGACCGTTTCCGACTCGCATAAGATTACGCAGAAGGCCGACCTTGACCGTCTCGAGCAGAAGAAGGATAAGTACATCCGCGATTCCGAACGCGTCCGCGGCTACCTGTCGAAGATGGTGCTGCGCGCGCCGATCGACGGGATCCTCAATGTGTTGCCGAACGGCCGCAGCCAGGGCTCCTTCGGATCCGCGCCGCCACCGTTCAAAGAAGGCGACCGCGCCTGGACGGGCGCGGCGATCGCGGAAATCCCCGACCTCTCGACGCTGCGCATCGACCTCAAACTCGACGAGGTGGATCGCGGAAAGTTGAAGATCGAGCAGGAAGGCCGCATTCGCGTGGACGCGATCCCGGACAAGGAATTCGAATCCACGCTCGACTGGATCAGCCCGATTGCTTCGGTGCAGTTCCGCGGACCCTTCATGCAGGAAAAAACATTTCCGGCCCGCGCCACGCTCAAGCAGACGGATCCCCGCCTGCGCCCCGGCATGAGCGCCAGCGCGGAGATCATCCTCGAGAAGATTCCGAACTCCCTGATGATCCCGCTGCGCGCCAGCATCACGGTTGGCGGCAAGCCCGCGGTGTATGTCCAGAAGGGCGAGAATTTTGAACTCCGCCGCATCGAAGTCGGCAAGCGCAACGAGACCGACATCGTGGTGGTCAGCGGGCTGAAACCGGGCGAAACGGTTGCGCTCGAGAACCCGGTGGAAGCGGCCAAGAAGGCCAAGAAGATCTAACGAAGAACGTCGACGCATATGAAGAAGTGGATTGTCCGGTTATTGATACTCGCGGTTCTCGGAGGCGCTTCCTACGCGGGATACATCGCCTTCCAGAGCCTGCCGAAGGAAGAAGCCACTATTGCGACCGCGAAGGTCCGCAAGGGTGACGTGATCGTCAAGAGCTTTGCCCGTGGCGAACTGCGCGCCGTCCGTTCGGCGACGCTGACGGCCCCGAACCTGTTCGGCACTGTGCAGGTGACTCGCCTCGCGCCCCTTGGCGCGTTCGCGCGTGAGAAGGATCTCGCGTGCGAGTTCGACGATTCGGAAGTGCAATCGCGCATCGAAGAAAAGCAACTCGAACTCGACCAGATCGACGAACAGATCAAGAAGGCGCAGGCGGATCTGGCGATCCGCAACAATCAGGACCAGGTGGAACTGCTGCAGGCGCGCTATAGCGTCCGCCGCGCGGAACTCGAAGTCAAGCGCAATGAGCTGATCTCGGCGATCGACGCGCAGAAGAACAAGCTGACGCTCGAAGAAGCCCGCCGCCGGTTGAAACAGCTCGAGAGCGACATCAAGAGCAGGCAGGAACAGGCGCAGGCGGAACTCGCGGTGCTGCGCGAGAAGCGTAACAAGGGCAACCTCGAAATGGCTCGCGAACGTTCGCGCCTGATGCAGGTGAAACTGCTCGCGCCGATCAGCGGACTGGTCGCGGTGCGTCAGAATCGTACGGGCTTCATGTTCCCCGGCGCGCAGGTGCCGGACATCCGCGAAGGCGACCAGATCCAGCCCGGCATTCCCGTCGCGGACATCCTCGACCTTTCCGAGATGGAAATCGTCGCCAAGGTCGGCGAACTCGATCGCGCCAACTTGAAAGAGGGCCAGGAAGCGGAAATGACGCTCGATGCGCTTCCGGAAAAGAAGTTGAAGGCGACCATCAAGACGCTGAGCGGTACGGCGAGCGCCAACGCGTTCTCGTTCGACCCCGCCAAGAAGTTCGATGTCATCTTCAACATCGACATGAAGGAACTGCTGGGCGCGCTCGGCGCCAAGCCGGACCAGATTGCCAAGATCCTCGCCACGGCGGAAGCCAATCGCAAGAAGCATGTCGTGTCGATCCCGGCCGGCGCTCCCATGATGATGGCGGCCGGCGGCGGCATGGGCGGCATGGGTGGCGGCGGCGGCCAACAGCAGGGCGGCAGTGGCGGTGGAGCGCCCGGCATGATGTTCCAGGCCCCGGGCGGCGGCAACGGCGGCGGAGCGTTCGCCGGCGCCGGCGGTGGCGGTGTTGGTCAGCGCAGTGGAGGCGCAGGCGGTATGGGCGGCATGATGGGCAACCTGTCTCCGGAAGACGCCCAGAAGATGCGTGACGCCATGCAGAAAGCGACCGGCGGCAAGAACATTTCCGAGTTGTCGCAGGAAGAGCGTCAGAAGGTGTTCTCGCAAATGCGCGATCTGATGGCTCAGATGCAGAAGAAGTCCGGCGGATCAGCGCGGCG
>CAZVKC010000023.1:63517-74201 GCA_964627455.1 uncultured Solibacteraceae bacterium | reverse complement strand
GCGGGCGGCGCGGCGGCCGGTGATCAGGCTGGCGCAGGCGGCGGCGGACGCCGTCGCGGAGGCAACGGCGCCCCCGGTGGTGCTGGCGGGTTCGGCGGCGGCTTTGGAGGATTCGGCGGCGGCGCGGGACAGTTCTCCGCGAAGGATCTCGAGAACGCCAAGCTTCCCCCTCCTCCGGAAGAAGACACCCAGTTCGATGTGCTGCTGCGTCCCGGCCTGCTGGCCGACGTGCAGATCATCGTCGAGAAGATTCCCAACGCGATCCATGTGCCGATGCAGGCCGTTTTCGAAGTGGACGGCAAGCCGGTGGTCTACGTCAAGAAGGGCAACCAGTTCGAAGCCCGCGTGATCAAGCCATTCAAGCGCAGCGAGAACACGATGACGATCACCGAAGGCGTGCAGCCCGGCGAAGTGATCGCACTTTCCGATCCAACCGCCAAGAAGGGCGGCAAGGGCAAGGACAAAGAAAAGGGCAGCGGCGGAGCGATGGGCGCACTGCCGGGAGGCAAGTCGTAAGCGATGTTATCCGGTCTACTTCCTGAACTGTACATGGGGCTGCAGAGCCTCTTTGTACACAAGCTACGCAGTCTCCTCACCATGCTCGGCATGATCTTCGGCGTCGGCGCCGTGGTCGCGATGCTCGCGATCACCGCCGGCGCGCAGAAGGAAATGATGAGCTACATCGATCTCCTCGGCGTCAACAACATCATCATCGAAGCCAAGGAAGCGGTCGATCGCAACGAATTGCAGACCCGCCGCGCCGTGTCGCCGGGACTCTCGTTCCGCGACTACCGCGCGATTTCCGAAAACATCAGCGGCATCGCCGCGGCCACGCCGCGCAAGCGTTTCAAGCCGCTCAAGGTGTTGCCGAAGCCTGCAGCGGAAATGCCGCTGCTCATCGGGGTGTCACCCGAGTACTTCGACATCAACTCGCTGAAGGCGGTCGAAGGACGGTTCTTCACCAACGAAGACGACAACCGTTCGAATCCGGTGTGCGTGCTCGGCGAATCCGCCAAGGTGAACATGTTCGGCTATGAGCCGGCCGTCGGCAAGCACGTCAAGGTCAACGACCAGTGGCTGCAGGTGGTCGGCGTTCTCGCGCAACAGGCCACGGCGGATTCCGACACAGACCTCGAAGTCGTAGACCGCAACAACCTCGTCATCGCGCCGCTCAACACGGTGATGCGCCGGTTCGAAGACAACAACTCGTTTCTCAAGGATGAGATCGACGGCATCTACCTCAAGGTGGACACGGGCGTCGACTCGATTGAAACCTCCGGCATTGTGAAAGCGATCCTCGGCACCACGCACAAGGACGCCGGCGACTACAACGTCGTCGTGCCCGCCGGCTTGCTCGAACAGCGCAAGAAAACGCAATTTACCTTTAAGGTCGTCATGATCTGTATCGCCGGCATTTCGCTTCTAGTCGGCGGCATCGGCATCATGAACATCATGCTCGCCACGGTGCTCGAACGCACCCGCGAAATCGGCATCCGGCGCGCCATCGGCGCCCGGCAGAAGGACATCATCCGGCAGTTCCTTACGGAGGCTGTGTTGATTTCCATGATGGGCGGCCTGATCGGCATCGCCTTCGGCTTCAGTCTGTCGCTGGCGATTGCCAAGGCGACCGGCTGGTCGACGGTGGTGACCTTCACGTCCATTGCCGTCGCGTTCGGCGTGTCGGTGGGCATCGGCCTGGTATTCGGCATTTATCCCGCGGTGCAAGCCGCACGTCTCGACCCGATCGAGGCGATCCGTTACGAATAATACGAGATCACATGAAGAACGTCCTCCTCGCATGTTTGTTCGCGGCGGCAGTGGCTGCTGCCGCCAGCGAAGACAATCAGGCTCCTGTCGCGGGCCCGGCGGCCGGAACCCCGCCTGTCAAGCAGTCCATGGTCGCGGAAAAAGCTGCCGCTACGACGGCCGCCCCGATCAACGAAGCCTACTTTCCGAAGCCTGCCTATTTCCGGAAGCGGTTTGAGACCCCGTCCACCAAGGTGGAACTGCAGCCGCCGGTCCGGCTCCCTGACTTCGTCGTGGGCGGCAAGCTGGAACTGTCGCTGAAGAACTACCTCGATCTCGTATTCGCCAATAACTACGACATCTCGGTGCAGAAACTGACGGTGCAGGTCAACCGCAACGCCATCACCCGCGCGTACTCGACCTTTGACCCGCAGGTGTTCGCCCGCTTCTCGTCGACCCGCCAGAATACGCCGACCTCGGACGCACTGCAGGGCGCAGCGACCCTCAACCAGTTGACTCAACCCCTGCAGTTGACGTACACACAGAACGTCAACACCGGCGGGCAGTTCCAGATCGGCTATACGAACCAGAAGCTGTCGACGAATAACGCCTTCGCGCTGTTCAATCCGGCCTATACTTCGAATCTGAACTTCTCGGTGACGCAGCCCCTGTTCCGCGGCCGCGGCAGCTACATCACCAAGCTTCCGATCACCTTGGCCCAGAGCCGCCTCAAGGGCGCGCAGTACAGCGTCGAAGATCAGATTCTCAGCCTGATTTCCGCAGCGGAACTCGCCTATTGGAACGTGGTGGAAGCGCGTGAAAACGTCCGAGTGCAGGAACAGACGTTGAAGCTTGCCGACACTTCGTTGAAGCGTTCGCAGCGCGAACTCGAACTCGGCGCGATCTCGTCGCTTGAAATCTTCCAGCCGCAGGCCAACTACGCGAACGCGGAAATTCAGGTCACACAAGCCCGCTACCGTCTCGCGCAGGCCGAAGATGCGCTGCGCCGCCAGATCGGCGCGGACCTCGATCCCGACATGCGCAACCTGCCGATCGTGCTGACCGAATCGGTGGATCCGCCGGCCGGCACGCAGAGCTTCGACAAAGAGGGTCTCGTGACGAAGGCGCTGCAGCGCCGCCCGGACCTGAAATCGCTCGCCCAGAACCTGGACGTCGACGATCTCAACATTCGTTTGGCGACCAATGCCCTGCGTCCGGACCTTTCGCTCGGCCTTAACTACTCCTCCTACGGCCGCGGCGGCCAGTTCTTCCAGCGCCAAAATGTCTTCGGACAACAGCAGATTGTCAGTATCATCCCCGGAGGCATGGGCGACGCGCTGAACCAGCTGTTCGGCTTCGGGTTCCCGACTTACGGTTTCTCCATCACCTGGCGTCTGCCCATCAAGGATCGCAAGGCTTCGGCAGACCTTTCCGACGCGCTCATCAGCAAGAAACTCGATGCGATGCGCGTCAAATCGCTCGAGCAGCGGGTCCGCCTGGACGTGCTAACGGCGATCAACCAGGTCGAGAACTCGAAAGCATCGGTCGAACTGGCCAAGATCGCTCGGGATCTCGCCCAGAAGCGCGTCGACGCCGACCTCAAGCGCTACGAACTCGGCACCACCACGATCTTCTTTGTGCTCGCGTCACAGAATGACCTGTCGCTTGCCGAAGCAGCGCTGGTTCGCGAGTCGCTGCAATACCGCCGCAACATCCTGACGTTGTTGCAGCGCACCGGAGAGTTGCTGCAGGAACGCAACATCGTAATCCAGTAGCCAATGTGTTAGGCTGGATCGTTTCGCATGCATCTAGCCCTCGTTGACTACGTCATCCTCGCGGTTTATTTCGGGTTTGTCCTGGGGATCGGATGGTTCGTTCGCAAGAACGTCAAGACCAGTTCGGACTTTCTGACCTCAGGACATTCCATCCCCACCTGGATCACCTCCCTCGCATTTCTCGCTGCAAACCTCGGCGCACAGGAAGTCATCGGCATGTGCGCGTCGGGCGCGAAGTACGGCATCATGACCGCGCATTTCTACTGGATCGGCGCGGTGCCGGCGATGCTGTTCGTCGGCGTCTTCATGATGCCGTTCTATTACGGCAGCCGCGCGCGCAGCGTGCCGGAATACCTCAAGCTTCGCTTCGATGAGAAGACGCGCGGCCTGAACGCGATCACCTTCGCCGTCATGACTGTCTTTTCGTCGGGCATTTCGATGTACGCGCTGGGACGCCTGTTCGAACTCGTGCTGGGCTGGAGTTTCACCAGTTCGGTGTTGCTGTCGGCGGTCATCGTGTTGATCTACACCTACCTCGGCGGACTCACCAGCGCGATTTACAACGAAGTCCTGCAGTTCTTCCTGATTGTGATCGGCTTCGCCCCGCTGACCATCGCCGCGACCGTGAAGGCAGGCGGTTGGGAAGGCATTTCATCCCGCATTGACGCGAACCTGACGCATTCCTGGCGGTTCGTCGGCGACGCGTCGCAGAACCCGATGGGCGTCGAAGTCTTCGGCCTCATCGCGGGACTTGGCTTCGTGCTGTCCTTCGGCTACTGGTGCACCGACTTCCTCGTCGTGCAGCGAGCCATGGCCGCCAATTCGATGTCCGCTGCGCGCCGCACACCACTCATTGCCGCGTTTCCCAAGATGGTGATGCCGTTCATCGTGATCATCCCCGGCATCGCAGCGCTGGCATTGACCAAGATGGCGGGATCCGGCTATGCGCTGCCCGCGAAGGGGTCCGGCTACGACTATGACGCCGCGCTCACTACGTTGATGGCGCAGTTCTATCCCGCGGGTTTGCTGGGCGTCGGCCTCACCGCGCTGATGGCTTCGTTCATGTCCGGCATGGCCGGCAACGTGACGGCGTTCAACACGGTCTGGACCTACGACATCTACCAGAGCTACATCAAGAAGGACGCGCCGGACGAGCATTATCTGCAGGTCGGCCGCTGGACCACGGTCGTCGGCATCGGACTTTCGATCGCCACCGCTTACGTCGCGCAGCTCTACAACAACATCATGGACCTGCTGCAACTGGTCTTCGGCTTTGTCAACGCACCGTTGTTTGCGACCTTCCTGCTGGGCATGTTCTGGAAGCGCAGCACGGGCCATGGCGCGTTCTGGGGACTGATTTCCGGCACCGGCGCGGCCGCCGCAACTTGGGCTTTGACGGTCGCGGAAGGCAAAGGCGGCGTACTCGGCAAGCTGTACGAATTCCCCTCGACGATGGCGCAGAACTTCTGGATCGCGATCTTCGCCTGGAGCTTTTGCATGATCGCGACAACCGTCATCAGTCTGGCGACGCAGCCGAAGGCGGACAGCGAATTGCGCGGCCTGGTCTACGGACTCACCGAGATCCCCGCGGAAGACGTCCCCTGGTACCGCCGGCCGGTTCCGCTCGCACTGGTCGTCATCGCCGTTCTCGTCGTGTTGAATCTGCTGTTCTGGTAGGGATCCATGGAAGACTTGAGAAAACCATCCGGCTATTTCTTCGTGCTGCTTGGCATGATCCTGGTGGCCGTCTCGTTCACCGGCGCCACAGCGCCGCTGCTCGAAATGAATCTGAATCTCTACACCGGCCTGTTCATGCTCGCATTCGGCGGCACACTGCTGTGGCTGGCAAGGCGGTCGGGTTAATGAGCGCCGCCACGCTGCGGTATCGCGCGCCTGGCCGCATCAACCTGATCGGAGACCACACCGACTACAACGGCGGCCTCGTGCTGCCGATGGCGATCGATCGCGCCTGCCGTGTGACGGCTACGCCGAACGACCGGTGTTCGTTGCGGATCCACGCCGTCAACACGCGCGGGGACTTCGAGCAGCCGCTCGACGGCATCGCAACCGCCAAGCCGCGGGGCGACTGGAGCGACTACGTCGTGGGAGTCGCGGTGGAGTTGCTGCAGGCCGGCTTCGCAGTCGATCAAGGCCTGGATCTGCACATCGAATCCGATGTCCCCATGGGCGCGGGCTTGAGTTCTTCGGCTGCGATCGAGGTTGCGACGGCGCTCGCGCTGCTCGGTCCGGAACGCGCGATGGGCAGCGGCGCGGAACTCGCCAAGCTCTGCCAGCGCGCGGAGAACAACTTTGCAGGCACGCCTTGCGGGATCATGGATCAATTTGTCGTGGTCCACGGGCGCAAGGGCTGCGCGGTGCGCATCGACTGCCGTTCGCTCGACTACGCGACGGTGACGCTGCCGGACAACATGCTGGTGGTCGCCGTGAATTCGATGGTCAAGCGCGAACTGGGCGCGAGCCAGTACGGTATCCGCCGTGGGCAGTGCGAACAGGCGACTGCGTTGTTGGGCCTGGAATCGTTGCGCGACGCGACGCTCGAACAAGTGTCGACGCTCGAAGACGAGGTTCTGCGCAAACGCGCCAGGCACGTCGTATCGGAGAACCAGCGCGTCGAGCAGTTCCTCGGCGCATCCACGGCGCAGGAGATGGGCCGGTTGCTGATCGGTTCCCACGAAAGTCTTCGCGACGATTACGAAGTCAGTTGCGAGGAACTCGATTACCTGGTGGCGACCGCATTGCAGATTGACGGCGTGTATGGCGCACGCATGACCGGCGGCGGCTTCGGCGGCTGCACCGTCAACCTGATCGAGCGCTCGACCTTCGACCATTTTGCTTCGCAGATTCGCGAGAAATACAAGGCGCAGTACGGAATCGACGCGCAGATTTTCGCGTGTGAAGCCGCGGCTGGCGCGGGTCCTGATTAAGCGGCGCCGTCGATGACGATTTTGCCGAAGTGCGATCCCGAGGCCAGGTAGGCGAACGCGTCCCTCGCTTCTTCGAACGAGAACCGCTTCGGATCCACGACGGGCGTGAGGCCGTTCTGCTCAATCGCCGCATTCATGTTCTCGAAGGTTTCGCGACTGCCGACGATCACGCCCTGCAGCCGCACGTTCTGCATGAGGATCGGGATGAGGTTCACCTCGGTCGCGTTGCCTGTCAATTGCCCGATGATGCTAATGGCGCCGCCCATGCGGATCGCGCGCAAGGATTTCGCGAGCGTCCCCGCGCCGCCGACTTCGATGATGTGATCGACGCCGAGGCCGCCCGTGAGTTCGCGAGCGCGCTTCTCCCAATCCGGAACCGTGCGGTAGTTGATCGTGTCGTGTGCGCCGAGCGACATCGCTGCCGTCAATTTCTCATCGCTCGAGGACGTCACAATCACGCGCGCGCCATGCAGCAACGCGAACTGCATCGCGAATAGCGACACGCCGCCGGTCCCCTGCACCAGCACGACCTGCCCCGCGCGGACCTGCCCCTGTTCGACGATTGCATTCCAAGCCGTGACTGCGGCGCACGGCAGACAAGCCGCTTGCGCGTATTCGAGATGCGCGGGGATCCGCACCAGTCCACTCTCGCGGAACACAGCCTCTTCGCGCAGCGTACCGTCCAGCGGACCTCCCAGCGTGGTCGACACTTTCTCTTTCGCCACACGGCCGCTCTGCCAGCCTTGCGCAAAGATCGCACACACGCGATCGCCCGGCTTCCACTGCGTCACGGCGGATCCCACTTCGATCACTTCGCCCGCGCCATCGGAACACGGAATGAGAGGCAAACGCTGGCGTGGATTGTACTGGCCCTTCACCATCAACCAGTCACGGAAGTTGAGCGACACGGCGCGGATCCGCACGCGCACGTCCCAGGGCGATAACGTTTCAGCGGGTCGATCCGCACGCAACCGCAGGCCGTCCAGTCCAAACTCTTGCAGTTCCCAGGCGCGCATATTCGTATCAATTCGCAGGATTCTGTTCGATGCGGCTTTGCAGCCACGCGCGGGCAATCGTCCAATCGCGTTTGATGGTGTTCTCGGATACGTGCAGCAGGGCTGCGATTTCTTCCATCGTCATGCCGCCGAAAAAGCGGAGTTCCACGACCTGACTCTTGCGGGGATCCGCCGACGCGAGTTCTTCGAGCGCGCGATCCAGTTCCACGAACTCTTTCGAATACGACTTCGCGATCAGCAGCGCGTTCTCGAAATCGACTCGCGAGGCATCCCCTCCGCGCTTCTGCGAATTGTGTTTGCGCGCGTAATCGACGAGGATCCGGCGAATGGTTCGGGAGGCCGTGACGAAGAAGTGCTGCCGGCTCTGCCATTCGACCTGCTGGGCTCCAAACAGGCGCAGGTACGCCTCATGCACCAGTGCAGTTGCCTGCAGGGTATGCTCCGCCCTTTCGGTGCGTAATGCAATCTCCGCCATCTTGTGAAGTTCGCCGTACAGCAGGTCGAGTACCCGGTCCTGGGAAGCCGTGTCACCGGAGGCTGCCTGCTGCAACAGCAAGGTCAAATCGGAAGCTCCCACGGTTTTGTCACAATAACACACGATAAACTTCTGCTATGCCCTCCTCCCGACGCAAGGCTGCGGCCGCGCTGATCGCGGCGCCCTTCATCTCACGATTCCCGAGAGCCCGGGCGGCAGCCGTATCGAAGTTCGACCCCGAGTATGCGACGGCGCGGCAGGCCCTCGACGCGCTCGCGGCAGGAACCATCTCGTCGCACGAACTCACGACACACGTCTTCTCGCGGATCCGCAAGCTGAACCCAAAGGTGAACGCGTTCATGCTTTTGCGCGAAGAGGCTGCGCTTGCCGAGGCGAAGCAGGCGGATTCACCACAGCGCAAGCGGGACGCAAATCGTCCATTGCACGGCCTGCCTGTGTCCGTGAAGGACGCCTTCGCAACGGCGGGCATACGCACCACGGCCGGCTCGAAGATCTGGGAGAACTTCATCCCCAAAGAGGACGCTGTCGCGGTGGCGAAACTACGCGCGGCCGGGGCGATCATCGTGGGCAAGACGAACCTGCCCGAATTCTCCGCGGACCTGCAGGCGTACAACGACATCGCCGGCACGACCAACAATCCCTGGAACGCGGCACACACCTGCGGAGGCTCCACCGGCGGCGGCGCGGCGGCCATTGCGTCGGGCTTCAGCTACCTCGAACTCGGCTCCGATTCCGGCGGATCCATTCGCATTCCGTCGCATTTCTGCGGCGTTTTCGGACACAAGAGCACTGTGCATCTCGTCTCGCGCACGGGCTGGATGCCGCCCGCGCCTGGCGACTTCCGCGGGCCCAACGAATGGTCCGTCGCCGGACCTCTCGCCCGCTCCGCCGATGATCTCAAGTTGATGCTCGACGTCATCGCGGGACCCGACGCCGAGCAGGGTGTCGCGTATCGCTGGACGCCTCCGCCATCACGCCGGCGTACGTTGTTCGAATACCGTATCGGGTGGGTCGCCGACGATCCATACTGCCCGGTCGCGCCCGAAACCGCCAAGGCTCTCGTGCCTCTGTTCAAAGCTCTCTCGCAGGCAGGCAAAGTGCGCGAAGGGTGGCCCGCGGGATTCGACTTCAAGCGCAACTACGAAGTCTTCCGCTTTCTGACCACGGCGTTTCAGGCCGCATCGATCAACGAGGCCCAGCGCAAGGCGCTCGCGACTGAGTTCGGAGGTCCGCACGAGGAGTACGCAAGAGCGACGCTCGAAGCCGTGCGCGCGCCCTACGAGACGTGGGAAAAGTTCCACATCGAGCGTCTCAAACTGCGCCGCGTCTGGCAGGAGTATTTCAAAGAGTACGACGTCCTCATCACGCCGGTGACGATTGTTCCGGCAATCCGGCACGACCATTCGGCGCCGCGTCACCGCCGTTTTGTCGAGACTGGATCCGGCAAGCGTCCCTACACAGACCTCAGCCCGTGGATCTCGCCCGCGGGCCTCAGCGGATGCCCCGCCACGGTTGTTCCTGTCGCGATGACCAGTGGCCCGGAACCGCTTCCCGTCGGGGTCCAGATCATCGGCCCCTTCCTCGAGGATCTCACCCCGATCCACGTTGCCAACCTGCTCTCACAGAACCTCACAGGACCCTTCAAGAGACCTTCGATACTATGACTCGCCGCGATTTACTCGCCCTGACTGCCGCGACTGCGTTCGCACAAACCAAGCGGCCCAACATCGTCCTGCTGTACACCGACGATCAGCGCTTCGACACGATTCGCGCGCTCGGCAATCCCGAGATCCAAACGCCGAACATGGATCGCCTCGCCGCGAGCGGGACGGCATTCGTGAACACGTTCACCATGGGCGGCACGCACGGGGCAATTTGTGTTCCCAGCCGCGCGATGTTGATGACCGGACGCTCGCTGTTCAATGTCCATCGAGACATCATGGCCGCCAAGGCGCCGCAAACGTTCACGCCGTTCCCGAAACTGCTCGCGGACGCCGGCTACCGGACGTTCATGAGCGGCAAGTGGCACAACGGCCCTGAGTACTTCGCCAGGACCTTCACGCAAGGCGCCGAGAACATCTTCTTCGGAGGCATGTCCGATCAGTTCGATGTCGAAGTGCAGGACTTCGACCCGACCGGCAAGTATGCGAAGGCGCGGGCCCAGCACAAGAAGGAGAGCTTTGCCAGCAAGCTCTTCGCGGATTCCGCAATTCGTTTCCTCGAATCAAGGCGTTCCAACAAAGAGTCCCCGTACTTCCTGTATGTCGCCTTCACTGCGCCGCATGATCCGCGAACGGCCCCGCCGCCGTTTGACCGCATGTACGATCCCGCAAAGATGAAACTGCCCGCGAACTTCCTGCCGGAACATCCGTTCGACAACGGCGAGTTGAAGGTTCGCGACGAGATGCTGGCAGGATTCCCACGCAAGCCCGACGAGGTCCGCCGCCACATCGCCGATTACTACGCGATGGTCACCGCCGTCGATCATGAGATCGGCCGCATTCTCGACGCGATCGACAAGACCGGCGAGGCCGCGAACACTTACGTCTTCTTCGCAGGCGACAATGGACTCGCCGTCGGACAGCACGGCCTACTCGGCAAACAGAACCTCTACGACCACAGCTGGCGCGTGCCGCTCATCGCCCGTGGACCCGGCATCCCGAAAGGCAAACGCGTCCAGACGCTCACGTATCTGATGGACATCTG
>CAZVKC010000023.1:56831-63417 GCA_964627455.1 uncultured Solibacteraceae bacterium | reverse complement strand
GATCCCGGACAGAAAGACCGCATCGAAAGAATGCGCGCGGATCTGCGCAGCGAAATGGTCAAGGTGAACGATCCTGCGAAATTCGACTCAGCCGGCGAGTGGGCCGCCGTCAGCCCGTAATCACGGCATCGCCTGCGGCAGCGGCCATTGCGGCCGTCTGTCCCAGCGGATCGAGGATCGCAGAGCGTCCGCGAAAGTGAATGTGTTCCTCAGCCCCGTAGGTATTGGCCGCCACGAGCCACGCCGGGTAGTGATCCATGCGCCAGCGCCAGTACGGGCGGATGTCGAAGCCCTGGTCCAGCCAGTTGGTGGGGAACGCGATGACGTCGGGTCCGCTCTCGAAGAGGAAGTCGATGAAACGCTCATCGTTGAGGTCCATGCAGATGCCGCAGGTGAGCATTCCGAAGGGCGTTTCAATCAGCGGGTATGGCGTGTCGCCCGGTTGCGCCCAGGTTTCGTCCTGCTCGTACAACAAGCGCTTGCGGTAGTTGTAGAGCAGCGATCCATCGGGTGCGACGATCAGCGCGGAGTTGTACAGCCGGCCATCGCCGGCCAGTTCGGGATACCCGATCACGAGGTACGCCTGCTGCCGCCGTGCGACATCGGATGCAAATTGAAAGGTGCGGCTATCGCAGGGTTCCGCGACTTCGCGCGCTGCATCCTCGCCGGGGAACACGTATCCCGTCAGCGCCATCTCTGGACACACAATCAACGCAGCACCCGCAGCGCTGTCAACCAGTCGGGAGAGCCTCGCAACAGAGGCGTCCCAATCGCCCTTCACGGCCTTGAACTGCACCGCTGCAAACCGCGACATCAGTCGATATCTTTACCCACGTACAGGCTGCCGATCATCTCGCGATGGTTCTCGAGCACACGCGCCCGCCGGACCTTCATCGTCGGCGTCATCTCGCCGGCTTCGATCGTGAATTCGCGGTCGAGCACTTTGAATTTGCGGATCTGCTCGAACGACGGCAACTGCTTGTTCGCCTTCTGCACGGCCTTCTGCAGAGCCGCGAGCACCGGCGGCGCCTGCGACAGTTCCTCGAGGGTCCGGCCCTTGTATTCCTGCATGCCGTCGAGCGATTCCGCCGCTGCCACCGAAATCGTGAAGATGGCCGTAACATACGGCAGCTTGTCGCCAATCAGCACCATCTGATTGACCAGCGGTTCGGCCTTGAACAGTTCCTCGATGCGCGCCGGGTAGATCTTCTTGCCGTTGGACGACACGATGATCTCTTTCTTACGTCCAGTGATGTACCAGTAACCTTCCTCGTCAACCCGCGCGATATCGCCGGTGTGCAGCCAGCCGTCGCGCAGCACTGCCGCTGTCGACTCCGGATCCTGATAGTAACCGTCGAACAGACTCGGCCCTTTGATGAGCAGTTCGCCATCTTCCGCGACCTTGCCTTCGATGCCCGTGAGCATCTTTCCGATGCTGCCGGATTTCGGACGGTCCGTCGGATTGAGGGTCGTGACGCCGGCTTCGGTCAAGCCAAAGCCTTCGATGATCGGCAGTCCGATGGAGCCGAAGAAGTCCGCAAGATCCTTGCCGAGCGGCGCGGCGCCGGAAATCGGAATCTGCAGTTCACCGCCCAGGCGTTCGCGGATCTTCGAGTAGACGAGTCCGTCGAACAGCCGCAGGGAAGCCTGCAACCAGCCGGGAATCGGCTTGCCTTCCTGCTTCAGACGAAACGCCCGCGCACCCGCGCCCACAGCCGCGTAGAAGATGCGCCGGCTCAGTTCGCCGCGCTTTCGGATCTCCGTCGCAATCGTGGCGTACATGCGTTCCCACACGCGCGGCGGCGCGAGCAGGATCGTCGGCTTCACGACCTTCAATTCATACGGGAGCCGCGCCAGGCTTTCTGAAAAGTAGATCGGGAACGCCATGCGCACGGCCAGAAACTCCATCGCCATGCGCTGCGCGATATGCGCCGACGGCAGGAACGCAATCGCACGTGAGTGCGGACCCGCATCAATCGCAGGCGGCCCCATGTCGATGTTCGCCACGGCAGCGCGATGGCTGACGATCCCCATCTTGGGAGCGCCCGTCGCGCCGGAGGTCAGATACAACACTGCCGCATCCGAGGGCTGCACCTTCGCATGCAACTTCGAAAACGCTTCGGGATCCGCGGCCATGGCCTTGCGTCCAAGCTCGCGCAATCCATCGAGAGTGAGAGTTCCGTTCTCCTCACCCGTGATGAGGATCCAATGCATTTGCGGATGCAGGTCGCCCATGGCGTGCTGCAGCGCGCGCAGAGCCTTGGGTGTTTCGATGATGATCGCCGCGGGCTTCGCCTTGCGCAGGTTGAGCGCCTGCTCTTCCATCGAAACTGCCGTGTAGAGTCCCGCTGAGATCGCGCCGATGCTCATCACGCCGAAGTCGGCCATGTAGAATTCGGCGCGCGTCTCGCTGTAGATCGCGACGATGTCACCATGTTGGACGCCGAGTTGCGCGAGGCCCACGCCGATTTCCCGCGAGATGTCGCGGAACGCGCGCCACGTGTACGCCTGATAGCGCTCGAGCCCTGCGTCCTTCTTCGCGCCGGGCGTCGGCTGAAACAGCGCCTGCAGGTCGCCGTATTGCGAAACAGTCTCTTCGAGGACGGTGAAGAGGTTGCGTTGCGTCATGGTGCTCTGAATAGAGTACCCTTGTTCACCCCCCTACCGGAGAACGCGGGTTTCGATGGCGCCCTGCGACTCCCACGCCGTCAAAACGGAGCCGTCCGGCATCGCAAGCAACGCCGCAAAGCCGCCGTCTTTGCCGATCATTGCAGGATCCTTGGCGCCGGGCGTCAGGGCGACCACGTTGCCCTCCTGCGTCCACGCCAGATACGGCCCTTTGCTGTTGCGCGCGATCGCGACATCCTTGCCGGTTCCCACGGCGCGTTCCGGCTTACCTTCTTCGGCAAGATAAATCGCGTTTTCGCGGCGCCAGGCCGAAGTGACCTTGTCATCGGCAACGACGAAACCGCCGCCGTCCATCGGGCACGCGTTCAGCTTCCACGTTCCGTCGCCCAATTTCCTGCTCTGCGCGAAGTGCGCGCCGCCGTCGGTCGACACCGCTACGTACATGTCGCGCGAACCATCCATCACGTTGCGCCACATCACGCGAATCGCGCCGGACGCATCGACGGCCAGCGAAGGATGGCAACACTGGCAGATGGTTCCGTCGGGGGACTCGTACACGGGCACATTCTTCGACCAGGTCACGCCGCCATCAGTGGACCTCGCGCCGTACAACCGGGTCCCCTTCTCGCGCAGGTCCAGCCACACGGCGAACAATCCTTTGCCGCCGGCCAGTGGAACCATCGCATGCAGACCTTCGCGCGCCGCTCCCGGCACATCGTTGACCACACTGGCGCGAGTCCACGTGCGCCCCTGGTCCGTCGAACGCCACGCCGTCAAGTTACCGGCCTCCGGCAGGCCATGCGCGTGCGCTCCCGTCGCAACGCGCTCGCCGCTGATCGCCGTGACGACCAGAGCGTCCTGCAACGCGACGATCCGCGGCCCCCGGTGACGTCCCAGCGCGAGCGCGGCCGTTTCGGCGATCTTCACCGGCGCACCGAACGTTTGACCGCCGTCCTTCGACGCAGCGAAGTAGATCGAAGAGCCGCCGCCGAACGCCATCACCACCTTGCCATCCGCCGCCAGCGCGAGTTGCGGCTGGCGAAACGGAGTGGCCGCCGGCGCATCCGGGCGAATGCTCGCCGCAAGCCAGAGTGTCGTGATCCAGGTAGAGAACATCGTCATTTCCTCAAAAGCGAATTCGCAGAGCCAATTGCAGCGACCGCGGATCCTGCACCGCGGTCACTTGTCCAAACGTCGCGGCCGGGGCCGTTGGATACGCACCCGCGCCCCATACGCCATTTCGCGCGAGGTTGTTGCGATGGTTCAGCGCGTTGAACGCCTCAGCCATGGCTTCCACACGCAGCCGTTCGGTGATCCGGAACTCACGGCTGAGCCGCGTGTTGATCCCGAAAAAGTCGTTGCCTGTACCGGCATTCCGTTCCAGAAACTGCCCGTTCACCAGTGGACGCGCGGAGGTTCCCTGGACGGTGGTCGCGCCGGTTGTCACATTGAGAGGCAAAGACGAATAGTACTGCAGCATCGAGTTCCATTGGAAGCCGCGCCAGGCGAGCGTCCCGTGAAACACGACGCGATGCCGCTGGTCGTCGTCCGAGCGTCCCCAGTCGCGCCAGATGTTGTACGGATCGATGGGGCCGCTGAAAAAGAACTCGCCCACATCGTTCATCGCCTTCGAGTACGTGTACGAGATCCGGTAAGCGCCCCAGCGCGAGGGCCTCCGCTGGAAGGAGACATGCAGGCCGTTGTACACCGAGTCGCCCGCCGACTGGTACTGGCTGTTGTTCGCGTAGTTCGGATTCGGGCGGCACCCGTTGTTGATTCCCGCAGCCACACAGGCGGGAACGTTCTGGTTGATCGACGCGATGAGATGCAGTCCACGCAGCCGCTGGTAGCCGACGCTCAGAACATTCTTGCCGCCCATGCGTTGTTCCACCTCGACGTTGAACTGCGTGGAGTAGGCATTCTGCAGATCGCGCTGCATGGTCGTGAAGTTCGCCAGCACGCCAGAGGGAATCGAACCCGCCGGCATGATGCCGGGAAACAACGGAGCGCCCGCCTGCGCCGGCGCGAGACTGACGCTGATCTGGCTTGCGCTGTTCACTTGCGTCGTATTGGCGCTCGACAGCAGCGCGTT
The DNA here is from genome assembly GCA_964627455.1 of uncultured Solibacteraceae bacterium. Lineage (GTDB taxonomy): Bacteria > Acidobacteriota > Terriglobia > Bryobacterales > Bryobacteraceae > F-183. Next base: position 58,697 of record CAZVKC010000023.1, on the reverse strand, counting down.
GGCAAGCGCGCGCAGCGGCACGCGGTCATAGAACAAGCCTGCGCCTCCACGAATGACCGTGTTTCGCGACGCGAATGGCGTCCAGGCAAAGCCGGCTCGCGGGGAGAAATTGTTGCGATCCGTCCGGATCGATTCGAGGAACTGCAGATCGTAGCGCAGGCCGAGATTGAAGGTCAGCGAGGGCCGGACCTTCCATTCGTCCTGCACATAGAAACCCGCGTTGGGATTCGCCTGCGCCGTCGAGATCGCGCCGAACGTCTGCGTGAAACCTGCATTGTTGTAGACGCCGCTCATGAAGTTCGCGAGGGACGAAAACGAGTACGCGCCGCGCACCGATCGCGGATAGGTGATGAACGTGTCGTTGTACAGGAAGCTTCCGCCCACACGTAGCGCATGGGCTCCCGCCTGATGCGACAGATTGTTGATGAGTTCGAACATGCGATTGCGGCGCCCTGTCGGGGATCCGGAAAGACGGCCGAACGCCGCAACTCCGGCGATATTCACCGAAGGACCCGCGGGGTCGCTCGGTTCCGCCAGCAGATCGCTATACGCGAATTGCCCGCGCGTCTCGTTCACCGTGCGAGACGACAGCGTGAGAATATTTCCGAACGCGATGGTCTGATCGGTGTTGTCGAGTCCCGCGGATGCAGTCGCGGCGTTCAACGCGCCCGCGCCGCGCGAGTTGCGGCTGTCGCTGCGATACAGGCTGTAGCGCAGGCTGAACTGATCCCTCGCGTTGACCTGATGATCGACCTTGCCCAGGAGACTCTCCAGATGCACCGGGTTCGGATAAATGCCGGTCGCAATGCGCTGCCCGGTGAACCCCACCGCATCCAGACGCGAGTTGATCGCGGCGACATTGGCCGGCGAGATCGTCACCAGCCCGCTTTGATTCAGATCGCGCCGTTCGAAGTTCGCAAAGTAGAACGTGCGATCCGTCCGCAGCGGACCGCCCAATGACGCGCCATACTGCGCCTGCGTCATTGGGAGCTTCGTGTTCGACAGCGGGTTCGCCGCGTTCCATCGCTGATTCCGGAAGTAACCGTAGAGGTCCCCGCGGACCGTGTTCGTGCCGCTCCTGGTCACGACATTGACGAAACCTCCGAGTGCTCGCCCCAGTTCCGCCTGGCCTCCCGACGTTACGACCTGAAACTCCTGCACGGTGTCGACCCCGTACAGCATGCCGCTCAACCCCGCGGCGTCATCGTTCGCCGACAATCCGTCGACGATGAAGTTGTTCGAAAAATTGCGCTGGCTGCCGATCGAAATTCCCTGCCCCGGAACCGCCGACGTTTCCGCGAACAGTTGGTTGCTGCCTGTGTTGGTGGGGGACACGCCGGGAATCAACAGCGCGACATCCAGAAAGTTACGCCCATTCAGCGGCAGCGCGCTCAGGTCACGCTCTGAGACCCGGCCGGCAATCTGGCTGCGGGCGGCTTCGATCGTGTCGCCGTCCGCGACGACCTGAACGTTCGTCTCGGCCGGGCCGATCGACATGGTGATGGACAGTTCGTACGCGCCTCCGGCAGCGAGAGTCACCTCGCGCGTCGAGTCGGTGAAGCCGGCTTGGCGAACCACCAGGGCGTACGGTCCAACCCGGAGATACGGCAGGCGGAACCGGCCGTCTTTGCCGGTGACGGCAGATACGGTGACGTTGGTGCCGGTTTGCCTGGCCGTGACACGAGCGCCTTCGATGATGGCGCCCGAAGCATCGATGACCCGGCCGCTGACGCTGGCCAGATGCACCGTTTCCTGCGCGCAGCAGACAAACGCTAAAGCTGTCGCGACGGACAGAATCTGTTTCATGAAAACCTCTACTGACGAACGAAATCAGAATGCGATTTACGAGCGTGAGAGGTGAGAGGG
>CAZVKC010000023.1:40227-56731 GCA_964627455.1 uncultured Solibacteraceae bacterium | reverse complement strand
CGGCAACAGGGCGGAAGCTTCGACTCAACGGAGGATTCGTCCGGAGCGGACAGAGCGAGCGCAGCGGGAACCGTCAGCCCGAGGCTGAACAGCAACAGCAGGAATACGGACAGGATCCGGCGCCGCACGGATCGAGTGTAGCGCACAACGTCAGAAATGGTCGAGCAGATCCGTCAGCCGGTCGACACGCAGCAGCCTTCCGCGCCCCGGCCGGATCTCCGCTTTCTCGAGGATCCACGTGCGTTCGTGCGGCACATAGACGGCATTCAAGCCGATCTCGAGCGCCGGGTTGATGTCCGATTTTGGCGAGTTGCCGATCATCCAGGTCCGATCGTGCACCATCCCGCGTTCCGCCACCAGCGACGAGTATGCGTCGGCATGCTTCTCTTTCACGATGCCGCAATGCGCGAAGTATTGGCCGAGGCCGGACCGGTCGATCTTCAACCGCTGCTCATCCGGATTGCCTTTGGTGAACAGTGTGAGTTCGTGCCGGGACGCGAGTTCCGCGATCGTCTCTTCGACGCCGGGCATCATTTCCATCGGCGCATCCAGGATCCGTTCCGCAAAGCTCATCACCGTGTCGAGATCCGATTCGCGGATCTCGCGCTCGGCGAGATGCCGGTAGACTTCCTGCAGGTTCCGGCCGAAGCGGTGCGATCCGTACCCGTGGATCTTCGCATTCACCGCTTCCAACTCATCAAGGATGTCGCGCACCTGCACGGGCGTGAGCGTGGAATGGTCGAGGAAATCGACAAACTCGTCGAACGCACGCTCGAAGTAGATGTTGTTTTCCCAAAGCGTATCGTCCGCGTCAAAAATCAGGTATTGGCCACTACGCATCTCGGAACTTACTCTTCCACCTTGTGTTTGCCGTGCCCGTTTCTCGGGGCGACCATCTGGATGTGCTGGGTGTGCTTCTGGCGGTCCAGGTAGCCTGGGAAGAATTCCAGCAGCTTGCGCACCCGCTTGACTTCACTGCGCAACCCGAGCAGGGTCTGGCGGAAGTTCAGGTCGGTGATGCTGTACGCAACCTGAAAACTCAGTTGCGGATCATCCCAGCGCGGCTCGTGTTCGACGCCGGCGAAACCGGAATACTCGCGCCACAGCGTCGCCAGTTCCTGCCGGTCGGCCTCGCTGGCCGTCCCGTCGTCGTCGTCGAAGAACTCAACGCGTCCTCGCAGGAACGCGCGTTCGTCGTCCAGGCTGCGGATCTCGAAGCGCCGCCGTCCGCTGGCCGCAATGTCGAAACGCCCGTCCTCGTAGCGTTCCACCACCCGGTCGACGATGGCCGAACAACCCAGGGGCGCGATCCCTTCGGAGCCAGCCAGCACGATGCCGAATTCGGTCTTGTTCTCGATGGCCTCGCCGATCATTTCCCGATAGCGCGGCTCGAAGATGTGGAGCGGCAGCGGAGTCCTCGGGAAAAGAACGACTTGGAGCGGAAACAACGGCAGAAGCACCGGTTGCATGCTACCATTATCCCCTTCGGAGCCTCCCCGGCGTTTAGTAGGATGATCCTCAAGCTCAAGCGAACTCCCGGAATCTACCTGGTCGGATTCATGGGAAGCGGAAAGACCACGGTAGGCGAGCGCCTGGCGGAGGAACTCGGGTGGTCCTTCGTGGACATTGACGAAGATATCGTCAAGCGCGAAGGCCGCTCCATCGTCGACATTTTCGACACGGGCGGGGAACAGGCCTTCCGGGAACTCGAAACCGACTGCATCCGCAAGCGCGTACGAATGATCCAGACCGGCCGGCCCATGGTTGTGGCTCTGGGGGGTGGCGCGTTCGCCCAGGAAGTCAATTTCCAACTGCTGCAGGAAAACGGAGTGAGCATCTGGCTCGACTGTCCGATCGAACGAATCAAAGACCGCATCGCGCATTGCACCGACCGGCCTCTGGCCCGCGATCCCGAACGTTTCGCCACGCTATTCGAACAACGCAGGTCCGCCTATGCGCGGGCCGATTATCGGATCCCGATTGAGAATGACGACCCGTCCGTCGCGCTGACGCACATCCTGCAACTTCCGCTGTTCCACTAAAAACAAGAAGCGAGCCCGCGACAGGGCTCGCTTCTTTCCAATTCCCGATCCGCTCGGCGGCGGATTCTGGTTCGCCAGATCTTTACTTCTTGCGCTTGCCGTCTTCCTGAACCGCGGCGACCACCTGGCCTTCCTTCTGGTTCAGGGCGATGGTGCCCACGAGCGCCACGTTGCCGCCGGCGCTGATGATCTTACGGCCGGTTTCCTTCGAGGCGGTGAAGCTGACGCCGCGCGTCTGCACAAACTTCTGAATCACGTCGACTGGAACCTTGGCCTGCAGCAGAATGATGATTTCGCCTTCTGTCAGAGCCGATCCCGCCGGCACCGCGACAGACGATGCGTCACCGCCCTGCGCGGCATCCTGCGGCATGTGCGCCGCGAAACCAAACAGGCTGCCAGCCATCAGAGTGAGCGGCGCAAGGGTCATGCCAACTTTACCCAACTTCATTGTTTCTTCCCAACTCCTTCGAATTGACTTTCCGCACAAATGCCTACGTCGCTCTAGAGGCTTACCTCTATCGGTCGTAAGGTTTCACGGGGAACTTGTAGGAGTGATCGGAGGGTTGCCTGCGAACCTTTATGCTCTCGCCTGTTGCGATCGGGTTAAACTGAGAGCATGCCATGGTTTACACGCCCGACTACGGGCGCGGAAGGCACGCCGGATAGCGAGAAGACCGTCAAAACCGAGGGTCTTTGGGAAAAATGCGAGGGTTGCGGCCAGATCATCTGGCGAAAGACCCTCGATGACACCATGCAGTGCTGCCCAAAGTGCAACTATCACTTCAAGATCGACGCGCGCAGCCGGCTCACGCTGCTGTTCGACGACGGCGTTTTTGAAGAACACGATGCGGGCCTCTCATCCACCAATCCGCTCGATTTCAAAGACTCCAAGTCATACAAGGACCGTCTCGCAGCAATGCAGAAGAGCACCGGCTTGCGCGACGCGGTCATTTGCGGATCCGGGCGGATCGAGGGTCAGCCAGCGCAGGTTTGCTCGATGGAGTTGAAGTTCGTCGGCGGCAGCATGGGTTCGGTGGTCGGCGAGAAGATTACGCGGGCAATCGAACGCTGTATCCGGCTCCGGCAACCGCTCGTGATCATATCCGCCTCCGGCGGCGCGCGCATGCAGGAAGGCGCGGTCTCGCTCATGCAGATGGCCAAGATCTCGGCTGCGTTGATGCGGCTCGACCAGGCCAAGCTTCCTTATATAAGCGTCTTGACAGATCCCACTACTGGGGGCGTGACTGCCTCTTACGCCATGCTGGGAGACCTCAACATTGCCGAACCAGGCGCCCTGATCGGCTTCGCGGGTCCCCGTGTGATCGAGCAGACCATCCGCCAGAAATTGCCGGAGGGGTTCCAGCGATCCGAATTCCTGGTCAAGCACGGATTCCTGGACGCCGTGGTTCCCCGGCAGCAACTGAAGGCTTATCTGGCGAAATCCTTCCGATTTTTCCTGTCCGGGAAGTAGAAAGCGGAAAGCAAAAGAAGAAAGGCTTCGGTGATGATCCCGAAGCCTTTCTTCTTTGAAATTCTTGGATTGGAGTTACTTCCGCAGCTTGCGCCGTTGGCGAACCTTCTGCGCCGCAATCAGCATCAGACCGACGCCGATCCCGACGAAGGTTCCCGGTTCCGGGGATTCCAGAGCTGCCGCGCCGATTGGCGCGCTGGGAACCGCTGCCGCTACGCTGGTCCGGCTGCCGTAAGCCAAGGCATACACTGCATTCATGTACGAGGCGTAGGCGCTATCGCCGCCCGAGTAAAACGCGTTACTGACCGATTCGCCAACATTGCTTGGCAAAGTCGATGCCACGTTGTTCGTGTAGGTCAGGTTCGAATAAGACGACACATACGAACTCGAATACGACGAACTGCTGCTTTGCGGCGAATATGGGGCGAAATCGTAATCGGACGACCAACTCGTGTTAACCGACCAGTTTGAATAGTTCGAGGTAGTTACAGAAGCAGAAGTACTTGTCGAAGACATCCAGCTGAAGGTCGCGGAAAGCGGATCCTGGCTGGCAGCAACGTTTGTGAAATTAGGGGTAAAGATCGGGTCTACGCCGGTGCTACGGCCAAAGGAGCCGTCTCCAGTGCTACCCGTCGAGTATGTCATCCACCACGGGCTGCAACCGGAACTGCCCGAATCGGAACAGGACGACGTACCAGTAGCAAACAGACTGGCGCTGCATGCTATGAGTACCGCGGCCATTTTATACATGTGCGTGCGTTCCTCCAGGAACACTTCTAACGAGTGTATTCCGATTCTGAGTATACTACCCACCCGTACTCGATGCAAGGAGAGAATAGCCCCAGGATATGCCTTAGTCCTTGGTCGGCGGACATCTGCCCAGGATTTCTTGTGCAAAACGTTGAAAGGCGGCCCCTTCCCTATCTTTCGACAGGGCTATTTTACCCACGAACGAGGTCGCGGATCCGGTCGACGGCGGCCATCAGGTTCTCGAGGGAGTTCGCTAGGCTGAACCGCAGGTATCCCCGGCCGAATTCGCCAAACGCGGTTCCGCTGAGGCAAGCCACTCCCGCCTCGTTCAGGAGGCGGTCGGCAAGCGGCTTCGCTTCCATGCCCGTACCCTCGATGTTCGGGAAGGCGTAGAAGGCGCCTTCGGGAATGGGGCACCGGAATCCCGGCACGGCATTGATTCCATTACAGAACGCATCGCGGCGCTTGCGGAACTCCGCCACCATCGCCGCGCTCTCGTCCTGAGGACCCAGCAGCGCCGCCAAGCCGGCCTTCTGGGTGAACGTCGCCGTGCAGGAATTCGAATTCACCACCAGCTTGCTGATCGCGTCAGCCATCCAGTCGGGGTATACGCCGTATCCCAGCCGCCAGCCGGTCATCGCGTGGCTCTTCGAAAACCCGTCGACGATCACAGTCTGCTGCTCCATGCCGTCGAGCGAACCGATCGGCAGCGGAGCCTCCGCACCGAAGGTGATCGAGGCGTAGATCTCGTCGGAAATCACGGTGATGTTCCGCCCGCGAACCATGTCCGCGATCGCCCGGATGTCTGCCGCCGGAATCACGCCGCCGGTCGGATTGTGCGGCGAATTCAGGATCAGCATCCGGGTTTTGTCGGTGATCGAATCGCGCAAACGATCGAGATCGAACGAGAATCCCCGGCTTTCGAGCAGCGGAATCGGCTTCGGAACCGCCTCCAGAAACCGGATCATCGAGGCATAGATCGGGAACCCGGGATCCGGATAAATCACCTCGTCGCCCTTTTCGAGCACCGCCATCATCGCGAAAAACAGCGCGGGTTTCGCGCCCGGCATCACGCCGATCCGCGCGGGACTGACGTTCTGCCACCCGTGCGTGACGCTCAACCGCTGGGCTATTGCCTCGCGCAGATCCGGCTGGCCCATCGTCGGACCGTAATGCGTCCAGCCGTCGTCGAGCGCCTTCTTACCAGCCTCGACGATATGCCCGGGAGTAGGGAAATCCGGTTCTCCGATCTCCAGGTGGATGACGTGTTTCCCCTGCGCCTCCAGCGCACGCGCCCTCTGCAGGACCTCGAACGCTCCCTCTACCCCAAGCCGGCTAATACGATCCGCGATTTGCATAAATGAACCTCATCAGTTTATCAACGACCGGCGATCTCCACCCAATGGACCTTTGCGCCGGGCTCCGAAACCTTCAGGTCCACGACGGCCCAGCCTTCGCAGGATCCACCCGCGTCCCACGCCAAGCACTGGCCAACTGGAGCCGGTTTCGGGATCTCGTCGCTGGAAACCGGCCGCAAAGCCCCGGCGGCGCCATTGAGATGCACCTCTGCCTTCTCTGCCGAGGTCAGGCCCTCGATTTCCATCCGCAGTGTCGCCGCCTGCAGCCGTGGACCCACATGCAGCCGGAACGTCGACCATCCTCCGGGACGCAGCGTCTTCGGCAGTTGCGAGCCTTGCTGCTCGCCCGGCGCCCAGGTATCCGAGTACGTCACGATGTGCCGCCGCGGTTTACCGGCCAGCGTCGCAAGCGATCCGCATTCGCGCAGCAGCGTGGGATAGTTGGTCAAATCCTCCATCGCGGTTTGCGAGTCCATGTAGTTGAACAGGTACACACGATCGGCGCCGCGAGACAGTAGCGAAGCGGCCGCGCCGCGCACGGTTTCGAGCGAGTTGTACTGCAGTTTTTTGTACTCGTGATAGGGCCGGACCAGCAACTCGATCCCCGCCGAAAGCGTCACCTTGTCGCCCACCAGTCGCCGCCACAACTCGACCGGCATATCGGTTTCGATCGACGCCCAGAACGGTGTGATCACCAGCATTTGGACCAGCCCTTCGGCCGCCCAGCGGGCTCCGTCCATGCCCATCGCCCAGGCCGTATTGGGACGCGAGGGCACACGGGCGCCGAGCGAAATCCTGTGTCCCCGCTTCTTCTCCCAGCCGTCGAGCAGCCGGCGCGTGCGCCGCATGAATTCGGAGAGGAGTTCGCCGCCCTGCTGTTCCTCACCGGGCCTGAAGTGGAACCCGAATCGCATCCAGTCGAGTTCGAGGCCGTCGAAATCGTACCGCTCGCAGTATTCCTCGACCAGCCGGAAATGATAGTCGCGAACAGCCTTCTGCGCGTAATCGAACGCACGATCACGCCAGTCCATCGGAGGTCCGCCGGCCGTCCGCCATTGCAGGCGGCGCAATTCCGGATGCTGTTTCCAGAAGCTCGAATGCAGGTAGCTGTCCGGATCGTCGACGTTGTGCAGGTCGTTCATCCGCATGCTGATCCACGGCGAGAGTTTCTTCTCGCGCGCCCGGCGGATCCAGACCGCATAGGGGTCGATCCCCGCCTGGTGCAACTGCCACGCCGTGTGCACCCATCCCCGGGCGGACTTCCGCCCCTCTTTCGGCGTCGAAGCAAACAGCGGCTGATCGTCTGGACCCTGCGGGTCGTAATCCTTCCACACCGGATCCCACACCTTTGACGCGAAGCTTGTGCGCTGCGAATTCGCCGATAGAATCAGTTCGCGCACCTGCGTCCCGGCGTACTGATCGACGAACGACGCAACCACTTCTTCGGTGAGCTTTTGCCCCGCGCGGGTGAAGAAATAATGACTGTTGTCCTCATTCATCGCGAGGCCGGTCGAGGCCGGATTCCGGCCGGCGGCAGCCGCAAGCGCGACGAAGGGAGTCTGCAAAATTCCACGGCGGGTCATCTTCATGGGGATTCGGGATCCTCTCAATGATACAGTGGGGCCATATGCTCAAGATTCTCGCGGCGCTGACCCTGACGGCCGCGTTCGCGTCGGCGCAGGGCTATTACTCGAACCGCCGCGCGCCGGGCTTTTCTCTGCCTGATTCGAACTTCAAGCGCTACGACCTGCAGGACTACCGCGGCAAGTGGCTGCTCATTGATTTCATGCGCACCGACTGCCCGCACTGCAAGTCGCTAACGAAGGTCCTCGAGAAGGCGAAATTGAAATACGGCGCGAAGATGTCCGTGCTCAAAATCTGCCTGACGCCGCCCGACACGCAGGCCACCGTCGCCAAGTACATCGCGGAAAACAAAGTCACCTCGCCGATGGTCTTCGACATGGGACAGGTCGCGGCCTCTTACTTCAACGCAACGCCGCAGAAACCCAGCTTCGACACGCCGCATCTGTTCATCATCGATCCCAACGGCAAAATCGTGGAGGACTTCGGCCATTCCGACCAGAACCACGACATCATCGAGGGCGAAGGCCTGTTCAAGGAACTCGACGCCCTGTTTGCCGGCAAACCTCCGACGAGGAAGTAATCCGCGATGCGGCCCAGCCTGCTTGCGCTCGTTCTGCTGCTTCCCGCGCTCTTCGCCCAGACCCCGCCCGGGGCGCTGGATGAATTGCACAAGGCCGCGCGCGCAGGCGATCTCGCGAAGGTGCGATCCCTTCTGGACCAGGCATTGCCGGCAAACCATCGCGATGTCCTCGGCAGCACGCCGCTGCATGACGCCGCCTGGGCCGGACATCTCGACGTAGTGCGTCTGCTGCTCGAACGCGGCGCGGAGATCGATGCGCGTCATACCGAGGCCGGCACGACGCCGCTGCATTACGCCGTCACCACCAATCATCCGGAGATCGTCGCGCTGTTGCTCGAGCGCGGCGCCAAGGTGAATGCGACCTTCCGCTCCGGCAGCACGGCGCTGCACATCGCGGCTTCGCGAGGCTTCGGCAAGATCGCCGAGATGCTGCTCGCCAAAGGCGCCAACGTCAATGCGCGTGACGCCAGCGGATCCTCGCCGCTCGATGAAGCGGCATGGCGCGGATACGCGCAGATGTGCAAGATCCTCATCGACGCCGGCGCGGATGTCAAAGCCCACAACAAAGAAACCGGCGTCACGCCGCTGCACCACGCGGCGAGCAAGGGACACGCCGATGCCGTCGCGGTGCTGCTGGACGCGGGCGCGGGCATCAACGAGGTCGACGGCGCAGGCGCTACTCCGCTCGATGAAGCGGTGCGGTTCCGGCACGGCCTGGCTGCGGATATTCTGATCCAACGCGGCGGCAAACTGTCCGGCGGCGGGGATCCCGGCGCGCGTTCGATGCAGGAATCCGTGATGCGCGGCAACGCGGGACTTGTGGAACTGCTCGTTCGCCGCAATCCCGCGCTGGTGGATACACGCTACGAAGGGTTCACGCCGCTGCACGCTGCAGCCATCAAGGGACAACTCGAAATCGCCGCCATTCTGCTCGAACACAAGGCCTCGGTCGACGCCCGCAGTTCCACGGGCGGCACGCCGCTGCACGATGCCGCACTTGGAGGACAGTGCGCGGTCGCGGAACTGCTGCTCTCAAAAGGCGCCAAGGTCAATGCGGTCGATGAGGAATCCGCCGCCACACCGCTGCATCACGCCGCCTCGTGGGGGCGCGTCGAGATGGTGAAACTGCTGCTTGAAAAAGGCGCGGATCCGAAGATCCGCAACCGCGCGGGCAAAACCGCCCTGGACCTCGCCAAAGACGCGGGTCAGGACGAAGTCGTCAAAATCCTCACGCCATTGCGATAGAGTGTCGGCATGACACGTCTGGCGACCCCGTTGTTGTTGCTGTCCCTCGCGGCGTTTGCCGCTGAGCCAATCCCGCGTATCGCTCGCGACGCCGGTGGCGCATGGCGGTTCTACGTCAACGACAAGCCGTTCGTGATGCTCGGAGCGCAGGTCCGCAACTCGAGCGGCTGGCCGTCGCAACTCGACTCCGTGTGGGCGCAGATGCAGGCGCTGCACGTCAACACGGTCGAGATCCCGGTTTATTGGGAACAGATCGAGCCGCGCCAGGGGACCTTCGATTTCGCAGTCGTCGACACGATCGTCACAGAAGCCCGCGCCCGCGGCTTGCGGCTCGTGCTGCTGTGGTTCGCGACCTGGAAGAACGGGCAGATGGATTACGCGCCTCAGTGGGTCAAGCAGGATCCTGTTACGTATCCGCGCATGATCAATCGCGCCGGACAGCCCGTGAAAGTCCTGTCGCCGCATTCGCAGCGGAACCTCGACGCCGATCGCCGCGCGTTCGCCGCGCTGATGACGCATTTGAAGCAGATCGACGAACAGCATCGCACGGTCATCATGGTGCAGGTCGAGAATGAACCGGGTTCGCTCGACACCGTGCGCGATTACTCGGCGGAATCGAACCTGCTCTTCACCAAAGGGTCCGTGCCGCCTGCCGTACGCAAATCCTCGAGCGGCGGCACGACATGGGCGCAGGTGTTCGGAGCCGAAGCAGAAGAGGCCTTCGCGGCGTATCACGTCGCGACGTTCGTCAACGCCGTGGCGGAAGCAGGCAAGAAAGCGTATCCGCTGCCGATGTCGGTGAACGTGTGGTTGCGCGAAGAGAAAACGTTTTTGCGTCCCGGCGAGAACTATCCCAGCGGAGGCGCCGTGTCCAACATGCTCGACCTCTGGAAGGCGCTGACGCCGAGCATCGACGTCATCGCGCCGGACATCTACACGACGCACTATCGCAATTACCAGGAAGTCTGCGAACTCTACGGCCGCCGCGACAATCCGCTGCTGGTTCCCGAGACCGGAGGCAGCGGCGCGTTCGCGCGCTACTTGTACTACGCGATCGGTGACTATAGTGCCCTCGGTTTCGCGCCCTTCGGCATCAACGTGCAGGACACAAAGAACCTCAACGAGCGCCTCAACGCGATGGCCGCGAACTTCCGCCTGCTGGGACCTTCGCTGCCGGAGATCGCAAAGTTGCAGGGCACGGGCAAGCTGAAGTCCGCCGTGGAAGAGCATCAGTTGACCAACCGGCTCTTGCGGTTCGACGGATACGACGTGGTCGCGATGTTCGGATTCCCGCCGCAGTTGAGTTACGGTGGACTCTTCGCCCCCGGCACCAAGGAAACAACCGGCCGCGCGTTGATTGGACAGTTAGGTCCCAACGAGTTTCTCGTCGCTGGATTCGACACACTGGTGCAGTTCCGCCCCTCGCGCAACGACATCGGAAAGGAAACCGCGTCGCAGTTCCTCAGCGTGGAAGAAGGCGCCTACGACAGCAACGGCACGTGGCAAACCAAGCGCATTTGGAATGGGGACGAAGCCTTCTTCGGCCTGTTGCTCCCAGCCAGCGGCACAATGCTGCGCGTAAAGCTCAACAGATACTAAGTGCCGATCACAGCAGGTTCGCGACATACACCTGGTTCGGCGTGGATCCGCCGATGCCGCGTTTCACGCTAAAAACCTTCGTCGAGGCGTTCACCGACTGGAACTCGTACTGCGTGTAATTCAACCCGTCTGTATGCGCATCGCCGGGCGTCAAACTGGCGCCGCAGGATTCCGCCACCATCGCGAACACCTTGCCGTCCACGCGGCAGATCGGCTCCACCGAATGCACGATCGCTACGTGATTCGTGTTCTTCCACACGATCACGCTCTTCTCGCGGATCTGGTCCATGCTCGAAATCCGGTTGGCCGCCGGAGCGAAGTTCGTGGCGCCTGTCTCGGGACCAAACGACGTATTCCCTTCCTGCTGCAGGTAGTTCCCGACAAAGCCGCTGCAGTCGAGACCGATGTAATCCTGGCAGTAACTATTCAGCGCAGAAATCGTCGGCTGCACCAGCCCGAATGCCACTGCATAGCGCAATGCCTTGCGGATCGCGGCAGGACTCCCCTTGCCATAAAACACGGGAGCAAGTTCCCGTATATTGATGATCTCTGTGACGAAATGCATCGCCGGCATCGTAATCACCGGACGCCCGTCCGCGCCGAGCGCCGTAGTCGCAACCTCTGCCGCATTCGTGTAGCTGAACGTCACCTGGTAGCGGCCGGTGCCGAGACTCCGTCCCTCCCGGCCGATCTTCTGGCGCAGCGGAGCCCATGCCTGATCCATGCCCGCATCTACGTCGTGGTCGGCAGAGATCTCGTTGCCGCCTTGAAAATAGTCGTGCGCGTTGCGATATTCGTGCACATCGATGTTGTACAGCCGGAATCCGGTGACAAGATCGACGTACATACGCCGGTACTGATTGTAGAAATCCAGAACGGTCATGGCTGGTCCTCCGTGACGGGCTCTCTCTGTCTTCAATTGAATACGCGCACGCCGATGGAATTCCAGTTCACTTTTTTCTGAGCCGAACAGCGAAGCCCTTCCGCATTGGTTGAATGTGGAGGAGACCACTTCAAGAAAAATGTTGACCTACCGGTTTCTTTTGTTTGCCGCCGCGGCCGTACTGGCGTCGCAGGCCCAAGGCTCCGAGGCCGCTTCGCCCGTACTCGGCAAGTGGACCAGCGGGCGTATTTCGATGATTCAGTACAAAGACGCGTACACGGGCGTGTACAAGCCACCGTCCGGATCCCACTTTGCCTATGAATTCCGCCCGGACGGGACCTACACGTTCATTGGCTTGATGCAGAGCACGATGTACAACTGCACCACTGCCGTGTTCTCGCAGGAAACCGGAACCTACGAGGTCAGCGGAGATTCCGTCGCCCTCCATCCGCAAAAGAACCCCTACCGGATGACCAACAACTGCTCCCCCTCGTCCAATCGCGAAGCGCCCGGCAAGCTGATCGAACGCACCTACCGGTACAAGGTCAGCGGCAACGGACGCCTCGAACTGATCTCCCCGCAGGACGCCTCGGTGCAAGCCTTCCAGCGAAGCGCCGAATAAGACTTACCGGTTGCCGCCAACCAGCGGCAACTCGATGTAACTGGATTCCGCCGCACTATGGTGGATCCGCTGAGTCGACTTCCGGTAATCCTCAGGCTTCGCCCAGAAAATGCTGGACACGAACGTCTGGGGATTCCGGTCGTACAACGGGAACCAGCTCGACTGCACCTGCACCATGATGCGATGTCCCGGCAGGAACACGTGGTTCGCATTGGGCAGCCCGAAGCGATAGGTCAACGCCTTTCCTGGCTCGATCGCTTTCGGAACTTCCGGATTCTCGCGATAGCGGCCGCGGAAGATATCCGCGGAGATCATCAACTGATAACCGCCCATTTCCGGCTGTCCCGCCACTTCATCCGGATAGACATCGATCAGCTTCACCACCCAATCGGAATCCGTACCCGTGATCGACGCAACGAGGTTCGCAACCGGCTCACCCGCGATCTGCACGGGTGAAGTCAACACGTCGGACGTAAACGCCAGCACGTCGGGACGCCCCGAAGCCTCGCGCTGATCGTCCACCAACCACCTCGACCACACGCGCCCGCTCGACGGCGGAATCGGCCGCACGCGATACGGCACGGGTTTGGCGGGATCCGAAACATATTCGCTGAACGCAGCCTCGCTCGAGGCCGGCGCATTCATCGACATTTTCATACCCGCGTGCAAATACAACTTCGTGGACTTGCTCGCCGCGGGAGGCCACGCCGCAAGGTTCCGCCACTTGTTCGTACCCGTCTCAAACGCGACAACCGGTGCGAGATTCGCCCTGGGTGCGCCGTCTTTCAGGTACTGATCGAGAAACGGCCGCAGGATCTCCTGCCGGAAATGCCGCGAGGTATCGGAATAGAACCTGATGGCGCCGAGCGAACTACCGTCGTCGATCATCTGCCCGTGGAACCACGGCCCCATCACGAGATGCACCTTATCGCCGTTGACGTCCTTGGGCTTGATCGCCTTGTACACGGCAGGCGCGCCGTAAATATCCTCCTGATCCCACAAGCTGTGGACCAGCATCACCGGGACCTGCAGCGGCAGCGCGCCCAGAATCTTATCGACGGCCTGATCGCGCCAGAAGCCGTCGTAGGCCGCATGCTCCGTGATCTTGCGCCAGAATCCGACCTGATCGAGTCCGCGGCGTCGGCCGAGTTCCCCCGCGGATCCCGCCTGCAGATACATGTCATAGTCGTCGAAGTGCGTCGTCCACCACTTGGACTCGCTCTTGCGCGTCGCCTGCTGATCCCAGATGTACGGCATCATCTGCTGGCGAAACGCCCCGTTATGAAACCAGTCGTCGCCGCGCCAGCCGTCGACCATCGGATTCATCGGCACGGAAACCTTCAGCGCAGGATGCGGATTCACCAGCGCCATCAGCGGCAGGAAGCCGTCGTATGAGATGCCAAGGATCCCCACCTTGCCGTTGGTTTCCGGGATGTTCTTCACCAGCCAGTCGATGGTGTCGTAGGTGTCGGTCGCATGATCGACGGGCGTGGGATTGCGAGGTCCACGCAACGGGCGGTTCATCACGTAATCGCCCTCGGATCCATGCTTGCCGCGGATGTCCTGCACGGCGCGAATGTAGCCGCCCTCGACGATCACGTCGGTGACGTTGTCGTACCCCTGCAGAATGGGCCCCAGGTGCGAACTCTGCGCATGATCCGTCAACTCATTCGCGTTGTACGGCGTGCGCGTCAGCAGAATCGGCGCGTTCTTCGCGCCTTTCGGCACGATGATGACGGTGTTCAGTTTGACGCCGTCCCGCATCGGGATCATGACGTTCTTCTTGGTGTACTCGAACCCGGCGTCGGGGATCGTCAGTTTCTCGGGCGTCTCGCTGGGCAACGCCGGATACTGCGACTGCGCAAAAGCCAGCGCAAACGGGACCAGGAGCAGGCAGAACCGCTTCATGGGTACATGGTAGTCGACCCGAAGCGGCGGCGTGGGCTTAGTAGCGCGGGACACCCCGGTCGATCTCGAGACTCCAGCGGTCGATGCCGCCCGCCATACTGGTGCAGTTCTGGACGCCCTGTTGCCGCAGCCAGTTGGTCACCATCAGACTGCGCATGCCGTGATGGCAAAAGACCACCAGCGTGGCGGCATCCGCCAGATCCTCAATGTGCGTCAGGCGCTGCGGGATGGTGTTCATCGGGATCAGGTCCGCGCCTTCGATCGAGGCGGTGGCGTGTTCGGCGGGTTCGCGGCAATCAATCAGCCGGATCGCTTCGCCGGCTTCGATCATACGCTTCACGTCCGAAGCGGAAATCTCCAGTGGGATGTTCTGCATGGTCAGTTGGTTACTATCCACAATGGATGCTCGGCCGCCCTGTTGCGATTCGGCTTCTTTCCGTTGAACACAGGAGCACTGCGACACCTGGAAGTTCGTAGTGGGCATTCGCTCCTATCGATATATTCCAACCCTTATCGTTCGATTTTTCCAAACTCTCCCGACGCGGCGCAGGGGGCACTATAGCGCCACGGCCGACGGCGCCGGCTCGTTCCATCACTTTTGCCCTTGCCCGTCCCCTGGTAGGGTGGAGAATTTGGGTCTCATGCCGCTAGGGAGTGGGGCAATTCACGACACATCATCTACAGCTATTTGTAAAATCAACCGTTTACATTGGCCCCAACCGTGCTTCCTCTAGGGCCGATATGCCCCGGATTCATTCTCGCATCCCCTGGTTAACCGCTCTCGGGGCCGCCGTACTCCTCATCTGCACGTCGCTCCTTGTCGCAGACGGCGTCCTCCCTAAAGCCTCCAAGTACCCGAAATTCAGCGCCCAGGCCATCGTCGATGCCCAGGCGCAAATCGGCTACATCCGCCCCGGTATCATTCTCAAAATCGTTTCGGCCACCATCGGTTCTGACAACTCGGTCAAAGTTCGCTTCAAGATCACGGATCCTAAAGGAGTTCCGCTCGATCGCGACGGCATTACGACCGCCGGTCCGGTAACCGCGCGCTTTGTCCTTGGCTACATCGGCAAAGGCACGAACCGGTACTACTCGTACACCAAATCCGCCACCAGCGGGTTGCCGGGTACGGACGCGAACGGTACGTTCGACAAGGTGGCCGACGGCGAGTACATCTACAACTTCACCACCAAACTACCTGCCAACTATGAGCAGGACGTCACGACCTCGATCGGAGGCCAAGTGTCGCGGAATCTGGCTGAGTTCAGCATGCCGAATTCCGTTGACAACGACGTCTATAGCTGGGTTCCCAGTGGCGCAAAGGTCACGGAGATCCGGGACATCGTGAAGACCGAGACCTGCAACGGCGCCTGTCACGATCCGCTGAATGCGCACGGCAGCCGCCGCAAGGTGGAATACTGCGTGATGTGCCACCAGCCGGACAACTTCCAGACCAGCACGGGCATCAACTTCGACTTCCCGGTGTTGATCCACAAGATCCACATGGGCGCCAACCTGCCCAGCGTGAAGGCCGGCAAACCTTATAAGATCGGCAACACCGATTTCTCGAAGATCAACCTGCCGTCGGATCCCCGCAACTGCGCGGTTTGCCATGACCCGAAGTCCGGCGCAACCCAACACGACGCCTGGTACAAGAAGCCCAGCCGGGCCGCTTGCGGCGCCTGCCATGACAACGTGAACTTCGCCACCGGCGAAAACCACCTCAACATGCCGCAGGTCTCCGACAACCAGTGCGCCAACTGCCATACGCCGAAGGGTGAAGTCGAATTCGACGCGTCCATCCAGGGCGCCCACCTTGATAGCCGGCTCTCTGCAGGTTTGATGGGAATCAAATTCGAGCCCATGCGTGTCCAGAGCGGCACCAAGGGCAACAAACCGACCCTGACATTCCACATTCGCGACAAGAACGGAAATTCCGTAGCGCCCTCTACCATGGACCGCCTCAATCTGGTGCTTGCCGGACCGAGCGCGGACTACACAGGCTACATTTCCGAGGATGCCCGCCAGGCACAGGGACCTGCTGGCGGCCCTTATACCTGGACCTTCGCCAACGCAATCCCGGCCGAAGCAACCGGAACGTGGGCGATCGGCATGGAAGGCTACAAGAACGTCAAGATTCTCGAAGGCACCGCCAAGGAACTCACCGTTCGCGACGCCGGCAAGAACCAGACGATCTACTTCTCGGTCGATGGGTCCAACCAGACCCCGCGCCGTGAAGTGGTGAAGATCGAAAAATGCAACCAGTGTCACTTCATGCTCGAAGCGCACGGCCGCAACCGGAACTCGATCGACGAATGCGTCAAGTGCCATAACCCGGCCAAGACCGAGACCGGACGTCCGGCGTCAGCGGGCAAGCAGCAGACCATCAGCTTCCGCACCATGATCCACGGCATCCATGCCGCGGAGATGCGCGAAGGCGGATACGCGGTCTATGGCGGATC
>CAZVKC010000023.1:34956-40127 GCA_964627455.1 uncultured Solibacteraceae bacterium | reverse complement strand
ACGGCATCCATGCCGCGGAGATGCGCGAAGGCGGATACGCGGTCTATGGCGGATCGGGCGCCAAGAACGACTACAGCGAAGTCGCCTACCCGGGCGATCTGCGCAACTGCACCAAGTGCCACGTCAACAACTCCGAACAAACGAACAGCATGCCCGCGGACGCGGCACCGGTGTGGGATCCGAACTCTCCGCTCGGTACGCTGCAGCCCATCACGGCTGCCTGCACGGCATGCCACAACTCGACGAAAGCCTTCTCGCACGCCGCGGCGAACACCACCGCGATCGGCGAAAGCTGCAACGTGTGTCACGGCCCGAACGGACAGTTTAGCGTCAACAAGGTGCACGCACACTAGTAACGATCTGAACCTACATCCATGACGAAGCAGTGAGGGCTCGCTGGCCCAAGAAGCTAGCGGGCCCTTACTGTTTCTGCGATCGGAAGGCGCCCAGCGCCACGCCGCGGAACCAGCGATGCCCCGGGTCCGCTTCCACTTCCCGATTCCAGATCATCCGGGCCACGAAGTCGGGCAACTGGAACGGCGGCTTCTTCACGGTCAGCCCCAAGGGCTCGTATTCCCGCGCCAGCCACTCGGGAACGCAGGCGATCAGCTCGGTGGTCTGCACGGCGCGCATCACCGTCAGAAAGTGCGGTGTCGCGAACCGCATCCGCCGCCGCAAACCGCGCGACGCGAGTTCGGTGTCAATGAGTCCCCAGGCCTCCTCGCGAAAGATGACAGCGGCATGCTCGGCCTCCGCGAACTGCTCGATCGACAACGCCGCCCGGCCCTTCAAAATCGGATGTCCTTTGCGGCCGATGACAGCCTGCTGATCCGAAAAAAGCGTCTCGACCCGCGTCCCCGGATCAACGCCTTTGGCATCCGGAAAGAATCCTACCGCGAGGTCCAGGGTTCCGGCGCGCAACGCGGCTTCGGGAGCCTGAAACAACCCTTCAACCCGCCGGATCTGAATTCGCACATGCGGCGCCTCTTCCGCCAGCGCGTGCACCAACAGGGGCGCGAGGCGGAACTCGAGGTAATCCGGCATCGCGATGCGGAAGGTGCGCACACTCGCGTGCGGATCAAACGCCACCGGCCCTTCGAGCGCCTCGCGGATCTGCCGCATCGCGCTCCGCACCGGACCCGAGAGTTGCAGCGCCCGTGGTGTCGGCGCCATCCCCTGTCCTGAGCGCGTAAACAGTGGATCCTCGAACACCGCCCGCAAGCGGCCCAACGCGTTGCTCAAAGCCGGCTGGCTCAAACCCACCCGCTTCGCCGCCCGGCTGACATGGCGTTCCTCGAGCAGCGCGTCCAGGACTTTCAACAGGTTGAGGTCGAGCGAGGCGATATTCATGTTCGAAATAATCTCTGTTCATATTATCCATGGAACAGATAAGCGAATCTTTCGTCTTTCCAGGCATGATGACGACACCTCACTTGAACCGCCGTGCACTGCTCCTGACCAGCACCGCTCTCTTCGCCCCGGTGCTCCGCGCGGGCAACGACACCTCCGCCGGCCGCGCCTGGCTCGATAAATTCCTCGCCGCCTTCAACAGTTCCTCGCCCGGCGCGTTGCGGGCTTTCGTCGAAAAACATATTCCTTCGCTCGTCGAGCGCCTCCCGCAACTGGAAGGAACCCGCGACGCCACAGGAGGCTTTGACCTCGTTCGCATCGCAAAAGAAGAACCGGGCGTCATCGAAGGACTCGTCAAAGAGAAACTCGGCGACAATTACGCATCCTTCAACCTCACCTATGAAGGAGAGACCATTCAAAAAGCGCGACTCCTGCGGATCGCGCGGCCTGCCGACATCGCGGGTCCCGCGCGGATGTCCTGGGAGGACCTCGCTCGCGCGCTCGATCAGCGGATCCAGGAAGATGCGCGCGCCGATCGCTTTGCCGGCGCCATCCTGATCGCCCGGAACGGCAAGGTCCTGTACAAGAACGCAGCCGGTCTCGCTGACCGCGACCGCAAGATCGCCAATACGCTCGACACCCGCTTCCGCATCGGTTCGATGAACAAGATGTTCACCGCCACGGCCGCACTGCAGCTGGTTTCGAACGGCAAGTTGGACCTCGCCGGTAACGTCGGCAAGTACCTGCCCGAGTATCCGAATCGCGACCTCGCGACCAAGGTGACCGTGCGCCACCTGCTGACCCACACCGGCGGAACCGGCGACATCTTCGGACCTGAGTTCGACAAGCACCGCCTGGAACTGAAAACCCTCACTGACTACGTGAAACTCTACGGCGCCCGCGGTCTCGAGTTCGAACCCGGCGCCCGATGGAACTACTCGAACTACGGCTTTCTCCTGCTCGGCTCGATCATCGAGGCCGTCTCGGGCATGTCGTACTACGAATACGTTCGCAAGAACATCTTCGAGCCCGCAGGCATGCGGGCCAGCGCATCAGAACCCGAGGACGTCGAGGTCGCGCACCGCAGCAAGGGCTACATGCGTAAAGACGGGACCTGGGTATCGAATACGCCGACGCTCCCCTATCGCGGGACCTCCGCCGGCGGCGGTTATTCTACCGTCGAGGACCTTTCCGCCTTCGCCGCTGGCCTCACGTCCGGCAAAATCCTCGATCCGGCGCTGGTCAAGCAGGCGACGTCCAAACAGGCCGACGCCCCCATCGGTCCCAACGCAGGCTACGGTTTCGGCATGATCATCGAAAACGGCGAGAATCCGAACTTCGGCCACGGCGGAGGCGCCCCCGGCATGAACGGCGAACTCAAAATCTATCCCAAGTCCGGCGTCGTGGTGTCCGTGCTTGCCAACCTGGATCCGCCGGCGGCCTCGCGCCTCGCGGGATTCCTCGAGGCCCGCATGCCGCTCGCGTAAAAAGCAAAAGGCCCGCGCCATTTACCGGTGCGGGCCCTTCCAAAACGATCGTGAAGAAACTACTTCTGCGGCACGTAGCCCGGCGGGAACGCCGCGCCTTCCCCAAAGAAGTACTCTTCCATCTGCTTGAGCAGGAACTCCTGCGCTTCACGGGTGCCGAGATTCAGACGGTACTCGTTCATGATCATCTTCATCTGCTCGACCCAGAGGCGCCACGCCTCTTTCGAGACGTTCTCGAACACCTTCTGGCCCAGCGGATGCCCGTCGAATGGCACTTCATCGAGACCATACATCTCGCGCTGGAACTTGGCGCAAAAAACCTTGCGGCCAGTCTTATTTTCCGCAGCCGGACGAGGGGCTGCCATTCCGGAACCACATCCCATACTTCCATTGGTACCACAGACTTGACAAACTGACGGCAACGAAACAAACTTAATGGTGTTTAGTTAGTTTGCAGGAAAGGTCCCACAGTACTCCATGGGTGTAGCAGAGCGGCGCGCGCGGGAAAAGGAAGAGTTGCGTCAGGAAATCCTCCTCGCGGCGAGGGAACTCTTCGTCAAAGAAGGCTACGCCAACGTCTCGATGCGGCGCATCGCCGAGAAGATCGAGTACTCGCCGACCACCATTTATCTGTACTTCCAGGACAAAGCCGGACTCCTCGACTGCATCGTCGAAGAGCGCCTGCAGGAACTCGTCCACCAGCTTCGGATCCTCGACCAGATCCCCGCGGATCCCGTGACCGCCCTCAAGCGAGGCCTCCGCAAATACGTCGACTACTGGGTCGCCCATCCCCAGGACTTTCGGGTCGCCTACATGACCGATCTCCGCGAACTCGACGCCGAGCGCCCCTGGCGCTGCCAGCTGGTTGCAGTCGAACTCTTCGATATTCTACGGGAAAGCATCCGCGCCTGCGTCAACGCCGGCGCCATCGAGACTCCTGATATCGAACTGGCCTCGCAATCCGTCTGGGCATCGGTATACGGCATCATCAGCCTGCTGGTGATGAAACCGCACTTCCCCTGGGTGGACCAGGATCAACTCATCCAATCCGTTGTCGGCGCCGCGGTCGACGGCTTACGCGCCCCGCAAAAAACCGCTACAACATAGAGAGCGCATGGATCTCTTCCCTCTCTGGCTCAGCCTGCGCGTGGCGGCGATTTCCACCGTCCTCGCCCTGGCCGCCGGGCTCTGGATCGCCTACCTGCTCGCCAACCGCGACTTCCGGGGCAAGGATTTCACCGACGCCGCCGTGACTCTTCCGTTGGTGCTTCCTCCGACCGTGCTCGGCTATTACCTACTGGTCCTGCTGGGACGTAACAGCGCGTTTGGAAAGGTGTGGGAAACCATCTTCGGCGAACCACTGGTCTTCACCTGGAAAGCCGCCGTCATCGCGGCGGTCATCCATTCGGGACCACTGCTCGTGAAGTCCGCGCGTGCCGCGTTCGAGAGCGTCGATCATTCGTATGAACGCGCCGCACGCACGCTCGGAGCTTCGGAATGGCGGCTCTTCTGGCGCGTCACACTACCGCTCGCCCGCCGGCAGATTCTCGCCGCGGCGACCCTCGCATTTGCCCGCTCGCTCGGCGACTTCGGCGTCACGATCATGATCGCCGGCAACATCCCGGGGCAGACGCAAACGCTGTCGGTCGCCATCTATGACGCGGTCGAAAGCGGTGACGCCCAGACGGCCCGCGTCCTGGTGTTGATCATTTCCGCCATCGCGCTGGCAGCGGTGTCCCTGGTCAACCGCCTCACGCCAAAGGCGGCCTCGTAGCCGCATGCTCGAACTGCGCAACTTGAAGAAGAGTTATTCGGGATTCAACCTCGAACTCGATTGCGTGATTCGCGACGGCGTTACCGTGCTGTTCGGCCCCTCCGGTTCGGGCAAGACCCTGACGCTCGACTGCATCGCCGGCTTCGTCGCGCCCGATAGCGGCCGCATCCTGCTGCACGATGTCCTGCTGTTCGACCGCGGCGCGCGCGTGAACCTTCCGCCCCAGCAGCGCCGCTGCGGATACGTTTTCCAGAACTACGCACTGTTTCCGCACATGACGCTGCGCGAGAACCTGCTCTTCGCGAACGAATCCAACGCCGAAGTGCATACGATGCTGGGACGGTTCCGCCTCACGCAAGTTGCACACAAACGGCCGGCGGAACTGTCGGGGGGCCAGCAGCAGCGCGGATCCATCGCACGCGCGCTGCTTGCGTCACCGAAGATCCTGCTGCTCGACGAACCCGCCCGCGGGCTCGACGCCGAGTTGCGCGAGGAACTCTATTCGGTGCTGCGGCAGGTCCGCAAGGAGTTTTCAACGCCGATCCTGCTCGTCACCCACG
>CAZVKC010000023.1:29379-34856 GCA_964627455.1 uncultured Solibacteraceae bacterium | reverse complement strand
GTGCTGCGGCAGGTCCGCAAGGAGTTTTCAACGCCGATCCTGCTCGTCACCCACGACCTCGACGAGTGCTTCGAACTCGGCGATCAGATGCTGGTGATGCGCAACGGACGCGTTGTGCAAAGCGGGTCGCCCGAGGAGGTCCTGGCCGCGCCCGGATCCCCGGATGTCGCCCGTTTGCTGGGTTGCCTGAACGTATTTGAAGCCGAGATCACCGCGCTCGACCCCGGCAAGAACACCAGTCGCCTGCGCGTCGGAGACGACTACCTCGAAGGCCACTACATCCCCGGTTGTTTTCGCGGAGATCATATCTGGATGGCTGCGCCGGTACATGCATTGAAGGCGTGGCCGCGCGGCAAATTTGCGCTCGGGCCTAATCAGATCACGGCGATGCTGGAACGCTCGGTCTCCACGCCCCGCGGCATCCGCCTTGAGTTCTCGGGCAACCTCATCGTCGAGCAACCAGCGTTGCCCGAATACACGAACCCCAGCGGAGAATGGATCGTCGAGTTCCCCACCGGGGCGTTGATTGTCCTTCGATAGCGCTTATTTCTTCGTGGGCTCGCCGTAGAGGAAGTCATCGACCACCACCACGTTGACGCCGCTGGCCGGATCATCCGGCACACCAACGGCCGCCGTGCCCGGCACGACGCGGACCTTCGCTACGATCTTGCCCGGGAACGTCACGCCGAGGAACGAGAGTCCGCGAGGAGCCACGCGCACGAAGTACTTGCCCAGCGACACGCCGTCTGCCGTGAAGAATTCGAGCGACGAGGTGGTCGGGATCGCGACGTTAGTGAACACCGCGCCGAAGCCGGACACCGAACCGCGATCCTGTGTGCCGGGCACGAAGAAGTCCACGTCGTAATCGTTGGTTCCGACAGAAGTAAACAGCTTCTGCGCCGAGAAGGTTTTGAAGATTTGCGAATAGCCTTCGTAAATGTTGTCGAATCGCACAGGACCCGCGCCTTCATTCGCGCTCACCTGGAATCCGATCCATCCCGCAGCAGGACCCGAAAAGACCGCGCCGCGAACCGAGTTCTTGTTGAAGAAGTCCGAAGGCAAGGCGTTTGGCGCGGCAAAGCCGTCCGGCACCGCGTCCCAGTTGATTTCGCGGCGGCCGGCAGGATTGCCGTTGGCGCCGGGAGCGTTGAGCGGAGTTCCAATGGCGGTGCGGAAATCGTCGACAACTTGCTGAATGGCGGCGGCATCGGCGCCGGCGCCCGAGAATACGGTGCCGCCAATTCGCGGCAGAGCCAGACCTTCCGTTTGCCCGAACAACGAGGTTCCGAGCAGGAGCAGAGGAATCCAGACAGGGGATTTGAGGTGGATCGTCATGAGGTCCAGGATAGGCCATTCCTTTCCCGAAGTCCTCAATGAACTCTCAAGACCGCCTCAAAAATTTCTCAAAGAGAACGTAGGTGGAACCCACCGTCAACGTTGATGACCTGTCCGGTGGAATAATCGAGCATCCCATTGGCCACCGCGCGAACCGCCTTTGCGATGTCGGAACCTTCGCCCATCCGGCGTTGTGGCAGCAAGCCGCCCTTGATCTTCTCGTCGTATACGGATTCGACCGCGGCGATCATGTCCGTGCGAATGATGCCGGGCCGCACTTCGAACACCGTCACGCCAGTCGCCGCCAGTCGCGTCGCCCACAACGACGCGGCCATCGCAAGTCCTGCTTTTGAGATGCAGTATTCGCCGCGATTCACCGACGCCGTGTAGGCGGAAATCGAAGTGACGAAAACAATGCGGCCGCGGCCGCGCTCGGCCATGTGACGCGCGACGGCCTGCGTCAGGAAGTACGGCCCCTTGAGGTTCGTGCCGATCAACTCGTCAAAGCTCTCTTCGCTTGCCTCGAGGATGTCCTTGCGTTCGCGCGGCGCCATGCCGGCGTTGTTGACGAGCAGGTCGATGCGTCCGTAGGTTCCCAGCGCAAACTCCACCAGCCGCTTTCGATCCTCGGCCACGCCCACGTCACACTGCACGATCGCAGCGCCCGTCGCTTCTGCCAGCGACTCAGCCGCATCCCGCCGGCCCTTGTACGTCGCCACAATCTGATGGTCGGAGGCGAGTTCCTCCGCAATCGCGCGGCCGATCCCACGGCTCGCGCCCGTCACCACGGCAACCGGCTTCATTTGAGGTCCTTCGTTGACTTTTCGAGCGCCGCGGCGATCTCTTCGAACGTGAAGTTCTCGATGAATGGTTCGCCATCCACCAGCACGGTCGGGGTCCGGCCCACGCCGCGCGCGACTCCGTCCTTGTAATCCTTGTCGACCGCCGCACCCAGCGTCGCGTCGTTCAGCGCCGCCAGCACCTTGGAGGGATCCACGTTGTTCTTCTTCGCGAAGGCTGTCAACTTTTCGTTGAAGTTCTCAGCGGTGATCGCCGTCTGCGACGCCATCACTTCGCGGCGGTACTTCACGGCGAGTTCCGCATTTACGGCCGTTTGAAAATAGCGCGACGCGATCGCAGCCTTGCGCGCCCAGTTGTGCTTCGGCAGCGGGAAGTCGCGGTGTTCAAATGCGGCTTTCTTCGCGAACTTTGGCAGGATCTTCTGGTCGAGCATCACGCGGAAGTCCGCGCAATCGCTGCACTGCAGATCCTCGAAGATCAGCACCTTTACCGGACTCGCGGCATTGCCTTCCACCAACCGCGGCGCAGGCGCATCCGCCGCAAACAACGCCATCGTCAAAACCATCGGAAACAGCATTCCCTGTTATGGTAACCGCTGGCATACAATCGCAAGAACACGTCATGATCAACCGGCGAACCTTCCTCCAGACCACCGTTGCAGCCGCAACCAGTGCCGCCGCCGCGAACGCGCAACCCTATAAGGGACGCACGCTCGTCATCGTCACCGCGCATGCCGACGACTTCACGATCTTCGCCGGCGGAACCATCGCCAAACTGGTCGACGAAGGCTACACCGCGCATCTCATCCGCGTCACCAATGACGAGAAGGATTCCTACGATCTATCCGGCGGCGAGACCTCGCATCGCAACACCGTCGAAATGGAAACCGCCGCGCGCATCATGGGCATCAAGGAGATCCACACGCTCGACTTCCGCAACGACGAGATGGACTGGGTGCCGGAAACCGAGGTCCGCGGACGCCTCATCATGCTGTTCCGCAAACTGAAGCCGTGGACCGTCATGACCTTCGACCCTTCAGCCAAGTACGAAGAAAATCCCGACCATAAAAAGACCGCCCGCGCCACGGAAGATGCCTGCTGGACCTCGCAGGGACACCTCTTCTTCCCCGAACATTTCACCGTCGGCCTCAAGCGCTGGGTCGTGCTCGAACGCCTATACTGGGCGCGGCAACTCGATGATTCGGACGTCAACAAAGTGGTGGACATCACCTCGACTATCGACCGCAAGATCCGCGCGATTCAGGCGCACAAAACGATGATGCGCCACACCGCGTATTCGCTCAAAGAGAAGCTCGAACAGGCCGGCCTGCGCCTGCCGCTTCTCGACACCGTCAACGACGAATCCGTCGACAAACTCGTCGACATCCAGACGCGCGAGCGCGCCGCTGCGCATGGCAGGAAGCACGGCATGCAGTACGCGGAACTCTTCCACCACATTCCGATCGCGGACCCCAACAGCTACGTGATGAAGAACGCGGTTCCCGTCAAGTAGCGCCGCGGCACGGGTACAATGCGGTAACACGTACCCGACATGCAGGCGCCTCAAAACAAGACGCAGAATCAGGCCATCTTCTGGATCCTCGCGCTGATCTTCTCAGTGGCGATGGTCAATTACATTGACCGTCAGGCCTTCTCGGTTGCCGCGCCGGTGATCCAGAAAGAGTTCCACATGCCGGCCGCCGAGTTCGGCCGCGTCGTGTCGCTATTCCTGCTCGCGTATGCGATCGCGCAACCCCTCGCCGGACGGCTGCTCGACCGCTTCGGCACCGTCGCAGGATTCGCCGGGGCCGTAACGTGGTGGTCCATCGCTTGTGCCGCGCATGCCTTCGCGGGCGGCGTCTGGTCCTTCGGCGCGTATCGATTTCTCTTGGGTTTCGGCGAAGGCGCCCTCATCCCCGCCTGCATCAAGACCGTGGCCGAATGGCTGCCGATCCGCGACCGTGCGTTCGGCATCGGCGTCATGAACGCGGGCATCTCGATCGGCGGCATGATCGCCACCCCGCTCATCGCGATGCTGACGCTCAACTTCGGCTGGCGTGTGATGTTCGTTGTCACGGGAGCATTGGGATTCGTCTGGCTCGCGGCCTGGCTCGGCATCATGAAAGGCCGAAAGCCCGAGGCCGAGGGCCTCGTCGGCCCCGGGGAACATCTTTCCTGGCGCAATCTCCTGCGCCGGCGCGAGATCGTGGGACTCGTCCTCTCGCGCATCATCTCGGACCCAGCCTGGTACTTCTACCTCTTCTGGCTGCCGCCTTATCTCGCACAGGAACGCGGCTTTGACCTCCGCAAAATCGGCATGTTCGGCTGGATCCCGTTCGCGACCTCGACCTTCGGCGCTCTGGCGTCCGGTTGGGCCGCCCGCTGGATGATCGGCCGCGGCTGGACCGTCAACAAGGCCCGCAAGACGATCCTCTTCGCCGCCGCGCTCTTCATGCCCGCCGGCATTCTGGTGGGCTATGTGCCCGACGCATACCAGGCGCTCGCGTTGATCTGCCTCGTCACAACCCTCATTCAAGTGTGGGCCACCAGCCTCTTCGCAATCCCGTCGGATCTCTATCCGGCATCGCAGGTCGGCTCGGTTGTCGGTTTCGCCGCAGCCACGGGCAGCGTCTCCGCGATGTTGTTCCAGATCTTCGTAGGCGAGATCGTGGATCGCTTCTCGTACACCCCGATCTTCGCGACGGTCGCGCTCATGCACCCGCTCGCGCTGGTTTGTATTTTCCTGTTCATCCGCAAGATCGACCGGCTCAAGCCGATGAGTGAACTTTCATGATCCCGAGTGGAACTCTGCTGCGCATACCGTGTTAGCAGCTATCAGGAAGGTGCATAAACAATGAACCGCAGATTCATGATTTCCGCCCTGTTGCTCGGAGGCGCAGCCTCAGGGATTCTTTCAGCCGCTGACGTACGAGTCAACATCAACTTGGGCGTAGGCCATCCGCTGCGGCGTCCGGCGAGGACCGTGATCATTCGCCGTCCCGCCCCGGTCGTCGCCACGCGCGTCGTCTACGTGGCGCCCGTCGTTTGGACCCGCGCCGTGGTGGTGCTGCCGCCGCGTCATCGCATGGTGTGGGAGGACAGCGAAACCTTCCTCCGCCGCGAAGATTGGGTGGATACCTATTTCCGCGTCAACAACTCCGGCGACGCACTGTACTTCCGGGTCGCCGGACGCGCGCAAGTGGATTTCGCGGAAGTGACCTTCCGCAACGGCCAGGTGCAGGTCGTCGATTTCAACGAGGCTCCGATGGAAGACGGCGTCTATCGCCTGCTCGACTTCGCAGACGGCCGCCACGTCGAGGGAGTCCGCATGGTCGTGCGTTC
>CAZVKC010000023.1:0-29279 GCA_964627455.1 uncultured Solibacteraceae bacterium | reverse complement strand
TCGCAGACGGCCGCCACGTCGAGGGAGTCCGCATGGTCGTGCGTTCCCGCGCCCCGCAGTCGACGATCACCGTGCTGATGAAAAAGTAACCGCCGCTAAGCCAACTCTGCCATCACAGCGGCGATGCGAATCGCCGCTTTTCCGTCCCAATACTCCAGTTGTGCGGGATCCCTGCGCCGCCGGGCGACAGCCGCGTGGACCTCGTCCACCAGCGTGTCCGTGCGATCCCCGATCAGCCGGTTCGTACCCTCGCTAATCGTGATCGGACGCTCCGTATTGCTGCGCAGCGTCAGGCACGGCACGCCAAGGTACGTCGTCTCTTCCTGCACGCCGCCTGAATCCGAAATCACCACCAGCGACTCCGATTGCGCCGCCACGAAATCGAGATAGCTCAGCGGATCGCACAGCGTGATCCGCGAACTCAGCGATCCGTCGACGATGCGCGAGCGAGTTCGCGGGTGAATCGGAAACAGCACGGGATGCATCTCCGCCACGCGATTCAGCGCCTCCACCAACCGCGCCAGACTCTCCGGGTTATCGACATTCGCAGGACGATGCAGCGTCGCGAGAAAGAACGGCGTGGTCACACCGAGGCGTTCCTGCAAGCCCGGCCAGCGCTTCTTCGCCTCCGGCAGCAGGCGCACGAGCGTATCAATCATTACGTTACCGACAAACTTGATCTTCGATGCGTCGACACCTTCCCGCAGCAGGTTCTCATCGCCATCGCGCGACGGCGTGAACAGCAGGTCCGAAATCTGATCGGTGAGGATCCGGTTGATTTCCTCAGGCATCGCACGGTCGCGCGAACGCAATCCCGCCTCCACGTGCGCGACCTTCACACCCAACTTCGTCGCCACCAGCGCGCACGCAATCGTCGAGTTCACGTCGCCCGGCACGAACACCCAATCCGGCTTGTGCTCGGTGATCACCGGCTCGAACTTCATCATGATCTGCGCGGTCTGCACGGCATGCGTGCCCGAGCCGACTTCGAGATTGATATCCGGCTTCGGCAGTCCCAGTTCATCGAAGAACACATCGGACATCCGCGCGTCATAGTGCTGTCCGGTATGCACCAGGATCTGTTGGAAGAGGTCGGGGCGCTGCGAAAGGGCCGCCATGACAGGGGCCATTTTCATGAAGTTCGGACGCGCGCCCACGCAATGAACGATTTTCAGCATGTGAAGGGAAATGGGGCAAAAAGCCCTCCGCAGGGTATCATGTTGTTTTCCCCCTCCGGATTGATCAACAACAATGGCTGAATCTCCCATTACCCCTCGTGCGTCTGATTTCGCGGCCTGGTATCAGGACGTCGTCCTGCAAGGCGACATGGCCGAACCGGCTGAAATCGTCAAGGGATGCATGGTCATCAAGCCCAACGGATACGCCGTTTGGGAAGTGCTGCAGCGCGAACTCGACAATCGATTCAAAGCAACGGGACACCGCAACGTCTACCTGCCGCTCCTGATCCCGCACAGCTTCCTCAAGAAAGAAGCCGAACACGTCGAAGGCTTCTCCCCGGAACTCGCGCTCGTCACCACCGCCGGCGGTAAGGAACTCGAAGAACCCTACGTCATCCGCCCGACTTCGGAAACCATCGTCGGCCACTTCTTCTCGAAGTGGATCCAGAGCTATCGCGACCTGCCGCTGCTCATCAATCAATGGGCCAACGTCATGCGCTGGGAACTCCGCACGCGCATGTTCCTGCGCACCACCGAGTTCCTCTGGCAGGAAGGCCACACGGCGCACGCCTCGCACGAAGAGGCGCTCGAAGAGACGCTTCGGATCCTCGACCTGTACGCGGAAGTCGCGGAAGAGATCATGGCGATGCCAGTCATCAAGGGCGTCAAGACGCAGCAGGAAAAGTTCGCCGGCGCGCTGAAGTCTTACTCGATCGAAGCGATGATGCAGAACGGACTCGCGCTGCAGGCCGGCACCAGCCACGACCTCGGCCAGAACTTCGGCAAGGCTTTCGACGTGCAGTTCCAAACCAGCGGCGGCACGCTCGACTACGTCTGGCAGACCAGTTGGGGCGTCAGCACGCGTCTCATCGGCGGCCTCATCATGACGCACTCCGACGACAAGGGACTCGTGTTGCCCCCCAAGGTCGCGCCGATGAAGTCGGTCATCGTTCCGATCTACCGCAAGGATCACGAGAAGGCCGCGGTCCTCGAGCAGGCTGCGAAGCTTGCCAAGGAAGTCGGCGCGCACCTCGATCTGCGCGAAGGCCAGACGCCCGGCGCGAAGTTCTTCCACTGGGAACGCCTCGGCGTACCCGTTGTCTTCGAACTCGGTCCGCGCGATGTCGCCAGCAACAACATCGTGCTGAAGCGCCGCGACACCGGCGTCAAGGATGTGATCCCGCAAGCGGAAATTGCCGCGAAACTCGCCGCCGCACTCGACACCATGCAGGTCGATATGCTCGCCAAGGCGCGCCAGCGCATGAAGGACAACACGGTGCTCGCGAACTCGTTCGAAGAGGTCGAGTCGATCCTGCGCGAGGTCACCGCCGAGAAGGGCGGCGGCAAGTTCATCATGGCCCACATGAAGGACACGCCGGAAAACGACGCGCGAATCAAGGAGATCAAAGCGACCATTCGCAACATCCCGCTCGTCGATGAGTATGACGGCGCCGGCAAGTGCATCCTCACGGGTGAACCGGTCGAGCACCGTCTGGTCATCGCCAAAGCATACTAAGGGTATGCACGCTGTCCTGTTCCTCGCTCTAGCGTCGTTCACTGCCGCCGACAGTGATTGGTCCAACCTCTCTCGCGACTTGAAGAACGGCGATCGCATCGATGTCGTGCAATCGAACATGAAGTCGCTGAGCGGCGCATTCCGCTCGGCGACTGCGGACCAGTTGACGGTCGCCGTCGACGGCGCCGGGGAACAGGCCATCACCAAACAAAACGTCGTTCGAGTGTCCGTGCATCAGGGATCGCATCGTGTCCGCAATGCGATCCTGCTCGGCGTCGCCGGCGCGATCGCCGGAGCCGGGGCCACGCGATTCGGCGTCGCCTGCGCGGAAACCAACGATGGCTGCCGAAACGCAGCGCTCGCGCCCTTCGCAGGAGGCGCCGCGGGGGCAGCAATCGGCGCGCTCATCCCCAGTACGTCGAAACGCGTCGTGTATCGCGTCGACAAGAAACCCTAGCGCAACAAGGTTGCGGTGTCGCAGCCGCCCTTCATCGACGCGATCCAGTCGCTGACCAACTGCACACCCTCGCGATGCACCAGCGTCCGGCCGAGTTCCGGCATCTGGACCTTTGGCGTTGTCGACTTCATGCGATGAATCAGGATCGACTCGTCGGGGCGTCCCGGCACGATCGAGAAACGGAAGCCACCGGATCCCTGCCCTGCCGCCACCGGCGTCTTGCAGACGCCGATCTTGGTCAGGTCCATCTCGCCGTACGTCATCACCAACCCAGTCGTATTCGCGGGACCTTTGGTGTTGTGGCAGTGTGCGCAATTGATATCGAGATACGCGCGCGCGCGATCATCGAGCGTATCGAGCGGCGCAGGCTTTACACCGGCCACGCCGGTCAACCGCTCCGTCGTCGCGGAATCCAGATGCCGCGCCTTCGGACCAATCGGTTTCACGATGCCCGCGTTCTCGTGACAGCCCTTGCACTGGTTGAAATTCGGGATGCTGTACTCGAAGTTCAGTGACCCGTGCTGGATCTGCACGGGATCGGGCACGAGTTCCAACGTCGCATCGGTCTGCTCGCGATTCCAAACATAGGGCAGCCCGATCCAGCCGTCCTTCGCGTCGTTCACGAGCACCCGCGTCTCGATGCGCCGCCCGCCAAACGAGAAGGTCTTCGCGATCACCGTCCCGGCAGGAAAGTCGAATACGGCGAACTCCTGGTATGCCGCCTTCGTCTTACCCTCGGGGAACAAAACGACGCGATCTTTCTCCGCGTAGTCGGAAAAAAGCGGCGTTCGCAACTCATAAGGAACGGCGCGAGAGACAGGCTTCAACGCCGCGAGTTTCGCGGAGGAATCGAAGATCCCCCACTCGGAAAGCAGTTTCGGATGCTGCTTCTCTTTCCTGCCGCAGGAAAACAGCAGCAGCAGCAACAGAAGCACGGGCATGAAGCGTAGCCGCATCACCAAGCCATTATGGTAACCAGAAAGAGGATCCCTTCCCATGAAGGAAAAGAAGAAGCCGCTCATCGTCGAAATCAAGGATGACCCGGGCAAGAAGGCTCGCCGTGAAGCCCGCGCCATCGTCGGCGCCCCCAAGCCGTCGCGCGCGTTGGCCGATCGCACGACACCGAAGAAGCCGAAGTATAAGAAGCCGATCACCACCAGCGACGAGGATTGATGCCGGGGTGGTATCATCCTCGGAATGCAATTCCGAACCCTATTGCTCCTCGCACCTCTCGCCTTATTGACAACCGCCTGCGGACCCCAGGCCCAGCCCGACACGCGCGCTGCGGAAGAAGCCGCCATCAAGGCGCTTGACGAACAATGGTCCGCCACCGCGGGCAAGAACGATGTCGACGGCACCGTCGCCTTCTATTCGGATGACGCCGTCCTGCTGCCGCCCAACGCCGCGATCGCCACGGACAAAAAATCCATTCGCGAATCCTGGGCAGGCTTGCTCGGACCCAACACCGCCGTCTCCTGGAAAGTGACCAAGGTCGAAGTCGCCAAGTCCGGTGAACTCGGCTATCTGTACGGCACCTACGCGCTCACCATCAAAGATCCCAAGGGTGGACCCGCCATCGAAGACAAAGGCAAGATCCTCGAGATCTGGAAGAAGCAGGCCGACGGCAAGTGGAAGTGCATCGTCGACACCTACAACTCCGACGTCCCGCTCCCCGCGCCTGCGCCGCCCGCTGACGCCAAGAAGAAATAATCAAACGCTGACGCGATAGGCGAACGCGTCGCCTTCCCAGCCATTTGGATACGCAAACAGCCGGGTCATGTGGATCACGATCTCCCGCGTGACCCGGTCTTCACGAGCGTAGAAGTTCGAAAGCGTCAGCAACTCGTGATCCTCCGAACCCCGCGTATCCACCGTCTGCACCGTATCCGGCAACAGCAACCCGCTCCGAAGATCCACCTCGCCGATCACCAGCGGATACCGCGGCCGGTTCCCCTTCGGATTCTCCGGCGTGATGTTCCCGATCCAATACAACCTGCCGTTCGAATGGTGAATCAACTGCGAACACGCGCTCGGTGAATAAAACGGATTCCCGTTCGCATACGTCCACGGCTCCGGCTTCGACCACTTCACGGCATCCTTCGAATACGAAACCCACCGCCAACTCGGCAACTCGGTCTTCCGGTCATTGGACCCGCGCATCACCAGCAAATACCGGCCATCGCGCAGCCGTCCGATCGTCGGCTCGATCGCCCCGCGCGTCGTCTTTGCAGGATCCCCCTCAACCGGCTCACTCAGTTTCCACTCGAGTTCCGTGCGGCTCTTCCACTTCGCATGCAGGACGGCCGAGTAATGATACGTGTACCCGCCGCCCGGGTTGTACAGCGTCCCATCCGCCTTCAACGGCGTGATCTCGCAGGGCAGCAAAAATCCCCCGCGAACCGCCAGCGGCTGCGAGCCCTGGTCGCCCAGCATGATGCTGTTCTTGCCCGGGTACACGCCCGGCAGCGTCTGATCCGCAGGCAACCCCGCCTGCCGGGCCATCGCCACCGGCGTACGCGTCGCAAGCCCGTCGTACGAGATCGTGTAGTACACCTGCCACCGCCGCAGCCCTTCCAGCGGATCATCGGTCGGCAGCACGCCCTCGTTCCACAATTCGATCGCCGCGCCCGTATTCGGATCCACCCAGCAGCCGCGCAGATGGCGGCGCATCATCCCTTCCTTGCGGCGTTCGCCGGTCACGCGTTCCACCGGTGCGCTCCAGGTCTTGCCGTGGTCTTTGGACGTCCGCAGGTACGACACGTCGATCGTGTCGGACCGGCTCCAGCGCTGCTCGACCGAAAGCATGTCGAGTCCCTTCGCCTTCGTGTAGTAGGCGAACGCCATCACCGCCGTGCCTTTGCCCGGCGCTTTCAGGAACACGTCCCGCTTCACTGCCGCCCGCAGCGCGCCCGGCGCAGCCATCGCGAGCAATCCCAACTGCCGTCTGCTGATCGTCGACAAGCTCTTATTGGATCCCTTCGAAAGTCACCGCCACCACGACATCATCGATCCGCTCCACCGACTGCTTCGCCGCCTGGAAGAAGTACGGCCGAACGTCCGCGGGCTCATGCGCAAAGTACAACCGTACCGGCTGCGCCGCGTTCGCGCTCGTCGTGATGTACGCCACCAGCGCATGCTCCAGCGAATGATACCCATTCTTCCAGGGCCACTGCTTCGGCTGATCGTTCGCGAGCGGCTTGTTGGTCACGCCGTCGACGGTGGTCCACACTTCCGCATACTGTTTATCCACCAGGTATTCGCGCCAGTAGGCGTACGTCTGCTTCAAATACGTCGAAGCCAGTTCGGGATCCTGCAGCGACAGCGTCGCCGCGAACTGATCGAGTTCCGCCACGATCCACCAACTCTTGTTGATGTCCACCTTGCCGCCCGCCGCCACGCCGCTCGCCCAGGATCCATTGCCGGGCTGATACGCGCGCGCCAGCACCTGCCGCCCATACGTCTCCGCAAACCACACGAACTCGGGATTCCCCGTCACGATGCCGGTCCAGCGGATCATCCACATCGCTTTGATCGTGTGCCCGAAGTCCGTCGCCGACTTCGCCGGATCCCGATCCGCAGGCGTGTTCGACGTCAAATAAAACAGATTCTCGTCCCAGTTGTAGAACTTCTCGATCAGCACGATGGAAAGCCGCGTCAAATCGGCCTTCCATTCGGATTGATACGGCTCAGGCAGAATCGGCGTCAGCAGCACCAGATACGCATTCATCTGATCGAGCGTCGCCACCAACCGCCGGCCATCGGCCTTCTCCGCGCCGTTGTCCGCCTGCAGCCACTTCATCACCTGCGCGTCGTTGTCGAAGTATTTGTCGAAGATGTACCGTTTGATCGCGACGATGTCGTCGAGCACCACGGGATCCCGCGTCAGATAGTAGTAGAAACTGAACCCGACGAGTCCATAGGCAAGCTCCTGCGGATTCCGCCACTCGGGCTTTGGACCCCACTCGCCCGTACGCGCATCCTGATTCGTCGCGATGCCGCCATTCTTGCGATCCACCACATCTCGCCGCAGATAATCGAGCCCCTGTTTCATCCAGTCCAGATACTTGCGATCGCCGGTCATGTGAAACGCAACGCCGTACGCATACACCTGCCGCGACTGCGCCACCACATTGCGTGGACGCTGCATCAGCCATGCATTGGTCGCGATCTCCCGGCAGGGACGCTGCCAGTTCACCGCCGTGCCATCGTCGCACCGGATCGCCGGAAAGTCGCCATTGCGGCCCAGCGCATCGGGATGCGACCAGAAGGGAAGGAGTTCGTTATTGAGATGATCGATCCACGTCGACGGCGCGAGCGGATCTTGAGACTGCTGGCCAAAACAAGCCAGAAGCAACGCGCAAAAAAGAATAAGAACGCGAAACATAATGGTTCCCTACGGCGATTCTACAGTACCCTGAATGAGAACACAGGCGTGCAAAAAACACCTCCAGCAGCAGGCCGCATCCTGGCTCTCGACCTCGGCAAAAAGCGCATCGGACTCGCCATCAGCGACGCTTTGCGCATCACCGCGCAAGGACTCGACACCCTCTACCGGACCCGCATCCGCGAGGACCTCGACGCGCTCGCCAAGCTCATCGAAGAACGCGAGGTGACCTGGATCGTCCTCGGTGATCCGTTCCACATGAGCGGTCGCCAAAGCCGCCAGCAGGTGTACACGCACGAGTTCGGCGAACGCCTCGCCGAGTACACCGGTATCGGCATCGATTACTGGGACGAGCGACTCACCTCCGCCGAAGCCGAACGCGTATTGAAGTCCAGCGGCATCAGCATCGAAAAGCGCGCCCGCGCGGTCGACAAACTCGCCGCGGTGTTGCTGCTCGAAAGTTATCTCGACCGTCTGAATTACCGGATGCAGGAAGAGGCCGCGGAAGCGTGATCAAAAAACTGCTCATTGCCGTGGCCCTCGTCGTCGCGCTCGCCGCCGGAGCCGCCGCCGTCGCGATGCAACCTTATCGAGGCTTCACGGCCAGCGTGATCCTCGACTTCCCAAAGGGGACCTCCAGTTCCGCCATGGCGCAGAAACTCGCCGAAGCCGGCGTCGTGCGCCACCCACTGCTCTTCACGCTCGCCCGCGCGATGCGGCCGTCCGCCAAACTGCAAGCCGGCGAATACGAATTCTCCAAAGCCGCCTCCCCGTCGGAAATCGTCGACCGCCTCGCCCGCGGCGACATCCACTATTACGAACTGTCCATCCGCGAAGGCAGCAACATATTCGACATCGCCACCGCCGTCGATGGACTCGGCTTTCTCAAAGGCGCGGACTTCCTGAAGGCCGCGAAGAACCCTGCCGTCATCAAGGACCTTTCACCCAAGGCCCCCAGCCTCGAAGGATTTCTGTTCCCCGCCGTTTACCGCGTCACCCGCTCCACCACGATCGACCATTTGATCCGCATGATGACGGATCAATTCCGTAAGGAATGGAAGGTCGCGCTGAAAGGCGCCGCAGCCCCCGCCGACGCTCTCGAAATCGTGACGCTCGCGTCGCTGGTCGAAAAGGAATCCGGGGTCCCGGCCGAGCGCGCGCTGGTCGCCTCGGTCTACCGCAATCGTCTCGACAAGAAGATCAAGCTCGACTGCGACCCCACCACCATCTACGCGGCGATGCTCGACGGCCGCTGGCGCGGGACCATCTACAAGTCCGACCTCGCCAGCACCAACCCGTACAACACGTATCAGAATCCCGGCCTGCCCCCCGGCCCCATCGCGAACCCCGGCCTCGCCTCGCTCGAAGCCGCGCTCCGCCCGGCCGAATCGAAGTTCCTCTTCTTCGTCGCCAAGGGCGACAACTCCGGAGGCCACAACTTCTCCGAGGACTTCCAGGCCCACCAGCGCTACGTCGCCATGTACCGCCAGCGCCTGCGCCAGTAATCATCCGCGGTGATAGCATTGTTGTTTTCCCGCACATCCCCACTATTCAGGAGACTCTAAGTTGGCAAAGCTCGGATTCATCGGACTCGGCATCATGGGCGATCCCATGGCTCGCAATCTGCTCAAGAAGGGACACGAAGTCGCGCTGTGGTCCAAGACGCCCGGCAAAGCGGAAGCCGTGGCCGCCACGGGCGCCGGTAAGGTGTGCGCCACTCCGGCCGAAGTCGGAGCCGCTTCAGACTGTGTGTTCTACTGCGTCGGCGACTCCGCCATGTCCCGCGAAACCGCCATCGGCAAGGACGGCCTCATCGAAGGCGCCAAACCCGGCAGCGTGATCGCGGACTGTTCCACCATCTCGCCCGCCGAAAGCCGCGAAATCGGCAAGGCGCTCGCCGCCAGGGGCATCCACTTCCTGGACGCTCCCTGCACGGGTTCGAAGCCCGGCGCCGAAGGCGGAACCCTCACCTTCATGATCGGCGGCGATCAGGCCGTGTTCGAAAGCGTGAAGCCGTACTTCGAGGATATGGGCAAGCTCTTCTACTATTGCGGCGGACCCGGCATGGGACTGCAGGCGAAACTCACGCAGAACCTCGTCCTCGCCAATATCATGGAAGCCTTCAATGAAGGCATGGTGCTCGCGGCAAAGGCCGGCATCGCGCCCGAACTGATGCTCGAGGTCCTCAACAACTCAGCAGCCAAGAGCGGACTCGTCGCCTTCAAGGCGCCCTACATCCTCGCCCGCAACTTCGTCACGAACTTCTCCACCAAGTGGATGCACAAGGATGTCACGATGGCGCTCGATTCCGCCCGTGCCGAAGGGGTTCCGATGCCTCTCACCGCGGTGACGCAGCAAATGTTCCAGGCGGCGATGGCCCGCGGTTACGCCGACATGGACTTCTGTTCCACGATCAAGGTGTACGAGGAATTCGCCGGCGTCGAAGTCAAGAAACAAAGCTAGCGCAGGGGCAAGACTCAACGGTTCGCGCCGCAAGCTCCCCGCGATGCCGGCGCGAACCTGCGGCTTCTTCGGCGCCATTCCAAACTGACGGCCTTCTTGAGATGTCCACGGCCTGCCGGCCTGCTACGAGACGAAGCTGAATTCAGGCGCTTCCGCCAGTGCCGGATCCGGAGTGGCCAGTTGCATCGCCACCGGAGGCAACTCCCGCCTGCCCAACCGCACTGTGATGAAGCACTCTCCGCCATCTACGCCATCCGGCAACTGGAACTGGATCTCGAACCTGCGCCGCTTCTCGTCCAGGCAGCGATACTCGTATCCCCAGGCTGGTTTGTCGTTAACCCGCACCCCAAAGTCTTCCGGGTTGAACAGATCCTCGACCATTGCGGACATGATCCCGTAGGCCGAAGGCGGCTGCAGCGAGATCATGCGCGGAACCTCGGGGACTCGCGGAACGACACGCAATACTCCGGGCCGTCCCATCCGTTCCTGCATCCAGTACAGTTCCACCCGAACGAGGCCAGTCTCGTCGATTTCCGGCAGGTCGGCGATAATTTGCTTCACGCCCTTCGAATCCGCGGGACTCACGGAAACTATGCTCGCGCGCACCCCTCCTACCACAAGCGCGAGATCGAAAACGTCCGCCTCTTCGGGCAAGCCGCTGACATAAACCGCCACGGAGACATTGACGCCGCGGGCCGGCACGATCGGCACGGAACGTTCAATGTTGGAGATTTTCCGGATATCCACCGCGGTGATCCCGGCCAGTGTCGCCAGTTCCTCGCGCCAGTTCATGCGCATCCGCCGCCACAGCCCGTGATAGTTGCCGTTGCGGTCCGGCCCCTCGAACCATAACGCCTGCAACTGGAACCGGCGCGTCAGATCGACGATCTCCGTCTGTGCCGCAAATGACGACGAGATCTGCATCCGCAACAATCCGCCGCAGGCCAGCACTCGCGCACAGGCCCGGACGCAATCATGGGTGTGGGTATGGTCCCGTTCGAGAACGGCAGGCGCAACCTCAATGAAGTACGCATAGCCGTCCGGGAATTCCGGCAACTCCAGGGTGTGGTCCACCCGCGCCTTCAGATTCGCATACGACCCGGCCAGTGACTGGGCGCCCTCGTACCCGGACTGCGTGTTCTCGACCGCGTGCACTTCTGCAAAGTATCGGGCGGCCGCCATCGTCTCCGGATTGGCTCCGAAGCCGATGAGAATCGCCGGAACCTCCCCCATTCGGGGAAGCTGAGCGCGGTGCCGGTCCAGAAAAGCGCGGGTGCGAAGAGCGGATTGCAGGTCCATCGGGATCGATCCCTTTCCCTTCCCATCGGAGGAACGCGCTATTTCTACATAGCCCAGCCTGTAGTTCCGACGAAATTCCGCCGAATATACGCTCGGAACAAAAGAAGATGTCCGTTGAACTTCGCGATATTACGTACGGCCCGTTGAAGGGTGTCTCCGCCTGGGCTCCGCAAGGGTCCATCATCGGAGTGGTAGGCGAGAAGGGATCCGGCACATCCGACCTGTTGCGGCTGATGGCAGGCATCGCTCAACCGGACGCAGGAGAAGTCGTCGCGCCGGAGCGGCGCCGCTTCGTTGCTGAGGCGGATCCGGTCAGCCCCGCCCCGGTCGATGTACTCGCCATCGACAACGCCCTCGCCAAATACGACGCTTTGATCCGCGCCCGTACCTTCGTCGGCCTCGAGCGCCTGCGGAAAGCCGGCGCCACGGTCGTCATCTCGAGCAATGAAGAGGAACTCCTCGAGCGCCTCTGCGACGAGATCTGGTGGATCCATGACGGAAAAGTTGCCGCCAAAGGCGAGCCTCGCGAAACCTTGCGCCGTTACCGGGCGCATATCTCCGCCAAGTTCCAGGCCTGGGCGGAATCGCTGTCGACCCGCATCGACACCAGCAACCGCGGAGGCGATCAGCGTGCGCATGTCGTCAACCTGCAACTGCTGAACAGCAGGGGCGTTCCGACACTCGTCTGGCATGGCGGCGAAGATGTCGGAGTCGGAGTCGCCGTCGAATTCCTTGACCGCGTCGCCGATCCCGTCATCGGAATCCTGATCCGCACGCGCATCGGCATCGAAGCCTATGGCACCACCACTCGCCTCGAAGGCGTCCGCCTGGGCGAGACCCAACCCGGTCACACTCGCAAAGTGCTATTCCAGTTCCGCTGCGATCTCGCTCCCGGCGACTACACGATCAGCGTCACTTCGCAGGACGACGCCGGCAATATCAACGACTGGATGGAGGATGCCCTGTCTTTCACCGTCACCGACGAACGCCGTACTCTGGGTGTCGCCAATCTCCGCGCGCGCGTCGTAGTCGGCTGACCCAATCAAGCGTATCTCACGCAACCTCAGCGTGATAGCATAAATCCTGGCATGTTGGGCTCGGATGCGACCGATCGAGTAAAGGAGTTGATCGACTCCTACCGAACCGGAAACCGGGAAGCCGCGGATCAGCTCTTTGAAGTTTTTTATCCTCAGCTTCGCCGCATCGCCGCCTCGCGCATGAAGACCGAGCGCTCGGAACATTCCTGGCAGCCCACACTCCTCGTCAACGAACTGTACCTGCAACTGATCAAGACCCGGGCCCTCCGGCCCGAAGACGCTGCCGGAGGCAAAGACGACCGGCAGACCTTTCTGTCTCTCGCCGCCTGGATGATGAAGCGCCTCCTCATCCATCACTCGCGTCCGCTCAGCCAGAAGGCGGCGAAGGTTCCGGTCGCCGAGGAATCCGTAGCGGTTCCCAGCTTCGAGTCCCTCGCCGAGATGGATCAAACGCTGGACCGTCTCGAAGCCATTCGTCCGCGCCTCAGGCAGATCGTCGAACTGCGCGTATTCGAAGGCCTCACCGGCGACGAAATCGCCGATCGCCTCGGATGCGGCCCCGCCACCGTCACCCGCGAATGGAACTTCGCCAAGCACTGGCTGCAGCAGGAACTGAGACCGCCGGCCAGGACCTGACGGCCCGCCGTTTCGTACCCCGCTATCGCCACACAAGTCATGACCGATTCGAACTGGAAACGGGTATTCGAACTCTACGAAGCGGCCAGTCTCCTCGCGCCAAAGGACGCGGAGGCGTTTCTCAACCGTCTCTCCGATGACCCGCGAATCGTGCGCGAAGTCCGCGCCCTGATCCTCGGGCTCGACTCCGCCATCGCCGCCGAACCGGACACGGACGCTCCGGAACAGGATCGTGCGCCGCAGGAACCCGAAGAAGACCGATCCCGCACCGGAACCCGGCTGGGCCGCTACGAAGTCCTCGAGCGCATCGGACGCGGCGCCACTGCCGAGGTTTACGCCGGACGCGATACGGTCCTCAACCGCCCGGTCGCATTGAAGTTCCTGTCCGCCGGATCCTCCTCCATCATGCCGTCGATGATGCGCCGCTTCCTGCGCGAGGCCCAGGCGGCATCCGCCCTGAATCATCCCAACATCGTCACCATCCACGAAATCATCGAGTCCGCCGGCAGCGACGCGCCGGTCATGGTGATGGAACTCGTCGAAGGCCAGGCCCTCCGTCAACTCTGCGGAAACCCGATGCGCGAATCACGCGCCAGCCGCATCATCGCCCAGGTCGCGCTCGCCCTCGACGCCGCCCATGCGAAAGGACTCGTTCACCGCGACCTGAAACCCGAGAACATCATGGTCCGGCACGATGGCTACGTCAAGATCCTCGACTTCGGGCTTGTCAAGCGGCTGTTTCAGGAAGGATCCTCGCTGGAAGACAACCTGACGTCAATGGCCGGCCTCCCCGTCGGGACTCTCCGCTATATGTCCCCTGAGCAGTGCCGGGGGGAACAAGCCACATCCGCCAGCGACATCTTCGCGCTCGGGATCATCATGCACGAACTGGTCGCGGGATCGCATCCGTTCGTCCGGGGAGACGGCTCCGGCGGGGCGTTCGATGTCGCCCACGCCATCGCGAACTCGGATCCCAAAGCGCTCACCGGAACCACAACCGGCTACCGGGACCTCGTGACCCGCGCGCTTTCCAAAGATCCCAAGGCGCGGCCCTCCGCCGCGGAAGTCGCCAAAATGCTCGGCGCGCCCCCTCCGGGCGACACCACTCAAGTCAGGATTCGCGCGGTTCCACCGCCGCAGTCCTCCACCGCCGGCAACGGTTCGGCATCCAACCGCCGCCGGATTCTCCAAATTGCCGGAGGCTCCCTGGTTACTGCCGCTGCCGCCGGCGCGGGGCTCTACTTCTTCACCGGGAAACCGCGCCAAACTCAAAAGAGCAGCCCCGCGGACCTCACAGCCTCACGGATCCTCATCCAGGACGGTAACGCCTCCGACCCCGCCTTTTCGCCCGACGGCAGCACGCTCGCCTTCGCCTGGATCCCACCAGGAGCAACCGACAGCCATATCTACATCGTTCGCGACGACGGCATGCCCCCGACTCAGTTGACCTTCAGCGGCGGATCCGAACGCGAGCCCTGCTGGTCCCCGGATGGCTCTAAGATTGCCTTCGTCCGGCAGGGCGTCGGCGAATCCGCCTTCTACGTGATCTCCCCCCGCGGCGGCCCCGAACGGCGAATCGCCACCAACCCGGTGCCGCAAGTCGTCGGATTCCTGAGTTGGCTCTCCAATCGCGTGCTGCTGATGCGTGAGGCGGGCAATGGCACATCCCACCTTGTGAAATTTGATTTGGAAACCGGGATAAAAGAACAAATCACGTTCCCCCCTCCCGCGCTCTCCGACGGAACCCCTCTCGCCTCTCCCGACAGGCAGTCGATCGCATTCCTGCGCACCACTTCCGACACCACACTCGATCTCTACATTCTCCCCGCGAACGCTCCGCCGCGCTCCGAAGCGAGACGGCTCACCTTTG
This sequence comes from uncultured Solibacteraceae bacterium, assembly GCA_964627455.1. Taxonomy (GTDB): domain Bacteria; phylum Acidobacteriota; class Terriglobia; order Bryobacterales; family Bryobacteraceae; genus F-183. The sequence goes on along the minus strand of CAZVKC010000023.1, from coordinate 14,439 downwards.
ACGAGCACGCCAAACGCGAGTTCTGCTGGACGCCCGATAGCGCAGGCATCGTCTACCACACCCTGGATTCCTACTACTACATTCCGGCTCAAGGCGGCGCTCCCCGCAAAATGCCCGCCCTGCGCTCCTTTAATGGGTCCTTCAGCCTTCGCACGACCGGCCGGAAAGGCGTCCTCGAAGCAGCCGCTGTGAGGAACCGGCGCGGCGATTCGATCTGGCGCGCCTCCCTCTCTTCTCCCGGCGCTGAAACGCCGGTTCCCACGCGGTTTATCTCGTCAGGCGCCGGCTCCGTCGATGTCGATCCAGCTATCTCCCCGGACGGCCGCCAACTCGCATTCCTTTCGATCCGCTCCAACAGCGTCGAAATATGGCTCACCGATATCTTTGGCGGCAACCCCACGCAACTGAGTTCAATGGGCGGACCGGAACTCTATGCGCCGTCGTGGTCGCCAAACGGAAAATTCGTCGTCTCCGCAGGCCGATTCGACGGTTATAACAACATCTTCCGGATTTCCACCACAGGCGGAGCGAATCCCGAGATTCTCTATCGAAGTCTCCAACCGCTGTCCCTGCCGGCCTACTCGCCGGACGGCCGCTGGATCACCTTCACCGCGCCGGCCGACAACACGGACCAACTCTTTCGCATCCCGGCTTCCGGATCAGGCCAACCCGAACGGTTGACCCGTGAGGGCGGTCAAGTCCACCAGCACAGCCCCGACGGCGAATGGATCTACTTCAGCCACCGCCTCAGCCCCGGACTCTGGCGCATGCCCTCCAAAGGGGGCCCGGCCGAGTTGGTGCTCGACTCCGTGATCCCCTTCCTCAATCGCGCCTGGAAGGTCGTACCCAGCGGCGCCATCTACTTTGCCGCGCAGGATCCAGGCAGCAGCAAGGTCGAGATCCGGCGCTATGTCCCGCGCGCCCGGAAAGTCGAGCGGATCCTTGTCACCCCCAACCCCTTCCCACGCTGGCACGACGCCATTTGCGTCGGCCCCAACGAACAGTGGCTGCTGTTCCCTCAGCGCGAAGCGGCGGTGGCGCAACTCATTCTGGCCGAGGACATCCCGATCCCCGGCGCCTGAACCGCGCAGCGGCATACCAGGCCGGTCCGAGACAGATAGCCGCGGTTAGCTTCCGCCAGCCGCCATCTTACAGGTGTTCCGCAGCCGCGAAAAAAATTTCGCGTCGGATGATGGAAAACACCTCAGTGCTCTCCCTTATTACTGCGAACGGGCTTTCTTCAGACTTTCGTGGAGTAGCCCACAAAACGACCGACGGAGGCATTGAAACGTGTCGATCTCTCAAACTCGAGGAATTCTCGCCGCAGCCGCCTGGCTGGGCGTATCACACCTGATCCCAGGTTTTGCCCTTGCGCAGGAACCGCAGACGGCGGCCCCGCAGACAGAACAGCTCGAAAAAGTTGTCCGCCAGTACATTTTGGACCATCCGGAAGTCCTTCTCGAATCCTTGCGCCTCTTCAAGGAGCGCGCCGAAAACGAGCGGCGCGAAAAGATGCGCGCCCAGGTCGCGGAACGCTGGCAGGATCTATACGGCGCCGACGCCCGTAAAGACAGCGAAATCGTCACCGTCACCGAGTTCTTCGACTACCGCTGCGGCTATTGCCGTAAGGTAGCCGGAACCGTCGAGCAGATCGCCGAGTTCCCCGGCGTGCGCGTGGTGTACAAGGACCTCCCGATCCTCGGACCGGATTCTGTCACCGCCGCCAAGGCAGCGGTCGCCGTCCGGCTCCAGGGTGACGCCGCCCACGCCGCGCTTCACCAGCGTCTGCTGAAGGCCGAAACCCTCACCCCGGAAGCGATCGGGAAGATCGCTACCGAGTTGAAACTGGACTCGGAAAAACTACTCAAGGACATGGAATCGCCGGAAGTCCTCGCCACCATCCGCAGGAACTCGGAACTCGCGGAAGCCGTGGGCATCCAGGCCACTCCCGCCTTCGCCGTCGGCAAGACCGTCGTCGCCGGAGCCCTCGGGCTCTCCGACCTGCAGGCGCTTGTCGAATCCACCCGGGCGGAGGCCAAAGCCGCCGCAGTTGCAACTCCCGCTTCGGCTGTTGTCCCGGCAGGCGGCAACGACTAGCGAACACCCACGCTCTTGCGATTCACGAACGGGCCCGGGCTCACCACCAGCCTGGACCCTCAGAATGCCTGCACGCGCGCGCACGGAGGCGCAACGCGCGGGCTGGCGTCGGTATGCAGTCGCGCCTCAAAACAACAACCCAACCCATTCACCAGAGGAGATGCAAAAATGCACAGCCCCCACAAGCGAATCAGAGCATTGCGCTTCGTTGCGCCATGCCTGTTCCTGCTGAACTCGGGAGTCACGGCCTTCGCCCAGACACCGGACGAGATCATCCAGGCGTTTCTCAATTCCGGCAGCGCACTGATCAGCCGGATGTCCACCATCACGACGCCCAGTAACGCGATGATCATCGCACCGGACCTCAAAGCGCTCATCGAAACCTACAACACGAACGGCAACGCCGTAAAGGCGCTTTACGGGCAGATATTCAGCTCGGCGGCGCAAACCGCTCTTCGCAACAACCAGGCCGCGCTGAACAACATGAACAATCAGGTGCAGGGCGCGCAGACTCGCCTGCTGACCAACGACTGCAGCTTCGCCGGGCAACTGGTCAGCAAATCCAGCCCCACCATGGTTTCCATCAGCTTTACGAACACCACCAGCCAGAACGTCATGCTCTGGCAGGCCAGTACGACCGGAACCCGCATCGCCACCGCCCAACTCGCGCCGAAACAGTCGTATACGGCTCCCAGCGTGGGAAGCGAAACCGCATGGGTCGCCACGGCCCCCAATGGATCGTGCGTCGGTGTATGGCGGCGCTCCGCCGGCCTCAGCAATGTCCAGATCGTTCCGATTCTCGCCCCGACCGTCGGGATCTACCTCGAACGCATCGGCAAATAATCCCCAGGAAAAGAGAGGAAATAGAACATGAAACAATCCACTGCTTTCTTCAGCCTGGCCCTGACTTTGCTGCTGGCGAACCATGCGGCTGCACAGTCCAGCACGGGCTATTGCTGGAAAGACACCTACACCCGTGGCGCCGGAACCATTCCGGTCGATTGCTCCGCGAATGAAGAGCGCCAGGGCTTGCTCTGCTACCCCAAGTGCCCCACCGGCTACTCCGGCGCCGGCCCCGTCTGCTGGCAGACATGCCCGGCCGGATTTACCGATAACGGCGCCTTCTGCCTCAAGCCCGAACCCTACGGAAGAGGCTGGGGTTACGCGTGGCAGGTCGAGGACGGCCTCAGCAACTCCGGCATGCTCAGCCGCTGCCAGCAGGCCGAAGGCGTCACCTGCGAAATGTGGGGCGCCATGGCGTACCCCAAGTGCAAGTCCGGCTACACCGCTGTGGGCAGCAACATCTGCAGCCCGGTCTGCCAGGGCGGAATGACCGACATCGGCATCTCCTGCGCCAAGAACACCGCGACCCGCGCCACCAACACCGCAAGCTGCGGAACCGGCAAGGACTATGACGCCGGCCTCTGCTACGACGCCTGCAAAGCCGGCTACAGCGGCGTCGGACCCGTCTGCTGGGGAACCTGCCCCGCCGACAAGCCCTACACCTGCGGCATGGGCTGCGCGGTTGACGCGAGCACCTGCGCCCAGGTGACCTCCGACCAGGTCATCTCGGTCGTCAGCACCGCGGCCAGCATCGCCCTCTCCGCAGTCAGCGGTGGCGCCGGCGGCTCGTTGATCCAGGCCGCCAAGATGGGCGCCAAGACCGCCATCAAGGAAGCCGGCAAGGAACTCGCCAAGGGCATCACCAAGGAAGCCGTCAAGGGCGCCATCAAGGGAGTTGCGAAACAGGTCGGGAAGGATGTAGCGGAAAGCACCCTCGAAACCTGGGGCACGGCTCTCGTCACCTACGACATCACCAGCACCGCCTACACCTCCGCTGGCCAGGATCCGCCGGACTTCGACCTCACCAGTCTCGATCCCACCGGCATCTCGTCCATCGTGATGGCTTACAACTACCCCAAGTGCGCTCCGCCGGCGACCGGCACAGTCAAGGCGAACCCGACGATTCCTGCCGCGACAACGTCGCTGTACGATCTGGGGACCTCCGCGTGGATCCAGTACCCTGGCCCGAAGCCGATGGAGATCGCCGTGACTGGTGGAGGTACGGCCTGGTTGCTCTCTGCCGAGCGCAGCACGACAAGCGAAGGCAATGTGGTCTACCGTATCCGTCCGGGCGAGAATAGCTGGACCCAGATCCCCATGCTCGGCCTCAAGGGGATCGCCGCCGCCAGCGACTATGTCTGGGGCATCGATGGGCGAGCCAACGTCGTCAAGTGGAACGGCAACGGCTGGGACACTTACGAAGCAGCCGCGAACGACATCGCGGCGGACACCAACGGAGACGTGTACGTCATGGGACGCAACTCCACCCTGTTTCAACTGAAGTTGGGCGCCGATGTCTGGACCGCGATCCCCACTCCGCAAGACGCGGGTCTGACGTCCTACAACCTCCGCCGGATCTACGCCAACTCCGGGGGACAGATTTTTGGCATCGACACCGCCGGCGTCCTCTTCCAGCGCGCTGGAGGAAACTGGCAGCGGATTTCGGCAATTCCGGGCCAAGGCCCCACGGTCATGGACGTCGCGATCGATGCGGACGGCAAAACCTACCGGCTGCAGAACGATCGGAAGATCTATCCGCCCGGTTCCTCGACGCCGCTGGCGGTTCCCTCTTCCACCTGGAGCCCGGTCTCCATGGCCATGGGCGGCAACAGCCGTCTGTGGGTTGTGGGAGCTGACGGTCTCATCTACAAGTACATCGGGGTGAAGAACTAACTCTAACTCCGGTAAAGCGGCGGCGGCTGTTCTCCCTCCAGGAGCGCAGCCGCCGCCGGACCCTTTCAAAACAAGAACCATGAAACACAACTCCATTCTCCGGAGAACGATCGCCTGCACTCTGTTGCTCTGCACCGTCATCCCACCGCAGGCCGCGGCGAGAACGGCCAAGGGTGACGCCTTGCTGGCGCGCGCCCGAATGGAGGAAGCCAAAGACAACACCGCCGCCCTCGACGCGGCCCTCAAACTCGTCGAGCAGGCATTCGAAACCGACCGCACCGACATCTCCTACCAACTCGAACTCGCCCGCTTCCGCGCCTTCGCCGCTCAGTATCACGTCTACGACGGACAAGTCACACGCGACAAAGGCAATCTCAAAGAAGCTCTCATCGAATTCGAAAAAGCCATTCAACTCGATCCCGCCTCCGTCGTCGCCCCGCAGGAAGCCGCCCGCACGCGCGAGATGATCCGCATCCTCGCCGAAAACCCCAAAACGAACCTGGAAGAGCTGCATATGCGGCCTCTGCCGCTCAAGAACAAGCGCGACGAGGAACTGTATGCCAATTCCGCCGCGGCGCCCAAGCTCAACGTCTCCCCCAAAAACCCGCTCCCCGTCATCAAGGTCAACAACCAGCAGTCCAACGAAGTCTTCCTTGCCCTCGCCAAAGACGCCGGCATCCGCGTCCTCTTCGACCCCGAATATCAAAGCCGCAGCCTTGGCTTCAACCAGACCCTCGACCTCAGCGGACTCAGCGTCGAACAGGCCCTCGACTATGTTGGACTCGTCACCAAGTCCTTCTGGAAGCCCCTCTCCTCGAACACCATCTTCATCAGCAACGACGACCAGCAGCGCCGCGCCGCCTACGAAGAGCAGGTGACGAAATCCTTCTATCTCACCAACGCGCCCGTCCTGCAGGAAGTCAACGACATCGCGCAAACCGTACAGCGCGTCACCGACATCCGCAAGCTGTTCGTCCACGCGGAACAGAACGTCATCGTGGCCCGCGCCGACGCCGACCGCATCGCCCTCGCTGAAAAAGTCATCGCGGACCTCGACAAGCCCAAGTCCGAAATCATCATCGACGTCATCATTCTCTCCGTTACCAAAAACTGGGCCCGCGATCTCGGAGTCTCACTTGGACTTGATGGAAGCAACCTGAACATCAACTTCTCCCCGGCGCCGCCTCCCGGATCCTTCAACACAAGCTCCACCGGACGAATTTCGCTCGATTCGTTGACCCGCCTGTCCGCCGGCGACTATAGCGTCACGCTGCCATCCGTGGCACTCAGCGCACTACTCGCCACTCGCGGCGTCAAGGTTATGGACAAAGCGCAACTACGCACTGTCGAAGGCCAGAAGTCGACCCTCAAGATCGGCCAGAAGGTTCCCTACGCGACCGGAAGCTTCTCTCCCGGCATCGCCGGAGGCATCTCGGCCATCGTCAATACCCAATTCCAGTATTTCGACGTCGGACTCAACATCGACGTCATCGCCAAGGTCCACGAACCCGATGAGGTCAGCCTCCACATCGAATCCGACACCTCTTCGGTCGCCGACCGCGTTGACCTCGGCGGCGTCCGCCAGCCCGTCATCGCGCAGCGCAAGCGAATTGCCGATGTCCGCGTCAAAGAGGGCGAAGTCAACTTGTGGGACATCGTCACCGGCCAGCAGGACCTCAAGTCCACCAGCGGCATCCCCGGCCTTTCTCAGATCCCCGTCCTCGGCCGCGTCTTCACCCAGGAGCGCCTCGAGAAGAGCGAACTGCAGGTCCTCACGCTGCTCGTCCCGCACATCATCCGCGCTCCCGATATCCGCAACGTCAACCTGATGGGCATCGCCTCCGGCAACGATCAGGTAGTCCGCATGCGCTACGGGACTCCGCATCCAACCCCGGAAGCCACCCCGCGCGTCCTCGAACTCGCGCCGTCAGCAGCGCCGGCCGGCGCGCCGGTACAACCGCAACAACAGCAGGTCCAGACACTGCAGCAGCCGCAAGTGCAAACCCAGCAAGCCGCCACCCCGGCCCCGTCTTTCGCGGGCGGAGCGGCTCGCGCGGCGGCCATTGCATCGTTCCAGCCGCGCACCATCCGCACCCAGCCCAACACCATCTTCTCCGCGGACCTCAACATCTCCGGCCTCAACGACCTCCGCGAAGGGACCATCACCCTCAAGTACGACCCGCGCCTGTTGAAGCTCCTCGGCGTCAACATGGGCGTCATGGGATTGCAGACCCCCGGCGGCATCACCACCGGTGACGGAACCATCACCATCAAACTCAACCCGACCTCCAAGGACAGCCCCGAAGCGGGCGCCATCGGGACCCTCACGTTCCTCACGCTCGGCCCCGGCACCTCGCAGCTCGAACGTTCCGAAGCCAAGCTCATCGGCAACATGACGCCTCTCGTCACGCTGCAGTACACGCCGCTGGAGGTCATCGCCCAATGAGCCAGCCGACGGCATTCTCGCTTGCGAGTTCGATCCGCCTCCTCTGGCGCCACGCCGCGCCACACAAACGGGAACTCGCTGTCGTCGCCCTCGTGTCGTTGCTGGACATGTTCCTCAACGCCCAGGTTTCGCTCAGCTTCAAGTTCCTGATCGATACCGCCATCGGCGAAAAGAACGGCATGGCGCTCGCCATCATCGTCGGCAGCCTCGTCGCCTCGGCGACTCTGGTCGGCATGGCCCAACTCTGGCGCGACCGCCGCTACGCCACGGTCACCAGCCGCATCATCGCGGGGATCCGCACACGACTGTTCGCGCACCTGCAGAAACTCTCCCTCAACTTCTACTCCCGCACCCAGCCTGGGGACCTCGTCGCCCGCTTTGCCAACGACCTCTCCGAAGTCGAGGACACCATCCTCAACGCCACGCCCTCCGGCATCATCCCATTCCTCGACGCGATCCTCAGCACGGTTCTGATCTTCGCCCTCGACTGGCGTCTCGCCCTGCTGGCCCTCCTCGCCTTTCCTCTCGCGATGGCCGGCCCGCATATCCTCTCTCCACGGACCGCCGCCGCCGCGTACCAGCGCAAACAGCAGGAAGCCGAACTCCTCACTTCCGTGCAGGACAACATCGTCGCGCAACCGCTCGTCAAAGCCTACGGACTCGACAGCCGCGCGATCGCCGCCTTCCTCACTCGCAACTCCGTGCTCGAACGCAATTCCGCGAACCTCGGTTTCCTCACGCTAAGCATGGAACGCTCCGCCGAAATGACCTCCACCGCGCTCCAGATCGCGGTGCTCGCGGGTGGCGGCTACCTCGCCTACCGCGGGGAAATGAGCGTCGGAACCCTCGCTGCATTTCAAGCCATCTTCGTCACCCTCACCAGTTCGCTGGCGGAACTCGGCCGTTACATCCCCGAAATCGTGCATTCCAGCGGCGGACTCGCACGCATCGAAGAAATCCTCGCCGCCAAACCGCGCGTCCAGGACAAGCCCGACGCCGTGGTCATGGACTCCTCGGCGCCCCCGCACATCGAATTCCGCGGCGTGACCTTCAGCTACACCGGAACCTCGAAGACGATCGACAACGTCAACCTCACCATCCCGCACGGCCAGTACGCCGCCTTCGTCGGCCCCAGCGGATCCGGCAAAAGCACCATCCTCACACTGGTTCTGCGCTTCTACGACCCGCTCGCCGGATCCATCTGCATCGGCGGCCAGGACATCCGCTGCGTCACGCAGGACTCGTTGCGCGCGCGCATGGCAGTGGTGCTGCAGGACAACATGCTGTTCCGTGTTTCGGTGCGTGAGAACATCCGCTGCGCGCGCCCCGGCGCCACCGACGAGGAAGTCGAATACGCCGCCATGCAGGCCGGCATTCACGACTTCATCCTCGCCCTCCCCAGCGGTTACGACACCCGCGCCGGAGGCCGCCGCGGCCGCTTCTCCGGTGGCCAGCGCCAGCGCCTCGCCATTGCGCGCGCCCTGCTTCGCAATCCCGAAATCCTGCTGCTCGACGAAGCGACGTCAGCCCTCGACAGCGCCACCGAAGCGAAGATCAACGAAACCATCGAGCGCATCGCCAAGGGACGCACCGTGATTTCCGTCACCCACCGCCTCGCCGCCGCGACCAAAGCCGACTGCATCTACTACATGGAAGACGGCAGGCTCGTCGAATCCGGATCCCACCAGGAACTGCTCGCCCGCAACGGCCCCTACGCCGCGTTGTGGAGAAAGCAGACGCAGGAAGCTCCGCCTGCGCCTTCCGCTGCCGCTGCGACCGCCGCGATTTGAGCTGCATCCGAATTTCAGATTCGGATATAGTTGTGACGTGCAACAAACGCGGATCCCAGCCCTCGTCCTCTCCACCATCCTCGGCGCCACGGCACAAACAACCGTCGACACGAGAAACTGGACCGCAGCCGACGACCATCGCAACATGATGCAGCAACTCGGCATCCGCGCACTCCGTCCGGGACCCAGTGGCAACGAATCCGCGCCCAACCACGCCAACTACGACGAAGCGACCGCGAACCCCTTCCCCGACTACCCCGAACTCCTCCGTCTCAAGTCCACCGGCGCCGCCGTCACGACGCCCGACATGTGGTGGAAGCAGCGCCGCCCCGAAATCGTTGAGGATTTCGACCGCGAAGTCCTCGGCCGCGTACCCGCCAACGTCCCCAAGGTCACGTGGACCCTCAAGCGCACCGTCCCCGATAAAGTCGGTCCCTACCCGGTCATCGCCAAGGAACTCACCGGCCACATCGAAGAGCCCGGCAACCCCATCACAGTCGACATCGAACTCGTCGTCGTCACCCCCGCCTGGACCGCCAACACCCGCGTACCCGCCATGATCATGTTCGGCCGCGCCGCCCTCCCTTCCGCGCCGCTGCCCGCCAACATGGCCCGCTTCGCCGCCATGATGGCCAGCAACATCGACCCGCCCGCGACGCAGCAGATCATCGCCTCCGGTTGGGGCTACGCCGCATTGAATCCCGGCAGCATCCAGGCCGACAACGGCGCCGGACTCACCAAGGGCATCATCGGCCTCGTCAACAAAGGCCAGCCCCGCAAGCCCGACGACTGGGGAGCCCTCCGCGCCTGGGCCTGGGGAGCCTCCCGCGCCCTCGACTATCTCGAAACCGACGTCCACATCGACGCCCGCCACGTCGGCATCGAAGGCGTCTCGCGTTACGGCAAAGCCGCCCTCGTCACCATGGCCTACGACCAGCGCTTCCACGTCGTTTTGATCGGATCCTCGGGAGAAGGCGGCGCCAAGCCGCATCGCCGCAACTTCGGCGAAGCCGTCGAGAATCTCACGGGCTCCGGCGAGTACCACTGGATGGCCGGCAATTTCCTCAAGTACGGCGCCGCCGATGCGGCCTTCGGATCGAAGAACGCCGGCGACATCCCCGTCGACTCGCATCAGTTGATCGCCCTCTGCGCGCCGCGTCTCACCTTCGTCAGCTACGGGATCCCCGAAAAAGGCGACGCCCGCTGGCTCGACCAGCAGGGCAGCTTCATGGCCACCGTCGCCGCCGGCTCCGTTTTCCGCCTGCTTGGCGTCAAGGACCTGGGCGTCACCACGGACTACCGGCAAGCCAAGATGCCGCCGGTGAATGTCAGTTTGTTGGACGGCCGTCTCGCCTGGCGCCAGCATGACGGCGGACACACCGACCTACAGAACTGGAAGTATTTCCTGCCCTGGGTGAACAAAGCAATCGGCTACAAGGTCCCGCCGGTGACGCCGCCGTTCCCGGCCAATGTCGCGGTTCCGCGCATGGACGCCAATTCCATTACCGCCCACGGCCAATTAGTTGAAAAAACGAAAAAGGGAAAAATCGACGTGTATTTCATCGGCGACTCGATCACTCGCCGATGGGGCGCGCTTGATTATCCGGATTTTCTCGCCAACTGGAAGCGGAATTTCCACGGCTGGAACGCCGCCAACTTCGGCTGGGGCGCGGACCGCACGCAAAACATCCTCTGGCGTCTCGAACACGGCGAACTCGACAACGTGAATCCGAAGGTCGTGGTCCTGCAGGCCGGCACGAACAACCTCCCCAACGGAGGCCAGGCCGAGGACATCGCGAAAGGCCTGGAAGCGATCGTCCAAACGATCCAGTCGAAGGCCCCGAACGCCGCCATCATCCTCACGGGACTCTTCCCCCGCTTCGACATCGAAGCAACGCCCACCATCCAACAAATCAACCGCCACCTGTCGACCCTCAAAGGAGTCCGCTACCTGGACCTGACCACCCAACTCTCAAAACCCGGCATGTTGAACCCCGACAAACTCCACCTCGCGCTCCCCGGCTACCAGGCCTGGGCCGACGCCCTAAAACCGATCCTCACCGAACTCCTCGGCCCCCCAGCCGCCGAAGACCAAGCCCCGCCTCAGTGACAGTCTAGACTGTCCCGCCCGACGCCCATTCGGTGCTAGAACCACTATCGCCACCTGAGCGTAACCCGTTAACCAACCGGCAGTAGGAAACCACCCGTCCCCGGGACCCCGGCCACCACCCCCAGCGCCGCCTCCATCCGTGGACCCTGCACATTCTCGCGCAGCCGCTCCCAATGTACCCGCCCGTCCGCAGTCCGCATGGCGTTACCAGCCATACCCAGCATCAAATAAACCGCCGCCGACAGCATATGCACGACCTGTCGCATCAGAAAGAACCGCGCCATCTCGTACTCTCCCACCGCCGCGCGCCCCCAATAACGAGCAAGAAACTCCCCCTCCTCCCCGTCCCCTTGGACCTGCAGGAAATTCGCAGCCACTGCCAAATCAAAATACCGGTCATTCACAAAGGCCGCGCTCCAGTCCCCCAGCCAAATCCGCTCCCCGTCGTACAGCAAATTCTCCGGCCGCAAATCCATATGGCACGAAACGAGGTCCGCCTCCACGCGAGGATACACGTTACAAATCTCCTCATAACGCCGGAAAACCGCCGCATCGGCCTCCTCGCGCAATCGCTCCCGTAGCTTCCAGATGAAGAACCGGTGCGGCGTCACCCAGTTGAACGCCTTCGGAAACGGCGGCTGCAGCGCATGCAACTTCCGAAGCAACCCGGGGACCTCGACGGCCGCCCGTCCCACCGGCAAATCGACCCGCTCCACCCAGTCGAGGATCACGATCCCCTCGCTCGCATTGGCGTGCCGGACCCGAGGCGCCACACCCACCCTCGCCGCCCCCTCCATACAAGCAAAAATGCGCGCCGGATCATTCCGTTCCGCGTCGATCCGCGTCAGGATCCGCAACAGCAACGGTTCCCCCCGCACGACGATCCGAAACAGGAGGTCCACACCGGGAGGACCACCATCCTGGTTCGTCTGCCGAATACTCTCGATGTCGACAGCCTCAATCCCACCGAACGCCGCACGCAAACCACGCGACACGGCATCCATCTTCTCGTCAGGTATCACAGATGGCCCTCCCTTCCTCTCTCTCTTGAGCGCACCTCTCAATGAGCCGCCGCTGGTGTACGATTGATCCTATCGCGCGAATGCCCCCACAACACCCCACCACCGGCATCCTCCTCGCCCTCGGACTCTTCGCCCTCGCCTACGCCGTCCTTTGGGCCCGCAAATTCCCCGGTGGCGCCGCCGCACGCCCCAAACCCGAGGCTCTCCTCACCGGCTTCGTCACCAACTTCTTCGACACCCTCGGCATCGGATCCTTCGCCACCACCACGTCGATCTTCAAATTCCGAAAGTCCATGGTCCCCGACGACCGCCTCATCCCGGGGACCCTCAACACCGGCCACACCATCCCGGTCGTCATCCAGGCTTTCATCTACATCTCCGTCATCGAAGTCGAATGGACCACGCTCCTCCCCATGATCCTCGGCGCCGTCGCTGGGTCCTGGTTCGGAGCCGGCATCGTCGCGTCCCTGCCCCGCCGCAAGGTCCAGATCGGAGTCGCCGGAGCCCTGCTCGTCGCCTGTGCCGTCCTCCTCATGCGCCAGTTCGACCTCTTCCCCGCCGGCGGCGCGGCCCTCGGACTCTCCGGCTGGAAACTCCCGACCGCGGTCCTCTGCAACGCCCTCTTCGCAGCCATCAGCACGCTCGGCATCGGCTTCTACGCCCCCTGCATGACCCTCGTCGGACTCCTCGGCATGAACCCCACCGCCGCGTTCCCGATCATGATGGGCTCAGGAGCCTTCCTGATGCCGGTCGCCAGTTCCCGTTTCGTCCTCGCCGGCGCCTACGTCCCCGCTGTCGCCCTGGGACTCACCCTCGGAGGCCTCTTCGGAGTCCCGCTAGCAGCCTTCGTCGTCAAATCCATGCCCCTGACCGCCCTCCGCTGGCTCGTCATGGCCGTCATCCTCTACGCCGCCCTCACCACCCTCCGCTCCGCCTATCAGGAAGTCCCGCACCAACCCGTTCACCCACTGGCAACCTAAGCCCGAACAAATTCCCGGCAGACCCACACTGTCGCTTCAAGCGTCGTGGGGCAGGATTCATCCTGCGCGGGACTTCAGTCCCGCCAACACACACCCCTCGAGCCTTCTGCAACCAGCATCACAACGGCGCCTCCGGATGCTCCCGCATCAGGACCCGCATCGCCTCGTCCACCCGCGCCTCCACCGCCGGAATCCCTTGACAAACCACCGCAAGATGTCTCGCAATTAGCTTGGCCCACTGCCACTCGCGACCCTCCATCGCGGACTCCAGCAATGCCCACAAATTCTTCGGACGCTACCTCCCCGACCCACACTGCCGCAGGCGCCTACCGATACAAGGAAAACTCCGCCGGCAAAGCCGCCTCGAGGTGGACCTCCCCCCCACCAATCGGGTGGCGGAACCTCAGAAATTGAGCATGCAGCAAATACCCCCCATCACCGGGAAGCCCGGGGAGCCCTTCCAGCGGCCGGCCACCCACCCCATACAGCGGATCCCCCACCAGTGGATGCCCAATCGACGCCAAATGAATCCGGATCTGATGAGGACGCCCCGAATGCAGGCTCACCTCAAACACAGTCGTATCCGCCGCCCGCGACACCACCTTCGCCACCGACTTCGACGCCTTGCCACCATCACCACCAACCGCAGCCGCAGCCCACACGGACCCCAGCCGTGGATGCGGCACAAGGCCAATCGGCGTAACGATCTCGTACACATCGCTCTGCGCAACGCCCTGCGCCAGCGCCCGGTAGATCTTCTGAATCCCCGGCGTATTCCACGCCGCAGCCAACCGCGCTGCCGTCTCCGAAGTCTTCGCGAACAGGACGATCCCGCTAGTCCCCCGCCCCAACCGGTGCACAGGGTTCGCCCCGGGGACCCGCCTTTGCACCAGCCGCAGCAGCGTATTCTCCAGGAAGCCCCCACCGGGCAAAGTCGGCAGCCCACTGGGTTTGTTCACAGCCACCAAATGCGGATCCTCCCACAGCACCTCGAAGTTCCGCGGGGACTCCGGCTCCCGCCAAGGCGGCCGGTTCCACACCAGCGTCTGACCCGCCGCGATCGCCTCGCTCCCGTCGGCAATCACGCCGTTGAGCAGAACCTCGCCGTTGTCCAGTTTCCGTTGCCACTCCTGTGGACTCGAATGGGGATAAACCTCCGCCAGGTGCGAAAGCAGTCTCTGCCCGTGGTGTTGACTTCCGATAATCGAAGTGAAGGCATAGCCCTCATTCAGCATGTAGTTCGAGTGTAAGCCAACGC
>CAZVKC010000022.1:70939-99610 GCA_964627455.1 uncultured Solibacteraceae bacterium | reverse complement strand
ATGTACTCGAATTTCCCTCCCCAATCACCTGTCCACCCCTCCCGGACCAATACAAATTGACCCCAGGACCCGGAATGCGTCCGGGAGTCCCGAGCCGGTTTCTGCAGGAGCGGCGTACGAAACCGAGGCCGCGTTCGCCAAAACTCCGGCGGCGGATCGTGTTGCGTTTTCGTCCCTGACTGTTCGTTTCGATTTGTCGGCTATTCCGGTAGACCCATCGAGCGGAATGGCGACCGGAGCTGAGATCAAACCTGTTACGGACAACGCATCTTATGAGTTGTACCCTTCGGTTTCTCATGACGGATCGACCCTTGCCTACATGACCTCGCGAGGAAACGCACGCTCGCTCTGCATTCGGGATGCCGGATCCGGCAAGGAAACGATCATCTTCACGGGACCGATGGGCACCCCGCGGATATCGGGCGATGGAAAGTGGGTCGTATTCAGCGACGAGAAGAACGATGTGGTGCGGATCCCCGCGCGGGGCGGCGCCATCCGGAAGCTTTGCACTCGTTGCGGCGCGCCGACTGATGTGGATGCGACCGGCGAGCGGATCCTGCTCGAGTCTCCTGATACGCTCGAATCCGTCCTGATGCTACAAGCATCAACCGGCAAGGTGAGCAATGTGGTTCCGGCCCGTGAGCGCCTGTTCGACGCCAAACTCTCACACGATGGGAAGTGGATTGCGTTTCACGCCATCCGTCCGGGTTCGCCAAATGCGCAGATCTTCGTGACGCCCGTGCATGAAGGCAGCCCGTCACGGCCTGAAGAATGGATACCCATGACCGATGGGGATCTCAAGGAACAGAGCACGGCGTGGTCGCCAAATGACAAGGTCGTCTACTTCTTGTCCGAGCGGGACGGATTCCGCTGCGTGTGGTCGCGGAGGTTTGATCCAGCGGCCGGAAAGCCTGTCGGTCCGGTGACCGCGGTCCGGCATTTTCATTCGGCTCGCCGTTCCCTGCAGGCGATCCGGAGTTTTGACGCGCAAACAAGCCTGTCGGTCACGAAAGATCGCGTCATCGTGGTGCTGGGCGATCTCACCGGCAACATCTGGCTCCGGGAAACGCGAATCGCGAAGTAGCGCTGCGCTGTTATCCTGAAGTTTCCCAATGATTCGCGTTCGCTTTGCGCCGTCGCCCACTGGGTATCTTCACATCGGTGGGGCGCGGACCTTTATCTTTAACTGGCTTTACGCCCGCCACAACGGCGGAACCATGGTGCTGCGCATCGACGACACCGACGTCGAGCGCAACACGCAGATCTCCGAGGACTCGATCTTCGAAGGGCTCCGCTGGCTGGATCTCGGCTGGGACGAGCTGTACCGCCAGTCCGAGCGGCTGGAACTGCATCAGAAGTCGGCTTGGCAGATCTTCGAAAAAGGTCTCGCCTATCGCGATTTCACGCCCGCTTCGACTGCTTCTGAAGATGAAGCCAGCGCGGAGAAGTCGGCCGGCGCGATGTGGCTGTTCAATCCCGGCATGCGCGACATGCCGCGCGAAGAGAGCGATCGCCGCGCTGCTGCGGGCGAGCCGTTCGTGCTGCGGTTCAAGGTCCCGCGCGAGACGCGTACGGAAGTCGTCGTCGATGACCTCGTGTACGGCAAGGTTGTGAAGGCCACCGCCGACATCGAGGACTTCGCACTGCTGCGGTCGACCGGCATCCCGACGTATCACATGGCTTCCTGCGCCGATGACGCGGACCTGCGGATCACGCACATCCTGCGCGGGCAGGAACACCTCGCCAATACGTATAAGCACGTTCTGATTTTTGAAGCACTCGGCGCGCCCGTGCCGCAGACCGCGCACCTGCCGCTGCTGATGGCGCCTGATGGCGCGAAGCTTTCGAAGCGCAAGCATGGACCTGTTGTCAGCGTCACCACCTATCGCGATGCCGGATTTCTGCCGCATGGGTTCGTGAACTTCGTTTGCCTGCTCGGCTGGAATCCCAAGAACGATCGCGAGAAGATGACGCGCCAGGAACTGGTCGACGCCTTCTCGCTCGACGGCATCAACCGTTCGAACGCGACGATCAATTTCACCGACGAGGATCCGTTCGATCCCAAGGCGGTGTGGCTCAACGCCGAGCACCTGCGCTCGCTCGAGATCGAGACGCTCGCCGCGGAACTCGTTCCGTTTGCGGAAAAGGCCGGTTTCGCCGGTGTCACGCTCGACCGGATGAAGGCCATCGCGCCGCTGATTCGCGAGCGCATCCGCCTGCTGCAGGAAGTCGCCACGACAGCGGATTTCTTCTTCGCCGCCGAACTGCCGCCTTACGACAAGAACGAGTTGATCCCGCAGAAGGGCGATCTCGCGATGGCCAAGATCGCACTCGAGAAAGCCCGCGAGATCCTCGCGAATACGGAATTCAATCATGACGCTCTCGATGCCGCTTTGCGAGGCGGCGCTGAGGCGTTGAAGATCAAGCCCGGTCAAATGTTCCAGCCCATTCGCGTCGCCGTTTGTGGACGCAAGGTCGCGCCCCCGTTGTTCGAGACCCTGGCTGTGTTGGGCCGCGATGCGAGTTTGCATCGCATCGGTCGCGCGATCGAGATGTTATAAGGCAGTCCTTCGGAAACAGACCATATGAGCAACAGTGAAGTAGAATCGGCAGCAGCAACGCCAGAACCGAAACAGTCCCACTTCATCCGGGACATCATTCTCGAGGACATTCGCACCGGCAAGAACGGCGGGCGGGTGCACACGCGGTTTCCTCCGGAACCGAACGGCTACCTGCACGTGGGTCACGCCAAGAGCATCACGCTGAACTTCGGCCTGGCCGAGGAATTCGGCGGCAAGTGCAACCTCCGCTTTGACGACACGAATCCCGAGAAGGAAGAAACCGAGTACGTCGAATCGATCATCGAAGACGTGAAGTGGCTCGGCGGGGACTTCGGCGATCGTTTGTTCTACGCCTCCGACTACTTCCAGCAGATTTACGAATGGGCGGTGCAACTCATCAAGGCCGGCAAGGCCTATGTGTGCGACCTCAACGCGGAAGAGGTCCGGCAGACGCGCGGCACACTCACCGAACCCGGCCAGGAAAGCCCGTATCGCAATCGCAGCATCGAAGAGAACCTCGAATTGTTCGAGTGCATGAAGAACGGCGAGTTCCCGGATGGAACCCGCACGCTGCGCGCCAAGATCGACATGGCTTCGCCGAACTTCAACATGCGCGATCCCGTGATGTATCGCATCCTGCATGCGGAACACCACCGCACGGGCAACCAGTGGTGCATCTATCCGATGTACGACTGGGCGCACGGCCAGTGCGATTCGATCGAAGGCATCACGCATTCGATTTGTACGCTCGAGTTCGAGGATCACCGGCCGCTCTACGACTGGTTCGTGGAACAGCTGGGGATTCATCATCCGCAGCAGATCGAGTTCGACCGCCTCAACATGACGTACACGCTGATGAGCAAGCGCAAGCTGCTGCAGCTCGTGCAGATGGGGCTCGTCGAGGGTTGGGACGATCCGCGTATGCCCACCATCAGCGGCATGCGCCGGCGCGGTTATACGCCGCAGGGCTTGCGCAATTTTGCGAAGAACCTTGGCGTGTCGAAAACCAACGGCATCACCGAACTCGCCAAGCTCGAATACTACATCCGCGAGGACCTCAACAAGGTCGCACTGCGCGTGATGGGCGTGTTGAAGCCGTTAAAGCTCGTCATCACCAACTATCCGGAAGGACAGGTGGAGATGATGGATGCCGTCAATAATCCCGAGGATCCGTCGGCGGGCACGCGTCAGGTTCCGTTCTCGCGCGAACTCTACATCGAGCAGGACGACTTCCGCGAAGTTCCGCCCAAGGGCTACTTCCGCCTGTCACCCGGCAAGGAAGTGCGCCTCCGCTACGGCTATCTCGTCACCGCGACGGATGTCGTGAAGGATCCGGCGACGGGTGAGATCCTGGAGGTCCACTGCGTGTGCGATCCTGCGACGCGCGGCGGCACGACTCCCGACGGACGCAAGGTGAAGTCGACCATCCACTGGGTGTCGGCGGCACATGCGGTCGATGCCGAGGTTCGCTTGTACGACACGCTGTTCACGGTCGAGAATCCGGGTGTCGCTCCGGAAGGCGGCGTGTTCACCGACAACCTGAATCCGAAGTCGCTGGAGATCATTTCGAACGCCAAGCTCGAACCGTCGCTTGCAGACGCGCAGCCCGGCGGGCATTACCAGTTCGAACGTCTCGGCTACTTCTGCCCGGACAAGACCAGCACGAAAGACAAGCTCGTCTTCAACCGCACGGTCGGCTTGCGCGACACGTGGGCCAAGATCGAGAAAAAGGGCTAGTATTCGATGCGGTCACGATACCGCATCTCTTTTGTATAGAACGACACTCTCCGATACGGATCGGGAATCCCTGGCGCGACGAACTCGATGTCCAGGGATTTTTCTTTTTCGGCGGACGCCGGCCGGTCGAACACGAGCCGCAGATACGGGTCCGAACTCGAGGGCGGGAAGAAGGTCACGAGCGGATACGTTTTCTTACCTGCTCGAAGGCGCGAGTCTTTTTGGAGGTCCGAGACGCGGCCCGCGTCGGAAAACTCTTCGCGCGCATCTGCCGGAAGGCGCACGGCGAGAACCAGATATTTGCCCTCTGCGACCATCGCCAGGTATTCGGCGAACGAACCGTCGGGCGCGCCGGTGCGCCGGTCGAATGTGCGTTCGCGTTTCTCGGCCTCGCGCATCGGCAACGCAGACGCGAGGTGGACCCGGATCGTGCCGCCACCCTTCACTTCCAAGGTGCGCGACCACGGCGAGGATTCGAGAATCTCGCGAACCTCCTCGACGCTCCATGCTTCCGGCAGTTTCTGGTTCCACCATGCATCAGCGGCCAGGACGAAGCAGACCGCTGCCCAAAGACTCATACAATTGTCATAGCATCATGCCACGTACGACCACTTACCGCGGACGCCGCGCCCATTGCATCGAGAACGAACTGTTGCGAGTGACGGTGCTCGACGAGGGCGGACACATCGCCGAAATCACGTTGAAGTCGACGGGCGTGAATCCGCTGTGGACCCCGCCGTGGCCCACCATCGAACCCTCGACCTACGAACTGGCGAAACATCCCGAGTACGGCGCGGATTCCGAAAGCAAGTTGCTGAGCGGGATTCACGGCCACAACCTGTGCCTCGATCTGTGGGGCGCGCCTACGCGAGAAGAAGCCCGCGCCGGCATGACGGTGCACGGCGAAGGGTCGATCGTACCGTACGATTTCGAGATCTCCGGCAACGGCCAGCAGATGATCTGTTCGTGTACCCTGCCCGCGGCGCAACTGGAGTTTCGCAGGACGCTCTCGCTCGAGGTGAACCATGTGCACATCGAGGAATCCGTGCGGAATGTCAGCATTCTGGATCGTCCTGTGGCATGGACGCAGCACGTCACGCTCGGACCTCCGTTCCTGGAACACGGCAAGACGGTCTTCGATGTCCCCGCGACGAAATCGATGACCTACGACGGCGAAGTGTTCGACTGGCCAATGCTCCACGACGAGGATCTACGCGTCTTCACGACCGCCGCGGTCTCCGGCAAGTTCACGACGCACCTGCTGGATCTGCGCCTGGATAACGCGTGGTTCACGGCCTATACGCCGTCACAACGTACGCTCATCCGTTATGACTGGAGGCGTGAGGACTTCCCCTGGATCGGTGTCTGGGAAGAGAATCGCAGCCGCACCATGCCACCCTGGAATGGCGAGACGATCACGCGCGGGATGGAGTTCGGCGTATCGCCGATGCCGGAATCGCGGCGCAAGATGATCGATCGCGGATCGCTGTTCGGGGTCCCCGGTTATCGCTGGATCCCGGCGCTGTCGACGGTCACCGTGCGTTATTCCGCGACGCTCGAAGAAAAGTAGTTAGCCCGGCAGGACTTCAACCAGGGTCCGCGAGCCCATCTCTTCGGGAAGCGTATAGCGTTCGAGCACCTTCACGCGCGATCGCGCACGTGGCGGCAGTTCGGAGATTTCCGATGCGATGTCCGGACCCTTGTACAGAATCAGGCGCGAGCCGCGCTTCACTGCCGGGTCGAACAGCGGCAGCGCACGAACAAGCGGCGCAACGGCGCGCGCGGTCACGATCCCAGCACGATTTTTCTTGAGCCAGTCTTCTGCGCGCTCGGGCAGCACGGTCACGTTTGGCAGTTCCAGAGTCGCGACCGTCGAAGCAAGAAATCGGGCCTTCTTCTGGATGGATTCCAGCAGTACGAAGCGGATCTTCGGCAGCACGATCGCCAGAGGGATCCCCGGAAAACCCGCGCCGGAACCTGCGTCCACAATGATGCCGCCCGCAGGATGCTGCAGCAGTTTCCACGGCATCACCGAATCGACCGTATGCTTGATCGCGGCTTCTACGGGACTCACGATGCGAGTCAGGTTGAACTGCTGGTTCGCCTCCACAATCAATTCCAGGTGCCTGGCGCCGAGTCGCACCAGGTTCTCGCGGTTGGGCACGTCCGCCGGCAGGAACCGCTCTAACTGCTCGCTGAAATCCACTCTTTTGATGATACAGTTGTCACCTGACGGACCCCCTCGATGACGACTCGCCTCCTCTCGCTCGACGTCTTTCGCGGCCTCACGATGATCCTGCTGATCTCGCATGGCTTCGGCATCCACGAAGCGCTGAAGGACAATCCGTCGCTCGCCTGGCTCGGCGATCAGTTCGAACATGCGGCGTGGGCAGGATGCACGCTTTGGGACCTCATCCAGCCCGCCTTTACCTTCATCGTCGGCGTCGCGATCCCGCTGTCAATGTCGCGCCGCCTGGCCGAGGGCGGCAACGCGTCTTCCGTCTTCAAGCACGTTCTGTGGCGGGCATTCGCGCTGATCGTGCTGTCGAACATCCTGTCGAACTGGGGCAGCACGGGACCTTTGAAGCTGCAGTTCATCAACGTGCTGTGCCAGATCGCGTTTGGATACCTGCTTTGCTTCGGCATCCTGCGGTTGCCGTTCAAGGTGCAGGTCCTCACGGCCGCCGTAATCTTCGGCGTACATCACGCGCTCTTCTTTGCGTTCCCTGGACCCTCGGGGCCGTTTGACCAGGCGCAAAACATCGGCGCGGTGATCGACCGTGCGGTTCTCGGCTACAACTACAGCGGCTTTTACACGACCGTCAATTTCCTCGGCAACGCGCTCACCATTCTCTTCGGCGCCTGGACCGGCCTGCTGTTACAGAACGTCCCGGATCACCGCCGCCGGTTGCAGATCCTTGCCGGATGCGCCGCCGCGTGCTTCGTTCTGGGACTCGCGCTCGAGCCGTGGATCCCGATGGTGAAGCGTCTCTGGCTGGGGTCGTTCCTGTTCTTCAGCTCCGGCTGGATTCTCGCCGCCTTCGCCGCCTGCTACGCGGTGATCGAAAGCTGGAACTGGCGTGGCCGCTGGACCTTCCCTGCGATCGTGGTCGGAACCAACAGCATCTTCATCTACAGCTTCAGTCAGGTGCTGCATGGCTGGCTGTCCCGGGGACTCGCCGCATTCACTGGTAAATTCGCAGCCCTTGGCCCGTACGGCGCAATCCCGCACAACCTGGTGGTGCTTTGCGTCATGTGGGGACTTTGCTACTGGCTCTATCGCCGGAACATCTTCTTCCGCATCTGATCCGGCGGCGTACGATAATGAGGAAACTGACCACGTTTTTTCTGATTTGGCGCGTTTATCAACAGGAGATCCCAGCGAGCGATGAATCCATCCGGAGGCGGTAGCGGCGGCGGTTCGAAGTGGGTCAAAACGACCCCGTCCGGACAGACGCAACAGCAAACACCTCCGCCGCAAATCGGCAAGAAAAGCGGGGGGACGCAGCAACCGCCGCAGCAGCAACCATCGGGTTGGGTCAAGGCGAAGCCGTCACCGGGAGTGGTGACCGGCGCTACGGGCAAGCCATTGCTGGCGCGGAACGCCATTGGTCCTCTGAATCAGGCGACCTCGCCGGGACAGCAGCCGCCGACAGGAGTAAAACCCTGCCCCTTGAAGACCCACTGGGTCAAAGCCCTGCTGCATTTCAAGGACGACGACACTCCCGTGCCCGCAACCGCGGGCAAGATCCTCAAGGGCGACGGTGAGGTTCACGCTGGACCTTTGGGTGGCGGCTTCCTCGAAGCTCGCGATCTCGAACCCGGCTCCTACGAAGTGACGTTTCCCGACATCGACGCCCAGGAGTGGGACGTAGCCTAGACCATGCCGACGCACACCGTTCAGCCCGGAGACTGTTTCAACAGCATTGCGAAAGAGCACGGCTTCTACAATTACCTGACGCTGTATGATCACGGCGACAACGCGTCGATCAAAGGCAATCGCAAGAATCCGAACATGCTGGTGGAAGGCGACCCGGTCGCAATCCCAGCCAAGCGGCAGAAGAAGGTCGCGCTCGATCTGGATAAGCAGAAGAAGTTCGTCGTCGACCGGAAGAAGACGAAGTTGCGGCTCTCCATCAAGGACGTCGAAGACAAGGCGCTGCCCCTGAGCGAGACCAAGCTGGTCGCCGGATCTCTGACCAGTACGGCCATGCCGAATGGCGAGGGCTTGCTTGAGGTCGAGATCGATCCTGGAGTGAAGTCCGGGATCCTCACACTGAAACCCCGTATCTTCAAGAAAGCCGCGCCCACTCCGCGGCCTGTGCAGGGTCCGGCCCCTGAAAAGCCTCCGCATCCTCCGCAAATCAAGGCGGACGAGTTCACTGATGAGGCGCCGGAAGAAGACAAGACGCCACTGGAGATTGAGATCGACTTGAAGATCGGTTTCCTGGAACCCCATACCGAGGTTCGCGGCGCGTTGCAGCGTCTGAACAATCTGGGCTGCAAAGTTCCGGACGCGACGGCTCATACGGCGGATGACGATCCGACCAAACGCGTCGTCAAGTCGTATCAGAAATTCAAGGGTGAGAAGGATCCATCCGGAGCCATCGCGGATGTGCAGTCTTCGCTCGAAACCTCACACGATAAGGTTTAAGCCAGTCCGATGAAGATCAGCCGCACTGCATACGTCGCTCGCACTGCTCACGACCAGACGCACGGTAATAAGCTGGTCGCGCCTGAATATGGCGTGATTGAGCTTCGACTAAAGAAGGGTGATTCCAAGAAGTCGAAGTCCTACCTGCCGCCGGCCAGTTCTCCACGGCGCAAGCCTACCGACGGAGGAGAAGACGAGTTCTGCTTCGCTCCCGGAACGCAATGGAAAGAAGATACCTGGACGGAAGACAAGGACAAGTCCGACAAAGTTACGGTCTGGTATCACCTCTACAATCCCTTTTCAGTGATCAAAGAAGCGAAGCTCGAACTCTTCCGGCGCTTCGACAAAAAGGCCTTCTGGGAGCGCGAACTCAAAGATGACGAGTTGCTCGATGGCGAGCACGAACTGGAATTCGAGTACGGCGACGACAAGAAGAAAGAAAAGCTTTGGGACGGCAGCCTCGGCAAGGAAAGCGACGATTTTCCGGACGGGTTCATCACTACCGAGCATTCGCCGTACAAGCTGCGGCTCACCGTAAAAGGCGACGGAATCTGCAAGTCGCCGATTGCCTGGACGTACTTCCACATTCTGATCGAAAAGCTGGAGCTGGAATGGGGTGACCTGGAAGCAATCCCATCGACCGAGGCCGAGAAGCGGCAGCCGTTCAAGGACCTGAAGGCAGCGGCTGCAAAGCCAACCGATGGCAGCGACAGCACTCCGTCCCGCATTTATCTCATCAGCAACCTGTACAAAACCAGTAGCGGTGAGATGTTCAACAATACGCTGCACGATGAATACAAGAAATTGTGGGGCGATGGTCCGGAGATCCCTGTTTACGCCAAGATCTGGGTGAAGGATTCGAGCGGCAACAAGGTCGTGGCGCCGAAGGCGCTCGGAAATACGAAGTTTCTTTGGGATTGGGAGTCCAAGCTTGCGGCGCCGACGAATTCGTTCGTCGCCAATGCGCAGGATTACTACAAGGACGACACCAAACCGAAGGGCCAGAACTGCCACAAGGACCGCGGCGGCAAGCGCGGGGACGACAGCAAGGCAATCTTTCCGGCACAGACAGGTTACGATGCAGCGGATTCGCTGACTGACGGTTCCTTTCCGTTCGAGGTGAAGAAAACCGACGATCCGCGCAAGTGGGCGGCCTACAGCAAGGCTTGGCGGAAGGGCAAGCTCGCTGCAAAGACAGGCGTGATCTTTCAGCCCTCTCGCATGGCGGGCGACAAGTACAAAATCACGGTGTACGCCGCGCACGAACTGCTCGACTCGAGTAAGAAGCTTCGCATCAATGTCGATAAGGACGCGCCGATTCCGATCGACGACAAGCTGAAAGTAGAAAGTGGTTTTTGGCAGGTCTGGCGCAAGCTGCATTTCCGGCGATATATGACGAAGGCGTCGGGCACCGCCACGCAGGACTTGGCCGGCATCAAAGCATTCTTTCAACCGGCTTTCGTCGAGATCGAGGACAAACGGACAACTACTGTCGAGACTTATCCGGCCTCCGAGTGGAATACCAAGGTGTCGTCCATCCGCAACTCGTGGTGGGAAGTGTCGAAGCTGATGGTCAATTCTTCCACGAACCAGCACGCCGCGGGCACCCATGGACTGCAGTTCCGCACGCGCACTCAGTTCAAGAGCAGATTCGCCAGCGAGTATTCGGGTATGTCGGCTGCAGAGGTCAACACGTGGATGACCAGCAACAACCTCGACACGGACGAGAAGTACTCGCAACACTGCCAGTCGCTCGCAATGAGCGCATTGATCGACATTTTCAACGAAAAGATGCCTTCCGATGACGGCATCGCGCTGTTCCATGTCGAGTTCTCGATGCAACAGGACCTGATCGCCAAGATGTCGTCCTTTACGGATGGCCAGGCGGCCGATTTTGCCAATGGCGGACGCACCAAGTGCGCGTTCCTTTGGACAGCTCCGACTTCACTGTACGCGGGTTCGGCACAGGGAGTGGCCGCTACGCCAGCCCACGAAATCGGTCATCATCTTTTCTTGCCGCACCCTCGCAATACTGCCGAGAACACAGGCGCCAGCGCGAATAACGATTACGATGCCCATGACAGAGCTGTATCGAACTGTCTGATGTCGTATCTCGACGGCGCGCGTGAGCTGTGCGGGTTTTGCCAGTTGCGGCAACGAGGCTGGGACAAAAGCAAAATCAAGCCGGATGGCGACAATAAGAAGCCATGACGTTCCGCCAATGGATCCGGATCTTTGCGGTGGTGGCCGCATGCTTCGCGGCAGCCGGTCCTGGCCTGGCACAGAGAACGAACCGGAGAGGAAAAATGGAATTCGAACTCAAACTCGAGAAAACCAGGTTCATCCTGCGCGAATCGATCAAGGTCGAAGTCGTGTTCCGGAACACGGGCAGGAGTCCGGTTCAGGCGCCGTCGCCGTCGGACAATCGCAACAAGGCCCTTCGCTACACGCTTTCCGGCCCCTCATTCCCGTCGCCGTTTTCTTTCGATTACGGCGGATCGAACACCCTGCGCATGCCCGGTGATCCGGAAATGGAAACGCTGCAGCCGGGCGAAGAAAGCAGCACGCCAATCACGATAGAACGATATTGGAAAGATTGGAAGGTTGGGAAGCACACCCTGCGCGCGGCGCTGGAAGGGGTCGGCGAAGCGAAACCGCTGGAGTTCGAGATTCTGGAACCGGAGGTGTTGTCAGCCCAGGTTCTCACCGATGCGAGCGCTCGGCCATCGACGTTCATGCGGGCGCTATTCCTCGCCAGGACAGGTCCGGGCGCTCCGCCCACGTTGTATCAGGCATTCTTTCCTGAGGCGGAGCCGGACGTGGAAACCACTCCGGAAGGGAATATCGTCGAGGCTGGAGTGGCGGATTCCCGCGCAAAGCAGGTGACAGGCGCGTGGACAAACTTCGACCGGTCATCGGTGTTGTTCTCGCGATTCGGGTGGTCGAGCCCGAACGGACTGGTCGGCATCCAGGAGTTCAAGGGAACTGCGATCGTCGAGACCGGCCCGAACGTGCGGCAGGTGCGGCCTGCCATCATGAATCAACAGGGGGACGTGTTCTGGCTCGGCTTCGCCGGCAGGCAAGCTTCGCTGTGGAGAATCCCGCGTCCGGGTGGCCAGCCGCCAGGCCGGGTTTGGACATCTGAGCTGCCATTCGTTCCGGCCGCCTCCCGATTCACGGTGAGTTCTCTGGCCAGCGGCAGCAAACAGATCGCGGGCTTTCTGGCGCAGGAAGGAGAGACGGTCCGGGCGGTATTGATCGGGGGAGACGGAACTCAGATCTCGACGATCCTGCTGGCTGAAAACGCCGTACTGACGGCAAATGCAGAGCCGGGGCTGTCGATAGACGACGAATTGACTGTCCGGCTCTCGGTGCTGGTCTCGGATCCAAAGGACCCCAAGGCGCTTCGAGTCGTTGAGTGGTCGCGCAAGGCAACCGAATCAGAGTATTCCCTGCGAAGCAGCCCGGCGTTCACGGTCCCCAGGCAGGTTGAGGCAGCCGGGGTCGTTTATTCGTCTCCGGGCGTGGCCCCGCGGCGCGATTGGCTGGTTTTATTAAGCGATGGTACGATCGTTACGAACCGGGATCCAGGCCGCCCGAGAGCGATCGAGGGAAAGGCTGTTGTACCGTTGGAGTTTCTGCCGCGACCCCAGATGACTTACCTGCTTGCGACCCATCCGAAGGAAGTCGTCTACCTGGCGCCGATGTTCTGATTCCACATGAGTATCTACGAACAAGTCCGCGAACAGTTCTGGCCGAAGGGCCACCGTCCCGACATGTGGATGATCATCGACGGCGGACGTGACCGGCGTATCTACCCGGCCGTGAGTTTTTCCGGCTTGCAGCATGAGTGCCTGTTCGCCGGCAACCTTTCGATCCCGCTGCAGCGGAGCGCCCCGTATCTCGTGCAGCTCGAAATCGACGATCGCGCGACGATCCGCATGATCGAAGACGGATTCGGCCAAAGCTGGGGAACCTTCCTCCGCGCCGACGTCGGTATCAAGACCCTTCGCCGCCACTTGCGGACCCTGCTGCGCGTACAGGCGCCGAACGGCAAGTACATGCTGTTCCGCTACTGGGATCCGCGAGTGCTTCGCGTGTACCTGCCGACTTGTTTGCCGGACGAACTGCACCGGTTCTTTGGCCCAATCGAGCAGATCTACGCGGAGGATCAGCCGGTGCAGAGCAGGTTCCTTCGCTTTGCTAATCGTGGTGGTAAGCTCGAAAAAATGCTGATCGAGGTTGAGAGTCCCGAGGCGCTGGAAAGACCTTCGGCAAGATGAAACTGCTGGTGACCGGAGCGTGCGGCTTTGTCGGCAGCGCGCTGGCCGCGTCGCTGCCATCTCTGCTGGACGGTGTGTCTGTCACGGGCGCCGATAACCTGATGCGGCCGGGTTCGGAAATCAACCGCCGCAAGCTCGCATCCTTTTTTCATTGCGATATCCGCTGCGCCAGCGACGTCGACCAACTGCCGGCGTGCGACTGGGTCATCGACGCCGCGGCGAATCCCAGCGTGCTGGCCGGTGTCGCCGCGCACGGCCGCGGCGGTTCCAGCAGGCAGTTGCTCGAACACAACCTGACCAGCATGGTGAATATCCTCGAGTATTGCCGGCGGCATCGCGCGGGTCTCATCGTTCTCAGCTCGAGTCGCGTGTATTCCATTCCTGTGCTGGCATCGCTGCCTTTGCGCGTGAGTGACGACACCAAGGCATTTGTTCTCGACTCGTCGCAGCCTCTTCCCGACGGACTCACCGCGAACGGCATCGGTGCGACGTTTTCGACGAGCGCCCCGGTTTCGCTCTACGGCAGCACCAAGCTTGCCGCCGAGGCGCTGGCGCTCGAGTACGGCATGGCGTTCGACTTCCCGGTGTGGATCAACCGTTGCGGCGTGCTTGCGGGACCAGGACAGTTCGGAATCCCGCACCAGGGGATCTTCGCCTACTGGCTCAACGCGCATCTGCGCGGGCGGCCTCTGCGATTCACCGGTTTTGAAGGAAGCGGCAGGCAGGTCCGCGACGCGATGCATCCCGCGGATCTCGCCTCTCTCATCGCCGCGCAGATTCGATGCAGTCGCGCCGGAGGCCAGCGCACGTACACCGCCGGCGGCGGACCATCCAACGCGATGTCGCTACGGCAACTGCACGATTGGTGTGACGCCCGCTTCGCAACACGGCCGGTGGAGGCGGATCCACGAACGCGTCCCTACGACATTCCGTGGGTCATCATGGACAACTCGGATGCGACGCGCGACTTCGGCTGGACGCCGTCCATCTCACTGGCCGACAACCTCAAGCAAATCGCGAGACATGCGGAACTCCATCCGGATTGGCTCGAGCAGAGCGGCGTGCTCTAACCCGCGATGGATCCTCTTAAGAAACTCTCCGTCGTGATCCCAGCCCGGAACGAAGAAGGCTGTGTCGCTGCAACCGTCGAGCATCTGCACGTCGAACTGCGTCGCCACAATATCGAACACGAGATCGTAGTGGTGGATGACGGCAGCACCGATGGCACCTGGGACATTCTCACCGGACTGCAGGCTCAGATCCCCGACTTGCGGCCCGTTCGCAATCCCGGTCCACATGGCTTCGGGCGCGCGATCATCTTCGGCCTCGATCGCATGCAGGGCGACGCGGTAGTCGTGATGATGGCGGACGCATCCGACGACAGCCGGGATGCAGTCCGTTACTTTCAGACGCTCAACGAGGGATGGGATGCGGTGTTTGGCTCGCGCTTCATCAAAGGCGGCGCTGTCATCGACTATCCGCTTCACAAGTTGTACCTGAATCGACTCGCCAACCTGTTTCTGCGGCTGCTCTTCCGCGTCCCCTTCAATGACTTCACGAACGCCTTCAAGGCTTATCGCCGCGAGGTCATCGACGGGTGCCGCCCGTTGCTGGCCCCCCATTTCAACCTGACGATTGAACTGCCTTTGAAGACGATCGTCCGGGGCTTCACCTGGACTTCGATTCCCATTACTTGGCGCAACCGCCGCTCTGGCGAGTCCAAACTGAAGATCAAAGAAATGGGGAGCCGCTACCTGTTCATCGCCTTGTATTGCTGGCTCGAGAAGTATTTCAGCCGTGGCGACTACCGGCGGCAGTAGGTCCCGCTACTGTACATCATCACTCCACACACACACGGGCGCCACAGTCAGCCGCGAATACGATGTTGTAAGCCCGATGGATCTCTCTCATACTCCGCAAGAGTTGGAGTTCCGCGATGAACTCCGCGCCTGGCTCTCTCAAAACGTCCCCACAGGCTGGCAGAAACAGACTGCCGATCTCTCGATGGAGGAACGTTTCCGTTTCCTCTGCGGTTGGCAAAAGACCCTCTATGACGGCGGCTGGGCGGGTGTCTCCTGGCCGAAGGAATACGGCGGCCGCGGCGCCACGCTCATGCAACAGGCGATCTTCTGGGAAGAGATGGCCCGCGCCGAGGCGCCTCCGATGGCGAACGTGCTGGGCCTGGGACTGATTGGTCCGACGATCATCGCCTATGGCAACGATGCGCAGAAAAAGCGCTTTCTATCGAAGATCCTCAGCGCGGAAGAGATCTGGTGCCAGGGCTTCTCGGAACCCAATGCCGGCAGCGACCTCGCTGCGTTGAGCACTGAGGCTGTGCTCGACGGCGACCACTACGTTGTCAACGGTCACAAGGTCTGGAACTCTTACGGCTGGGCCGCCGACTGGTGCGAACTCGTGGTCCGCACCGACAAGAACGCGCCGCAACACAAGGGACTCACGGTGCTGCTGATCGACATGAAGTCGCCGGGTGTCGAGGTCCGCGGATTGAAGCAGATCACCGGCGAGACGGAGTTCTGCGAACTGTTCTTCCGCGATGTGCGCGTGCCGGTCGAGAACGTTGTAGGCGAAGTGAACAATGGCTGGAAGGTCGCGATCGGAACGCTGATGCACGAGCGCGGAACATTCGGCGCAGGCATCCAGGTGGCGTATCAGCGGAACTTCAAGCGCCTGGTCACGCTCGCCAAGAAGTTGGAGCGCGACCAGGATCCGATCGTGCGTCAGAAGCTCGCGCAACTTGGCGCGGAAATCGAGATCATGCGACTCAACCAGATGCGCGCCTTCAGCCGCATCAATGCGACGGGCGTGCCGGGTCCCGAGGGATCCATCCAAAAGATCTTCTGGAGCGAGTTGAACCAGCGGCTGCAGCAGGTGGCGCAGGAAATCCTCGGCGCCTACGGACAGCTGGCCAAGGGCGATTCCAACGGCATTGACGAAGGCGCCTGGGCGTACGGGTATCTGCGTGCACGCGGCAATACGATCGAAGCCGGCACTTCGGAAATTCAGCGCAACATCATCGGCCACTACGTTCTCGGCCTGCCCAAGAGCTATTAAAGAGGAGGACCACACCACATGAATTTCGGACTCAGTGAATCCCAACAGATCCTCCGCAGCAACGCGAAGAAGTTCTTCGCCAACGAATGCCCGCCGGCGGAAGCCCGGCGCATCATGGAGACCGGCGACGCGTTCGACGCGAAGCTGTACGCCAAGATCGCGGAGCAGGGCTTTACCGGCATCATCTTCCCGGAACAGTACGGCGGACTCGGCTTGGGCCGCATCGAAATGGCCGTCCTGCTCGAAGAGATGGGCCGCGCGCTTGTGCCTGGCCCGTATTTCTCGAGCGTTTTTCTCGCCGGCACGGTGCTCGATGCCGCAGGCTCGCATGAGCAGAAACAGAAGTACCTGCAGCCTCTCGCCGAGGGCACGCAGCGCGCGACGCTGGCGCTGCTGGAAGGGTCCGCCTCGTGGGACCCCGCAGCCGTTCGCATGCAGGCATCGGCGGATCACAAGCTGACCGGCCGCAAGTTGTTCGTCGATGACGCGGCATGCGCGGACTTTCTGGTCGTGGCCGCGCGCAATAGCGAAACCTGTGAACTGTCGCTGTACGTGGTCGACGCCAAAGCCGTGAAGATTGCCCCGATGAGCGGCATGGACCTCACCCGGCGCATCAGTTCGGTCGAGTTCGACGGCGTGACTGGCGAATTGCTCGCCAGCGGCGCCAAAGCGGAGCAGGCGCTTGAATCCGCACTGCAGACGGCCGCCGTCGCGTTATCGGCAGAACTCACCGGCACGATGCAGCGCGCGATGGATCTCAGCGTCGAATACGCCAAGACCCGCAAACAGTTCGGCAAGCCGATCGGTTCGTACCAGGCCGTGCAGCATCAGTGTGCGGACATGTACCTGTGGACCGAAAGTTCCCGCTCGGCCGCGCTCTATGCGGCGTGGGCTTTGGACCACAACGCGCCAGACGCCGCGAAAGCCGTGTCCATCGCGAAGATGTACGCGAGCGACGCGGGACGTGAGATCGGCTCGCGCGCGATCCAGGTCCACGGCGGCAACGGCTTCACCTGGGAGAATGACTGCCACCTCTGTTTCCGGCGCGCCAAAGCTTCGGAAACAATGCTTGGCGACCCCGCGTATCATCGCGAAAAGATTGCAAAGCTGGTGATCGACTCCGTGGTGGTGGACAATTCAGTCATCGAAGACACGGTGTTCGTCAGCGCCGTTTAGAAGATGAACGTCCACGAACTGTTCGACCTCACAGGCAAGGTCGCGCTCGTCACGGGAGGTTCACGCGGACTCGGGCTCGAGATCGCCGAAGGACTCGGTGAAGCCGGTGCGAAGCTGTTCCTGCTGGCGCGCCGCGCGCAATGGCTGGATCCCGCGTTGGCGGATCTGCGCGCCCGCGGCTTCACAGTCGAGGGCGCACTGTGCGACGTGACCAAGCCCGATGACGTGAAGGCCGCGGTAGACCGTTGCGTCGCAGCCTTCGGTGGCATCGACATTCTCGTCAACAACGCCGGCGTCAGTTGGGCCGCTCCGGCCGAAGAGATGCCGTTCGACAAATGGCGGATGGTGGTGCACACGAACCTCGACGGCGCTTTTCTCTTCAGCCAGGAAGCCGCGCGTGTGATGATCGCCCGCAAGTCCGGCGGCGTGATCATCAACATCGCGTCGATTGCGGGCCTGAAGGGCGCGATGCCGAACGGGGTCCACTATTCGGCGTACGTTGCGTCGAAGGGCGGGCTTCTCGCGTTGACTCGCGAACTCGCCGCGAAGTGGGCGCAATACAATATCCGTGTGAACGCCATCTCGCCGGGCTTCTTCCCGTCCCGCATGACTGAGAAAGTCATCGAAGACAAGGGCGAGGCGGAGATGGCGAGAGGGATCCCGATGCAGCGCCTGGGACGTGCGGGCGAGCTGAAGGGTGTAGCCTTGTTTCTGGCAGCGCCCGCATCCGGCTACATCACCGGACAGAACGTCGTCGTCGACGGCGGCCGCACTGCGGTTTGAACTTTTTCGGAGAACACAAACATCATGAGCAGTGAACTCGTACAACTCACCCGCGACGGTGAGGTCGCAATCATCACGATTCAGAATCCCCCGGTGAATGCGTTGAGCCCGGGAGTGCCCGAGGGCATCCTGTCGTCGATCGATACCGTGGCCTCCGATGACTCGATCAAAGCGGCCGTGCTGATTGGCGCGAACAAACGTTTCATCGCAGGAGCGGATATCAAGGAGTTCGCCAAGATCACGGCGGGCGGCAAGCGCAGCATCGGCTTGAACGACGTGCTCGAGAAGGTCGAAAATTGCCCGAAGCCGGTGGTCGCCGCGATTGAGGGTCACGCCTTCGGTGGCGGACTCGAAACCGCGATGGCGTGTCACTACCGCGTCGCAGCTCCTTCGGCGCAGGTTGGCCAGCCCGAGTGCAAACTCGGCATCATCCCAGGCGCCGGCGGCACGCAGCGCCTGCCTCGTTTGGCCGGAGTCGCCAAGGCTGCGGAACTCTGTGCGTTCGGCGATCCCGTGAAGGCCGCGGACGCAGTCAAGCTGGGAATCGTCGATCAATTAATAGAAGGCGACATGCTCGCGGGAGCGGTGACGTTCGCGCGCGAGGCTGCGACGAGGCCTGTGGTCCGCACGCGGGACCGCAATGAGAAGCTTTCGGAAACAGTCGATTTCGACGCATTGCGAAAGGCCGCTGCCAAGCGCAGCCGCAATCTCATGGCCGCGCAGAAGGCGATCGACTCGGTGGAAGCCGCGACGAAGATGCCGTTCGACGAAGGCTTGGCGCACGAACAGAAGCTGTTCATGGAATGCCTCTATTCGGACCAGTCGAAGGCGATGATCCACGTGTTCTTCGGTGAACGCGAAGTCGCCAAGATCCCGGGCATTACGAAAGAGACGCCGGTGATCCCGATTGCGTCCGCGGCCGTCATCGGCGCAGGCACGATGGGCGGCGGTATCGCGATGTGTTTTGCGAACGCGGGTATCCCGGTGATCGTGAAGGAGACGTCGCAGGAAGCACTCGATCGCGGTATCGCGACCATCACCAAGAACTACGCGAACTCAGTCAGCAAGGGACGCTTCTCGCAGCAGGTGATGGATGCGCGTCTCGCGCTCATCAAACCGCAGTTGACCTACGACGGATTCGAGAATGCGGACATCGTGATCGAAGCCGTGTTCGAAGGCATGGCGCTGAAGAAGCAGATCTTCGCCGAACTGGACGGCATCGTGAAACAGGGCGCGATTCTCGCGTCGAACACGTCCACGCTGAGCATCGACGAGATTGCTTCTGCGACCAAGCGTCCGGAATTCGTGGTCGGCACGCACTTCTTCTCTCCGGCGAACGTCATGCGCTTGCTCGAAGTCGTGCGCGGCAAGGAAACGAGCCTGCCGGTGTTGAACACCTGCATGCAGTTGGGCAAGAAGCTTGGCAAGGTCAGCGTGCTGGTCGGGAATTGTTTCGGATTCGTCGGCAATCGCATGTTTGGGCCGTATCGTCGCGAGGCCCAATTCCTGGTGGAAGAGGGCGCGTCGGTTCCAGCAGTGGACAAAGCGCTGTACGACTTCGGCATGGCAATGGGTCCGCTGGCGACCGGCGACCTTGCGGGACTCGACGTCGGCTGGCGCATCCGCAAGGAGATCGCGCATCTGCAGAAGCCCGGCATCCGGCAGCCGCTCGCCGAGGACCGGCTCTGCGAGATGGGCCGCTATGGTCAGAAGACGAAGGCTGGCTGGTACAAGTACGACGAGAACCGCAGCGCCATCGTGGACCCGGACGTCGCCGCATGGGTGAAGCAGTGGGCTGAAGAAAAGGGGATCCCGCAGCGCGAGATCAGCGCCGACGAGATCCTGGACCGTTGCCTCTACGCGCTGGTGAACGAAGGCGCAAAGATCCTCGAAGAGGGCTTCGCGCTTCGCAGCGTCGACATCGACATCGTGTATCTGTACGGCTATGGCTTCCCGGCATATCGCGGAGGTCCGATGAAGTACGCGGATCTCGTGGGCTTGGACAAAGTCTACGCGCGCATCTGTGAGTTCGAGAAGCAGCACGGCGAACTCTGGAAGCCTGCCCCGCTGCTGGAGCGCCTCGCGAAAGAAGGTTCGACCTTCACGGCCTGGGATAAGTCACGGTAAGAACACGCCGAACAAGTCGAGGATCAAGTGAACGCCGTCGTTGGTCGAAGCCGCTGAAAATGGGCTCGGGACCAAGGCGGCGTTCGACGTTATGGATCCGTCGGGCGACGTCAGCACGGAGGCTTGCGGCTTCGGTTGCCCCGTGCGCCATAGCGAGAGCGCATCCAAAGGACCATCGGGTACTGCGGTGACGTTCACGACCGCCACACCGCCCTCGGCGCTGCACGACGTCTTTGCGGGCGGGATATCGCGTGTTGCATTTGCCACGAGTGGACGGTCGTCATCGCGCGTATCGAGCAGACGGCAAGGGTCCTTGGTTCTCAGTGTGAGTGCGCCTGGATTGCCCGCCGGCGCGAAATAGCCGTATACATCAGCGGTGTCGGCAGATGGTGCGGTGGTCGTGATCGAAAACAGGGAGCCTTCCGGCGACGTCGTGTTGATTGCCCAGGCGGCCGCGTTGTTTGGAAACGCGCAACTTGTCCCGCGGCAGGGAGCCGGCAGCGGATAGTAAACGAGTCCCTCACTTGCGAAGTAACCATTGATATCGAGCGTCACTTTGGTCCGGTCCGTCGCATACAGTCGAACGGCAGACACGATCGCAGAGTTCGTGCGGACCCGCCCATCGAGTGACGTCAGCGTCGCCACGGACGCAGAACCCAGCGTGAGGAAGCCCAGTGGACCTTCGGGTTCTACCGTAACTTGCAGTGAGTAAGCGCCAGGCGTGACACCATCCGGAAGGCACGTGCGAACGTCGACATCCTGAAACTGTTGCGCTTCAAGCGAATCGATCACGATGCGGCACGGCGTGATCGGAACGAATCGCAACCCGGTAGAAGGTGCGGTTGTGAAGCTCCAGACGGGTGAAGCCGTTGTACCTCCGGCGTTACGGGCGACGACCCTCCAGAAGTAGCGCACGCTGCTGGTCAACTGCGGCGGCGTCAGTGTCAGCAGCGATGTATTCGCGAGAAACGGCGGCGGATTCGCGGCGCCGAAATACACGTCGTAGCTGGTGGCGCCGGCTGCAGCGGTCCACGTCAACGTGTTGGTCAACGGGACACCGGCGGCGGCATCCGCCGGCAGAGCCTGACTAACGGCCGCAGGCGGCGGAGGCGGCGTACCTAAGGGAACCGTGAAGTTCACCGAGGTCGAGAACATCTCTCCATACGAGTTGCTCGTGATTTCTGCCGTGAACGCGCCCGTGCCGGTCGAAGCTCCCATGAAGCTCGGCGAAACCGTGGCCGATGCGCCGGGAGCAATCGTACCAGCGTTGACTCCCGCGACGTTGACGGCGATGAGCGGCAGGTCCCCGCGGTTGGTCACGGTGCACGGAACAGCAAACGGCACACCGGCTAAAGCACTCGCCGGAGGACTGCAGACTGCGGTCAGAACGGGTCCCGAGGCGCGCGTGAAAAAGCGCGACATCGCGATCCCATAAAACTCGAGGCTGGGATTCGGCGCGACCGTATCAACCTTCACGACGAGATCCGCATTGCCACCCGGCACGGAAATCTTCTCGACATTCTGGGGAATCGAAGTCGACGCAGCCAGCGCGGCGCCGGTCGTCAAATTGTACGCAAGCAAGTCGAGGTTGTTGAAGCGAATGTTGAACGAAGGGCCGTCGAGATGGCGGTTCCACGTGATTGTCGCACTCAGCGGCGCCGCGGATGCAGGTACACGATAGAACTGATACTCGCCCTTCTGCAGCAGCACGCTATCCCGAAACGCGACCTGCGGCTGCGCGGCCGCGAGGTCCATCACGCCCCAGCCGCGGTCGGCAAGCCACGAAACATCGCCCGTGGTGTTCAACAGGATCGCCTTCATCTGCAGAGGATCCGTCACACCAGACGACGCAAGCAAGGCCGCGGCGCCCGCAACATGCGGCGTCGCCATGCTCGTTCCGGACTTCACAACATAATCCGTCCCGGCGAAATTCGCGGATGCAATACCAACACCGGGTGCAGCAATGTCCGGCTTGAAGCGGTTCTCGATCGTGGGTCCGCGGCTGCTGCTGTTGGCGATCACCTTACCCGTCTGCAGGAAATCCCAATTCGCGACGCCCGTAACGTTGTAGCCGATTGCCGGCGTCTGCACGGTGCTGCGCGCGGGACCCGTGTTTCCCGCCGCAACCGCGATGAACGCGTCGTACACGTCGGCGATGAAGTCCACCGCGCGAGTAAAGAAGTCGTCGCCGTCGCCATTGGCCGGTGCTCCAAAGCTCAGGTTGATGATTTTGCCCGGTGTATTCAGCGCTGCCCACTCGAGCGCGGCGATCAGGTCGCGATCATCGATCTCGCCGTTGACATTGATGCAAGGCGGCTTGCCCTTGTACGCAGCCTTGAGGTTGAAGAGCGTGGACAGCCCACGCGCCATCCCGATGTAATTGGCGTATCCAGGCGCACCCTGGCTGATCAGGATCCCCGCAACGTGCGTGCCGTGTCCCTGCCGATCGACCGTCGTCGATGCGTCGTCATCAAAGCACGCGGACTGCGAGCCGTACGTCAGAAAGGTGCGGCTGACGATATTGCGCCCGGCAAATGCGGGATGCGCCGTTTGGACGCCCGTATCGACCAGCGCGACGGATGCGCCCGCGCCGGTGCGGCCGGCATTCCAAAACGCAGGCGCGCCGGTCGCCGGGACGCTCAGCGAGAGATCCGACGCGTAGCGCTTGCCAACCGCGAACACCTGCGCAACCGAGGGATCCTGCTCCAGCACAGGCAGCATCGACACGGGGACCTCGGCTGTCACCATGTTGATCGCTTCATAAGCGCCGGTCCGAGTTGCCCCGCTGGCGACGAGCGTCGACATCAGGCTCTGCTGCTCGGCGCGAAAGCGTTCTCGATTGCCGCGCGACACACGGGTCGGCTGTTCGTTGAGGACGATGAAAACCGGGATCCGCTCGCCGCCAGGCAAAGTCGCGGCACGTTCGACGACTTCGCGACTGAGCTTCTGGCCCGAGGCACACACTGCTGCTACCCCGAGCACAATCAGAGCCGCGATCTTACAAAGCGGCCGTTGGCTGTTCAACCAGCGCAAGGATGTCCTCTGGCAGTTCGGGCGTCGCGCCGCGATGCGAAGCCACCCAGGCTCCCGTGCGGTTCGCGAGTTCGACGATCTTCGGTTCCGTCATGCCGGCCAGAAGGCCGATCACGAATCCAGCGGCCGCCGCGTCGCCGGCGCCAACTGCGTCGGCTCCAGGTTCAGCCGGATACGAAATCTGCTTCACTTCACACCGGTTCTTCGGCGTGAACAAAATGCAGCCGCGAGCACCGCGCGTCAGCAACAACTGTTCGATCGGAAACCGGTCGAACAACGCGTGGATGTAATCGCCGTGCCGGCTGCCGCGCAGATGTAGCATTTCCGCGGCGACATCGAGTTCTTCTTCGTTGATCTTGACGGCAGTCGCAAGCGCACACCCGCGGCGCAGCATCGAAACGTCGTAATAGTCCTGCCGCAGGTTGATATCGAACAGCCGGATCGCCTTCCTGGCCCGCGCCAGCAGCGTCTCGATCACTTCGCGATTGGCGTCCCGCCGCTGCGCCAGCGTGCCGAAACAAATCGCGTCGCAGTTCGCGGCGAACTCGTCGAGCTCCGCAGTGGACTCGAGAAAATCCCACGCAACATCCTCGACGATCTTGTACGAAGGGCTCTGCGCGTCATGGATCGTCACTTCGACCGTTCCGGTCGGATGCTCCGCATCCCGCTGCAGGAACTCCGTCGACACGCCGAGCGCTTCCAGGCGGTTGACGATCTCCTCACCACGGGCATCCGTGCCAATCCGGCTAATGGGTGCAGCACGTTTCCCGATGCGCCGCGCCAGTCGGTCGGCGTGAACAGAAAAGTTTAGGGGTGCGCCGCCAACGACCGCACGGCCATCCGGAAAGAGATCAATGAGAGCTTCGCCGATTCCGGCAATCGTAACGGACATCTTGTTGAACGGGCTTGCCACCAGTATATGACGTGCCGCATTGATATGCTGTTTGGCAGTGTGCTTTCTTTTGTCCTTCTGTTAGTCAGTGCAGTCGATTTCAATCGTGAAGTGCGTCCGATTCTGTCGGATCGCTGCTATCCCTGCCATGGTCCGGATTCCGGCAATCGTAAGACCGCGATGCGTCTCGACGACGAGGCCAGCGCCAAGTCGAAGCTGAAATCCGGTAGATTCGCGCTTGTCGCCGGCAAACCCGACGAGAGCGAGATCTACAAGCGGATCATCAGCAACAGTCCGGCCCTGCGCATGCCGCCCGCGTACAACGGGCATCCGAAGCTCGACGACAAGAGCATCGACACGATCAAGCGATGGATTGAAGAGGGCGCGCGCTATCAGTCGCACTGGTCGTTCATCCCGCCAGTGCGCGACGCGAAGGCCACGATCGATTCGATCGTGCGGGCCAAGCTGGCCAAAGAGGGATTGTCGGCATCCCCCGAAGCGTCGAAGCGTACGCTCATCCGTCGCGTGACCCTCGACCTCACCGGGCTTCCGCCGACTCCCGCCGAAATCGACGCCTTCGTCAACGGCAGTGAGACCTACGAGCAGTTGGTCGACCGGCTCCTCGCATCCCCGCGCTACGCCGAACGCATGGCGATCCGCTGGCTCGAAGCCGCTCGCTATGCCGACACGAATGGCTACCAGACGGACGGGGTTCGCGACATGTACCGCTATCGCGACTGGGTGATCGAGGCGTTCCAGAAGAACATGCCGTTCAATCAGTTCACGGTGGAACAGATTGCCGGCGACATGCTGCCCAACGCGACCCTCAGCCAGAAGATCGCGTCGGCTTTTCATCGCAACCATCGCACGACGGCGGAAGGCGGCATCGTCGACGAAGAGTGGCGCACGGAGTATGTCGCAGATCGCGCGGAAACGACGTCGACCGTGTTCCTCGGACTCACGTTCGGCTGCGCCCGCTGCCACGACCACAAGTACGACCCGCTGAAGCAGAAGGAATTTTATTCGCTGTTCGCCTTCTTCAACAACGTGCCGGAAAAGGGCTTCGTCTACAACTTCGGCAATGAGCGGCCGTTCATCAAGGCGCCGGCTCCGCCGCAGGAAAAAGAATGGCTGCGCAAGCAGACTGCGCGGGACGTTGCCTCCCAAGCGTGGAAAGATGCGCAACCGAAAGTCGCCGAGGCGCAGGCGAGGTGGGAAAAGAAGATCACAAAGAAGGGCCTCGATTGGACCGCGCATGAAGGGCTGGTCTTCGACGCGCAGTTGTTTAGCGACACGAAGTTCGACGGCAAGCGCGTCGTGACCTACGACGAGAAGACCGCCAAGTTCAACCATCGCGACCCGTACACGATGGCGGTTTGGGTCAAACCCGAAACGCGCGACGGCGCGATCCTCACGCGCACCGAAGATTACATGGAAGGCTCCGGCTATGGCCTCTATGTGATGAACGGCAAGCTGCGGTTCCATTACATCTTCCGCTGGACGGACCTTGGCATGCGCATCGAGGCGAAGCAGGATCTCAAGCAGGGCGAGTGGCAGCACGTCGCAGTGACATACGACGGAGGCATGTACACCGAGGGCGTCCATCTCTATATCAACGGCGTCGAAGTCGAGAAGAATGTGCTCTTCAATTCGAATCTCTGGCCGCTCGATCACAAGGCGCCGCTTCGCCTGGGCCAGGGTTCCGGCTTGAACTTCAAAGGCGAGATCCGCAACCCGCAGATCTGGAGCCGTATGCTGAATGCCGATGAAGTTGCAGCAACCGCGCTCGATGAGGAACTCTCCGCGATCGCTCGCAAGCCGTCCGCGTCGCGCAGCAAAGCCGAGCAGGCCAAACTCGACCTCGCCTTCCGCGAACGCTATCTGCCTCCGCAGCTGGCCGCGGTGAAAGAAAACGCCGTCAAAGCGCAGGCAGCGCTCGACGAATTCGAGAAGACGCTACCGACCGTGATGGTGATGCAAGAGGGTCCTGCAAGAGAGACGCATGTGCTGATCCGCGGCGCGTACGATCGCCCCGGCGAGAAGGTCAGTCCGCTGACTCCCGCGGCGCTGCATGCCTGGAAACCCGAGTGGCCGAAGAATCGCCTGGGACTCGCACAGTGGCTTGTCAGCCGCGACAATCCGCTCACCGCGCGCGTCACGGTGAACCGCTACTGGCAGATGCTATTTGGCGTTGGACTCGTGAAGACCGTCGAGGATTTCGGATCCCAGGGCGAGCAACCGGTCCATCAGGAACTGCTCGATTGGCTGGCCGTCGAATTCATGGATTCCGGCTGGGACGTGAAGAAGCTACTCAAGACGATCGTGATGAGCGAAACCTACCGGCAGTCGTCGAAGATGTCGCCAGCCGATGCAGCGCGCGACCCAGAGAACCGGTTGCTCGCTCGCGGACCTCGCGCACGCCTGTCTCCCGAAATGATCCGCGATCAGGCGCTTTCGATTTCCGGCCTGCTGGTCGAGAAGATCGGCGGGCCTTCGGTGAAGCCGTACCAGCCGCCGGGGTTGTGGCAGGAACTCGCCGGTGGGGACGGCTACAAGCCGGATACGGGCGAAGGCCTGTACCGTCGCAGTCTCTACACCTACTGGCGCCGGACCATCGCGCCGCCCGGCATGGTGAACTTCGATTCGCCTAACCGCGAAACCTGCATCGTGCGCGAAACCCGCACCAACACGCCGTTGCAGGCGCTCAATCTGATGAACGACGAGACGTATCTCGAGGCATCCCGCAAACTGGCAGAGCGGGTGATCAGCGACGCATCGCCGCTCGAACAGGCATTCCTGCTGGCAATCGGCCGCAAGCCGTCGGTCCAGGAACTGCAGGTCCTGCAGTCGACCTATCAACGCTTCCGGACCCGCTTTGACAAGGACCCGGAAGGCGCGAAGAAGTTCCTGTCCGTAGGTGACTCCCGGTCAGTTACGGACCGGCCAGCGCCGGAACTTGCCGCGCTGGCGAGTGTCACCAGCATGATTCTCAACCTCGACGAGGCGATTACCAAGCAATGACGAACCTGACGCGACGCCATTTTCTCACCCAAACCGTGACGGGCGCGGCCGCGTTCGCGCAACTGGCCGGACTCCCCACGCACAAGCCGAAAGCGAAGCGGATTATCTATCTCTTCCAGTCCGGTGGACCTTCTCAGCTCGAATCCTTCGACTACAAGCCGGAACTGGTGAAGCACGCCAACAAGGATCTGCCGGAATCGGTACGCATGGGGCAGCGTCTCACGGCGATGTCCGCGACGCAGCTTGCGTTTCCGATGGTCCCGTCGAAGTTCAGCTTCAAGCAGCACGGGCAATCGGGCGCTTGGGTCAGCGAATTGCTGCCGCACACCGCGAAGATCGTCGATGACCTTTGCATCGTGAAGTCGATGCACACCGAAGCGATCAATCACGACCCTGCTGTGACGTTCCTGCAGACGGGTTCGCAGATCGCTGGCAGGCCGTCGTTCGGCGCCTGGATCTCCTACGGACTCGGTGCTGAGACCCAGGAATTACCGGCCTTCTGCGTGATGATTTCGCCTGGTTCGGGTGGCGGCGGTCAACCGCTCTACGACCGTCTTTGGGGCAGCGGATTTCTGCCGACCCGCTATCAGGGCGTCAAGTTCCGTTCCGTCGGCGACCCGGTGTTGTATCTCTCGGATCCCCCCGGATTCACCCGTGACGACCGGCGCGCCTACCTCGACGGCCTCAATTCGTTGAACAAGATGCAGCTCGACGAGTACGGCGATCCGGAGATCTCGACGCGCATGTCACAGTACGAGATGGCGTTCCGGATGCAGGCCTCGGTGCCGGAACTCACCGACTTGTCGAAAGAGCCTCAGCACATCCTCGATCTATACGGCCCCGACGTGAAGAAGCCCGGGACCTTCGCCGCGAACTGCCTGCTCGCACGTCGCCTTGCCGAGCGCGGCGTGCGCTTCATCCAGCTTTATCATCGCGATTGGGATCACCACGGCGGACTGGTCGCAGGTATGCCCAAGCGCTGCAAGGAAACCGATCAACCGGCCGCAGGTCTCGTGCAGGATCTCAAACAGCGGGGCATGCTCGATGACACGCTGGTCGTATGGGGCGGGGAGTTCGGACGCACCGTTTATTGCCAGGGCCGCCTCACTGCATCCGAATACGGCCGCGACCATCATCCGCGCTGCTTCACGATTTGGATGGCGGGCGGCGGCGCAAAGCCTGGCACGATCCACGGCGAGACCGACGACTTCAGCTACAACATCGTCCGGGATCCTGTGCATGTGCACGACTTCCAGGCCACCGTCATGCACCTGCTCGGCATCGACCACACCAAGTTGACCTACAAGTTCCAGGGACGTCACTTCCGCCTGA
>CAZVKC010000022.1:69118-70839 GCA_964627455.1 uncultured Solibacteraceae bacterium | reverse complement strand
GGCATCGACCACACCAAGTTGACCTACAAGTTCCAGGGACGTCACTTCCGCCTGACCGATGTCCACGGCAAGGTCGTGAACGAGCTGGTCAAGAGCTAACGATCCAAAGAAAAACGCGGCCCCGTTGGAAGGGCCGCGTCTCTCAAACTGAAAAGGAAGCTTACGCGCGCGACAGGTACGAACCGTCGGTGGTGCTCACGCGGATGCGCTCGCCTTCATTGATGAAGGCCGGCACCTGCACGATGAGTCCGGTGTCCATCTTCGCGGGCTTGCCGACGTTCGAAACCGTGGCGCCCTTGATGCCGGGCTCGGTCTCGACGACCGTGAGTTCGACCGATGCCGGAAGATCGACGCTGATCGGCTTGCCTTCGTGGAATTCGACCTGGACCTTGAGGTTGGGGTAGAGATAACCGACGGCGTCACCCAGCAGTTCTTTGCCAAGGTAGATCTGCTCGTAGGTTTCGATGTTCATGAAGTAGTAGTTCTCGCCGTTTTCGTCGTAGAGATACTCCATGTCCGCCTGTTCGAGCTGGGCCTTTTCGACCTTATCTTCAGACGAGAAGCGATGCTCGAACATCGAGCCCGAGCGGAGGTTGCGCATCTTGACCTGCACGAATCCGCGCAGGTTGCCGGGCGTGCGATGCGTCATGGTGAAAATCGAGTGCAGCTCCTTGTTGAAGATGATGACCATCCCCGGACGCAGCTGTGTTGCAGAAATTTGCATGGGTG
The DNA here is from genome assembly GCA_964627455.1 of uncultured Solibacteraceae bacterium. GTDB lineage: Bacteria > Acidobacteriota > Terriglobia > Bryobacterales > Bryobacteraceae > F-183. The sequence goes on along the minus strand of CAZVKC010000022.1, from coordinate 70,110 downwards.
TTGCTAATCGAACTCCTAGTGGGGGTAAATACCAGTGTACCAAGGCCCCCGCGCCGGGTGCGCGTCAGGGCTGCTTGTTATCATGAAGTCACTCGCATGATCCCCGATCAGTTGCAGGAAGGCCTCACTTTTGACGACGTTTTGTTGGTGCCCGCGCGTTCGGCGGTGTTGCCGATGGATGCGGACACCAGGACAAGGTTTTCGCGAAATGTCGCGTTGAATATTCCGATCACTTCCGCCGCCATGGACACGGTGACGGAATCGCACCTCGCGATTGCGCTCGCGCAGCAGGGCGGCATCGGCGCGATCCATCGCAATATGACGATCGATCGCCAGGCGGAAGAAGTCGACCGTGTGAAGCGCTCGGAAAGCGGCATGATCGTCGACCCGGTGACGATGCAGCCGGACCAGCGGATCTCCGAAGCGCTCGACGTGATGCGCCGCTTCCGGATCTCCGGCGTTCCGATCACCACCAAGGAAGGCCGCCTCGTCGGCATCCTCACCAACCGCGACCTGCGGTTCGAAACGCGTTTCGATCTCCCGATCGAGTCGCGCATGACCAAGGACAAGCTGATCACGGTTCCCGTCGGCACGACGCTCGATGAAGCACAACGCATCCTGCATGAGAACCGCGTCGAAAAGCTGCTCGTCGTCGATGAGAACTACTATCTGAAGGGCCTCATCACGGTCAAGGACATCCAGAAGCGTTTGAAATACCCGAACGCGGCGAAGGACGGCCAGGGCCGCTTGCGCTGCGCGGCAAGCGTCGGTTCCTCGGGAGATTATCTCGAGCGCGCCGCCGAACTCGTTCGGCGCAAGGTCGACGTGCTGGTGCTCGATTCGGCCCACGGCCACAGCGTACGCGTACTCAAAGCCGCCGAAGCGATCAAGAAGGCCTTTCCGAATGTCGATCTCGTGGCCGGCAATGTCGCCACCTATGAGGGCGCGCGCGATCTCGTGAGTCTCGGCGTCGACGGTGTCAAGGTCGGCAT
>CAZVKC010000022.1:56658-69018 GCA_964627455.1 uncultured Solibacteraceae bacterium | reverse complement strand
GGACCGCTCGCGGACCTCGTCTATCAGTTGGTCGGCGGCTTGCGCGCCGGCATGGGATACACGGGCTGCGGCACGATTCCCGAACTGAAGCAGAACGCGCGCTTCTACCGCATCTCGCCGGCCGGCCTGCGTGAAAGCCACGTCCACGACGTGATCATCACGAAGGAAGCTCCGAATTACCGTCTCGAGTAGTTGCCGTTACTTCGGACCGAACGCCAGCAGTACATTACCTGGATTGCCTCCCCAGCTGCCGTAGCCGCTGGGGACATACAACATCCCGTTCACAACGATCGGTCCGGGACCATCCATAGAACCACCGCGAGACTTCGCGACGCCATTGACAGCTGGGAAGTCGCGCACCGTGTCGTACTCCCACAACACACGCCCGTCCGTTGGCGAATACGCGCGGATCCGCCCGTCGACGCTGCCTGAATACACGGCATTCGGCGTCGCGGTGATCGCGGCCGACTGCGCGGGACTGCAACGTGGACGGTCTCCACAATCGGGCGGCGCCGCGCTCCACACCTTCTTGCCGGTCGCGATGTCCAGCGCGAACAATCCGCCGCCCACCTTCGGATCCGCCTCAAAACCCCTGCCTGCGCCGAAAATGCCGGTGCCTTCGCGGAACCCGACATCCGACAGAGCGGCATACACGTTACGCCCATCCGTTGCGATGCCCCATTGAATCCCGCCCAGTGGACCTCCCCGGCCAATCCGTGTTTGCCACAGGATCGCACCCTGATTGTCGAGGTCCAGCGCCGTCACCACCGCGGACTTCGCGCCGACAAGCAGACTGTTACCCACGATGATCGGCGACGCGCCGATGTCCAGGTCCGGACCCGCGGGCTTCGGACAATTCGATTGCTCCACCGCGACGCACGCGATGTTGAACTTGTCGCCCGTTGTCAGTTGGCGGGTCCACGCCACGGCGCCGGTGTCGAGGTTCATCGCGAGAATCGCGTCGCTCGTCTCCGTGACAGGCTCCGAATGATTGTCGCCGGTCCCGACGTACAGCAGATTTCGCTTCGCGTCGATCGTCGGCGCTGCCCAGATACTCGCGCCAGATGGACCCCACATCTGCGTACCCACCGCATTCTTCTTCGTCGGCTTGGGAGTTTCGAACACGCTGTAGGTGTGCCACAGGATCTTGCCGGTCGCGACGTCCACGGCAACCACGCCGCCGCGCCCCGTGCAGCACTCATATTTCGGATTCAACGAAGGTCCGTCTTCGCCCGATGAAATCGGCACATACAGCCGGCCCTTGTAATAGGTCGGCGATCCGGTAACATGCGCCGCGGCGTGCGTATCGACACGTGTCTTCCATCGCAGTTCGCCGTTGCGTGCGTCGACAGCGTAGGTGTTGGACTGCTGATCCGCAAAGAGGGCGATCCTCTCGGGCGTAATCGAAATCGCGCCGCGAACATTGGACTGCGGCTCGAAGATCCAGTAAATACAGCCTGTCTTCGCATCCAGCGAATAGACCTTGCGCGAAGCACTGCCTGTAAAGATCCGCCCGCCGCGAATCGACGGTTGCGCGTAACTCGCAGCTGCCCCCGGAAACGCAAAGGCCCACTTCAACTCGAGCGTTTCTGGCTTCAGTGGATCGTTGATGAAGCGCGGGTTCGTCACGCCGTTGCCCCAGCTGTCCCACGCGGGACCCGCAGCCGGATCGAACTCTGCATCGCGCTTCTCGCAGAACCCCGTTGTCGCCGTGGAGGCGCCGATCATTCGTCCCGCGATCCATTCCGCGATGGCCCGCCGGTTTGCCGCGGCAACGTTCGCGGCCTGTTGCTTCATGAGACCGTTGTCGAGCGCGTTGAGTATGTTCTCCGGCGACATTTGCCGCATCACAGTCAGCGCAGGCGCGCGCGTCGCGCCAGGATTCGCGTGGCACACCGCGCAATGCTGCTGGTACAAATCAGCAGGCTTCACATCGGCAGCAAGGTGGATGGTGAGAACGACAGCCGCAAACACGGCGCTGAGAATATCACAATCAACGAACGAAGATCGCCAGGCTGCTCGCTACAGAACGTCCGTTCGGATTGTCTGATGAAACATTCACGATGCGTGGCTCATGCGTCCGCGGATCTTCCATCGCCAGCGTCGTGGATCCTCCGCCATCGAGGTTCACCGCGTCGGTCACGTTGTAGTCGCGAATGAGCAAGTCCGCGATCTCGGCTAGCGTCATGCCGAGGCTGCCTCCTGCGCGATCGACCGTGAAAATGTACAAAGTCCGCGGACCCGCAAGTCCCAGCACCGTGCGCGCGGTCTTCACGTCGTACCAGCTCTTGTCTTTCGAATACCCGCGGGCGGGCTTCAACTGCCCGTCACGATAGCCGGGAATCGTCGCGACACCATTGGTGATGATCTGCGCCGATCCCGACACTGTATTCCAGAGGTCCCCCGCCTCGCAGCGCACGATACGCGCACGGTTTTGCGCATCGATGTTGATCGCAGGCGCGTTGGCGAGGATCGCGTACGATTGTTCCGGCTGTTCGCAGGTCGAGTAAACCTTCCCGTCCGAAGCCGCCAGTCCAATGAGAAACGCTTCTTTGTCTGTTGAAGGGAACGGCGTGAAGAAGTGCACGTTGACCGCGATCTGCGCCTTCTGCTCTCGCAGGAACTCGAGTGCCGTTTGACGCACCGTCTCGCGCGACCCGCTTGGAGGCGTCAATCGAAAAGACAATCCAGGAGTCGTGAGGTCCACGCGTACGATGTGCATCGTGACTTGGCGCGGCACTTCCTCGACGCGGATCAAATGGGTGACGCCGCGAAACGGATGTTCCACGCGTGTCTCGCCGTCGCAAGCAGTCGCCGCAACCAGCAAGACCGCGCAAGCAAGAGCTAGCTGAGGCCTTTGACTTTCCATCCGGTGCGATACTCGCGGCGCACATGTCGCGTGGCTTCCGGCGAGTTGCGGAACTTCAACTTGGCCGAGTTCCACTCGAGCGTCGTCTTCGGGAACATCGTCGCGATGGGTCCCAGCAGCACGCCCTCCGTCAGCGGACCCGCATAGCTGAAGGGCGTCGACGTCGTGGCCTTGCCCAAGACCGCGTCCACGAACTCGTGATAGTGGTTCGTGGTCTCGGCCTCCGGCATCTTGAAGTCTTTGAAATTGGCTTCGGGAAACAGTGTCGGCTGTGCGGTATGCGGCAGCAGCATCACGCCCTTGGTCCCGATGAAGATGGAACCCTGGCCGGGAATCGGCTTTGGACCCACGAGTCCCTGAATATGCTTCGGCGGCCGCTCGTCGCCGTCGTACCAGTACACGCGCAGCGTCTTTTCTTCCGTGAACGGCGTCCCCGGAAACACATATTGGATGATCGTGTTGATCGCCCAGTTCTGCTTCAAAGCCGCCGGCCCTTCGGACCGCACCGACAACGGCGCAGCCAATCGCAAGGCGCCGAACACCGGATCAAAGATGTGGCATCCCATGTCGCCGAAGGTCGCCGTGCCGAAGTCGATCCGCTTGCGCCAGTTGCCCGGGTGAAAATAGCCCTTCAAATACGGTCGTGGCGCGCAGACCCCGAGCCACAGATCCCAGTTGAAACCCGCAGGCACGGGATCACTGCGATCCGGCAGCGGATCCATGTCGCCCCACTTCTTCTCACTCCACGAGTGGACTTCCTTCACCTTGCCGATCGCGCCGCTCTGCACGACGGTAATGGCGTTCTTGTAAGCCGCGTTCGAATGGACCTGAATGCCCATCTGCGTCACGAGCTTCTTCTTGCGCGCCATCTCGGTCATCTTGCGGACCTCGTACAGATCGTGCGCCAGCGGCTTCTGCCCGTACACATGCAACCCATGCTGCATCGACGCAATCGCGTTCGGCGCGTGCATGTGGTCGGGAGTGCCGACACAGGCGATGTCGAGGTTCTTATGCTCCTTGTCGAGCATCACACGCCAGTCTTCGTAAACCTTGGCCGCTTCGTAATTGCGTTTGACGTTCGCTAGCCGCGATGAGTCGACTTCGGCGACACACGTGAGTTTCACCTTCGCGTGCGTCGCGATGCCATGCAGCGTGGCGTAGGCCATGCCGCCACCGCCGAAACTGGCGAGTCGCAGTGTGTCGCTCGGCGGAGCGGAAATGAGGTTCGGAATGAAGAATGGCGCGACAGCGCAGCCCTTCAACAGGGAACGGCGAGTTGGATTCTGACTCAATGTGTCAAAAGGATATCATCACCGCGGCGCGAGCTTCACCGCGCGGCCTGTCTTCGCGGACTCACGCGCAGCCGCCAGGATTTCCGTCACCAGCGTGTTGTTCTCGAGGCTCGACAGCGCCGACGGCGCAGGCTGAATCTGCTTCCGCGCGACCGCGGCCAGATAGTGGATCACGTCATCCTCCGGCGATGCCAGTGGACCCGCCGTTTCCGCCTTGTCCTCTTTGTCGCCTGCAAAGCGTGTGCGGTAATGCCGCGGATCAGACGTGATGATCTGCCCCTTCTGACCGTACACTTCCATGTCCTTGCGATTGAACGGCCAGTTCCACGAAGGCTGGATGATCAGTTGGGCCTTCGCATACTGCACCACGATCGTCGCCTCGTCGTCGACCTTCGGATAGATGTCCGGCTTGTTGGTATTCGTCACGGCAAAGACCGACACCGGCCGTTCATTATTGAAAAGCCAGTTGGCGAAGTTTGCACCGTAACAGCCGAAGTCGAACAGCGCGCCCGCGCCATTCTTCACGGGATCCGTCAACCAGTCGAAGAACTCCTTGCCGACTCCGATCTCCTTCGGACCCTGATGTCCGTAATGCGTCACCAGGCGGCGTATCGCGCCGATGCGCCCGTCTTTCAGGATGCTGTGGATCGGCGTGTTGACGGGATACCACGTCGTCTCGTAGTTCACCAGCACCGGAATTCCGCTCCGCTTCGACGCTGCGGCAATCGCGCGCGCATGTTCCATGTTCACTGCGAGCGGCTTTTCCATCATCACCGGGATCTTGCGCGCCGCGCACAGTTCCACGATCTCTTTGTGATCGAATGTGCTCGAAAAGATCATCACCGCTTCCGGTTTCGCCTTGTCGAGCATCTCCGCGTGCGTGCGATACACGATCGCTGGATCCAGTTTGTATCGATCTGTGTACTGCTTCGCGACTTCCGCATCAGATTCAGAAACGCCCACGATCTTGAGGTCCGGACGCGCGAGATGATTGCGGAAGAATCCGCCGGCATGGCCATGCACGAGTCCGGCGATGCCGACACGAAGAGGCTCCTGCGCCTGCAGCGTCAGGGCGGCGAGCAACAAAAGTACAGGTTTCACGGTTTCCAGGTCTCCATGCGCCACGCCATGTCCCAAAACAGATACTCGTAGCGCGACGACGTCACAAACAGATCGACGCACGCCTGTTTGCGTTCCTCGTCGAGCCGTTTGGACTCCTCGTCGATCATATCGAGAACCAGCCGCACAGTCTTGCCGTAGTCCTCGCTTGAGTACTGCGCGATCCACTTCGCGTAATCCGGATTCTTCGAGCCCTTCTTGCGAAGCTCGCGGCCCACTTCCCAGTAGATCCAGTAACAGGGCAGCAGCGCGCACAACCCTTCCGCGAACGGCTTGCGATGGATCGTCGCCAGAAAGTGATTGCTGTACGCATAATTCACCGGAGCCATCGATCGCGCCGCCGAGCCGCGCAAAATCGACTCATGCAGCTGCCGCTCGGTCTTCACGCAGTCGATCGCATGCTGATTGAGCGTGGTCATCCAATCGACGCGCGGCGACTTGGACGCCAGCACGCCCAAAGCCTCGGCGAACGCCACCAGATACAACGAATCCTGCTGCAGGTAGAACTCGAACCGGTTCTTCGGCAGCGTTCCGTCAGTCAGTCCCGTGAGGAACGGATGCCGCAAGGTTTCCGCATAAATCGTGGAGATCGCACCCCACAGCCGGTCACTGAAACGCTTCGGCTCAGCTGCATGGGCGGCAAACGGCGCCAACAGCGTCGCCGCAAGGAAATTCCGTCGGGAAGGAGCGCTCACGTCCCGATTGTATCGAGCGGAAGTTGATACACTGCTGCCGTGTCCACCCTCACTTCGACCCCCACGATTGTGACCGGCGCAGACTACATCGAAAGCCTGCGCGGCCGCGGACTGGAAGTGTACTTTCTCGGCGAACGCGTGTCCGAACCCGTCGATCATCCCGTGATCCGCCCGTCGATCCACGCGGTCGCGCGCACCTACGATCTCGCAGTCGAACATCCGGAACTCGCAACCGCCTGGTCCAGCCTGTCGCAACGCCGCGTCAACCGTTTCCTGCACGTGACAGAAAGCGTGGACGACGTGGTGGGACAAAACCGCATGCAGCGGCGCCTCGGCCAGTTGACCGGCACCTGCTTCCAGCGCTGCGTCGGCATGGACGCAATCAATTCCCTCTACTCGACCACCTACGAAATCGGTGGGCCCTACCATGACCGCTTCAAGAACTTCCTCGTGAAGATGCAGGAAGCGAATTACGTGATCGGCGGTGCGATGACGGATCCTAAGGGCGATCGCGGCAAGGCCCCGGCCGACCAGGCGGATCCCGATCTCTTCGTGCGGGTCGTCGAACGTCGCGACGGCGGCGTGGTGATCCGCGGCGCCAAGATGCATCAGACCGGCTGCCTGAATTCGCACTGGATCATCGTCATGCCGACCATGCGTCTGCGCCCAGCCGACCGCGACTATGCGATCGTTGCAGCAATACCGGTCGACCATCCCGGCCTCACTTACGTATACGGCCGTCAATCTTGCGACACCCGCGCGCTCGAAGGCGTCGAAGTGGACCTTGGCAACGCGCAGTATTCCGGCCAGGAAGCAATGATCCTCATCGACGACGTCTTCGTTCCCGACGAACTCATTTTCATGAACGGCGAGACCGACTACGCCGCGATGCTGGTCGAGCGTTTCACCTCGTATCATCGCCGTTCCTATGTCTGCAAGACCGGACTCGGCGACGTCCTCATCGGCGCTGCATCGCTTGCCGCTGATTACAACGGCGTCGCAAATGTGTCCCACGTCAAGGACAAGCTCGTCGAAATGGCACATCTCAACGAAACGATCTACGGCGCGGGTATCGCCGCATCGCACGAGTCCCATCAGACAGCAGCCGGCAACTATCAACCCAACGACCTGCTGTCGAACGTCTGCAAGCACAACGTCACGCGCTTCCCTTATGAAATCGCGCGTCTGGCACAAGACATCGCCGGTGGACTCGTCGCTACCATGCCGTCCGAGAAGGACTTCCAGAACGAAGCCGTTGGGCCGCGCCTCAAGAAGTATCTGCAAGGCCGCGCCGGCGTACCCGTGGAAGCGCGCATGCGGATCCTGCGCCTGATCGAAAACATGACGCTCGGCCGCAACGCGGTCGGGTACCTCACCGAATCGATGCACGGGGCCGGAAGTCCGCAAGCGCAACGCATCCAGATCCAGCGCCAAATGAATCTCGACGAAAAACGCGCCCTCGCAAAATCGCTGGCAGGAATCTCCGAATGATCGTCTGTTCTTCCGTTGTTGCAGCTCTCTTCCTTGCTCAGGCCACGGACCTCGTTCTTCGCAGCGGCAGGATCTTTGATCCGGGCACGGGACAGATCAGTCAGGCCGTGGTGCTCCGCGCCGGCCGAATCCTCATGACCGGCACGAACGAGGCTGCGGACAAAGCAAAGAACCGCGACGCTCGCGTCATTGAGTTGAATGGCCGGCTCGTTATCCCTGGTTTCAACGACACCCACATTCACATCCGCGGCGACGCGCCGCATTACGTGGAACTCGGAGATGCGAAGTCGATTCAGGAAATCAAAACGCGCGTCGCGGCCAAGGCGAAAGAGGTCGGCAAAGGCAATTGGGTAACTGGCTATGGCTGGTCAGAGGATCAACTCGAAGAGAAGCGCAAGCCGACTCGGTATGATCTCGACGCTGCGGCTCCCGACAATCCAGTCGTACTCACGCGCGCCGGCGGCCACTCGGTCACATCCAACAGCAAAGCGCTCGAGATCGCGAAGATCGATCGCTCCACGCCTGATCCCGAAAAGGGCGTGATCGAAAAGGATCCGCGCTCTGGCGTGCCCACCGGCGTTGTGCGCGAACGCAACGACCTCTTTTACAAGTTCGCGCCCGTGGCGACTGCGGAACAATTACGCAGTAGCCTGATCCGTCACTTGAAAGATCTCTTCGCCAAAGGCATCACCAGCATCATTGTCGCGGGTGTCACCGTGGAAGAATACGCCGAGTGGGAAAAGATTTACGCCGGTGATCCCAACCTGCCGCGTACTGCGTTGCAGATCCGTTGGACCCTCCCCGACACGCTCAAGAACTTCGGCCGCAAGACAGGCGACGGCAACGAACACCTGCGCGTCGGCGCCATCAAGATCTTCGTCGATGGCGGATTCACAGGACCCGCGGCCTACACCATCGATCCCTACAAAGGCCAGGGCGACTATCGCGGCAAGCTCACCATGCGCGAAGACGAACTCGCGCGCGCTTTCAAATCCGCACACGAAATGGGCTGGCAGCTTGGCTTGCATACGATCGGCGACGGGGCCATCCGTCTCGCTGTCGATGCGCTATCGAAGATCATCAGCGAATCCCCTCGCCCTGATCACCGGCATTACCTGAATCACTTCAGCATGACCCCGCCCGACGAGACCTATCGCAAGATGAAGGCCGCCGGCATTTGGATCACGCAGCAGCCCAACTTCACATACACGCTCGAAGGCCGCTATCGCGACAATCTCGACAACGCCCGGCTACAACTCAACAACCCGGTCGCGACTCCGATGAAGAAGTTCGGCATCTTTACTGCGCTTTCGAGCGACATCCTGCCGATCGGCCCCATGGTCGGTCTGTACGCGGCGACCACGCGCAAGGGCATGAGTGGCGCTGTCTATGGTCCGCAGGAGAAAATCTCCATGCGCGAAGCGATTCAGGCCTACACGCAGAACGGCGCGTACTTCACTCGGGAAGAGAAGTTGAAGGGCACGCTCGCCCCCGGCATGCTCGCGGACCTCGTCGTTCTATCCGACGACCTGCTCAGCGACGACCTCAGCGCGAAGCCCGAGAAGATCCTCGATGTGAAGCCCGACTATACGATCCTCGGCGGCCGCATCGTCTACCAGCGAAAGTAAACGCATGGAACCGTCTTCGCATTTTTTCTACTCTCACCGGCTCAAGCTGCAGCTGTGGGACTACGGCGGCGAAGGCAAACCTCCGCTCATCCTCACGCACGGCGGACTCGACCACGCCCGCAACTGGGACTTCGCAGCCGAGATCCTCTGCAAACATTTCCACGTCTACGCGTGGGACCTTCGCGGACACGGAAACAGCCAGTGGGCTCCGGGCGCGGCGTATGCGATCGCAGAGCATGTGCTGGATCTATCCGCACTCATCGACATCGTCGGCAAAGAACCGGTGCGCCTCATCGGCCATTCGCTGGGCGGCGTAATTTCGACCATCTACACCGGCCTCTATCCGAAACGCGTTTCGAAGCTCGTGAACCTCGAAGGCTGGGGACCTCCGCCTGTGTCGAAGATCTTCCGGCCGCCGTCCGAACGCCTGCGCAATTGGATCGAGAACATCCGCGAAGCCGAGCGGCGTGAGTCGCGCGCCTATCCGAATCTCGAGGCCGCCGTCACGCGCATGAAGGACGCGAACAAGCATCTCTCGGATGCGCAGGCGCGCCACCTCACCATCCACGGCACCAACTGGAACGCCGATGGTTCGCTGGTTTGGAAGTTCGACAACTTCGCGCGCGTCTTCCCGCCCTATGGGCAGCGTATGGACGAAATGCAGGAAGTGGTCAGCCACATCGAATGTCCGGTGCTGCTCTTCTGGGGCATGGAGAGTTGGGCGACCGATCCCGAAACGGACACGCGCGTCGCCGCGATCCCCAACCGCCGTTGCGTCAAGGTTCCCAACGCCGGCCACTGGCTGCATCACGATCAGCTGCAAATGTTCCTCGACGAAACGCTGGCGTTTCTCGAAGTCTAAAACGTTGGGGATCCCAGTGCGGTGATGTCGTCGACGGCCATCGTCTCTTTCACGGCGTAGGGTTCACCGAACTTCACGCCGATCAGATCGCCATAGAAGCGTGCGGCCGCGACCAAGTGTTCGCGAGCCTGCCGTTGCGCCTCGGCGTCGTAGATCGACTGATACGCAAACAGCGCTTCCATGCGGCGTTCGAACTGCTTCGTGATGTCGACAACGAAGGTCGGCTTGGTATCGCGATAATGCGCCGAGTAGATGATCTTGGTCGGGCGATGCGGAGGCAGTTCGTCGTCCAGCTTCTTTAGCCCCGCGAGAAACGCGGCCTCGTAACCCAACTCGGACGTCCGGTAGTGATCCGGGTGCCGGCCTTCCCAATACGGAAGAATGAGGGTCTTTGGACGCAGATTGCGCAGGATGGTCGCGAGCGTCATGCGCGCCGCAATTGTGTTGTCGAGCCGCGCGTCAGGGAACCGGCAGTTGCCGCGCCATTCCACCTGCAGGATGCTCGCCGCATGCATCGATTCCGCCAGCCGCTGGTCCCCGGTTTCGACCGTTGTACCCATGTCGCCGGTCGTCAGATCGAGGATCCCGACGCGATGGCCTTTCTCGGCCATCTTCAGCAACACGCCCCCGCAGGAGCGTTCGATGTTGCTGGGATGAGCGGCAATGGCAAGTAGGTCGAGGTCCATTACCTCGGGGGCTTCGTAGCGGAGATCGCGCATGTGCAACCTTCAGGTTAGCGCCATGTCTTGTCGTCGGCGCGATTGAGGTCCATGTTGTCGGGCAGCACGCCGATCGTGATGATCGCGAACGTGAACACATTGGTCTCCGGTTCGAGATGCCCGCCAAATGCCTTTTCGCCGTTCGTCATCGTCATGTGCGCGTGGACCTTGCCATTCAGCACGTAGCCATTCATGCTCACGATGTCCGCGGGCGACGTTGCGTCTTTTGTAAAGAGGTTCTTCGAAGGAAAGGTCCGGTTGCTCACCGAATGGACCTGGTAGTTCCGCACTGAACCGACACCAGACAGAATGACGCCGTTCTTGATCTTCTGTTGTTTCACCGCGGACTCGATCCCCGCCAGCAGATCCGCCATGTACTTGAACCGCAGCACTACCACGCGGTCGATCTTTCCGGCTACGGCTACGACATCCGGGACCTCGGCGCTATTGGCCTTGGCGTCATCCGCGGGAGTCGTCGGCTTCACGATCTCGTGCTGTGTCCGCTGGGCGAATCCGATGAACGCAAGTGACGCGAGAAGGGCTGCATATCGAAACATGAACCCCAGTCTACTTGAGTTAAACTGAGCGAATCATGAAAGCTTGGCAGGTGACGGAGTGGTGTGAGCCCGAGGGGATGCACTTCAATGAGATCGAGGTTCCACAGCCCAAACCGGGACAGATCCTGGTCCGCGTGCGGGCCGCCGCGTTGAATTTCTTTGACATTTTGCAGGTGCAGGGCAAGTATCAGGTGAAACCGCCCTTTCCCTTCACACCGGGCGCGGAAGTCGCGGGCGAGGTGGAGGCCGTCGGAGAGGGTGTTACCCAGTTTTCCAAAGGGCAGCGGGTCCTCGCGATGGTCAACACCGGCGGATTCGCGGAATACGCAATCGCTGAGCCCCACCGGACCTTCGCCGTTCCGAACGGCATGGACTTTCCGGCCGCCGCGGCATACCCGGTCGTCTACCAGACGTCATACTTCGCATTAGTGACCCGCGGTCAGTTAGCGGAAGGCGAATGGCTCCTCGTCCATGCAGGAGGTAGCGGCGTCGGCATGTCTGCGATTCAGATCGGCAAAGCTCTCGGCGCCCATGTCATCGCGACCGCTGGCAGCGAGGAAAAACTCGAGTTCGCTTTGCGCGAAGGCGCCGACTACGTCCTGAGTTACAGCGATGCTACTTGGGTCGATTCGGTAAAGAAGATCACCAGGGGACGCGGGGTGGATGTTATTTACGACCCCGTCGGCGGCGACATATTCGACCTCTCGTCCAAATGCATCGCGTCGGAGGGACGCCACCTCGTCATCGGATTCGCCAGTGGCCGCATCCCTTCCCTGGCTGCGAATCGTGCGCTCCTCAAGAACATGTCGCTGATGGGCGTGTTCTGGGGCGGCTATGTGCATGAGCATCCCGGATACGTCGCCGAATGCCAGGCAGCGCTCGATCAGTTATTCCTTGACGGCAAGATCCATCCGCGCGTCGCCAAGAGCTATGCACTCAGCGAACTACCACAAGCACTGCGGGACATGGCAAATCGAAAGGTGATCGGCAAGACGGTGGTAGTCCCGTGAAACTCGCGGGATTTCTTCTAACTGCTCTTTGCACCTTCGCCCAAACCTACGATCTCGTCATCTCGAACGGCCGAGTCGTGGATGGAACTGGCAATGCCTGGTTCTACGGCGACATCGC
>CAZVKC010000022.1:24687-56558 GCA_964627455.1 uncultured Solibacteraceae bacterium | reverse complement strand
CGAACGGCCGAGTCGTGGATGGAACTGGCAATGCCTGGTTCTACGGCGACATCGCCGTGAAGGGCGATCGCATCGCCCGAATTACACCGGCCGGGCAACTCAAAGCTGCCGCCGCAAAGCAGCGCATCGACGCGACAGGTCACGTTGTTTCTCCCGGATTCATCGATATCCAAAGCCACTCGCGCTTCGCCTTCCTCGGCGGCGATGGACGCGTCGTCAGCAAGGTCACCCAGGGCGTCACGACCGAGATCATGGGCGAAGGCTCCACCAACGCCCCCGCAAACGAGAAGACGCGAACGCTTGACCGTGCTCTCAGCGAGTTCGCTTTCACGGGTCCGCGCGGCTTCGACCGCTGGCTTCGTGCGATGGAACGCCACGGCGCCTCGGTGAACTTCGGATCCTTCATCGGATCCGGCACTTTGCGCGCCTTCGCCAAGGGAATGGCAACCGGCGAACCCAGGGAAGCCGAACTGAACCTGATGCGAGATGCCGTTCGCAATGCGATGGAGGACGGCGCATTCGGCATCGCATCCGCCCTCATCTACCCGCCAAACAACTACTCGAGCACCAACGAACTCATCGAAACATCAAAGGCGATGGCGCCGTACGGCGGCGTCTACATCACGCACATGCGTTCTGAAGCAGACCGTCTTCTGGAAGCCATCGACGAAGCGATCGAGATCGGCGGCAAGGGTGGAGTCCCCGTTGAGATTTATCACTTGAAAGCCGCGGGAAAGCGCAACTGGCCGAAGATGCGCGATGCGATTGCGAAGATCGAGACTGCCCGACGCAATGGCCAGGATGTTGGCGCGGACATGTATCCGTACGTGGCCGGCGGCACCGGGCTAACCGCCTGTCTCCCGCCCTGGTCGCAGGCCGACGGCAAGCTGTTCGACAACCTCGCGAACCCGCAGATCCGCGAAAGGATGAAGGCCGAGATGCTGCGCGCCGACGTCGACTGGGAGAACCTGTGCGACCTCGCAACGCCCGAAGGCGTCATGATCCTGGCGCTCGAGCGTGACGAGAACAAGCCATTCAGCGGCAAGCGCCTCAGCGAAATCGCTGCCGCCCGCAACAAACATTGGACCGAAACCGCGATGGACCTCATCCTCTCCGAACGCCGCCGTGTCGAGACGATGTACTTCATCGCGAGCGAAGAGAACCTCAAGCTGCAGATGCAGCAGCCGTGGATGAAGTTCGGCACGGACGCCGGTGGCATCGACCCCACGGTCGCACGCGACCTCGCGCATCCCCGCGCCTACGGCAATTTCACGCGCCTGCTCGGCAAGTACGTCCGCGAGGAGAAGGTCACGAACATCGAGGACATGATCCGCAAGATGACGTCGGCAGTCGCGAAACGCCTTTCCATCACAGATCGCGGCGAACTCCGCGAAGGCGCGTATGCAGACATCGTCATCTTCGATCCTGCAACGGTGACTGATCACGCTACCTACGAGAAGCCGCATCAACTGTCCACCGGTATTCGCGACGTCTTCGTCAACGGCGCCGCAGTTGTGCGTGACGGAAAGCACACGGACGCCAAGCCCGGCCGCATCGTTCGCGGACCCGGCTATGTCCCACGCCCTCCGGTTGAGGAAGGCGACTTCCGCGAGGGCGAACTCGTCGAACTCATCAAGCTCGACAACACGATCAAGCTCGACATCCGCTACGCGACGGCCAACAATTTCGCCGGCGAAGTCTTCTACAAACAAGCCCGTGCATTTCTGCAAAAGCCTGCGGCCGAAGCGCTGGTCCGCGCGCATCGCCAACTGAAGAAGCAAGGCTTCGGTCTGCTGATCTTCGACGGCTATCGTCCTTGGGCCGTCACCAAAATGTTCTGGGACATGACGCCGCAGGAGAAGCGCATCTTCGTCGCGGATCCCAGCCAGGGCTCGCGCCACAACCGTGGCTGCGCCGTGGACCTCACGTTATACGACCTGAAGTCCGGCCTCCCTGTCGACATGCCATCGGGATACGACGAAATGTCCGAGCGCGCGTTCCCGCAGTACTCCGGCGGAACTGAAAAGCAGCGCAGCAACCGCGAAATCCTGCGCAAGGCGATGGAGTCCGAAGGCTTCACCGTCTACGAACACGAGTGGTGGCACTTCGACTACAAAGACTGGAAGCTCTATCGCATTCAGGACACCGCATTCGAATCCTTGCGCTAATCAAGGAACCTGAAGTTCACTGCCGGTGTCACTAAGAACATGCAGGAGCAAGTGTCGTGCGACCCGATGGTCGTGTCTCCATTGACAGCATTGTCCATTCCGCTCCTGATCTGGTTGCTTCCGTGCTCCGTGGCAATATTGTTCTTCAGGAACACCGTTTCGGCTTGGCTTCGAAGCCGTAGCGATCAATTCAACTGGACGAGGCTTCGCTGGCAGTTTCCTCTTGCTGGACTTGCCCCGGCAGGGCTGATGTTCCTGGCTGGGGAATCACATCCCATGCTGCTTGGATTCCTGGCTGTGCTCGATCTACCCGGGTTGATTCCGATCTTTCTGTTTTGGTGGTTGACTCAAGTCAGTGGCCTTCCCCAAATCGTAGTGTGGATGCTTTTGGCAGCCTCACATTTTACGGGCTGGTATTTCTTGGTTCGAATCGCTGAAGCTGCTTCGAGGCGACCGACTTCCATCCGCGCCGAAATAGACCGGGCCTAAGGCACGACCTTGCGGACCGTCTCTTTTACCTTGTCGATCACCGTCCTCGGAGGCAGCACTTGCACCTGCCCCATCGGATACCAGCCGTCTGCGCGGCGGCCTTCGATCCCTAACTGTACTCGTGGGGTCTTCGTCGCAGGATCCACGATTGCGAGGCTCACGGTGTAAGTCCCGGGTCGAGTACCTTCGGGCAACACTAGCGTTTCATCATGCAACGAATCCCCGGGTAGCCATTTTCGGACATCGCCTTTCGTCAGCAGCACCGGACCTCCGGCGTCCAGCCGCAGCGCGAAGATATAAGGCCGGTAGCAGGGAGCAACGCCTTTGTTCTCCCAGAGCGATTGCACCTCAAACCGGTCACCCGCCCGCACTACTTTCGGCAGCGTCACCTTCCGGGGAACCAGTCGGTACCCCATCCGCTTCAGCCATTCATCAACTTTCCCGTTCCATTCCGCAGGGACGCGTGACGACTTGTTATTGAACGTCGAGACATGCCACTTCAGCGATTGCTGGATGATCAGGTCAACGTTCCAGCCCTGCTGTTTCCAGTACTCCATCGTCCAACAGGCTTCGAACGCCACCGGCGAATGACGCCAGGTCTCGGACACGCCGGCTTCGAGCGCGGCTCGCGGATATCCGTCGATCATGTGCGTGTACGACCCCATCCCTTTCGGCTTGTAATCACCGAGGCAATCCGCGCGCCATCCCACGGGGCGCTTCGACAGCGCATACTTGTGGACCCACGCCGGCGAAAGCTGCATCAACAGGGGCGTCGTGCGGAAGTGATCGAGGTACGCGTTCAGCAACTCCATGTGGACCGGCTGCGGCAGTTTGTCGACTCCCTCGCCCTCACCCCAGGGACCCGCAATCGACACGTCGATCGAATCCATGTCGGGATGCCCGTCGTAGCGTTTCGCCAACGCCGTGATGAACCGCGCCCAAGCACGACGATACAGGTCGCTCTGCGGATCGATGCGGATATTCGTCTTCTCCGGCGAAGGCGGCGGACCCGCCTGCCTGCGCAGCCAATCCGGAATATCGCGATCTGCAGTCCTGGTTCCATACGGCGCCACGCGCAACATCAGGCTCTGGCCGCGACTGCGCGCCAGAGTCAATGCGCGATCGACGAGGTCCCAGCGATACTTGCCTTCTTCCGGTTCGAGGAACCGCCAATAGACACGCCAGTAAGCGATCGACGTGAGCGGATACGCGTCATTCGAGGAGCGGGTCGCAGCTGTATCGACGAACGGAAATCCCTCCGTCCATTCCACACCCGCCAGGGTTGGATCCCCATTGAAACGTTGGAACGTCGTGAAGCCCATGCCCGGATTCACGAGCACCGCATCGGTTTCACGTGGACGGAAATAGATCTGCGCGCTCAGAATCGACGCGCAGAAACAAGCGGCAACGATCCTGCCGCTATGCTTCATTCGGGAAAGCCCAGCAGTTCTTTGCGGATTGCCTCGTAATGCTCGAACAAGACCGGGTTGATATGCGGCAGGCTGGTCACCACACGGTGCGCCCAGTTCACATATTCAGACAGCCGTTCCTCGGACCATCCCGCCGGCGGCGTCTTGCGCAGCGAGCGCAAGTTGCTGATCTTGTCCGCCATTTTCAGCGCCGCTTGCGCTTCGGTCGCTACCGCTGCGTGCTCGACCTGCATCTCTTTGCGCGCCAGTTTCGGTAGCGACTTGTCATCCGTCACGGCCCGCACAAGATCCGCGATCGGAGCGCCGAATTCGTCGACCAACATCTCATAAGTGATGTCGACATCCTCGATGGTGTCGTGCAAGTATCCGGCGGCGACGGTCTCGGCGTCGCAGCCCGCTTCGGCAAGCAGATGCGCGACCTCGGTCAAGTGGTTGATGTACGGTGTCGCTTCCTGATCCTTGCGCCGCTGCCGGCGGTGCGCATGCGCGGCGAAATACGCGGCGCGCGTGATCAGTTCAAACGCTTGTTGCTGTTCAGTACCTGGCAAACGAACGGCCTCCTGCGTGAGCATAGGCATTGCCGGCTCCGCTGAAGCACAGCGTCGTAACGGAAGGCGGCCTGCTTTCAAAACAGTTTCCGGCATCGGAAGGCGCCATGTCCAGCGACCGGCCATTCATCTTCACCAGCAGGTGACCAGCCGGCGATCCCACGGTTACGGTTATAACTGACTCCGGGTCATTTCGATAGGATCCAACATAGGCCGACAGGTTCGCACTTTGGGATGGCGGGAGTTTGCGGGGCGCCGCCTTCTGGCCAAACACCAGATCCATCGCCGCCCGGGCTAATCCACCGGCATCGCCGCCATTCAGGTTGGTCAGCACGATCACCGCCAGCTTGTCTTTCGGATGCAGCATCACGTGGCTGGTGTATCCCATGCGCCCTCCAGCATGTTCCACGAGGTCGAATTCCGGATCGAGCGAGAGCCCGTATCCATAAAACTTCCCATCCACACTGCCATCCACTTTGACTTTCGGCGTCATCATCTCGCGAACCGCCTTCGCGCTCAGCACCCGCTTTCCGTCCACCTCACCGTCATGCAGCAAGGCGATCGCGAATCGCGCGAAGTCCCGGCCGGAGGTGAACATCGATCCTGCGGGCCAGTACCCCGCGTTGTTGGCTGCCGGCCGTGCTATCGATGTGGGCGTGTCATGCCCTTGCGCCAGCGGATACGTCATGGCCATCGTCGGACGGAAGGTTGTGCGGTTCATTCCCGCGGGCTTGAAGATGAGGTCCTCGAGCGCGTCTGCGAACGAACGGCCCGAAACCGATTCAATCAGCCGCCCCGCCAGCGCATATCCGGGATTCGAATACGAATACACTTTGCCGGGTTCGGTGAACAGCATGTCCGCCTTCCAGGACCGGACGTTGGCTCCCAGCGCCGTATCGTCCTGTAGACCGTACATCGGCGCGCGATCCAGCAGTCCACTGGTGTGGCTCAACAATTGATGCGCGGTCAGCTTACCGATTGCCGGATCGAGGTTCGGAACGTGCAGATCCACGGGATCGGTCAAACGCAAACGTGTCGACTCGGTGAGCTTCAACACCGAAGCAGCCACCATCATCTTGGTCGTGGATCCTACGCGGAACAAGTGATCGGGCGTAACAGCCTCGCCGGTTTCGACGTTGGCAACGCCGAAGCCCTTCGCATACGCGACGCGGTCGCCGCGCACTACCACCAGCACCGCGCCTGGAATCTTGTTCTTCTGGATATGCTGCGACGCGAGTTGATCGAGTGCAGCGTCCGGCGTCTGCGCCAGGAACAGCGATACCGCGGCGGCAACAAACGGAAATGCCATGATCTGATGATATCCCCGCACTCATTGATACACTGATGTTTGTAATGACGCTCGAAGAACTCGAACGGGAATACACGCCGCTCCGCCAGCAAGCTGAAGCTGTGCGGAGCTATCTTTGACACTCCCAAAAAGAAGGCTGAACTAGCCAAAACTGAAGAAATCATCTCCGATCCGGCATTCTGGAACGATCAGGAACGATCCCAGAAGGTCATGCAGGATCGCAAGCGGCTCGAAGAAGCGATCGAGTCCGAAGCCCGTGTGGCGCGCCTGACCGAGGACATCGACACGATGTTCGAACTCGCGCGCGAGGGCGAGGACATGACCGCCGACATCGAGCGGGAACTGAAGTCGTTCGCGACCCACGTCGGCAAGCTCGAAACCGGCATGCTGTTGTCGGGCGAGAATGATCCGAAGAGCGCGATCGTCACGATCCATCCCGGCGCCGGTGGAACCGAGAGCCAGGATTGGGCCGAGATGCTGATGCGCATGTACCTGCGCTGGGCCGAACGCAACGGTTTCGAAGCCAATGTCACGGACTCGCAGGACGGCGACGGCGCGGGCATCAAGTCCGCGACCATGGAGATCAACGGTCCCAACGCGTTTGGCATGTTGTCGTCGGAAATCGGCGTGCATCGTCTCGTCCGCATCTCGCCGTTCGATGCTGCCGCGCGCCGGCATACGTCGTTTGCTTCTGTTTTCGTCATCCCGCAAGTCGACGACGACGTGAAGATCGAGATCAAGCCGGAAGACATCAAGACCGATGTGTTTCGCGCGTCGGGCGCGGGCGGACAGCACGTGAACCGCACCGAATCCGCGGTTCGCATGACGCACCTCCCGACCGGAATCGTCGTGCAGTGCCAGAACGAACGTTCGCAGCACAAGAATCGCGCGAGCGCGTTGAAGCAGTTGCGCGCCAAGCTCTTCGAATACGAGATGAACAAGCGCCGCGAGCAGGAAAAGAAGCTCGAGGATACGAAGATGGATATCAACTTCGGATCCCAGATTCGTTCCTACGTGCTCGCGCCATACCGGCTCATCAAGGACCACCGCACCAAGTTCTCGGTCGGCGATGTCGACCGCGTACTCGACGGCGATCTCGAGAATCTGCAACACGCGTGGCTCGTCTGGCGCAAGACCGGCAAGACCGCCGGCGGCGACGGCAAGGACGATCTGCCCGAATGACGATCGCGGACGCAGCCCGGATATTGCAGTCGGGCGGCGTGGTCGCGTTCCCAACCGAGACTGTTTACGGACTCGGGGCGAACGCGCTCGATGAAGCGGCCGTGCGCCGCGTGTACGAGTTGAAGGGCCGTCCGTCGACGAGCCCTCTCATCGTGCACGTGTCATCCATCGAGATGGCGCGGACTCTGAGCCGCGCCTGGCCCGAAGCGGCTGAGCGTCTTGCACAGCAATACTGGCCGGGACCACTGACGCTGGTGGTCCCCAAATCTCCTGCAATCCCTGACATCGTCACTGCGGGACTCGATTCCGTCGGCCTGCGGATGCCGCGGCATCCGCTTGCGCTCGAACTCTTGCGTGCGGCTGGACTTCCGCTCGCCGCCCCCAGCGCCAACAAGTTTACGCAGATTTCGCCGACCACTGCGGAGCATGTGCGCAACGCGTTCGGCGATGAGGTCCCGGTGCTGGATGGCGGATCCTGTGATGTCGGGATTGAGTCCACCGTGGTCGCTGTTCATGCGGATGGCACGGTTCGACTGCTGCGTCCCGGAATGCTGGTGTTACCGGAAGCGGTGTTCGAGACGGCTGACGCGAGAGACGGAATGGCGCATGAAGCGCCGGGTATGCATCGCAAGCACTACAGCCCGCGTCATGCGCGCGTGCTGATTGTGCGACCGGGCGAAATTCCGCCGGTGGACGCTGCATACGTCTGGCATCACGTGGAACAGCCGGATGCAACGATCGCGGTACAGATGCCTGCGGATCCGGAAGCGTACGCCTCCCGGATTTACGCAGTGCTGCACGACCTTGATGCGCGCGGTGTCCACACCATCGCCGTTGAATCTCTTCCAGAAGAGGCCGGCTGGGACGCACTGCGTGACCGTCTCCGCCGCTCCGCTGCAGAGTGAAGTCCCATGCAATGCCCTATCTGCCGGTCGCCGTGGCCGTATCTTCCGCAACCGCAGGAAGCTCCGGCGCCGCTGCCGGGGATGGTTTGCCCGTCGTGCTGGAATTGCTTCGTCTTTGACTTGGCGTCCGGGCAGTGGCAGTGTCAGCCGCCTCGGCCGTTTGCGGAGCGTTCACCAGCAATCGCCATCGGTACGCGCATGGTTCTGCGGAACGTCGCATACCGGGTCGCTGGATTCGCCTGTTACAGCCAGTCTGTCGAAGTTGGCCGCGATCAATGGCAGGCCGTCGAGCGTCACGAGTACACACTCACCCCGGAGGCTGCGGGTTCGACGCCCGCCATTCTAGGTTGGGATGATGGCCGTTGGTGGCTGGTGACGGCAACAGGCGGCGAACCGCTCGAGCGTTCCAGCGACCGTTCGCAGATTCAGTTTCAAGGCCGGACATATAGGCAGAAATATGCGGAGTCCTTTCAGCCCGACCGCGCCGCGGGCCTGCTGCCCTTCGGTTTCAATTGGACCAACTCGGTTTGGCTGCACGAGTACGTTGCCGGCACGGAGGGTCCCGGTGGCCGGCTGATTCTGGGAGAACGGAATCCCCAGCGTTCGGCGTGGGCGGGTGAGTACCTGGACGCGCGTGAGGTCGCGCAATCGCTCGGGTTGACGGCATTTCCTGCGGGTTCGCCTTACGCGGTTGGCCAACCGGCCCCCGGCGGCGTCAACCGGTTCGTATCTTCGCGGCCTCCCGCGAAGGTCGCGGTTCCGCCCAACGACTGGCCGCGATTCTTCGGTGTGCTCTTCGTTGTTTTGCTCGGCATTGCTGCGATCGGCTTCTTCTTCTACGCGCAGGAGAAGCGAACGAAGGCGGAGGTTTCGCACTGGTTTTCGTGTCCTGCCGGACCCGAGACACAGGTGATTCAGATTCCGCGCGGCGTCGATAGAATTGTGTTCGATCCGCACTTGCCACAAGGGGCGATTCACTATCGATTCCGGATGCAGGACGGAGCCGGCGCGGTGCTGTCGAGCCACGAGGGGTACGTCGATATGAGCAAAGAAAGGCGCGTGTTTGAGGTCGAACCGCAGGTGGCGGCCACTGCCATCGCTGTTGGCGAATGTACACTCACTGTACCGATCGCCGGTTTGCGATCGTGGCCGGTTGAGATCCGCATGTACGGACCGCTCTTCGGCAGTCGTTGAAGCCGCGGCTGCGGCTAATCGCCGAGGCCGGCAGCGCGCCCCGAAAACCGCACGTATCCATCACCGCCGAGTTTCATGCCGACCGAAAGCGCAACATACCGGTCACCCATCAATCGCAGAATCCGCGGGCAGCGCTGGACGACCTTGCCGGTAATGGTCTTCAGCGCGAGTTCATTCTGCTTGGTCGTTTCGATCTTTTCGACGCCCTGGTAGGCGACAAGGATGTCGCTGAGCTTCGCAGTGGGCTGCAGGAAGAAGCTGACTTCCAATTCGCCTTCCGGAGACAGCGCGTAGATGGCGTCGATTCCTTCGTATACATTGCGGCGCACGAGTTTCGAGTAGATCGGGATGTAGAGCGGACCATCGTTCTCGAGGGTGTTGCGAACCGCGCAGCGAAAGCCGAGCGCATTGAACGCGCCGCTGTTGGAGTTCTTCAGCACGACGCCCACGCCTGAAGAGTCCACCATGCCGTCGTCGGTGAACAGCACGACACCGTCCTGCACGAACATCACATACTTCACTTCTTCCGCATAACGGCCCATATTGGGCTCGATTCGGAATTTGCTTTCGCGGGGAGCCGGTTCCTGCAGCGCCGGCAGCTCGACTGGCTTTGTGGCCGTCATCGAAAGGTGCAACAAAAGAGTGAGGGCAAGCATGGCGTCGTGAGTCCATGCTAAGGATCCGGGGCAGGGGTCCAGAAGGATTCTGAAGTACGGTACGTTCCATATCCGGCGTACCGATTGGGGTTCTGGTACTAGGTTTTGATGTCGTCTTTGGCGAAATCCCACTCGACCATGCGCTTTTCTTTGGCCGAGAGGTTGACCATGTGCGCGCAGGCGGCAGCATGATGTCCCGCGGAACCATCTTCCCAGTAGGGCTTGCGGGTTCGCATCGAGTCGAGGAAGTGACCCATGTGCGCAACCGTGGATTCCTGGCCTTCTGAGAAGTAGGTGATGGAGCCTTCGGCGGCCCGTTGTTTCCAGGTTCCGGTCAGTTCCGTGGAACGTACTTTGGGATCGGCGTAATACTTGTCCTCGAGCGCGCGGGGCCAGCTTTCGACAACCCAGCGGTTGTCCTCGATAGCATATTCCGGCGTGAAGACCACTTTGTCGAATCCGATTGAAAGGCTGCCTTTGGTTCCGAGGAACACGAAGCTGCCTTCACTGGCGCTCTGGTTGTTGAATGTCGAACTGAGGTTCGCCGCGAATCCTTCCGGGTACTGCAGAACGGCGTTGAGTGTGTCGGGGACTTCTCGGCTTTCCTTCCAGCGGTACAGCTGACCCATGCCGAGCACGTGGGAAGGGACCTTCGCATCCATGAGGAAGTGAATAGTCGTGCAGAGGTGTACAAAGAGGTCCGTCGCGATGCCTCCGGAGTAATCGTTGTAGCAGCGCCAGCGGAAGAAGCGCTCGAGCGAGAAGGGGCGGCGGTTGGCGACGGGTCCCTGGAAGGCGTCCCAGTCGACGGTTTGCGGGGAGGCGTCGGGCGGGATCGGGTAGATCCACGCGCCGGACGCGGTGTTGCGGTTGTAGGCCGCGCGCACCAGCGTGATCTGTCCGAGTTTGCCGGATTGAATGATTTCCTTGGCCTTTTTCTGCAGCGCGGAACTCATGCCCTGGCTGCCAATCTGCAGCACCCGGCCCGATTTCCTGGCGGCAGCGATGATTTCGCCGCCTTCGCGAGCGGTGTAGGTCATCGGCTTTTCGCAGTAAACATCTTTGCCGGCAGCGAAGGCTTCGAGGATCATGGTCTTGTGCCAGTGATCGGGCGTTGCGATGACGACGCCGTCGATGGACTTGTCCGCGAGGATTTCCTTGTAGTTCCGGATCTTCCGGGCGCGGCCGTTGGTGCGTTCCACGCCGCGTTCCATGCGGCCTTGGTAGGCGTCCGACAAGGCGGTGATTTCGACGCCCGGGTTGGCCAGCATGGCCTGCATCAGTTCCTGCCCGCGTGCACCGGCACCGACGAATCCGATTTGGATCTTGTCGTTCGCACTGCTGGCTGCGTTGGCGGAGGCTGCTGCAGCTGCGCTTGCGGCCACCGTTGTGGATTGCATGAAGGTCCGTCTGGTCACTTGGAGATTACCTGCACTCCAAAATATCAAAAGCGGCGGGTTTGGTGGCCCGCCGCCTTGACAGATTGCGATCTTGCTGTGGAGAAGTCTTACGCGCTGAACGAAGAGCCGCAGCCGCAGGTGGACTTGACGTTCGGGTTGTCGAACTTGAAGCCGGAACCCTCGAGGGTTTCGACGTAATCGACGCGCGCGCCGTCGAGATAGAGCAGGCTGGCCTGGTCGATGAAAACCTTCAGGCCTTCGAAGTTGTAGACCTTGTCCATCAGACCGGGGGCGCTCTCGAACGCCATCGAATAGCTGAAGCCGGAGCAGCCGCCGCCGACAACAGAGATGCGCAGTCCCGCGGGCTTGGGATCCTGCATGTCGAGGATCTCACGGACCTTGTTGATGGCCGTATCAGTTAGGGTAACGGCGGTGGTAGTTGTCTCGGTTCCGAACATGGACTTACTTGTAACCTCTTCCTGGGATTATAGCAGCATCTGAAAAATGCCGGATGGATTTGTCCTGGTGTTTGGATGATCGGCGGGCGGCTTAGGATTCGACCGTTTTCTTTCGTGATTTCCGCATTGCGCCTTTCGGCTCGCCTTCGACCTTGGCGCGTAGGGCGCTGGAGGCAAACCGGATGTCGAGGAGAGTTGCTGGTGGAGCCTGGGCGGCATCCTTGACGAGAGCGCCGCGTTCATCGAGAACAATGGCGTATCCTCGTTCGAGGATTTTGAGGGGGTTGAGCTGAGTCAGGTGGGCGTGCGCCGACAGGACAGGGGTTCGCAGGCGGCTGATGTGGCGGTTCATGGCCGTGTGGAGTGCGGCTTGCAGGCGCTGTTGCCTGTGGCGCGCTGCGGAGAGTGTCACGCGGACATCCTGACGGAGAAGTTGCGCGCGCAGGTTTTCGAGGGTGCGGCGGTCGTTGCGGAGTGCGGTTCGGATGGAGTCCCGGAGGCGGAAGTCCGCTTCGTCGGTTTTCTGGATCAGTCTGCCGAGACGACGCCTTAAGGCCGCGGATACGCGATCGACGCCGAGCTGATGGAGTTTGCGGTGTTGCTGCGCGACCTGGTAGCGAACGGTTTGCGTGATCCGTGTTTCGAGGAGTTGGAACCGGTCGAGGAGCCGCGATTTCGACTGGATGACCAGGTCGGCCGCTGCTGACGGCGTGGGCGCCCGGAGATCGGCGACAAAGTCAGCGATGGTGTAGTCGGTTTCGTGACCGATGGCGGAGATGACGGGTACGGCGGACGCCGCAATGGCGCGCGCTACGGATTCTTCGTTGAAGGTCCAGAGATCCTCGAGGGAGCCGCCGCCGCGTGCGACGATGATGACGTCCGCCCAGGGATTCTGTGAGAAGTGCTCGATGCCGCGACAGACCTGTTGCGCGGATCCGTCGCCTTGCACAAGGGCGGGGAAGAGGCGGATATGGAGTCCTGCGAAGCGGCTTTCGAGGATCCGCAGCATGTCCTGGATCACGGCACCGGTTGGGGACGTGACGATTCCGATCTTGCGGGGCAGGGCAGGTAGTGGTCTCTTGCGGGTTTCATCGAAGAGTCCCTCTTTGCTGAGCTTTTGCTTGAGTTGTTCGTAGGCGAGTTGGAGCGATCCGCGGCCGCGGGGTTCGAGGGCTTCGACGATGAGCTGATACCTGCCGCTGGGTGGCCAGATATCGACGCGTCCCCGTGCGAGTACGGCGGCGCCGTCCTGGGGTTTGAATCGGAGAAAGCGGGCGCTATTGCGATAGCAGACGCAGCTGAGGACCGCGTCGCCATCCTTCAGGGTGAAGTAGATGTGTCCACTGGGCTGGGGTTTGACCCCGGAAATCTCGCCGGCGATCCAGATGTCGGGGAATACCTCTTCGAGCATCCCGCGGAGCATATCTGTGAACTCGGTTACAGTGAGATGTTTGCGGCCTAGATTGAATGTCAGGTCGAGCTGTTCCACGCCATTATCCTGGATGCGCTTGGCCCGGTGTTCCCCGGGCGCCGATTTGACAGCGGAGCAAGTGAGCCTTTATGCTATTGGATGAGAAGGATTTCCGTCCTTGCTCAAGACCGTGCCGGTGTAGCTCAGGTGGTTAGAGCGACGGTCTCATAATCCGTAGGTCGTAGGTTCAACTCCTACCGCCGGCACCATCCTCTCACTTCCCCACAATCTGTTCGTATAGACGAGTCAACTCGTCCTGCGAGAAATAGTCGATCTCGATCTTGCCGCGCTGCGGGCTTTGCTCGATGATTCGGACTCGTGTGCCTAGCGTACGCTCGAGCTCTTCGGCGGCGGCGCGGATGTTCGGATCCTGCTTGGACTCAATCTTCTCCGGCTTCTCACGAGCGGGTTCGAGCGCCCAGCGAACCTGGGTTTCGACCTGCCTGGTAGTGAGGCCTTGTGCGATTGCCTTCTCCGCCATGCGAATGATGGCGGCCGGATTCTCGAGTGGCAGAAGAGCGCGTGCCTGCCCCATTGACAGGAGTCCTTCGCTGACCATCTGACGGACGGGTTCCGGGAGTTTGAGCAAGCGGATGGTATTGGCGATGGAGGAGCGGTCTTTGCCGGTGTGAACACCGATCTGCTCGTGGGTGAGGCCGAGTTCGCGACTGAGGCGGTCGTAGGCCATCGCGAGTTCGATTGGGTTGAGGTCCTCGCGCTGGATGTTTTCGATCAGCGCGACTTCGAGCAGGCGGTTTGGCGCGAAGTCCTGGATGATGGCGGGGACGGTCTTCAGCCCCGCGATCTTGGATGCGCGCAGTCGGCGTTCGCCGGCGACGAGTTCGAAGTGGTCACCCCGCTTGCGGATGATGAGCGGTTGGATGATTCCGTTCTCGCGGATGGATTGCGCGAGTTCGTCGAGCTTCGCCTGGTCGAAGATGTGTCGGGGTTGGTAGGGACTCGCGTGGATCGATTCCGGATCGATCTGGATCACTGCGTTTTGAGGAAGCTCTGGCGGGGTATCCTTCTTTTCCGGAGCGGGAGCCGGCGGTTGCGCCGTCGTGCGTTGCGGAAGGAGTGCGGATATTCCCTTGCCCAAAACCTTGCGCTTGTCCTGTGGTCCGGAGGTGCTCATGACAGCGGCTCCTCGGTGGCGGTTGCGGTGGCCGCTTGCTCAGTGGAGGCCTCGCGGGTCTGGTTCGCCAGGATTTCTTTCGCGAGTTGGATGTAGCTTTCGGCGCCCTTGGACCGGACGTCGTACAGGATGATGGGCTTGCCGTGGCTGGGGGCTTCGGCGAGGCGGATCGAGCGGGGAATCACCGTCTCGAAGACCTGATCCTTGAAAAACTCTCGCAGGTCCTGCGCCACCATCTTGGTGAGATTGGCGCGGTCGTCGTACATCGTGAGGAGGATCCCCTCGATCGCGATGTTATGCGAGAAAGAATCACGGATTCCGTTGATGGTCTCGATCAGCTGCGAGATGCCTTCGAGGGCAAAGAACTCACACTGGATCGGTATGATGACGGAGTCTGCGGCGATGAGTGCGTTCAGGGTGAGAAGGTCGAGCGCCGGTGGGCAGTCGATCAGAATGTAGTCGTAGCGGTCTTTGGCTACTGCGAGTTTGTCCCTCAAGCGGAACTCGCGTTCCGTTTCATCGACCAGCTCAAGGTTGGCCGCAACGAGGTTTTGGTTGGCCGGGATGATATCGAGGCCGAGGCAGTCTGTTTGGCGGGCGATTTCTAACGCCGGTTGGTCCGACAATAGCAAGTCGTAAATTGTGGCGATGTCAGGCGATTTCGCCACGCCGAGTCCGGTAGTTGAGTTGCCCTGAGGGTCGATATCTACGAGAAGCACCTTCAAATCGTTGGCGGCAAGGGATGCCGCCAGATTGATGGTTGTGGTGGTTTTGCCGACTCCACCTTTCTGGTTCGCGATCGCGATTGTCTTGCTCACGATGACACGATCTTACCACGTTAGAGGTTTGGCGATTGTTTCGGATCCCATCTGGGCCGTTTCGCGTTTCACGTGGAACGGTGAGCGTCGTTTCTGTATTCTCTGTGTTTCACGTGGAACAGCAAGTCTAGATCCACCAGCATGTTTCACGTGAAACAAGATCTAACGGACAAACCGCCTGCTAACGACCAATCGTCAGGTAAACATCAAGGACGGCAATGGCGGCAGGAGTCAATCCAGGAATGCGCTGCGCCTGGCCCAAACTCTCAGGCCGCACACGTTCCAGCTTCTCCACAACCTCCAGGGATAGACCCGGCACCGCCCGGAAATCAAAATCACCCGGAATCACCCGGCCCTCAGCCTCTCTCAACCGCGCAATCTGCCGGACCTGCTGATCAATGTAACCGGCATACTTGATCTCAGTTTCAATCGTCGTTAGCACGCCTCGCGCCACAGACTCCCCGAGTTGCACCGAAATCCAATCAGAAAGAACTTCGATCGAAGCCTCAGGACGCTTCAACCACCCACTCAACGCCGGGCGATCATCGCCCTGCACACCCAAATCCGGCACGCCACTAGCGCCACAACGCGTCCGATCCAGCAAAACCCGGATTGCTTCGCGCTGCCGCTGCTTCCGCTCAAACACCGACCAACGGCGGTCATCCACCAATCCCGCACGCCGGCCCAAAGGAGTCAAGCGATCATCCGCATTGTCGATCCGAAGATGCAAACGGAACTCCGCCCGCGACGTGAACATCCGATAAGGCTCGTCCGCACCCTTCGACACCAGGTCATCAATCAGAATCCCGGTGTAGCCCTCGGTTCGACCAACCACCAGCGGGTCGCGACCGCTGAGCCTCAACGCCGCATTCATACCAGCAACCAGACCTTGGCACGCAGCCTCCTCATAGCCTGAAGTCCCATTGATCTGCCCGGCCAAATACAAACCCTCGATCCGCTTCACCGCCAGAGTATGGTCCAATTCCCGAGGATCAATCGCATCATATTCGATCGCGTAACCCGGTCGAATCATCTCGGCAGTCTCAAGCCCCTCCACCGAGGAGACCATCGCTTCCTGCACGTCGATCGGCATGCTCGTCGACATGCCGTTCACGTAAATCTCGTTCGTATCCAGCCCCTCAGGTTCCAGAAAGATCTGATGCCGCGTCTTATCCGGAAACTTAACAATCTTGTCCTCGATAGACGGGCAATACCGGGGACCAACACCCTCTATCTGGCCGCTATAAAGCGGGGACCGAGGGACAGCAGCACGCAACAGCTCGTGCGTCCGCTCATTTGTATACGCAATATGGCACTGCACCTGATCACGCTCAATCCGATCCGTCAAGAACGAAAACGGAGTTGGGTTATCATCCCCGGCCTGCGCCTCGAACCGGGACCAATCGATTGTGCGCCCATCCAAGCGTGGTGGAGTCCCCGTCTTCAACCGCGTCCACTGCAGACCGAGATTCCGCAACTGCAAACCGAGCAAATTCGAAGCGGACTCTCCATTTCGCCCGCATTCATACGTCTGTTCACCAACGTGAGCCAACCCATTGAGGAAGGTGCCGGTAGTGATCACAACCGCGCCTGCGAGAATTCGGCGACCGTCCCGCAAGTCAACACCTTCGACCCGTCTACCCGATTCCGAGAAAACCAAACCCGCGACTTCCGCCTGTACGATCCGTAGATTCGGCTCCGCTTCCAGAACCTGCTTCATCCGTACCCGATACTGCTTCTTGTCACACTGGGCCCGCGGCGACCACACCGCAGGACCGCGGCTGGTATTCAACAATCGAAACTGGATTCCAACGGCATCCGTGACTTCGCCCATCACACCGCCCAAGGCGTCAATCTCACGAACCAAATGGCCCTTCGCGATGCCCCCTACCGCCGGATTACACGACATTTGTGCAACCAGGTCCGCGTTCATCGTCACCATCGCCGTCTTGAGGCCCATCCTCGCACTGGCGCGCGCTGCCTCGCAGCCGGCATGGCCAGCGCCTACCACAATCAAATCAAACCTTCGAGGCGACACCATTCCAGCTCCCAATCTCTTCCAGACTCCTCCGCACTGCCGCGGCCACATTCTCGACGCCGGCGTGGTCTCCATGGATACAAACCGTATCGACGCCGCCGGAACAAGCAAGCCGCACAGCCTGCCTTCCCGCTTCCTCCGGATCGGAGATCACCGCGCCCGGCAAACTCCTCTTCCGCAACATCCCGTTCGATTCATACACGCGATCCGCAAAACCTTCACGCCACACCCGAAATCCCCTCGACCGGAAAACCTCTACCATGACCGAACCCGCCAGGCCAAACACCACGACATCGGACCTCCACCGCCCGATACCACTCGCTACGGCCTCAGCAACCTCTCTCGACTCCGCCGCCAGATTGTAGAGAGCACCATGTACCTTCACATGAGAGACCACGCCGCCACGAGAACCAACAACCTCCGCAAAGTCCCTCAATTGACGCTCAACCTCTCCTGCGAGTTCCTCACCACTCATCGCCATCGACACACGCCCGAAGTTCGCAGGATCCGGATACCCCGGGTGCGCCCCAATACGAACACCAGCCCGAATCGCGTCCTGCACGGTCGCCGCAATCAGGCGTTCATTACCCGCATGGGCCCCGCATGAGATGTTGACGGAGCTTACAAAACGCATCAGCCGCCGCTGCAAGCCCGACTCATGCAAGGCCTCGATTTCACCCATGTCACAGTTCAAATCAACCGGCAGCACCATGAATCCACGCCTCCTGCTCAAGCAAAGCACGACGGGCCTCCGCGAAACCCACCGGCTCAAATCGGATCCGCGCTCCGGGACGCATCTGCGCCACCTCGAACTGGTCCGCACCGATTACGTTTGCAATGACAGGATACCCACCCGTCGTTTGAGAATCGACGAATAGGATCGCTGGCTGTCCATCCCGGAATACCTGCACCGCCCCAAGCGACACACCCTCACTCCCGCGAGCCCCCGAAGACGCAGCGGTTATCGGCTCCGCGCCGTCCAATCGAATCCCCTGACGGCTGCTCTCCTGGGTGACCCGCCAATCCTGCGAAAAAAATCGAAACATATCAAGCGAACTGAAATCCAGCGCGTCGGGACCCACCGTAACCCGAACAACCCCTCTTGCGCGAGGAACATCCTGCCCCACACCCCGCTCCACTCCTCTAGACCGAGAATCAGCAGTAAGCGAATCCCCCCGAACCATTGGCGTTCCAAACCCGCTAGCCAAATGAACTGACGCACTTCCCAAGTACCGCTCCGCCCGAACTCCCCCGCAAACTGCGACACAACACCGAAAGCCCTCATAAGCGCGCCCGACATCCAAAATGAATCCCGCCTGCACCCGCACGCTCCGCCACATCGAAACATTGCATTCAAACCTGCCGCCGCACACTGCGATCCACGTATCCATCGAAAACTGCAACCTGGGGCCCAAAGCAGTGCACTCTAACACTGCATCATTCTCGGCGTTCCCGATAAGCAGGTTCGCGATTCGGGCAGAAAGAGGATCCGCCACACCAGCGGGAGAGACCCCCAGATGCTCGAACCCGGGACGTCCCAAGTCCTGAACCGTTGTCAGGAAACCGGCACGCAGCACGTCGATCATAGCGGCACAAACCGCACCCGGTCACCGGGTTCGATCAGTGACTTCCCTTTCGCTCGATCAAACAAAACAACTTCAGTCAAACCGATCAGATTCCATCCGCCCGGCGACTCAACCGGATAAATCCCGGTTTGCGCACCAGCAACTCCTACACTCCCCGGAGGAACACTCTTCCGCGGTGACGACAGCCGCGGCGCCCGGATCGCCTCAGGAACATCCCCTAAATAAGCAAATCCGGGCATAAACCCCAGAAACCACGCAACATATTCACAGCCGCTGTGGAATTCTACTACTGCGCTCGTACTCAAACCGCACAAGCTGGCAACCGACTCCAGATCCGGCCCTTTATATAAGGTAGGAATCTCAACCAGTCGTCCGGTTAGACCGACGAACGCCTCGGCACACCTGCGAACCACCCATTCTTCAACGTCTGCATGCGCCACCATCCGGCCATCAAAACGAATCAGCACAGAGTTCCTGGACGGCGACATACCAGAGACCCCCGGCAACCGATTCACTTGAAGGCAATGAAACAGCCCAAGAGCGTCACAATCCCGAACTAACAACGATTGGTCACTCGCAGCAATACACCGCATGAACTCAGAACTTTTCCGGGACCTCCCACGATCCCGAGTCCGCCGAACGGAAAATCGCCTCTAACGTCGCAGTATTCCCAAATGTCTCCTCAAGAGAATTCACCAGCGGAACCTCACCTCGAACCGCGCGGCTGAAACCATCCGCCTCCAAAGTGTACTGATCGCAGGCCTCCACCTCCTCAACCACCGCGGCTCCGCCCCGCAAATCGGAACCGTCATCCAACAACACACGCATCTTCTCACCCGGAACGGCGTTGAACGGAATATCCAACTCAATCCGCCGGTCCACACCCAAAATCTCCACCCTTTGAAACCGCGCGATCTGGGTACCGCAAAGGAACATTGCCTGCCGGCCACCCGAGAACTGCATCAAAACAGATCCGACACGATCGACGCCGAACTCGGGATCCCAATCCAGTTGAGCGACCACTCGCAGCGGCTCACTCCCAAACACCAGGCGCGCCACGTTGACGCCGTAGCAACCGATATCCCACATACCACCGCCGCCATACTCAGCGATATTCCGAACGTTGTCAGGCTTCCGGTTGAAGTAGCTGAAATGCGCGGTCACCGCCCGAACTTCCCCTGCCACTCCACTCCGAACCAAATCCATCGCCCGTCTCCACTGCGGATGATGCCGGATCATGAACGCCTCAGCGATCAATACCCCATTCCGATCCCGAGCCGCCATCAACGAACGAAACTCCGCTGCTGTCAAACTGATCGGTTTCTCGCAGAGCACATGCTTACCTGCATCTGCAGCACGAATCGACCAGGGCGTATGCAGATGATTGGGAAGCGGATTGTAAATCACATCGATATCCGGATCAGCAAGCAGTTCTTCATATGAACCGTATGCCTTCTCTATCCCAAGCGCATCCGCTGCCTTCCGCCCTCGAACCGAATCACGCGAAGCAATCGCACAGACTTTGCTTTCACTACTCAAAAGGGCTCCGGGAAGGAACTTGCTAATCGCAAAATTCGATACGCCGAGTACACCCCATCGTACGGGTCTAGCCATCGCCCTATTCTACTGAATTCACACTTCTATCTGTCTGGGCGATAAGACCCTAGTGACGTATGACCGACCAACCGACCGAAACACCCAGAATCCTCATCGTTGACGACTCACCCTCGATGCGCGCGATGGTCTCCTTCACGCTCCAGGAAAGAGGATACGAAGTCACACAAGCCGACAACGGATCCGCCGCCCTCGACAAACTCGATACGGGACCAACAGGCTACAACCTCATCATTGCAGACATCAACATGCCCGTTATGGACGGAATCACCTTCGTACGCGAAGCAAGAAAGCGCAAACACTGCAAATACACACCAATCCTCATGCTGACTACCGAAACATCTACCGAGCGCATCGAATCGGCAAGAACCGCAGGAGCCACTGCCTGGTTGGTCAAACCCTTTCAGCCCGAACGTCTATTAGACGCGACGAGCCGAATCATTGCTTGACATACTTTGCCAGTGCGACCGATGGCGACAGAATCCCACACATTCACCAGCCAACGATTCCGCAAACTCTTTCTTGCGGAAGCAGCGGACCTCATTGCGTCGATGGAACGTGATCTACTCAGGCTCCAGGACGACTTCCCACCTGACGAAGCAGTAAAATCAGTCTTTCGAACTGCACATACGCTCAAGGGCAATGCCGCAATGACCGGATACTCCGCGGCTGCCGACTTCATTCATGCGTTGGAAACCATATTCCAGGAACTCAACGCACGTACCCGCCAACTCACTCCCGATCTACTGCAAACTCTCCTTGAAGCAACCGACTGCATCCGCGAAATCCTCGATGGAGAGCCCAACGATCCGATTCCCTCTCGCGCAGACGCATATCGAACCATTCTATGCGCCCCCCCGGGTTCTTTTCCTCATCAGAGTCACCCTCCGTCCGAACCCCAACTAACGCAAACATACCGAATCACCTGGTCCCCGGCGGCCGACAGCCTCGCCCGCGGAGCAGATCCCATCCGCACTTTATCAGCCCTTCAAAGCAAGGCCACTATCCTCCACATCCGAACAGACTGGAAAGTCATACCCCAGCTGCAAAATCTAGATCCCGAGCACTGCTACTTAACCTGGCAAACAACTCTCTCAACAACCCAAACCACCTCAACACTCCGCGACTGGTTTCACCTGATGGGGCCACACCAACGCCTCACGATCGAACGAAATCATGACAACGCGGAACCTCCAAAGCCACCGCAGCGCTCAGCCGAATCCACAACCGACACGGCTTACCTCCGTGTACCGAGGCGGAAACTCGACAACCTGCTGAATATGGTCACCAGAATCCTCCAAGACCAACATCAGGCGAAGTCCATCGCCTCTGACAATGGAGCGTTTACTGACGGCCTCCTTCGCCTCCTTGAAAGACTGGAGCGAAATACATCGCTGATCCAACGGGAAATGCAGAACCTCGGACGAGTTGAACTCAACGAGATCTTCCGACGCCTCCCCCGTCTCGTCCACGATCTCTCAATCCAACTCGGGAAACAGATTCGGGTTAAAATCGACGGCGGTGACTTCCAAGTCGACCGAAGCCATGCGGAACATCTCTCTAACGCACTAGGCCACCTGATTCGAAATTGCGCAGACCATGGCATCGAAATGCCCCCAGACCGTCTGGCGGCCGGCAAACCCATACATGGTCTTATCACCATCAAGGCCCATACCCAACCATCACAGACAATCATCGAGATCTCAGATGACGGCCGCGGAATCCAATACGCCAGAATCTACGAGCGCGCGGTCGCAATGGGAATTCTGGAGGACTGCTGGCCAATCGAACCAAGCCAGCTAACCGAACTGATCTTCCTGCCTGGCCTTTCCACAGCGGACGGTATCACCCGAAACTCCGGGCGCGGTGTCGGCATGGACGCGGTTCGATCCGCACTCCAATCGATCCAAGCATCGATCGAAGTGTCCACCCAACCGAACCGTGGCTCCACCTTCCGCCTTACCCTGCCAACCGCCCCTTCACCGCCGATCGCGAAATAGCGACCGCAAAGCAAATTACCTCAGAACGCCAACAGGCGCTCGGCCTCGCGAACCAGATCTTCCGTCTGCGGCAGGATTTCATTCTCAAGGCTCGGATGGTAGGCAACCCAGGTGTCCTTCGCAGCCACCCTGCCCACAGGAGCATCGAGCATGGTGAACAACTCATCAGCAATTCGTGCCGCGATTTCAGACCCGTAACCCCAGGAAATCGTGTCCTCGTGAGCCACCATCACCCGGCTCGTTTTCGAAACCGAAGACCGGATCGACTCCCAATCGTACGGATTCAACGTCCGCAAGTCTATGATCTCCAGAGACATCCCGGGATGCTTCTGCTCGATCACAGAGGCTGCCTGCAGTGATTTCTGCACCAATGCACCGTACGTCACAATCGTGAGATTCTGACCCGGCTTCACGATCTTTGCCTTGCCAAACGGAATCAAGTACTCGGGACCTGGGTTCGGCGCACGGTTATACAACTCCCGATACAGCCGCTTATGCTCCAGGAACAGCACCGGGTCGTCACATCGAATCGCCGTACGCAAGAGTCCGCAAGCGTCCAATGCATTCGATGGAAAAACAACCCGCAAGCCAGGAATGTGGGTGAACGCGGACTCACCACACTGCGAATGATAAATCGCTCCACCATTCAGGTATCCGCCAATGGCTACTCGAATCACGGCCGGGCACGAAAAACCGTTGTTCGACCGCCAGCGGATGTTCGCCATCTCGTCCCGGATCTGCATCATCGCCGGCCAGATGTAGTCGAAAAACTGGATCTCAGCTACCGGCTTCAACCCACGAGTCCCCATGCCGATAGCCCGACCCAGAATCGCCGCCTCTGCCAGAGTGGAATTGAAACACCGCCGGGATCCAAACGAACTCTGCAAACCATGCGTCGCCTTGAAGACGCCGCCCTTACCCTTCACTTCCCGCAGGTTTTCTTCGCGGCTGCAATCGGCAACGTCCTCACCGAAAACCACCACCCGCGGATCACGCGCCATCTCTTCGTGCAGAGTCTGGTTGATGGAATCCACCATCGTTCGGGGATCTCCCTGGAATCGCGCAGGCGTATCGAAGTCGTGTGAAGTAGGATCAACCCGATCGGAATACAGATACACAAGACTCGAACCAGAAGGTGGAGGCACAGCCTTCAACACCCGATCGGTTGCATCCTGAATCTCTGCTTCAATTTCCCGGTTCATCCGACTCCAGGTAGCCGGATGGAGAACACCGTTAGCCATCAGCAAATCAGGGAAAGTAGAAATAGGATCCTTGAGCGCCTCGGCCTTCCGCTCGGCCGCGGACTTGTACAGGACTTCGTCGTCCGACAGCGAATGCGAATAAGGCCTGGTGCAATGCGCGTGGACGATCGCCGGACCATGCCCCGAACGGATGTGCTCGAGTGCTCTGGCGACGGCCCGGTAAGACTGGACGAAATCCGTCCCATCCACTTCCGCACGATACAGGTTCGGAAAGCCGCTCAACAATCCCGAGATGCTACCACCGGCCGTCTGCTTCTCGACCGGTACCGAGATCGCATACCCGTTATCCTCGACCACTACTAAAACCGGGAGCTTCTCCAGGCAGATGACGTTCATCATCTCCCAGAACTCGCCCTCGCTAGTTGCGCCGTCGCCCGTGCAAACCAACGTCACTTCATCCGAGGACGGTTCGATGTACCGGCCGCCAGCCGCGCATCCCATCGCCTGGACAAACTGGGTACCCGTCGGGGACGAAGCCGTCACAATATGAAGACTGGGAAAACTCCAATGCGACGGCATCTGCCGGCCGCCGGACGCCGGGTCATCGGCAGCACCAACCGAACCCAGCAGCATATCGTGTGGCGAGACACCTAACGCGAGGCAGAGAGCACGATCTCTATAATAAGGATAGATCCAGTCCTTGCCCGGTCGCATTTGCAGTCCGGCAGCCACCTGGATCGCTTCATGTCCCGCTGCGCTGATCTGAAAGTAGATACGGTTCTGACGCTTGAGCAGGATTTCTCTATCATCGACTCGCCGGGAGGTCACCATCAGGCGCAGCGCCTGAATCAGCAGTTCGGGTGAAAGGCCTTCAAGCGTCTGCACACCCTGCTCGCCGGTCGGCTGACTTGGTATGTTCATAGTGGTGGTAGAGCCGATGGACATAGGGATCGAATCTCCAGGTCTTATTGTACTTCCCTCAGCCACAACTCTCAGAGACGTAGCCTTGAAGGTTATCGTTTCTTAATGCAAGGTTCTTGTCAAGTCCCAAAAAAAGGACTTGCAATTCCAAATCTCATATACTAACATTGGAATTAAGCCGGGGAGGTCAACTCCCACCAAAGCGAGACTAACCTCATTAAGACCCCTGAAGCAACCCTCCCCGGCGCCCGAAAGGGTCTTTCTTTTTAAGAGGTTGCAGTTCCCAGTAGAAGTTCCGCCCAAACTCTATCGTTTTCAGTAGCAAATAATTCTGTAATCTCTGCAACCCAACTCCACCCGATGCGCATCCAATGCCCATTCCTCGGGAGGAACATTCCATATGTACGAAAACGATGATCCAGTACACCAACTGGTACACCTCTATGTAGATGGCGCTTTCGGCCGACGCGAACTAATCAAACGAGTCGCCAAGTACACCGGCAGCATGGCCGCGGCGATGACAGCCCTGGGCGGCTATGAAGAATTGAAGGCACAACCTTCGCCATGCCCTGCCGGCATCCGGGTTCCAGAGAATGCGGAAGACCTGGTGGTGCAGGATGTCGAGTTCCCGGGTGAGGGTGGAAAGGTCTTCGGACATTTTGCTTATCCCAAAAGCCTGACCGAACCTCAACCTGGCGTCATCATCATCCACGAAAACCGTGGGCTTGTCGACCATATCAAGGATGTGACTCGCCGCGCCGCCCGCGCTGGATTCTGTGCCGTCGGCGTCGACCTTCTGTCCCGCCAGGGTGGCACCCAGAACTTTACGGATCCGACTCAGCAAACAGCTGCGTACAACCGCACCACACAAGACCAGCGCCGCGCTGACATCATCGCCGCTCTCGACTTCCTCAAATTCAATGACAAGGTCATTTACGACCGCATCGGCGTCACCGGATTCTGCGCGGGCGGCGGCAACACCTGGGACCTCATCGTCAATGTCCCTGAAATCGGAGCCGCCGTGCCCTTCTACGGAACCCCACCGCCCATCGAAGACCTGCAGAAGATCCAAACTCCGGTACTTGGGATGTACGCGGAGACGGATCGCACGCTAACTCTCCGCATGGCCCCGGTCATGACCGAGATGATCACACGCCAGAAGGTGTTCGGTCTGAACGTCTATCAGGGTGTCGGACATGCCTTCCACAACGACACCGGCGCCGCTTACAACGCCGAGGCGGCGTGCGACGCCTGGGGCCGGACCATCGCGTTCTTCAACCGTCACCTGAGGCGTCCGCGCACCTGATTCCAAGCGATCTGCAGAAACGATCCAGGGTCTAACTGCTACAAAACTCGTAGTTATCCACAGGACCTACGCTAGGCTACTGTGAAATGCTGTGAGGGAATCCACCTACCACCGGATATCCCATTGGCTGCCACGCCTCTTACCACAGCATTCCTGGATCGTAACTGTAGGCACATCAGACTGATACGCGATTCTCCACCGTTCCCACAGGACTGATGAAAACGGTATCTATCTAGTATTATCTTTCTAAGAGATAAAAACAATCATAGAGAACGCTGGCGGTGTGCCTCGTACAGGATGACCGAAGCGGCAACCGCCGCATTGAGCGATTCGACACCAACCGTTGGAATCCGGATCGCCTGACTGCGGCCCCGCCAGTTCTCCCGAACGCCAGCCCCTTCGTTCCCGACGAAAAGCAGACTTGGTAGCGTCCAATCTACTACATCGATCGTTTCAGGGGCCTCACCGGCCGCCACATACCAGCGCGATTCGCTGAACAAGCTGAGGTCTTCCACCCCGGCTGCCACGGGGATACGGAATAAGGAGCCAGCGGACGCCCGCAGACACTTTGGATTCCAGGGATGGACGCTCCCCTTCAGCAGCACGACTCCAGTCGCGCCAAAGGCCTCGGCTGAGCGAATGATCGTACCGGCATTTCCCGGATCTTGAATTCCATCTAAGACAACAACTAATCCAGGCGTACCACCCTTACAGATCTCTTCCAGATTGTGGATCGGGGCGCGAACCAGAGCAAGCACTCCCTGGCTGTGCTCCGTATCCTTCAACTCCCGGAAGACCCGGCTCGAAACCGTTGTAATGGCATGACCGCCAAATTCCTCAAAGGACGCCTCTTCCGAAACCACGATCCGGTCGATCTCCAAACCGCTCCGAACCGCCTCGGCAACAAGGTGAGGACCTTCCGCAACCGCCAGTCCATCGTCTGTGAGCCTTCCGGACGCAACCGCCTTGCGGATCTTCTTGAGGATTGGGTTATCGGGGCTGGTAATGATCATTCGATGGCTGCGCGTAAAGCCTGTTCCAGTTCCGGATACTGGAACTGGAAGCCTTTGCCGCACGCCACGGCGGGCAGCACGCGCTGAGAAGACAATACCACAGAGGCCATCTCACCATACAGGATTCTCAGGGCGAATCCCGGCGCCGGGAAGATCGCGGGCCGCGAGAGAACCTTTCCCAGAGCCTTCGAAAAATCCACGTTCCGACAGGGACTTGGGGACACGCCGTTCACCGGCCCCGAAATCGCATCGTCGATCAGGCACCAGTGGATCATGTCCACCAGGTCGTCCCGGTGAATCCAGGACATCCATTGCCGGCCGTTACCCACCGGTCCCCCGACACCCATGCGAAATGGCAGCAACATCGTTTGCAGCGCTCCGCCCGAATGGTGCAACACAATCCCGATTCGAGGCATGGCAACCCGTAGGCCGAACTTCTCCGCCTTCATTGCGCTGTTTTCCCATTCGGCGCAAACCTCCGGCAGGAACCCCGTTCCTACACGGGAATCCTCGTTGACCGGTTCTTCGCCCCGATCCCCATAGAATCCGATCGCCGATGCAGCGACCAGGACCCGCGGCTTCACCCTGGCCCCTTCGATCGCGCGGACCAGGGCATCCGTACCCTTCACCCGGCTGTCCCGGATCCTTTGCTTCACCGTGGCGTTCCAACGCTGCGCCACAGGTTCGCCGGCCATGTGAATGACCGCGCCAGCGCCATCCACTGCCTCAACCGGGACGGCATCGACAATGCTGTCCCACCGGAAGAATCGTCCAACTTTGGGATCCCGGCGGCCCAACACCGTCAATTCGTGTCCCTCGCGCCGAAGCAGGTCGACAAGGGGACCGCCGATAAACCCGGATGCGCCCGTCAATGTAATCTTCATGCGACTAGCCGCTCCAAATCTTTTCCCGTCGACTCGAGATAAGCGATCTCCCGCAGATACGCATCGACATCCGTCTTCCGCTTCATTCCATCCAGTGACATCCAGCGAATCTGCCCGAACACCGGCCGCTCGGTCCAGGGACGGTCATGCAGGCCGAAACACCAGAGAATATTGGTATAGGTGTTCGGATCCCGGCCGTCGATCGCATAGCGGTCATGCAGGTAGATCATCGTCTCCAAAGCTTCCTCGCACGTTTTGGACCACTCGATGACCTTCTTCCCCCAATACATCCGGTAATAGCCGTGGATCTTGCCCCGTAGCAACATCTCCTTTTGGCAGGCGTTCCACAGGGCGTCGTGCGTGCGCGCCAATTCAAACTCTTCGCGCGAATACACCGGGTTCCGCGGATCGCGCTCGTGCTGGCGCAACGT
The DNA here is from genome assembly GCA_964627455.1 of uncultured Solibacteraceae bacterium. Taxonomy (GTDB): domain Bacteria; phylum Acidobacteriota; class Terriglobia; order Bryobacterales; family Bryobacteraceae; genus F-183. The sequence continues at coordinate 28,400 of CAZVKC010000022.1, read as the reverse complement.
CTTCTGCGCCCAATCGGGCAGATTCGCGAACAACTGCGGATTCGGACTGAAACGGCAGAAGTTGAACGCAAGTTCACGACGGACAATGAGTTCCTCGAGATACTCGGCGTCCATCAGCTTGTGGGCTGCCGCGTAGTCCCGAACCGTGAGCGCGACTTCCAGACCCGAGATGTGCCCAAAATGCAGATACGGACTCATGTTTGAAGTCGCGTGCTGCGCCGGTTCGTTGCGTCCATTCGCGTACCGGCGCAGATTCTGTTCGACAAAATGACGCAGTAACGCTTCGGCAGCGAGCCGCCCGCCCCGAAATGCCGTGGAAGGTTTTACCGAGTGGTCAATGTCGCAGGACGCAACCAGGTCCGCAACCGTCGCATCGGTGACTTCCGTATGCAATTCCGAACCGGGAAAATCGTTGAGTGTCCACCGCACCGCGACAGGCTCCATCTCAACCGGCTTCAGAAATCTGGGCAGCATTCGCGTGATCTTCGGGCGGATCGTGTAGGCCGCATACTCGCGCTTCTCCATCACGTTCATCGGGACAATGCAGCTCGAATCCACCGCCAGATACGGGATACCCACCCGAGCCGGCGCGGACGCGTTGTGTCCCGCGGCGACGAACACAGGATAGTCGTCCGTCACGATCGCGGCGGCCTGCCCGGCAAGCCGGTAGAGCAAGTTATTGGGATCGCTCTTCGCCTTGCGCAGGTAGAACAGATAGCCGAGCCCAAGTTGCCGGGCTCGCTTTGCCGTTTCTGGAACCCCTTCAACCAGGAAGGTGTGCATCCGGTCGTTGGCATAAGGGTACGTGCAGCCAAGCGCCTCATAAAACAGCACCGGAAGCTTCAACCGGTTGCCCAGTTCGACGGCGTGAGCCAGCGCGTGATTGTGTTCCACGCGACGGTTCATTTGCGACCAGTACAGGACGAACTTCGCATCCCGGCGGATCGGTGCGTCGTTCAGCGAGCGGATACGGGATTCCACACAGACACGGATGCCGCAAACCTGAGGTCAGGTCTATGAAACGAAGAGGTTAAGCGGCTGATTCCTGTTTGGCGGCGAGGTTCGCCCGGCGAACACGCTGGGCTTCGAGGTACTCGGACAGTTTCAGGGGAAGGCGGGCGCCTTTCTCCATATGCCTTTGATTCGCCTTCTGATAGCGACGCAGCGTCTCCCGCTTGTTTCCGTCGCGCAGGTCGCACATCTCGATATCCAACAGGACGTCGATCTCCCACGGCCGGAACGTGTTGCGGTTCATCGTACCCCTCAGCAACTCGCTGATGAGCCGATTGAACTGAGCCAGTACTGCCTCGCTGTCTGGTAGCGAATCCATCATGAACAGAAGAATCTCAACTGGTACTATCGACGGATTCCCGGCAAACTTGAGTCGTAAGGCGACTAACTCAGGCGAAAACCCAGGATCCGCTCGGCGTTCGCGTGATACACCTTACGCAGGATCTGATCCCGCAGCCCGATGCCGTAGATCCGCCAGCGTCCCTGCGGAGGCACCTTGGCCGGGGCATAGTCGAAGTACTCGTCCTCCGTTTCGAGGAAGCGGAAGTAGATCTGGTAGAGCTTATCCCCATACAACTGCTGGGGATACTCAAAGCCGTTCGGCGTCGCGTCGGTGCCGAACAGGATCCGGTCCTGATACTTGTCGAAGAACTTCGCGGCGGTTCGCGGCTGGCGGCCGAGTTCACCGATGCGGGCGCCGAGTTCCACGTTCATGTTCGGAAAGCGGTCCAGCCGCTGGGACACGTGCGCCAGGTTCTCGGCGAAGTTGCCGACGTGGAGCACGATGAACTTCGTCTTCGGATGCCGGGCGATCACGCGGTCGCGGGCTTCGAGTAGTTCCTCGTTCGACGGGAAATCCTTGCCGTGAAAGGACCAAGCGGGATGGTTGTTCAGTTCCTCGAACCGCTCATTAAAGCGATCGATCGGGCGAAAGAACGCCGCGGGATCCGATACGTGAATCGCGACCGGCAGGTTCAGTTGGCCACAGGCGTCCCACATCGGGTCAAAGCGCGGGTCATCCACCTTCACGAGCTTGCCCTGGGTATCGCGCAGATACAAACCGAGGGTCTTCAAAATTTTGAGGCCTCGCGCGCCATCCTTCTTCGCCTGCGCGATGAGGTCCGCCTGCGTTTTCGCATAGCCGGGTTCGTTGGCGCGATGCCAGGCGGGTTCGGTGAAGGTCAAAAAGCGTCCGGGGAACTTGCGGTCAAACCGCTCGATGCCGTCGCGCAGTTTGGCGCCGAGTCCGCCGGTGAGGTTCACCAGCGTGCGGATGTTGCGGCGATTCATCACCTCGAGCAGCTCTTCGGGTTTCGACGCGTTCTCCCAGGTCAGGTGGCAGTGGACATCGATGACCGGGAACTTCGCGCGTTCGATCTTCGTTTCGGCGACCTGCAGTTCACTGCGGGGCTCGAACTGGCTGAGGTCCAGCGGAGTGGCTTTCTTTTCCTGCTGCTGCTCCTGCGCGAAACCAACGGCTGCGGCAGCCGCTCCCGACAGGAAAAATGCTCTGCGATGCATGGATCAATTGTACTTCTGGTGCTTCAACCAGTTGTCGTAGGAATGCTTCTTTGGACCCGTGTACTCAATTGTGTCGAAGAACGCAGCGTTGCCGAGCATGCGCGGGTCGCCTTCGCTGCGCAGCATCTCTTCCATGCGCTCCCGTAGCTTGCGTTTCGTTTCGGCGTATTTGGGATCCTTTGCCAGGTTGTTCATGCAATCGGGATCCTGCTTTACCAGATACAACTCTTCGCCGGCGCGCTTGCCGAACGACAAGCGGTAATAATCATCGAAGCTCGAAAGAATGAGTTCCTTGGTCGGACCATCATCGACATTGCGATAGCCGGTTTCGGGATTCCCCGCCGGCCAACGATCGGGCTCGTAGTTGCGGACGTACACGAACTCCGGCGTGCGAATCGCGCGCACCGGATAGCCCTGGTCATTCGGGCGCCCGATATCGTGCCGCTCCTTGCCGACAAGCATCACGTTGCGCGAGGCATCGACGACACCCGATTTGCCGGACTTCAACACATCGAGGAAACTCTTACCCGTCATCGTTCCGGCCGCGGGAACACCAGCCATCTCGAGGAAAGTCGGCGCAAAATCGCGTGTATTGATGAAGTCCTCGATCACGCGGCCGCCGCGAATCGTCGATCCCCAGCGGATCGCCAGCGGGAGGTGATAGCCGCTCTCGTAGATCTGCCCCTTCACGCGAGGGAACGGCATGCCGTGATCGGAGGTCACGACGATGCAGGTGTTGTCGAGGTCGCCTGCAGCTTCGAGTTGCTGGACCGCGCGCCCCAGGTGCTGGTCGAACCATTCGACTTCGAGCGCGTAATCGAGCAGGTCGCTGCGCACGGTCTTATGATCGGGATAGTATTTCGGCAATTCGACGTCTTCGAGCTTTTTACCCGCACGCAAGCCGGATCCCGGTTCATAGGCGCGATGCGGCTCGTGTCCCCCGAGCCAGAAACAAAATGGCGTATCCTTCGGTCGCGCTGCGAGAAAGTCACCGAAGCATCCAGCATAATCGCGCGTGTTGATGCCATCGGTAGGAGGTTTCAGGGTCCGCTCCTGAAACTCGTGACCCGCTGGATTGTGGGGCCAACCCGTGGATTTGTAGTCACCGGGACCCCAGCCTTTGCCGGTCATCCCCACAAAGTATCCGGCCTTTTCCAGAAGGTCCGGATAGACGGCGAAGT
>CAZVKC010000022.1:18215-24587 GCA_964627455.1 uncultured Solibacteraceae bacterium | reverse complement strand
GTCATCCCCACAAAGTATCCGGCCTTTTCCAGAAGGTCCGGATAGACGGCGAAGTCGCTCGGGAAGATGCTGTAGTGATTGACCGCCTCTTTCAACTGCCACGAATTGCGGCCCGTGAGAATCGTCGCGCGGCAGGGACTGCACTTCGGGTTCGACGTAAAGGCATTCTGAAACAGCACGCCCTCGCGCGCTACGCGATCAAACGCGGGTGTCCGGATCCACTTGCAGCCATACGCGCCGGCATGGCCATAAGACCAGTCATCGGCGATCACGAACAGGATATTGGGTCTTCTGACACGCACCTGCGAAAACAGCGGAACGAAGGCGGAAGCAAGCAAACTACGGCGGGTCATGGACATCCACAATATCGTAAATGAAAAAGCCCGGTGGTATTCGATTTGCACAATACAGTTGCGTGACCAACGCAGAACGGCAGCAGCGCCTGGAGCGCACGATGGCCCGCTACGGCTATTCGAGCGACGCGCTGATCGAGGTACTGCATACAGCGCAAAGCCTTTACGGATACCTGAGCCAGGAGATCCTGGAAACGATTGCCGAGCGTTTAAAAATGCCGCCCAGCCGGGTGCTGGGCGTCGCGACCTTCTACCACCTGTTTTCCTTTGAGCCCAAAGCCCCACATCGGGCCGTAGTGTGCCTCGGAACAGCGTGTTATGCCGCTGGCGGCAAGAAACTGGAAAACACCCTCCGCAAAAACTGGCCGAACTGGCAATTGAAAGTCGGCCGTTGCCTGAGTTCGTGCGGCCTCGCGCCCATTGTCGTGTGTGACGGCGAGGCGCGCGTCCGCCTGACACCCGAACGGTTGGAGGCGCAGTTGAAGGAGCTATCCGAATGACCTTCGACGAACTAGTCACCGCCGAGCAGGAGGAACTGAAGCGGCAGTCGAGATTGAAAGACCGGGTCCTGTGCTGCAGCGTCGCCGGTTGCATGGCGGCGGGATCCGTCGCGTTGCGCCGCGCGATAGACGAAGAGATCCTGGCGCAGGGAAAAGGCGGCGAGATCGAAGTCTGCGGCAGCGGATGTCTTGGTTTATGCAGCAAGGCTCCTTGTGTCCGCAGCACTGCGCGCCACGAGAACTACACGGACGTCACGCTGACGGACGTTCCGGCCCTGGTGAGCGGTGACAACACTCGCTTCGAAGGCCGGACGGTCACCGATGACGATCCGTTCTACCAGAAGCAGCAACGCATCGTCCTCGAGAACTCCGGGCGCGTGGATCCGGAACGGGTCCGCGACTATCTCGCAGTGGGCGGATACCAGGGTTTGCTGAAGGCTCTATCGGACATGACGCCCGAAGAGATCGTCGAGGAGATCAAGAAGAGCGGCTTGCGTGGACGCGGCGGTGCGGGATATCCCACCGGCGTCAAATGGGAACTGGTCGCGCGCCAGGAATCCTCGACCAAGTACGTGATCTGCAACGCCGATGAGGGCGACCCCGGCGCCTTCATGGATCGCAGTGTTCTCGAGGGCGATCCGCATCGCGTGCTGGAAGGCATGGCGATCGCAGGACTCGCGGTCGGCGCGAGCCAGGGCTATATATATGTACGCGGGGAGTCGCCGCTAGCGGTCGAACGCGTGCGCATCGCGATCCGCGAGGCCGAGCGCGAAGGATTGCTGGGCATCCGCACGCTCGACCATAACTTCCAGTTCCGCATCGATGTGCGGATTGGCGCGGGCGCGTATGTCTGCGGCGAAGAGACCGCGTTGATTGCCTCGATCGAAGGCAAGCGCGGATCCCCGAGGCCGCGGCCTCCGTATCCGCCGGAAAAAGGTTTGTGGGGCCAGCCGACGCTGATCAACAACGTCGAAACGTTCGCGAACATCGCGCCGATCATTCGCAATGGCGCGGCGTGGTACGCCTCGATCGGCACGCCGAAGAGCACGGGAACCAAGGTGTTCGCGATCGCGGGCGCGACGCGGCGCACGGGACTGATGGAAGTCCCGATGGGTACGACACTTCGCAAGATCTTGTTCGAAGTCGCGGGCGGCATCGCCGAAGGACACGAGTTCAAGGCGGCGCAAACCGGAGGTCCCGCCGGCGGGTGTATCCCCGCCGAGCACCTGGACTTGCCGATGGACTACGAGTCGCTCTCGCACATCGGCTCCATGATGGGATCCGGCGGCCTGATCGTGCTCGACAACTCGTTTTGCATGGTCGACATGGCGCGCTTCTTCATGGAATTCTGCATGGACGAGTCGTGCGGCAAGTGCATCCCCTGCCGCGCCGGCACAGTGCAGATGCACGACATCCTCGAACGCATCAAGTTGGGGAAGGGCAAGCCATCCGACCTGGACCTGCTCGAAGAACTGAGTTCGGTCCTAAAGCAGATGAGTTTGTGCGGTCTGGGACAGGCTGCTCCTACACCGGTAGTGAGTACGCTGCGATTCTTCCGCGAGGAATATGAATCGCATATCCGCGACCACCGCTGTCTGGCGGGAAGTTGCGAGAACGGAGGAGCGCACGCGTCATGAGAGTCCGGACCCTGCATATCGACGGGCGGATGATGACCGGCGCGCCCGGCGAAACCATTTTCCAGGTGGCCTGGAACAACGGCATCCACATTCCACGGCTGTGTCATATCGGATCGCTGTCGGATGTCGGCGCGTGCCGCTTGTGCCTGGTGGAGGTCGAAGGCCAGGGCAGATTCCAGCCCGCCTGCATGACCCCGGTTCGAGAGGGCATGGTGGTCCACACCGATACGGAGACGCTGCGGAAGCATCGCAAGTGGATTGTCGAGTTGCTGCTCGCGGAACGCAACCACATCTGTTCCGTTTGCGTGACCAACGGCGCATGCGAACTGCAAGCGCTCGCAGCGTCGATGGGGATCGATCACGTGCGCGTCCGATACCGGAATCCGAAACTGCCCGCGCTCGACCTCACACATGAACGTTTCGGACTCGACCACAATCGCTGCATCCTCTGCACGCGCTGTGTCCGGGTCTGCGACGAGGTTGAAGGTTCCCACACCTGGGACGTGGCGGGACGCGGCGTGAATTCGCGCGTCATCTGCGATCTCGGAGGCAAATGGGGAGAATCCGAAACTTGCACCAGTTGCGGCAAATGCGTCCAGGTTTGCCCGACAGGCGCGTTGTTCAGCAAAGGTTCCAGCGTCGGTGAGATGAAGCGCGACCGCAGTTTCCTGCGCTACATCGTCACCGCGAGGGAGAAGAAGCAGTGGGTAAGATGAGCACGAAACCCAAACTCGCGACGGTCTGGCTGGGCGGCTGTTCCGGCTGCCACATGTCGTTTTTGGATCTGGACGAACGGCTGCTCGATCTCGCGGGACACGTCGAACTTTGTTACTCGCCGATCGCGGACGTGAAGGAGTTTCCCGAAAACGTGGACATCGCCCTGGTGGAAGGGGCGCTGGTGAATCACGACCACATCGAGGAGATCCGCAAAATCCGCGAGCGCACCAAAATTCTGATCGCGTTCGGCGACTGTGCCGTAACGGGCAATGTCGCGGCGATGCGGAATCCGATCCCGCTTGCCGAAGTGGTGCGGACTTCCTATGGCGACGTCAAGCCGGGCCCTGAACTCCCGGTGCTGTTGGAACGCGCCGAACCTCTGCATAGTGAAGTTTTGATCGACCATTATCTGCCGGGTTGTCCGCCGCCGGCGCAGCGGATATTCGACCTCGTGGTGCATTTGCTCGAAGGATCAGCGCCGCATGAAGACGGTATGAAGAGGTTCGGGTAATGGAAAACATCGTCATCCAACCCGTGACGCGCATCGAAGGTCACGCCAAAGTCACGATCCAGTTAGACGACGCGGGCGAAATCACGGGGGCGCGTTTTCACGTCACCGAGTTCCGCGGCTTCGAGAAGTTTTGCGAAGGCCGGCCATTTAGCGAAATGCCCGGCCTGATGGCGCGGATCTGCGGCATCTGTCCCATCAGCCACATCATCGCGAGTTCGAAAGCGGGCGACATGCTGCTGGGCGTGAACCCGCCACATACCGCCGTGCTGCAGCGCCGCCTGCTGTGCGACGCGCAACTCGTGCAGTCGCACGCGCTGAGCTTCTTCCACCTCTCGTCGCCGGACCTGCTGTTGGGGTTCGACGCGCCGCCCGGGCTACGCAACATTCTCGGCGTGGCCGCACAGGGCGAAGCGGAGTTCGCAAAGCAGGGCATCGGGCTGCGGCGCTTCGGCCAGCGGATCATCGAGTCCGTGGGCGGCAAGCGCGTCCATCCGAACTGGGGCGTCGCCGGAGGAGTTCTCGGTAAGGTCACGCCGGAGTTGAAGAAGGAAGTGCAGGAAGGCCTGCCGGAAGCGTACGAGTCGATGCACGCGGCGTTGGGGCGCTGCAAGCAGATCATCGACAAGTACAAGGACGAGGTCGAGTACCTGGGTAACTTCCCGTCGTTGTTTGTCGGATCCGTCAATGACGACGGCGCGCCCGACCTCTATGACGGACGCATCCGCATCGTCGATGGAGAAGGGAACACGGTCGCCGATCGACTGGACCCGCGGCACTACATGGATTATCTGGCCGAGGCTTCGGAGCCCTGGTCGTACATGAAGTTCCCGTACTACAAGCCGCTGGGATATCCGCAGGGGATGTATCGCGTGGGTCCGCTGGCGCGGCTGAATGTCGCAGTACAGATGGGGACCCCGCTCGCTGAAAAGGAATTCAAAGAGTTCCGCCAGCGCGGCAGGCATCATGGTGTGGTCCACGAGTCGTTCCACTTCCATCTGGCGCGGTTGATTGAGATGCTGGCGGCGCTCGAGCGGATCGAGCGGCTGTTCGAAGATCCGGACCTGATGCGCGCGGACGTGCGTTCGCATGCGCGTCTCAACGAAGAAGAAGGGATCGGTTCGTGCGAGGCCCCGCGCGGCGTCCTCTTCCATCACTACAAAGTGGATTCGCAGGGACTGGTGATCCACGCCAACCTGCTGATTGCGACTTCGCAGAACAATCTTGCGATCAATCGCGCAGTCGAACAGGCTGCGCGACGGTATGTGACACAAGGGCAGCCGCCCGAAGCGCGCGAGGGTATGTTGAATCGTGTCGAGGCGTCGATCCGGTGCTTTGATCCGTGCCTCTCGTGTTCGACGCACGCGTTGGGACAGATGCCGCTAATGATGGAAGCACGAGGTCCGCAAGGCGAATTTCTTTGGCAGGTGGAACGGGGATAAATGAAGCGAGTCTGGTTTGTTGTGGGAAATCCATTGCGCGGGGATGACGGGATCGCGCACCAGGTGGCGGCGCTGCTGGATCTTTCGGGATGCCCGGTGCATCCCGTACATCAACTCACGCCGGAACTGGCGGCGGACTTCGAAGACGCCGACGAGGCCGTGTTTCTGGACGCGGACGTGAAATCCAGAGAGGTTGTGATCACGCCCGTGGAAGAAGACATATCCGGATCCAAGCCGGGTTGGTCTACCCATCAGTTTCAGCCCGCGGACCTCGTGTCGCTGGCTCGCACGTATTATGGGTTCAAAGGACGCGCGTTCGTCTGCCACATCCCGGCGCCGGACCTCTCGCTTCGCGTTGGTCTGTCGCCAGGCGCGATGGCGCATTGCCGGCATGCCCTGTCTGCGCTCGTGCATTCGGGATTCGCATCGTCTATTCTGTAGCTGGAAGGCTATGCGCAGTTTTGCCTTACTTACGCTGCTCGCCGGCGCGCTGCTTTTTGCTGCCCCGAAGGACACCGGCGACGATGGCCGCCGGAACAGCCGCTTTCCGCGCGTGCGATTGGGTGGCGTGATGGTGAATGCCGGCTACACACGCTGGTCCGGACCCTGGGGGCCCGGATGGTGGGGTCCCGCGTATGGCTTCAATCCCTGGATCGGTTATCCGTTCGGCTCGTATTTCTACCCGGGATTTTGGGGCGGATACGGTTGGGCTTCCGACAAAGGCGAGGTCAAGCTGATCGCATCCGACAAGAACGCAGAGGTCTTCATCGAAGGCGCATACGCCGGTAAGGCGGGACAGTTGAAGTCGATGTGGCTCGACCCCGGCGTGTACAATCTTGAAGTCCGACGGGCCAATTCCGCCGATCAACCGTATCGCAAAAAAATCTATGTGCTGAGTGGCAAGGCCTTGCGCCTGGAGGCTCGTTGAGGTTCTGATGTTGCTGACTGCTTCGCTCCTTTTTGCTTCGTGTATTACAGCTGCGGAAGACCCCGGCTTGCGGGCTCGCGCCACTGCGGATGCTTATCCACGGCATGCGGCCTCTTCCGAAAACCTGGTCGCCATTGGCGCCGAAATGCTGAGCGCGCAAGAGGTCCGCAACACATTTGCGACCGATCTGAATCGCGGTTTTTATGTGATCGAAGTCGGCGTGTTCCCAGCGGACGGCAAATCGTGGAACCTCAATCCCGATGACTTCGCGCTTCGCATTGGTTCCG
>CAZVKC010000022.1:0-18115 GCA_964627455.1 uncultured Solibacteraceae bacterium | reverse complement strand
GCGAGCGACGTCGACCGCTCGACCATGCAATCGGAACTCTGGGACAAGAGCCTGCCGCAGGGCGAGATCCACAAGCCCGTCGCAGGGTATCTGTATTTCCCCATCCCGGCGGCTGACCAGAAGAAGTCGAGCGCAGGCAAGGCGTTCGAACTTGTGATGCACAGCCAGAACGCGAAGGTCAGCGTCGGGTTGGCGAATCCAGTGAAGTGACATCCCGCTATTGATGCGGCAGACGCGGTGATAGAGTACTAATCAACGAGGTACTCATATCCGAATGTCGCAACCCATCGACCGGCGTTCTTTTCTTACTGCGGGCAGCGCCGTTTTTGCTGCTGCGCCGATGTTCATTCCGCAATCCGCTTTCGGGGCCAATGACAAAATCACCTATGGACTCCTGGCCTGTGGCGGCCGCGGCCGTTATCTCAACCGCAATTTCCAAAAGCTCGGCGCGCAATGCGTAGGGCTCGCGGAAGTCTACGCGCCCAATCTCGAAGCGGCCGTCAAAGAATCTCCCACGGGCATCAAGACCTACATCGATTACCGCGAACTGCTGCAGCAGGAAGGCGTCGACGCTGTGGTCATCGCATCGCCCGATCATCAGCATCAGCCGATGCTCAACGCCTCGCTCGCCGCGGGCAAGGACATCTACATCGAGAAGCCGCTGTCGTACTCGCTGCAGCAGAGCGAAGAGATGGTCGCAGCAGTGCAGAAGAGCGGCAAGATCGTACAGGTCGGCATGCAGCGCCGCAGTGCGCCTTCCGTAGCGAAGGCCAAGAAGGTGATCGACGACGGCGTTCTCGGCCGCATCTGCATGGTGAAGCCGCAGTGGAACTGGAATATCGCGAAACCGCTCGATAACTCCAAGCTTCCCGGCAAGCTCGACTGGACGCGCTTTCTCGGTCCCGCCAAAGACCGCGACCTGGAACCGATGCGCTTCCGCTACTGGCGCTATTTCTGGGATTACGCGGGAGGCAACATGACGGATCAGGGCACGCACTTGATGGACATCGTGCAGTGGTTCACGAAGAACGGTCCGCCGAAGTCCGCGATCATGAACGGGCAGGTCGCCAAGATGAAGGGCGCGGAACATCCCGACGTCTTCTGCGCGGTATTCGAGTATCCCGAACAACTCGTCACCTGGACCCTCAACTACACCAACGCATTCCAGAACGGGTGGTCGATTCAGTTCCAGGGCGATCAGGGGACGATGATCCTCGATGACGCGGGCTATAAAGTCTGGGCCGAACCGTGGAAAGCGGGCGCGGCGCCGATCCTCGAAGAACAGGCGCCGGTGCCGATCGAGCCGCACATCCAGAACTTCCTCGATTGCGTCCGCACCCGCATGGAACCGAACTGTCCCGTATATGTCGCCGCGCAAGCGGTCGCGGGTCCGCACCTCGCGAACCTCGCGTATCGCCAGGGCAGAAAAGTCGAAATGCCGGCCTAGGCTGACTGTACTTGCAGGAAACGCGAAAGAGCCGCGGCAGGTCCCCAATTCTTGCGGGACCCACCGCGGCTCTCGTCTTTTACCGCGACTGGCTTACCAGGTCAGCTTGAGACCCAACTGCATGCGACGCGCCGTCACGCGGGTGCCGGTGATCGCGCCGAAGGTCGGACTCTGCGTGTTGGTGTTCGCGCTGCCGAACTGCGTGTGATTCAGACTGTTGAAGGTCTCCCAGCGGAACTGCGTGTTGAAGCGTTCTGAGAACCGGAAGTTCTTGAACATGCTGAGATCCCAGTTGTTGATGCCGGGCTGCTGGAACGTATTGCGGCCGGCGTTGCCGACTACGCGGATCCGGTTGCCCTGCGCATCGCGAGGGAAATCGAACGCCGACGCGTTCCAGTAACGGTCCGGCTTCGACGTGCCCGCGAACGGGTCGCCGATCACGTTCGGAATCGAACGCGAGAAGCTGCCCACATTGATCCAGTCGGAGCCGAGACCCAACGTCTGGAACTGGCCTTGCGAGAAGGTCAGGATGCCGTTGGTCTGCCAGCCGCCAAGCAACAGGTCCGCGGCCTTGCTCATGTTGCCGCCGAACTTCTTGCCTTTTCCGAACGGCAGTTCATACGCGAAGCTGCTGACAAAGCGATGCGGCACGTCGAAGGTGCTGCGGCCCTTGTCCCACTTCTTGTACTCCGTCGAAATCGTGGAGAATTCGTCGGTCGCGCCGAGGTCGAGGCTCTTCTGCCAGGTATAGGATCCCAGGAAGTAGAGGCCCTGCGCGAAGCGGCGTTCGATCTTGGTGGTGAGCGCGTTGTAGTTCGACCAGCCGCCGTTGTAGGTGATCAGCATGCCGGGTCCGAAGCCGGTGAACGGAATGCGGTTGGCGATCGGGATGAGGCCCGTCGGATCCACGCGGCCGGCATTGAGGTTGCGGCGCTGCGGCAGCTTGCTGCCGGTGCTGCCCGCGTACTCTGCTTCCAACACCCAGTTCGTCCCGAAGGACTTCTGGATGCCGAAGCTCCACTGGCTCACGTACGGCGTGCGATTCAGGCGATCGAACGTGAACGGGCTGATTGCAGGCGACGTGCTGAACGACGGCAGCATGTCGCGCATGAACAGGTTCGGCGTGTTGGGGTCGCCGACCAGCGTCTGCGCCTGGAAGAACGGCGGTCCGTTGACCTTGAACTGTTCTTCGTTGAAGTTGTCGGTGGCGTAGAAGATGCCCGCGCCGCCGCGAACCACGAAGTTCTTGAGGAATTTCGGATTCCAGTTGAAGCCGAAACGCGGCGCCCAGTTGTTGTAGTCCGGATCCACGATGTCGGGACGCACACCCTGTCCGGCGAGCACCACCTTTTTCAGTTCCGGGCTGAAGAACAGGCTGTGGTTGTTGATCTCGACGGGCGAGCGCGCGAACTCGTAACGCAGACCGATGTTGATGGTGAGGTTCGGCAGGATCCGCCAGTCGTCCTGGATGTAGGCTCCATAGAACGTGCTGCGCATATCCTGCTGACCGTCGCCCACGGCGCCGCCCGCGCTGGCGGGAGTGCCGAGCAGGAAGTCCGCGATGCCGACGCCGGCAGTGGTCTGCAATCCGCTGTAGCGGCCGTCGAAGGTGAATGACGGATTGCCCGAGAAGTTCGTCACCTGGAAGTACGACTGCCGGCTGATCTGGAAGCCCGCACGCATGTTGTGCTTGCCCTTGATCACGCTGAAGTTGTCGGTGAATTGCAGGTTCTCGTCGGTGGCGCCGATTGCCTGCGAAATCGAACCCGTCGCGCTGAAGCCATTCACGTTGAAGGCAGGAATGCCGTATACGATCGGCTCAGTGGCGATGTTCTTGAGGCCGAAAATTTCCTTCGCATAGTCCTTAGTGAAGGAGGTTTCGGACAAGCGATACGTCACGCTGCGGTTGAAGCCGAAACGGAATTCATTGAGGATCGTGGGTGTGAAAGTACGGTTCCACGTTGCCGTCACGAGACGGTTGCTGAGCGGGAATCCTTCGCCGCCGTATGGGCGAAGCGCTTTCAGGTCGCGCGTCTCATCCGACCACGAGTAGGTGCCGAAGATCTGATCGCGCGATGTCACCTGGTGATCGATGCGGACGTTGTACTGATCCCAGTCATTGATCTGGCTCGGGGTGCCCACCGTGTTGAAGGTCGGGAACGATGGCAGGTTCGGCGTGATCGCCACGTTGGGAACCGGCATGAACGGCACGGCCAGCTGCGTGGTGCGATCCAACCGGCTCGCGGGAATGATGTTGCCCGCAAACGGCGCGCGCGGCGATGCGAGCGGATCGAACACATTGGCGCACTTGCGGCTCGTCGGCGCAGCGGCGCAGACCGGAGATCCCGTGGGGAAGATGCCCGTGCCTGTGCTGTCATCCGCGAGGTTGCCCTGCAACTGCGCACGCGACGGATACAAGCCGGTCGCCGCGGAACTCGACCGCTGCCGTTGGCCTTCATAGTTGAAGAACCAGAAGGTGCGGTTCTTGCCGTTGTAAACTTTCGGAATCATCACCGGGCCACCGACCGCCGTGCCGAAGTTGTGGAAGTTCAGCGGAGGCGCGGAACGTCCGGTGCGGTTGAGGAAGAAATCCGTCCCGTTGAGTTCGCGATTCTGCCAGAAATCGAAGACGGATCCGTGCAGATCGTTGGTGCCGCCGCGTAGCGTCGTATTCACAACCGCGGAACTGCGGCCGAACTCGGCGCCGAACGTCGAACGCTGGATCTTGAATTCCTGGATCGCTTCGATCGAAGGCCGGATGCCGACGCTGCCGAAGCGCGCGTTGCGGGTCTCGATGCCGTTCAGCAGGAAGCTGTTGTTGGATTCGCGTCCGCCGGCGATCGACAGAGTCATATCGCTGCGGCCGGTCCAACTCGAGGCGGGTGAGGTTCCGATGCCGATTGGCACCGCGCCGGACGTGAGGGTTGCGAGTTGGATAAAGTTGCGTCCACTGAGCGGCAGGTTCACGATCGATTCGTGTTCGAGCACCTGGCCGATGGCGGCGCTTTCTTTGTTCAGCAGCGTGGTGGCCGCCGCGGAAACCGTGACGGATTCGGTGAGCTGTCCAACCTGCATCTCGACATCGACGCGGGCGCGCTGGCCGACTTGAATGCGGATGTCTTTGACGGTTTGCGGTTGAAAGCCTGACATCGTAACGTCAAGCTGATAAAGCCCGGGCTTCAGCTGCAGCAGCAAGGCGAGGCCCTGTGTATCGGTTACCGATTCCTGGCGGACTTTGGTTTCGACTTCCGTCAAAACCAGCTTGGCTCCCACGACGGCGGCGGAGGAGGAATCCCCCACCTTGACGACGAGGTCACCGGAGATCGACTGCGCAGTTGCTGACACTGTCAGCACCGCGAGAATGGTCATGAGCAGAGTGAGTTGGCGTATTGATCCATGCGCCATACAGTATGTGTCTCCCAAGCTTGGGGTTTAGCGCTAACTTTGAGCGCCGACACATCATATCAACTCGCCATGCTCAATCGGAAAGGTCCGGAAGTTCCTCCGACATGCTGTTTTGGATCTCGACCTGGCGCACTCCATAAATGCGCCGGATCGCTTTGGTGATTTCGAGCGAGAGCTTCTGGCCGTCGCGAACTTCGTCGTGTTCGAACTCGACCTTCAGATAAAGTTGCGTTTTTATCACGTTTCGATTCAGTCTAGCTAAAACCGGTTCCAGCCGCTTCTCAGGGCCTGGGCGCCGTCGTGATCACGATGGCTTTCGCCGGATTCTTGGACAATCCACGATAGGAATGCAGCTCCGCCCCATCGAAGTAAACGCTGTCACCAGCGTTCAAGAGATTGATCTCGTCCCGGTAGCGGATCTCCAACTGCCCTTCGAGAAGATGAATGAACTCCGCGCCCTGATGCGAGTGCTCCACGACCTCGTTTTCCAGCCGCCGGGGAAACTCCGCCATGTAGCACTGGATCGACTTGTCCTGGATCGAGTACGCCAAACACTCGAAGAAATAGGCCGGTTTCGCTGCGTCCTGATTCTCCGGGAACTTGATCCGCTCCGCCGCCCGCACCACCGAGAACATCCGGCGGGCCTTGTTATCGACGAAGAAAAAGTCGACTCCTACATCGAACACCATGGCAATCCGAGCCAGCGTCGGAAGGGTCGGGATGAGTTTTCCGTTCTCCAATTGGGACAACATCGAGGCTGACAGCCCGGTGTGCTTGCCCAGATCGACCAGCGCGATCTTCTTCTTCAGGCGCAGCTGGCGAAGCTTCCGCCCAATCTCATAGGCGGATAAAGCCCGTCGAATTGTCTTCTCGCTATCCTCGCCCACCAGTGATCGAATTTTAGCATCACTGGAATCACCTGTGGCCCCTTCTATTGCACTGAAATTGTTTTCAGTGTAATCTGAAGACGGGCTAGGGTCTCCATTGCTTTCAAACATGGTCATCCTCGCTACTGACATTCCCCGGGGGTTTTTCTTTGACAAGTCTCAACGACCTGATGAATTACCCTGATGATCAATTAGTTACACGATCTCAGGCTGGAGATCAAGAGGCATTTGCAGAGTTGGTCCGCCGCCACCAGTCGGGCTGCTTCAAATTGGCCTTGTCGATCCTCAGAGACAAACAGGATGCTGAAGACGAAGTCCAGAATGCTCTCTGGAAGGCGTACGAGCATATCGGGCAGTTTCAACAGGATTCAAAATTCTCCACCTGGCTGACTCGCATTGTGGTGAATCAGTGCCTGATGCGCCTGCGCCAGGCGCGGCGGGCTCGCTTCTTCTACATTGACGAGGCAGTTGGCGAGGATTCGCTTACTCTGGAACTCCCCGACGAGCAGCCAAGTCCGGAAGAAACGGTGGCGGAAGCAGAACTCGGCGAAGTGCTGAACCACGAAGTGAACCGCATTCCACCGCTCCTGCGCAACGTATTCCTGCTTCGCGACATGCAGGAACTGCCGATGCCCGAGGTCGCCGACCGGCTGGGCATCTCGGTTGCGGCGGCGAAATCCCGCCTGCTGCGCGCCCGGCAGGAACTTCGCAACCGTCTCGAGAAGCGCCAGGGATCGGGCGGAGTCGCTACGCTACTCGCCTAGCTGTCGAGGCGAAGCGGAAGTTCGATGTAACCGACTTTTTCGTTCTCGGCGTTGCCGTCGGACAAGCGCAAGGCATAGTTCGACGGAGTAACGTCGAAGACGATCCAGCCAAACTCGGTGTTTCCAGGCTGAATGATCCGAACCAGGCCCAGCCACCCGTCAACCTCTTTGGCGTCGTCAACCTCAGGGAATCGCTGATCAGCGTCATCGACGAGCGAAAGCAGCGGACAACCGGCGCTGCTGCCCCCCTGGTTGGTAATTGAAATGCGAATGCTCAGGAAATGGCTCTTCGGCACCCGGATCCTCGGCACCTCGCCGAACTGAGTAGACCATTTCGTTTCCAGAGCCAGGAAAACAAGACTGCCCACTTCGGCTCGCTCTCCCAGCGGAGTAGTCTTCCGGTTAATCTTAGTCTTTGGCGGTTTGCAGGAAGTCAGGAGCGCAGCCCCGCCGCCCAGGGCGCCCCCGAAGGACAAAAATTCCCTCCGGTTCCAGGGCGCCAGCCGTCTATTGATAAAGGGTCCGTTCATGAAGCAATCTCTGATACTGCGTGCAGCCTGGCTGTTCGTCACTGTAACAAACTTGGCCCTGGCCCAAAGCGCGCAACCAGGAATCCACCCGGTTTCCGGCCGCCGGTACGCGATGGTGATGGGCTACGGGGGAGCAGACTGGCTCGAACGCCCGGAACGGGACTGGGAAGAGAATCCAAATCTCGCCGTTGACCTGCTGCAACTCAAGAAGGGCATGGTGGTGGCGGATGTCGGGGCCGGCACAGGCTACTTCAGCGTCCGGATGGCGCGTAAGGTGGGTCCGGAAGGGAAAGTATACGCGAGCGATCTGCAGGAGCCGATGCTCCAGCGCCTTGCCCGCAACGCGGCACGCGAGAAGATCCGCAATATCGAAACCGTTCTGGCTACCGAGACGGACCCCAACTTACCAGCCAATACCCTGGACCTCATCATCATGGTCGATGTCTACCATGAGTTCTCGCAGCCGCAGGCGATGCTGCGCAAAATGCGGACCGCACTCAAACCGGACGGCCGCCTTGTGCTTCTCGAATATCGCAAAGAGGATCCGGAGGTGCCCATCCGGCCCGAGCACAAGATGAGCGTCAAGGAAGTGAAAATGGAACTCGAGGCCGAAGGTTTTCAACTCAGCCAGAAGATCGACAAACTGCCTCGGCAGCACGTGCTGATCTTCACCAAGTCGGGAAGTTAGCCGCGGAACCGGTAACTGTACAGGTCCGCGTCACGCAGTTGGAAAACCAACCGGACGGGCTTGCCGGCGAGCGCCGCGACATCCGGATTCCCTCGCCAGCGGACCACGCGATCCAGCCGGTCCCCGATCAACTCGTCGCATTCCGTCAGTGCTCTGCCCGCTACTCCCTGGTCGGCTGGGATGATCCCGACCCGCAGGGAGCCCGCCGCGCTGGTCGCGTAGTTCACCTCCAGCTCGCGCCCTGTGAACGACAGCGGCCTGGTCATCACCTGCCCGCTACGCCAGCCCGCGTGAACGCTCGCGAGGCCATCCGTGCGCAAGGCGATCCGCTGCAGGTAGTTCGACGGCTGGCCGTAGTCACGGTTCACGTAGAAGCTCATCTCGCTGGCGTCACTTCCGGCCGGCACGATGTTCAGCGCTGGATAGTTTCCGCGGCTCGACCAGCGCGATAATCCATAGCCCGGCCGCAGGAAACCGTCGCGATGCGTGCGCTGGATCCGGTTGCCGCCGCGTGTTGTGATGAGAACGCTGTCCGAGGTGTCCTTGTAATAACCCGCAACGACGCCCACCTGCTTCGCTTCTTCGTCCGAAAGCACCTGGCGTCCCGGCAGGAAGCGCGCAGCGATGCCTACGTAAATGTGCGGCGCGCGGAAATACGGATGCAACTGGTTCGTGTACAGGTGCTCTTGAGCGCCTTCGATCTCGAGCGGTTCAAATGGCGTCCAGTTGATGAAATCCGAACTCGTGGCGCGCACAATGGACCGGATCATGTTGCGGAACTGCCGCACATACGCGACGTAGCAACCTTCGTGTTCGGAGTAGAACGCGAGGTTCTGCGAATCGAACATCGGCAGTTTGGTTGCCGGCATCACCGGCTCATTGCGCAACTGCTTCCAATGGACGGCGTCGTCTGAGGTCCACGCACGCAGACCGCTGCTGGCAATGCCGCTCAGCGCTTTGTAACGGCCGGTCGACGTGCGCGGATTACGGTCCACGAACGGGCAGAAGTTGTGCTGAAACGGGGGCTGATTCGAGAGCAGGATGTTGTTCGCCGGCTTGGTGAATTGCAGGCCATCCGCCGACTCGGCGTAGCAGGTGACCTCGTTGCCGCGTCCGTCCTGCCCGGCGTCGGGAACGCCGCGATAATACAGGCGGTACTTCTTGTCGTCGCAAATGAGAATTGTGAAATACGCGCTGAACGGACCCTCATGCGGCCTGTCGAGTTTCAGCACTGTTTCGCGTGGCATCGGCGTCGCGAGGCGCAACTGGGCGTCGCCCGTGAGCGACTCCACCAGTGTGTCGTCCACGAATAACTCCCGGCGGTTACCGATATCGACCGGCGTATCCGCCGCGATGCTGCTGAATGCCGGCAGACCCGCACTGCAGGCGCCGAGAAACGCGCGACGGTGGAGGGGGCGCATCATAATGATCCCCCATCATACCGGAGGCTCCCTGCCGATTTCGATGCGCTTTCCGTAGTAGCGCGGCTTTGTGTGCAGCACGTGGACATCGACCATTGCCGCAACACGCGCGATCTTTTCGCGAAGGTGAGTTTTGAGCGCCCACGCAAATGGAACATCGGCTGCGTCGAAGGCGATCGCATCGAGACCGGAGGCGCGGGCCAGATACAACGCGCGTTCGTTGTGGAACCCCTGGGAAACGATCGTGCACTGCTTCAAGCCGAAGACGTGTTGCGCGCGAACGATCGAATCGAGGGTGCGAAATCCGGCGTAGTCGCGATAGATTGCCTCGTGGGGAACGCCAAGCGCCACCAGATCGCGCGTCATGTCAGAAGGTTCGTCATAGTCGGCGGTCCCGTGATCGCCGCTCGCGAGGATGAATTCGACCTTGCTCGCATGCCACAGCGCGGCCGCGGCCTCCACGCGGTAGCGATACATCGGATTCTCGCGACTCGAGGATCCCTGCAGGTATTTGCCGGTTCCCAGCAGCAGCGCGACCTTGCGATGCGGGATCTCCTCGACCCGCGTGTACCGCCTGTCGCGCGCCGCGCGCACGAATTGCCAGTCCACGATCGCCACGATCAGGAAAGCAAGTAGAAGCAGGGATCCGGAATACAGGAGCCAGCGCCGGCGCCGCATATTCAATACAACGCAAACCGCCTCTGCGGGATTTCAGTTATTTGACGACCGGGCGCGCGATATCGAACCGGTCTTTGGTGCGCGTGTATGTCGGACCTCCCATGCGCCCGACTGCGTTCAGAGCATCCGGATCCACGCGGAAGTCCTCGATGACGGCATCGTGCACATGAAACCGCAACACCTCGCCCAATACGAGGCTGCCGCCGAGGGGCAAAGCGCTCGCCTCCACGATCTGCAACAGCTTGCACTCCATACTCGCCTTTGATTCGCCGACGCGCGGTGGGGTCACCACATCGCTCGCCACAGGAGTCAGCCGCGAGATCTCGAATTCGTCGATTTCCGGACCATACTCGCCCGAACACATATTCATCTGTTGCACGAACTCTTCGCTTACAACATTGACCGTGAATTCGCGGGTCTCTTCGATGTTGCGCAGCGTGTCCTTCATCATGCCGCGCGAGTTCCGCATCGGAGCAAAGCAGATCACCGGTGGATTCGCGCTCACGGCAGTGAAGAAGCTGAATGGCGCCAGGTTGCGCACGCCGTCACGGCTCACGGTCGACACAAAGGCAATCGGCCTCGGGACGATCATGCCAATCATGAGCTTGTAAATGTTCTGTGGAGGTTCCTGCCCGGGGGTCACGATCACTTCGAAGGTCCTTTCCAGCTTGCCCAGTATTCTTTCCATTCCACCTCTTCACCCGCGGGCAGCACGTGAATCGGATTCAAACCATCCAACATCACGGCGTACTCGTCCGTATGCGTCTTGCGATGCTGGTTGGCAAGCGCTTTCGGATGCGGTCCGTGATGGATGCCGCGCGGATGCAGCGTACACATCCCGGCCTTGATGTTGTCGCGGCTGAAGAAATCGCCGTCGTGATAGAAGAGGAACTCGTCGTAATCGGTGTTGCGGTGATAGAACGGCACGCGCATCGCGTTGGCGTCCTCTTCGAGCGGGCGCGGCAGAAAGCTGCAAATCACCGCGCCTTCCGTGACGAAAGTCGTGTGCGCCGACGGCGGCAAATGCGCGCGGTGACTCATCACCGGCCGGATGTCGCGCATGTTCAGCTTCCAGGCGGTGAGGTCGCCCTTCCAGCCGACCACGTCCATGGGATTGTACGGATAGAAGACTTTCGAGTACTCGCCGTCCACCAGGATCCGCACTTCCCATTCGCGCTGCTCGTCTTCTTCCAGGATCGGCTGCGGCTCGGGCGTCACCAGCATCGCGGGATCGTACAGCGCGTGCTGCCCAAGCAAACCTTTGTCAGGCGGCGTGAACTCGCCCTTCGACTGGATCACGAGGAAGAAATTATCGGTGGTCCGCGGCGCGACGCGATAGGTCACCGCGCGCGGGATGTTGATGTAATCGCCCTTTTCGAACTCCAGCGGGCCGAAGTCCGTCTCGATCACGCCCTCGCCGCGATGCACGAAGTACAGTTCGTCGCCGTCGGCATTGCGAAAGTAGAACGGCATCGGCGCCGAGCGGCGCGACACCGAAATCCGGATGTCGTTGTTGCCCAACACCGCCAGCGGCGCGCCGTCGGGATCATCGAGGTCGGTTGGCTCGACCAGATTGAGATCCAGACAATGCGGCCGCAGCTTGCCCTCGAAGCGGATCCAACCCGTCGGCGGATGCGCATGATACAGGTGCGCGGACTTCCCGAAAAACCCTTTGCGCCCGTGCTCTTCCTCGTAGGTTCCTTCCGGGAGGCCAACGTGAGCCTGCTGCGCGATTTTGCCTTTTTTCAGGGGATACATCATCGGCCTCAGTGTAACCCACTCTTATGTGGTGCTAAATGAATTCGCGAATGAGTTGATTGACCAGGTCCGGTTTCTCGGCCACGATCCAGTGCGTCGCATCGGGCACGCGGATGATGTCGACGCCTGCCACGAACTGGTCGAGTCCCTCGAGATTGCCGGGCGTAAGCGCGGTGTCGCGCATGCCCCAGATCACACGCGTTTTCACGTGGACCCGCATCGTTGCCGGATCCACACCGGCCGGCAACGGCTCCATCTCGCCGTCCAATGCCGGCGGTTTCACGCGCATCGCGCGATAGTAGTTGAGTCCGCCTGTGATCGCGCCGGGTTGCGACCAGGCTTCCACATACTTCGCAACATCGCCGGCGGAACGCCCTTCGAGCGCGGCTTTCTTCAACATCGCGAATCCGCCGGCGGATACGATGTCCTCGGCTTCCGGACTCTGGAACAGCCGCATATACTGGCTGGCTTTCTGTTGCGCCGGATTGGTCAAAAGCTCGCGAGCGAAGACCGCCGGATGCGGCGCATTCAGGATGATCAGCCGGTGCAGCAACTGCGGATACTGGATCGCGAACGCCCACGCCACGGCGCCGCCCCAGTCGTGCGCCACCAGCGTGAACGGCTCATCCGTCAAGGTCGCTGCCAGCGCGCGCAGATCCTCGACCAGATGCTTGGTGCGATACGCCTCGACATCCTGCGGCTTCGACGACAGGTTGTAGCCGCGCAAGTCCATCGCGACGGCGTGATACGTGTCGTCGCCAAGCGCCTCCAGTTGCGCGTGCCATTCGTACCAGAATTCCGGAAATCCATGCACGAACAGCATCAGCTTTCCCTGCGGATTGCCGGACGCCATGTAATGCAGCCGGATCCCGTTCACATCGGCGAAGCCTTGACGGAATTGCATGCCTGTCATGATACCCGCTTATGGGATACTGCGAACGTGATACGGCATTTTTGTTTGATGGCGTGTGCGGCTGGCCTGCTCGCGGCGCAGGTGGACGAGATCACCGGCCAGCGGATCCGCGCGCATACGAAATTCCTGTCGAGTGATCTGCTCGAAGGGCGCGGCGTCGGCACGCGCGGCGGTGATCTGGCGACCGAGTACATCGCGGCCCAGTTCATGGCCTTCGGCTTGAAGCCCGGCGGCGACAACGGCACGTACTTCCAGCGTGTCCCGCTCGTCGGTGCGGAACCGCAACCCACCTCCACGCTGTCCGCCACCGTGAAGGGTCAAAACGTGAACTTCAAATGGCACGAGGAGTTCACGGGTCTGAGCAACGAGCAGAAGGATCTGTCGACGTTCAGCGCTGACGCGGTGTTCGTTGGCCACGGCATCACGGCGCCCGAATTCAACTGGGATGATTACAAAGGCGTCGACGTCAAAGGCAAGGTGGTGGTCCTGTTCACCAACGAACCTCCGTCGAACGATCCGAAATTCTTTGGCGGCAAAGCGCTCACGTACTACGGCCGCTGGACCTACAAGTATGAGGAGGCGCTGCGCAAAGGCGCGGTTGCCTGCCTGATCATCCACACGACGCCGACCGCCGGATACGGCTGGCAGGTCGTGCAGGGGTTCGGTCGGGAAGACGCCCAGGTGGAACTCGATCGCGGCCAAAAGGCGCTGGCGTTCGCAGGCTGGTTGAACAAGCGCGCGGCGGAACAGGTCGCGGCATCGCTCGGCAAGACCGTTGACGAATTGCTGCAAATGGCGGATTCGCCGGGCTTCCGTGCCGTGCCGCTGCCGGTGAAATTCAGCGGTTCGATTCCGATGAAGGTCCGCAAGATGGAAACGCGCAATGTGGTGGCGTGGATTGAAGGTTCGGATCCCAAGGGGAAAGGCGAAGCCGTCATTTACAGCGCGCATTGGGATCACCTGGGTATTGGTCCCGCAGTGAACGGCGACACGATCTACAACGGCGCCGTCGACAACGCGACAGGGTGTGCGATGCTCATCGAGATGGCGCGCGCCTGGGCGACGCTGCCTCGCAAGCCGCGCCGCAGCGTTGTGTTCACACTGGTGACGGCGGAAGAGTCCGGCCTGCGCGGCGCCGACTACTACGCGAAGAAGCCGCTCTTCCCGCTCGGCAAAACGGCTGTGAACCTGAACTTCGACGCGTTCTATCCTTTCGGCCGAACCAAGGACATGGGCATCAACGGCGCGGAACGCACCACGCTGTGGCCGACCGTGCAGGAGATCGCGAAGCGTTACAACCTCGCCATCGAGCCGGATCCGCGGCCGGAGCAGGGGCACTACTACCGCTCCGACCACTTCAGCTTTGCCAAGGCCGGGATCCCAGCTTTCAGCGTTCATGCCGGCAACCAGTTCATCGGCAAGCCCGACGACTTCGGTGATAAAGTCTTTGTCGAATACAACGCGAAGAACTACCATCAACCGTCGGATCAGTACAGCGACGACTGGGATTTCGGCAGCATGGAACAGATGGCGCGCTTCGGCTACACGCTGGGACTAACCATCGCCAACCAGACCGTCATGCCCACCTGGAATCCGGGCGATGAGTTCCTGCCCGCGCGTCAAAGGAGCTTCGAAGTCCAATGAGAATCGTGCAAATCGCACAGCACGCCACTGGTCGCCGCTGCGTCGCGATCGTTGAAGGCGACAGGCTCGCCCTAACTGACCACGGGTCAGTTCACGAGATGGTGCTGTCGGGCAGGCCGCTGCACGCCACCGGCGAAACACTCGACTACGCGTCCGTGTACGCCGCCGGCCCGTCGTCGGACTGGAAACTGCTGCCCGCCGCGGATCATCCCACCGAACCCAACTGCTGCCTCATTACCGGCACGGGACTCACGCATTTGAAGAGCGCCCAAAACCGCAATGCAATGCATGAAGGTCCGGTGACGGTGACCGACAGCATGAAGATGTACCAGTGGGGCGTCGAAGGCGGCAAGCCCTCTGGTGGCGGCATCGGCGCGCAGCCCGAATGGTTCTACAAAGGAACCGGAACGATCCTGCGTGCGCACGGCGATCCGCTCGATGTCCCGGCATATGCGGACGACGGCGGCGAAGAAGCCGAGATCGCCGGCGTGTACATCAACGACGCGAATGGTGTGCCCCGGCGAATCGGGTTCGCGATGGGCAATGAGTTTTCGGATCATGTGATGGAGCGCAAGAACTATCTGTATCTCGCGCATTCGAAACTCCGCACCTGCTCACTGGGACCTGAACTTGTCCTCACGCAGGATTTCACTGCGATCCGCGGCAGAGCCACGGTGGAACGCAACGGGGCCGCGATTTGGAGCGCGTCGTTGTTCACCGGCGAAGAGGCGATGTCGCATTCGCTCGAGAACCTCGAACATCATCACTTCAAGTACGAAGCGCACCGGCGGCCCGGCGACGTGCATATCCACTTCTACGGCGCCGGCGCATTCAGCTTCGGCGAAGGTGTCGCGCTGCAGAACGGAGATCAGATGGTGGTGGCGTTCGAAGGCATGGGCGAACCATTGCGCAACCCCGTTCATATTGTGGATCACGCCGCTCTGGCTTTGGCGAAGGTCCAACCCTGGACGCCGCCGGTCAGTCGATGATTGCCGGGAACTCGACGCGAGAGTAGATCTCCGAGAGCGGAAGCGAAACGCCGATTGATGAAAGTTCGGCTTCAGCCTCGAGGCCATCGAAGAACTTGTACATCCAGAAGCCTTCGGCGGATCTCGTAAACAGTTCGACAAACGGCGCCGTCTGCGAGACCAGCACATACTGCTGAAATGACGGGATCGTCTGGTAGGCCTTGAATTTCCAGCCACGGTCCTTTCGCTCCGTTGAAGGCGAAAGAACTTCGACAATCAGAGTCGGATTGGTGATCGTCGCGTTTCCAGTCGCAGACGCCATTTGTATGGGTTCACACGCAACAACGACATCCGGATACATGACAGACTGCAGGCTCGCCGCGTAAACCCTCATGTCACTTGACGCCACGCGACAGGGACGATCCTTCAAGGCGTTATGCAGGCTTCCAAACACATTACCTGTGATCCAAACGTGCTGTGTGCTTCCCCCCGCCATCGCGTAGAGGATTCCGTCCCGATATTCATGGCGAACGTCAGCCGCGTCCTCAGCAACCCAGTACTGCTCCAGTGTGTAACGCGCCAATGGGGCCTCACCTGAATTGTAGTGCAGCGTTCTGCCGCGACAAGCGCGAATTCTCCAGCACGCCCGGACAAAATTTCCCGCACCGACGGGAGATTTCTACCGTACTAATAAGTGAACTGATTGCGTCTAAACGAGTTGTGCCCCTGGCACACGACATGCAATCAAGAGGTGCATGATGTTGAACAACCAACACAACCACAATTCTGATAACCGACCCATGTTGCTCCCTCTGCTCATGCTCACCGCCGCTGCCCTGCCCGGGGCCGCGTTCGCCCAACAGCAGCAACAGCAGCCGGCGCAGCAGGATCCGCCACCCGTTGTATTCAAAGTCGATGTCGTATCCCGAACCACCAAAGCCATCAACTATCACCATCGCCAGGGATCCACCGTTGTCGCCTTTGAAGGTTCTAAGCTCGCGCCCAGAGCAAAAGGCGAGGTACGAGTCGACAGCCGGACCGGCGCCACCAAAGTGGACGCCTCGATCGAAAAGCTCCCGCCGCCATCGACCCTGGATGAAGGCTATCTGACCTACGTATTGTGGGCCATCACGCCCGAAGGCCGTTCGGAAAATCTCGGCGAATTGATGCTCGAAGGAGACCGCGCGCGTGTGCAAGCTGCGACCGAACTTCAGACCTTCGGTTTGATCGTCACTGCCGAACCCTACTATGCCGTGACTCAGCCGTCCGACACCGTTGTCGCGGAAGGCGTAGTGAAGAGCGGATCCACCACCGGCACCATCATGCCGATCGATGTCCGCTACGAACTCGTGTCTCGCGGAGGCTACTTGTCGCAGCTGCCCCCCGGCGACCGCGTGCGCTTGCGTGAAGCGAAGTTGAACATCCCCGTGGACCTGATGGAAGCCCGCCAGGCAATGGCCGTCGCAAAGGCCGCCGGCGCCGATCGCTACGCTGCTGAGACGATGCAGAAAGCCAGCGTCGACCTGAAAAACGCGGAAGCATTCCTCAATTCCGGCGCCGGCGATCGCAAGCAGATCCAGACCCTGGCCCGCCACGTGACCCAGCTGGCCGAGGACGCACGCCTGATCTCCGTCCGCAAGGCGAACGATGAAGCCCTCGCGGCGGAACGCGCCGCTGCGGAACGCCGGGCGCAGGAACTCGAACGCAACGCACAGATGGAACTCGAAGCACGCCGCAAGGCGGAAGCGGAAGCCGCGGCCAAAGCGCAAGCAGCCAAGCTATCCGCTGAACAGGCCGAAGCCGCTCGCCGCAACGCGCAGCAGGTGCAGGAACAAACTGCCCTGCTCGTCGCGGAAAAGGAACGGATGATGGCTCTCGAACGCGAACGCGCTGCGGCAGCCTCGATGGAAGCGGAGAAGTCGCGTCTGGCTGCCGAAGCGGCACGCCGCGAAGAGGCGAGGACCCGCGAAGAAGCCGCAATCCGCCAAAAGGCGTTGGAAGCTGAAACCGCCCGAGCCCGCGAAGCCGCGGAAAAGGCCGAAGCCGAGCGGGTCCGCATGAAGGAAGAGTTGATGCGGAACCTCAACATGGTGCTCGCGACCCGGGAAACGGCCCGTGGACTCATCGTCAACATGTCGGATGTCCTCTTCGACACCGGGATGTTCACGCTGCGCCCCATCGCCCGTGAGAAGCTGGCGCGTGTCTCCGGCATCATCCTGATCCATCCCGACATGAAGATCGAGGTAGAAGGTCACACCGACAGCGTCGGAAGCATCGAGTTGAACCAGCGCTTGTCGGAGAAGCGCGCGGATGCGGTTCGCGCGTACCTGATTTCACAGGGCGTTTCGCCAGACAACATCACGGCGCGCGGTTTCGGGAAATCCATGCCGGTGGCGGACAACAACACCGCTGCAGGACGTCAGGCCAACCGCCGCGTCGAACTCGTGGTGAGTGGTCCGATGATCAACAAGACCTCGGCGACTCCGCTCGTGACGAGTACCCCCAGTGCAACCCCGGTCCCCGGCGGTCAGCAGTAATCGGAACCAACAGAAAGAGGGCGGCGAGAACTCACTCGCCGCCCATTCAAAACCGAAGTACTCTCTCGCCTGTCGATCTTCAATGGAATTGGTAAACTCGAAGCCATGAGATACCGCATTCTGCTCGAACAGGATGAAGACGGCGTCTTCATTGCCACTTGCCCGAGCTTGCCTGGATGCATTTCTCAAGGCCCAACCCGTTCCGAAGCCACTGCAAACATTCGTGAGGCAATTGAGGCCTACTTGACTAGCCTCAAGAAGCATGGCGACCCGATTCCACCGAGCATCATGGAAGAGGTCATCGAGGTTTCGATTACTTGAAACTGCCGATTCTCTCCGGGCGGCAGGCTGTTGTCGTTTTCGGGAGACTTGGCTACGTATTTGACTGCCAACAGGGAAGCCACATCATCGTTCGCCGCAAGGATCCTCCGCACCGGCGGCTATCCATTCCGGATCACAAGGAACTGGCCAAAGG